>JAUYNR010000016.1 GCA_030698225.1 Oxalobacteraceae bacterium | reverse complement strand
TTTGCTTCCCCCCACATTTCAACCGCCTCCCAGTCATCCGCGCCGCATACCACCGCGCACACAGTCAACACTAGAATATCAAGCAAGTGGTGGTCTGTTCTTCCAACAACCCTCGGATCAGGCATGTCGGCAAAGCTCTCCATTAACTTCACCAAACCTGACTTTTTCATTTACTTTTCCCATCATAAAGAGGGACAGTAAACCTGAATTTTCATTTGTTTACAACAACATTTGTAAGTGCTTGATCGTAAACGACTTTTGATGCGGTTGCCCTGGTTTGCGACCAAGATATCCAGCAAAGCAACCGCATTAAGGCACCTGAAATCAGAATACCTCCGGCAAGGCCGGCCGTCTATTTGACCCGCTGAGCCGAGAAATTTGCCCCGTGATGATGACGCCAAGCGCATTGGCGCCGGCACACTTCGCCACCGAGCACATCGACCGAAGGGCGGTGCCGGTTCACGAGCGGAGTCATTTGACGACTTCTTTATAGTATTGCGTGCCGTTATATCAAAAATAATCTGCCAATGGCCCAAACCAAACAAGCTTTCGGAGACGATCGAAATACTATTACCATGGGAGCGCAACAAGCATCGTGCTGCTTCTCCGTTGCGTTGTCCGACATTGGTCATACCGGCTCTTGTCTGTTGCGGGAACATGTTTGCGCGGTCGAAAATATTGCCATCGCATTCAGCCCAGCAATCTGAAAGAAGCAGTTTTTCCTTTTTGGAAATGTTGATTTTCAGTATCAGCACATGCAATAGAGGCCGCCATTAGAAATGGCTGAATGATATCGTGGTGCAATCATCGTATTGATTTGTAGGGAATTTCCTACAAAATTGCGTCCGGTAGGCTGTCACGAAAAGAACAGGCGGGAAATGAGCGAAACCGAATGCTATCCTTGCAATCAGGCCAGCCTGTCTGGCGGAAAGTGAAGCTGATGCACGTACTGCAAGTGCAAACACGGATGAAAATGTGAATCAAAATGAATCATGAAGTAACTGGAAAAACGATACCCGATGGTGAAAATCCTAAAAACGGGCCTGCTTATAAGGGGCGCAGAATATCCGTGGCGCCGATGATGGATTGGACGGATAGGCATTGCCGCTCATTTCACAGGAAAATTACGCGCCATAGTTGGCTATATACAGAGATGGTGACTACCGGAGCGCTGCTGCACGGGGATGTTGCGCGGCATCTGGATTTTAGCCGGGAAGAGCATCCGATCGCCTTGCAGCTAGGCGGAAGCGACCCGGGCGATTTAGCCAAAAGTGCGAAACTGGGTGCATCCTGGGGCTACGATGAAATCAATCTGAATTGCGGCTGCCCGTCCGAGCGCGTCCAAAAAGGCGCTTTCGGCGCGTGCCTGATGGCGGAGGCGGATTTGGTGGCGGATTGCGTAAAGGCGATGCGCGATGCGGTATCGATTGACATTACCGTCAAACATCGCGTCGGCGTCGACCAAGTACAGTCCTACGATTTTGTGCGCGATTTTGTCGGAACAGTGGCGCAGGCGGGTTGCGTCACATTCATCGTCCATGCCCGCAATGCGATCCTGAAAGGGTTGAGTCCAAAGCAGAACCGCGAAATTCCGCCATTAAAATACGATTTCGCCTACCAGTTGAAGCGCGATTTTCCGCAACTGGAAATCATCCTCAATGGCGGCGTCAAAACATCAGCGGAAATCGACTGTCACCTCCAGCATCTCGATGGCGTGATGCTGGGGCGCGAGGCGTATCACAATCCTTACCTAATGGCGGATTTTGATGCGCGCTACTATGGCGACGATGCTCCGCTCAGGACGCGTGCCGAGGTGCTGGCGGCGATGGTTGTATATAGTCGAAATCAGCTTGAGCGCCATGGACCGAATGCCGGCGGAATGCGGCTCAACAGCATTACACGCCACATGCTTGGCTTAATGGCGGGAATGCCCGGCGCACGGGGGTTCAGGCAATTGCTTTCGGACTCGAAGAAGTTGGCGGCCAACGATCCTGGATTGTTACTGACCGCACTGGAAAAGATGCAAGCATCGTAGATTTTGTTGCCCTGCCCCTGCGCGACAGCACTGATGAGCGGACCGGAGGCATCAGCGCCAGCAATATACACAATACTGTATTTTTTTCAGCCGAAATCAAGTTATGCGGCAGATAACTATTTTTAACACATACCCCAACTTTCATGAATTTTGCGGTTCGCCGGGGCTGCCGCATTGTCGAATACAATGCCTGCCTTGCACGCTTGCGCCCTAACGGCGAACGCGCACCAACCAGAGAGGAAACAAAACATGAACATCACCATCAATGAAGATCTGCGCGCCATCATCGATCCGCTGACCGCGAACGAGCATGCGGCGCTGGAGCGTAGCATGCTGGCCGAGGGTTGCCGCGATGCGCTGGTGCTGTGGGGCGAGATGCTGATCGACGGCCATAACCGGTACGCAATCTGCCGGCAGCATGACATCAAGTTCCGGACGGTGCAGAACGACAGTTTCGCGAGCATCGAGGATGTGCAGCTGTGGATGATCGATAACCATCTGGGGCGGCGCAGCGTGTCCGACTTTCAGCGCGGGGTGCTGGCCTTGCGCCAGAAACAGATCGTGGCCGGCCGCGCCAGGGTGCGGGAGGCCAGCCAGCCCGATGCCGCCACACCGGCAGTCACGCCGATCCAGACCCGCCAGGACATCGCCAGGGTCGCTGGTATCAGCAGCAATGCAATTGGCCAGATCGAGAAAATTCAGAAAACCGCCGCACCGGAATTGGTCCAGGCAGTGCGCGCCGGCACCATTTCCATTAATGCGGCCGCCGCTATTGCATCGCTGCCGAGTTCAGAGCAGATCGCGGCAGCTGCCGGAGGTCGCAAGGAATTGCAGCAGGCCGCAAGACAGGTACGGGAACAGATGCGCGAGTTGAAGTCGCCGGCAAAACCGGCAGCGGCGCCGGACGCAGGCAGCCAGACGGACAGCGAGTTTGAAGCTTTGCAGCGGGAAATCACCGCACTGCGCGCAGAAAATGCGGCGCTGAGCCAGCAGCTTGCCGCATTGAACGCCGCTCTGCAGCTGGCCAAGGCGGCTGATTGATAGCGCAGTTGCCGTTTTTGTTGCCGTTTTTGTTGCCGCGGCAGTGCGCGCTAACGGCGGCTGTCATCAGCAACCAGCGACGCGGTCGCTTACAATGCCTGCCTTGGCTGCCCGAAGCCGGTCACATCCCACCGAGAGAACCGATGAAATATTTTTTTAGACTGCTACGCCTGATTCTTGGCCCCATCATGCTGCTCAAAGAGCGGCTGACCCGACCGCAAGGCGTGCTGCGCGCTGCGGCCGATCAGGCCGGCGTCGATGCTGCCTGCCGGCAATTGGCCCTGTATCAATTCAGCACCTGCCCGTTTTGCATCAAGGTGCGCCAGGAATTGCGCCGTCTTTCCTTGACAGTCGAATTGCGCGATGCGCAGCATTCGACGGAAAACCGTCAAGCCCTGTTGGCGCAAGGCGGCAGCAGCAAGGTGCCTTGCCTGAAAATCACCGGTGACGATGGCACAGCGCAGTGGCTGTATCAGTCGGGTGAGATCATCGGCTATTTGCAGCAGCGCTTTGCGCTCAGCCAATAGACCCGCGCAGGCGGTGTTACGCAATATACTCAATGTCGTATTTTTTAAGTGGCAATCAAACAATGCGGCAGACTGGTATTTTTAACATATACCCCCATTGTTTAAATTGCTTCCGGAAACGGGACTGATAGCCTGCCGGAGCCGGACGTTCCCCAGCTTCATCCATCCGGTGCAGTTTTGCGCCCTACCGCATACACGATGACCCACACGACCCGCGCAGCGCCCACCGATCATGCTGCCGATACCCGCAGTGGCACCATCGTTAGCACCATCCCCGATACGGCGGTGGCTGCGGCGGCGCGGCATCTGCGCGACATTCTGTCGATTGCGTTCGAGCATGCGCACCCGCATGCGGCGGTGGTGGTATTCGATGCGCGCTGCGATCTGGCGCGGGCGCTGACAGCGGCTTACCGGCGCTGCCTGCCGGGCGCGACCTTCATCGATTTCGATGCGGTTTCGCCGCAAGCTGTGCTGGCGGCGCTGGCACCGCTGGCGCCGTCCGATCTGGTGGTACTGATTCAGTCGACCAACTTCCGGCTGGAAGCGTTCCGGATCCGGGTCGAACTGTTCAAGCGCGGCTTGAAGGTAATCGAGCATCCGCATCTGGCGCGCATGCCGGGGCGGCAAGCGCTGTATTACATCGAGTCGCTGGCCTATGACCCCGACTATTATCGCGGTGTCGGCAGCGCATTGAAGGCACGCATCGATCGCGCCCAGGGCGGCGTGCTCGACAGCGGCGGCGCGCAGCTGGTGTTCGCGTCGCCGTTTGAATCTGCCAAGCTGAACGTCGGCGATTACAGCGCAATGAAAAATGTCGGCGGCCAGTTTCCGATCGGCGAGGTGTTCACCGAGGCGCGGGATCTGCAGGCGGTCAACGGTCGGGTGCGCATTTTTGTGTTCGGCGACACTGCGTTTTCAGTCAACCAGCCGGCAGCGCCGATCACGCTGATCATCGCCAAAGGACAGGTGACGCAGGTGATCGATTCCACCCCCGAATTTGATGCGGTGCTGGCGAATATCCGCGCCGACGAGGATGTGGTGTGGGTGCGCGAGCTGGGTTTCGGCATGAACCGCGCTTTTTCGAAAGACCGCACGGTAAGCGATATCGGCACCTTCGAGCGCATCTGCGGCATCCATCTGTCGCTCGGCGCCAAGCACGGCAGTTACGGCAAACCCAACTTCAAGCGCGGCGACGGCAAACATCATGTCGACGTCTTTGCCGTGACGGAATCGGTGCTGCTGGACAATGCGGTGGTATATCGCGACGGTGCATGGCAGGTTTGAAATACGCGTTGACCTGCTAAACCCTATAATCACCCCACATTCATCTGAGGTAACGCCATGACAATTTCCATGTATTCCGCATCAATTCCGGTTTTCAAACAAATGCTGAACAGCCTGCACAACGTGCTGGCCAAGTCGGACGCGCACGCGACTGCCAAGAACATCGCGCCGGACGCCTTGCTGCAGGCGCGCCTGTTTCCCGACATGTTCCCGCTGCTGCGCCAGGTACAGATCGCGGCCGATTTCGCACGCGGCGTGTCGGCCCGTCTGGCAGGCAGCGCGGTGCCGGTGTATGAAGAGACCGAGAAGACTTTTGCCGATCTGCAGGCGCTGATCGGCAGGACGCTGGCTTCCATTGATGCCCTGGACGCGGCCCAATTCGAGGGCAGCCAAGAGCGTGAAATCGTGCTGCGCCCGGGCACGCCGAAGGAGAAAAAATTGTCCGGCCAGTCCTATCTGCTGCATTACGGATTGCCGCAATTCTTCTTCCACGTCACCACGGCTTACGCGATTTTGCGCCACAATGGCGTCGAAATCGGCAAAAAAGACTACATGGGCGCGTATTAAGCCGCAAACCAACGGAAATCAATATCGCACCACACTTCGGTGATGTATCTATCCGGATTGAAATAGCCCGATAAATCCATTCCCGAACTTACTTCAGGAACAACTATACATGCGCCAGTCGTATTCTTGCTTGCCAACACTGCTTGCGATATTGCTTGCCGGCGTAGTATCGGCTTGCTCGATACCCGCCAAATCGGTGGCGTACCAGGATGAGGGGTTCGACTCGGCCTCGACCTTTTCGCGCAGCTTTGCGATGTCAGCCGATGCGACTTGCGAAGCGGCGCGACGCGCGCTGCTTAGCCAGGGTTATCAGATCAATCAGACCAATGCTGAACTCGTGGATGGACGCAAGAACTTCCAGCCGAACAGCGACAGCCACATCCAGATCGCATTTCGCATCGTCTGCGTGGCGGACCCCAGCGGCAAAGGCTCGACCGCCTTTGTCAGCGCGCTGGAAGACCGCTATGCGTTAAAAAAAAGCAATAATTCGGCCAGCCTGGGCGTGGGCGCACTCGGCTCGATTTCGCTGCCGTTTTCTTCCAGCAACGATTCACTGGTCAAGGTCGCCAGCCTGACGATTCCTGCCGGCGAATTCTATCAGCGCTTTTTCGTGCTGGTGGACCGCTATCTTGATGCTGATTCCGGCAGCGCCACAGATGCAAGCGAAGCTGCAGGTGCAGCTTCGCAACCGCCATCACAGCAAAAATAGCCGCCAATTCGTGCGCTGCAACTACGCAGCCTCACCACCCACCACACACAATCGCCCCGGGCGGGATTGGAAATTCCAGTCGCGCACAGGATGTTGCACGCCTGCGGCATCGGGTTAAAATAAGAAAAAATATTACTTAAAAGAAAGAGACAAGCCATGAGCACGATATTTTCCAAGACCGGCAAAGGCCAGGAAGAGGTCAAGGCACGCAGCGGCGGACTGACCCAGCGCGTGCGGCAAGTGCTGATTCTTGTCGATGGCAAGCGCGACATCGATGCGTTGTGCAAAATATCGCCCACCGACGATCTGGCGGGCACGCTACAGGCGCTGCAGGAGCAGGGCTACATCGAGGCAATTGAAATGACTGCAGTGCCCGCCAGCGAGCCGACGCCGATCGTATTGACTGTGCCAGCTGAAACAATCCCGACACCTATCGGCACCGTCTTTCGCGAACTGCCGCCATTGCCAGAAACAAAAGATCTGGAACTGGCGCGCAATTTCATGATGAACACACTAAAAGATTTTAACGGCCCGTATGCGACTCTCAGCCTGGTCGAAAAAATTTATGCGTCCCAGTCGCACGCAGAAATGCGCGCACAATTCGAGGACTGGATAGCCGCCATCACCAAAACCCAATATGGCAAACGCCGCGCTGACGAGTTGCGCCGCGCGCTGCTGGTGATCCTTTGAGTTTGATCGAGAAATCCGGCGCAGGCGCGCCGGCATTACTGTATTCAGGCAAACCGACAATAAAGTCGGCTTTTGCTTTGGCAATCGTATTAGAAACGGTAGCCGACGCCGACGCCGACCAGCCATGGATCGATTTTCACGGTACCAAGCTTGGTGCCATTGCCAGTCAGAGATAAATCACTGCGGATCTGCACTTTTTTCACGTCCAGATTGAGCGACCAGTTCTTGTCCAGCTTGAAGTCCACACCCGCTTGCAGCGCCAGTCCATAGCTGTTTTTTTCCAGAGTTGCGGCACCTTCCAACAGATCAACCTGCGACACGCGGGTGTAATTCAGGCCGGCACCTACATACGGGCTGAACTGTGCTTCTGGCATGAAGTGGTATTGCAGCAACAGTGTCGGCGGCAAGTGTTTTAGAGTACCGATATCGATGCCATTCAAAGACACATCGTGTTTTTGCGGGTAAGTCAGAATCAGTTCCGCAGCCAGGTTCGGCGTGAAGAAGTAAGAAATATCGACTTCAGGAATGGTCTTGTTGCTGACATCAACACTGTCTGTTGCAAGCGCACTGGACGTATCAAATTTGTTTGCAGTGTCGATATTTACCACGCGCGCGCGCACCAGCCACGGGCTTTGTTGCGCCATGACCGGCCCTGCGACGGCACCGATGGCAAGCAATGCGATAATTGAAAATGTCTTGTTCACGTTAATACCCTTAAAAGTTGTAGGTGTATTAGTAAAGCATGCTGCATTGCAGTATCAAGTTGATCTGCATCAATTTTATGAAAATATTTGTCTGACTGCAGCTCCGCAGCCTGCTTTTTCGGAAAATATATACATGCATGTGTATTTAAAATAGTGCACTGTTTAATTGCGGAAAAAGGCAGTTTTATGCATATACTCCAGTTAAATATTGAGTTTCAAAGATAATTCAAGGAAATTCCAGGCACAAGATTGCTCAGAAACGATTGTTGCGACTGTTTCGCAACATAAAATGGCCTTCACGCTCCATCCTCCATCCCGCATAGGCACATGGAACAACAACACGCTCTACCATTTCTGCGCGAGACACTGCTGTTTCTGGCGCTGGCCGGGATTCTGATCCCGCTGTTGCAACGCTGGCGCGTCAATCAGATTCTGGGTTTTCTGGCCGTCGGCGTGCTGGTCGGTCCGTTCGGCCTCGGACTCTGGGCCGCTGAAGTACCCTGGCTGGCGTACTTCACCTTTCCGCGCCTGGAAGGAGTGGCGGCGCTGGCCGAACTGGGGGTGCTGTTCCTGATGTTCATGATCGGGCTGGAGCTGTCGGCGGCGCGCCTGTGGGCGCTGCGGCGCTGGGTCTTTGGTGCCGGCACCGCGCAGGTCTGCATCAGCGCGCTGGCGCTCGGCGGCATAGCCTATCTGTTTGGCAGCAGGATCGAGACTGCGGTGGTGCTGGGCTTGGTGCTGGCGCTGTCGTCTACCGCGGTGGCGATGCAGCTGATGACGGAGCAGCACACGCTGGGCACGCCGCTGGGGCAATCGGTGTTTTCCATTCTGATGATGCAGGATCTGTTTGTGGTTCCGTTGCTGATCCTGGTCGGCATTCTGGCCAAGGGCCAGACCGATGGCCTGTTTGCGCTGGCCGGTCTGACGCTGCTGAAATCGGCTGGCGTGATTATGCTGATTTACCTGCTGGGCCGGCGCGTAATCCGACCCTTGTTCAGCGCTTTCGCAAAGCAGGGCCGGCCCGACGTGTTCATGGCGCTGACCTTGTTGAGTACGCTGGGAATTGCCGGCCTGACCGCGGCAGCCGGATTGTCGATGGCACTGGGAGCGTTCCTGGCCGGCTTGCTGCTGGCCGAGACCGAGTTCAAGCACGAGGTCGAGGTAACGATCGAGCCTTTCAAGGGTTTGCTGATGGGGCTGTTTTTCATGTCGGTCGGACTCGGCATCGATCTGCGCCAAATTGCCCAGGCACCGCTCTGGCTACCGCTATCGCTGCTCGGCTTGTTTGCCATTAAGTCGTTGGTGCTGGCGGTATTGCTGAAGATTGGCGGCTTCCAGTGGGGCCGCGCGCTGGAGGGCGGCCTGCTGCTCGGGCAAGGCGGCGAATTTGCTTTTATCGTAGTCGGCTATGCAATGACGACCAAGCTGATCGCGCCGGCACTGGGCCAGTTCGTCATGCTGCTGGTCGGCCTGAGCCTGTTTGCCACGCCGCTGGCGGCCAAGGCCGGGCGACTGTTCGGCGATTGGTGGGAGGCGCACCACCGACAGCCGGTTGGCGATCTGGGCAACAACTTGCCGGAGCCGACCGCCGGATTGGTGATCATTGCCGGCTTTGGCCGCGTCGGCCAATTGCTGGGACAAATTCTGGACGCGCAGGGCATCCGTTTTATCGCACTGGAAAACAATGCGCGGCTGGTGGCCGAGCTGCATCCGCAGGGCGTGCCGGTGTATTTCGGCGACGCCGCACGCCCCGAACTATTGCGCAAGGTACATGCCGATCAGGCCGCCGCGATTGTACTGACGATGGATCATCCGGCCTCGGCGCTGCATGCGGTTAAGGGCATCCGGCGCGAATACCCGCAGCTACCGGTTTTTGCCCGCTCGCGCGACGAGAATCATGCGCGCATGCTGAAGAAAGCCGGCGCCACCATCGTCATCCCGGAAACACTGGAATCAGGCTTGCAGCTCTCCGCGGTCGTGCTACAAACGCTGGGAATTGCGGAGGGCGCCGCAACGCTTGTGATCCAGAACGAACGCGATCGGCGCATTTCCGCGCTGCAGGAAGACAGCGCTGATTAATCCTGAATACAAAACCTGAGCGGTTGCGGCGCTTATTTGTTTATCCAATTCAGCACTTCGCGCCACTGCGCCAGATCCTTGACCACCCGCGCCGGCGCCAGATCCCACAAGGTGGCGCCGTGCGCTGCCAGTTGTACGTAATTCTGCGTATCGCGCAGCATCCCGATCACCGGCAAACCGAGTTGCCCGACATACGCGGCGAGTTGCTCGGCCGAGTGGCTGCGGGCATTGACCCGCATGCCGAGCACGCCGATGTCGAACTTGCCCTTGCGCTTGGCCAGCAGTTGCAGGAAATGCTGGGTCGCCAGAATATCGAACATCGAGGGCTGCAGCGGCACGATCACCTTGTCGGCAATCTTCAGCACTGCGGTGAGCCGCTTGCCTTCCAGCCCGGCCGGCGTGTCGAGCACGATGTGGGTGGTTCCCTTGGGCGGCTTGACCACATGGCCGTCCTTCAACTCCCAGGCGCTGATCGGCGCCAGGTTGGCCGGGCGCAGTCCGAGCCAGGCCCGCGACGATTGCTGCACGTCGATATCGCCCAGCATGACATTCTTGCCTTGCGCGGCGTAGTAGCCTGCCAGGTTGGTGGCAAAGGTGCTTTTTCCGACCCCGCCCTTGGGATTGGCAATAACGATAACTGGCATGTTTTCCTTTCGTGAATTTTGAGCCTGGGGAATTACCGGAACTCAGGCTACCTTGAATGCGCGTAATTTTCAATCAGCCGAACTTCAAGAAAACACGCGCTGGGCCGATAGCATGAATAACTGTCGGCCCTGTGAAGATAACGCTCATGAAGAAGAAATCCTATTACTCCCATCTCTTGCTCGACGATGCAGTCAAGGAAAAAGTATTGACAATCATGATGTTCGGCAATAACCGGGCGCAATCGGTGGGCTATTTCCGCGTCACACTGGGCCTGTACTATTTGTCGAAGATCATGGTCGAGGCAGAGCTAGATTTCAAGATGATCGACCGGGAATTCAATCGCTTCGTTTACCGCACGCTGGGGGGCGGACACAGCATCACCAGCATCCTGCAATACATGAGCAGCAAGCAAGTGCTGCTGGTGCTGGAGTCGGCCCCATTCATTTCCACCTTCCTGAATTATTTCTCTGAAGTCCCGTTCCGCAATATCCCGATCCTGCTGTCGATCAACCTGTCGGTGTCGAAAAAAATCTCGGGTCTGCCCAGCGCGGGCCCGGTGCAGGACTGGATTTTGCGTCAGGAATGCATCGCGCAGCCCGTCGGTGAAGCGCAACACTTGCCAATTCCAAATTGATGCGAAGCGCCGTCCAAGTTTCGCAATTCCTGCAAAAACGCTCCCAAAAACTTGAGATAGGATAAGTACAAAGTCCCGATTCCCATGCACACTGCCGGCTCGTCACGTCGGCCGGCGACTATTCATCGTCCACGGCCACGCAAGGAGAAACAGGAGAAGTCATGAAAGAGTTGCTCAGCTCACCCCGAGTTGTTGCCTTTGCCCCCCCCGGCATCCCCCCCGAAGAAGCGGCCGTGCTCGACATGCGCGCGGACCTGATGGCGAAACTGCGCAGCGTCATCGCCGAACACGGCTGGACCCAGCAGCAAGCATCGGCCCGTCTCGGCATCAGCCAGTCGCGCGTGTCGGATCTGGTGCGCGGAAAATGCGACAAGTTCAGACTCGACATGCTCATCAAACTGGCCGCACGCATCGGTCAGAGAATGTATCTGGTGCTGGAAGCTGCCTGACAATTCCCGACAGGCTGTTACAGCCTGTCGGCACCCAAAGTGCTTACGGAACCAGTCGCGTCAGCCCGCCCATGTAGGGTTGCAATACCGCAGGGATCTCGACGCTGCCGTCGGCTTGCTGGTAGTTTTCCAGCACCGCGACCAGCGTGCGGCCGACCGCCAGGCCGGAACCGTTCAATGTATGCACCAGTTCCGGCTTGCCTTGCGCATTGCGGAAGCGGGCCTGCATGCGGCGCGCCTGGAAAGCTTCGCAATTCGAGACCGATGATATCTCGCGGTAGGTATTCTGCGCCGGCAGCCAGACTTCCAGGTCAAAGGTCTTGGTCGCGCCGAAACCCATGTCGCCGGTGCACAGGCTGACGACCCGATACGGCAGGCCGAGCTGTAGCAAGATCGCTTCGGCGTGGCCGACCATCTGCTCCAACGCTGCGTAGGATTGTTCCGGATGGACGATCTGCACCATCTCGACCTTGTCGAACTGGTGCTGGCGGATCATGCCGCGAGTGTCGCGGCCATAGCTGCCAGCTTCCGAGCGGAAGCAAGGCGAATGCGCAGTCATCTTGATCGGCAGCGCCTCAAGCGCGACGATTTCATCGCGCACCAGGTTGGTCAGCGGCACTTCGGCGGTCGGGATCAGGTAAAAAGTCTCGCCCTCGCCTTCCACGCCACCCTTCTTGACCGAAAACAGATCCGCTTCGAACTTCGGCAGCTGGCCGGTGCCGCGCAAGCTGTCGGCGTTGACCATGTACGGCGTATAGCATTCGGTGTAACCATGCTGTTCGGTATGGGTATTGAGCATGAACTGCGCCAACGCGCGGTGCAAACGGGCGATGCCGCCCTTCATCACCGAAAAGCGCGAACCGGTCAGCTTGGTCGCGACTTCGAAGTCCAGACCCAGCGCGGCGCCGACATCGACATGATCCCTTATCTCGAAATCGAAGCTGCGCGGCGTGCCGACCTTGCGCAACTCGACGTTGCCGGCTTCGTCCACGCCGACCGGCACCGATTCGTGCGGCAGGTTCGGGATCGCCAGCATGAATTCGCCGATGCGAGCCTGCACAGTAGCGAGCGCGCCTTCATTATTCTTCAGTTCATCGCCCACACCGGCCACTTCCGCCATTACATCCGAGGTATCCTGACCCTTGCCTTTGAGCATGCCAATTTGCTTGGACAGCGCATTGCGTTTCGCTTGCAGGTCTTCGGTACGGGTCTGGATCACTTTGCGCTCGGCTTCGAGCGCATTGAAGGTGGCGATATCGAGTTGAAACTTGCGCGCGGCCAAACGGGTGGCGGCGCTGTCGATGTTTTTACGCAGTAATTGGATGTCGATCATGGGAATTGCCGGATTCTGGTGACGAAGTCGCCATTGTAGCAAGCAGCTTATTGTTCCTGCGCAGTATCTACGTCCTGTCCGCCCCCTGCAGTTAATTTTTCGCTATATCCAATTCGCGCAAATACGCCAGCTTCTCGCCGATCTTGTCCTTCAGTCCGGACGGAGTCGGGGTTTACCGGCGCTGGCTGACTATGCGTTCGGACAGATCGGTGCCGCCGGCAGGCGTCCAGTTCGTCGTCTGCGTAGCCGCTGCTGCGGCTGCACCGGAACAAATACAGGCTTCATCGACATAGGGCAGCAACACGCAAACCGCTCTTTCGCACTAATTTAAGGCTGCGTGGTATTCAGCGTTGAAAATTTAGCTATCTCCGGATCTGCCGGAGATAGTAAATCAGCAATGCATCTATTTGCGTTGTGAATTGATCCGAATCTTCAGGCCTTTCGCGCCGGGGCGGACGGGTTCGGTCAGGCCTTCGAATTCACCGGCACTCGGTGTAGCGCTACCCGACTTCGAAATACGCGCGCCAACCACCACCATCGGAAAGCCCGACAATTTGGCGTCCGGGACCATGCTCATGCTGTCATCAAGCACAAAACTCACTGGCAGGTCTTTCACTTGCTTGCGCAAGACCGCCAACGGGAAACGCGGACCCTGCGCGGCGCGGGCGAAGATGAAAACGGTATCGGTATCGGCAACCTTGGAGCGCAGCGCCGCATCAAGCTCGACGGTCCCTGCCACTTCGGCGGCTACCACAGCCGGTGCCGCTGCTGTCGACGTGTTTAACGCAACAGGCACGGGAGCTTGCGCGCCCGCCGGCGCACCTGCCAAGCCTTGCGCCTCGCCGATGCTGCTCATGGTCGAACGTGCAATATCGGACTCCGGCGGCACCAGCAGCAGGATGTTTTTCCAGTGCGCGACCGCCTCCTGATAGGCGCGCCGCTCGAATGCGGCACTGCCGGACAAGGCCAGCGCCTTGATATTTTTCGGGTCGGCTGCCAGTGCAAGGGCAATCAGTTTTTCCGGTTCCCCCTGCAGGCTCTTGTTTTGCGACATGGCCAAAGTGTCGGCGTAGTCAGCCAGCAGATCGGCGTCGCCCGGGACCAGCTTCACCAGACGCGCATACGCGTCGGCGGCTTCGCCAAACCGTCCCAATGCATTGTAGGAGCGCGCCAGCATGCTCCAGCCTTCGACATCATCGGGATTGCTCTTGAGGCGCTGGGCTAGTCCGGCGACCATGCCCACGATCTGTTCTTCAGTTACCTCGTGCGATTGCCCCTTCTGTGCATCGACCTGTGCCGGGTCGATTCCGGCGGGCGATCCCAGCACCAAATAAAGCGCGACGGCGAGCGCCGGCACTGCCAGTCCGACCACCACTGCAGTCCAGCGCTTGCCCGATGCAGATGCGGTGGCGGTGGCGGTCACGCCGGGTTGCACATCTTCGGCCACGCGTCTTTCCAATTCCTGCCTGGCGCTCGCATATCCTGCCGCATCGATGGCGCCGGCCGCCACATCGGCGTCGAGTTCGCGCAACTGGTCGCGCAGCACCGTCAGATTGACCTCATCGCGCAGCGCATGCGGGCTCGCAACAGCCTCTTTGCGTAGCAGCGTCGGTAAAATGAAAAGCAAGCTGCCGGCGATCAACAGCGCCGCGACAATTAAAAATACAGTCATTTTGTTTCCTTCGTGGTGGGGGTCGCACCCAGCAGTGCTGCGGCACGCTGCATGTCGGCTTCCGGCAATGCGTCAACTTGGGCTCGACTCCGGCGCAGCTTCAGGCCGAGGAAAATGATGCCACCGATGAGCAATATAAATGGTCCGAACCACAGCAGCCAGGTAGTCATCTTGAGCGGCGGGCGATACAGGATGAAATCGCCGTAGCGCTGCACCATGTAGTCAATCACGTCCTGGTCCGACATGCCTTGTTCGAGCTTTTCGCGCACTTGGTTGCGCAGGTCGATGGCCAGTTCGGCGTTCGAGTCAGCGATAGTTTGGTTTTGACATACCAGGCAACGCAACTCTTCCGACAGGGCCATCACGTGTTCTTCCAGCGCAGGATTGGCTGCGATCGGTTTTGCCTCATCGGCAAGGGCAGGCGCAGTGGCTAGTGCCATCGCTAGAAAAAGCATGCAGCCGATCAATAATCTATGCACGGTTCAACTCTTTAATCAAAGGTAATAGTTTTTCAGTGACGACTTCCGGCGTCACCGGCCCGACATGCTTCAAGCGAATCACGCCACGCTTGTCGATGACGAAGGTTTCGGGAACGCCATAGACGCCGTAGTCGATGCCGACCCGGCCCTTAATATCGAAGGCCGACAGCTGGTAGGGATTGCCAAATTGACGCAGCCAACCGGTGCCGTCTTCGCGCTTGTCCTTGTAGTTCAGGCCCAGAATCGGCACCACGCCCTGCTTGGCCAAATCCATCAGCACCGGATGCTCCTGACGGCACGACACGCACCACGATGCCCATACATTCAACAACCAGACTTGTCCGGCCATATCCTGCGGCGAGATGGTTTTGGCCTGGTCATGCAGTTGCGCCAAGGTGAATGCTGGCGCCGCTTTCCCGATGAAGGGCGAGGGAATTTCACGGGGATTCAAACGTAGCCCGACGCCCAGAAACAGCACCAGTGCGACGAATATTCCCAAGGGCAAAAGAAAACGTTTCATGATCGGCCTTGCCTTATACGGCTGCGTTAATCGGGTTGGCGCCGGGCGCTACGTGCGTTGCCGCTTGCCGCTTGCGCGAACCCATGCGGTAACGGCGGTCGGATGCGGCCAAAAAACCGCCGAAGGCGATGATCAGGCAGCCGCCCCAGATCCAGCTGACAAAGGGCTTGTGCTGCACCCGCACCACCCAGTAGTCGTTGCCTGTCGTTTCCCCTAGCGAGACATACAGATCGCGGGTTAAACCCCGGTCAATCGCAGCTTCTGTCATCGGCATTTTTTGCACCGGGTAGAAGCGCTTCTCCGGTAGCATCGTCGCAACCTTCTTGTCGCCCTGCGTGACCTCGAAAGTGCCGCGTGCGGCGACGTAGTTGGCGCCCTTGAGTTCCTCCAGGCCGGTCAAGCGGAAAGTATAGCCGCCGACACTGGTGGTGTCGCCCACGCGCATGCTGACATCGTTGGCGCTATCGAAACCTTTGACCATCGTCACGCCGACCACGAACACGCCAATACCGGCATGCGCCACCAGCATGCCCCAATAACTGAGGGGCAGGCTGCGCATGCGCTTCCCAAGCGAGGCGCCGGCCGGCGCATGGCGCAGGCGCTGGCGCAGATGGGACGCAGTCCCAAGAAATATCCAGCCCGCCAGCGTAATGCCGACCAGCACCATCAGCGATGGCTTCAACATCAACGCCACCGCCACCGCGAAGATCAATGTGCCCAGCGCGATCCAGCGCAAGCGCATCAGCACCTCCTTGAAGCAAGCGTCTTTCCAGCGCACGAACGGCCCCACCGCCAGCAACAACAGAATCGGGATCATCAAGGGCACGAAGACCGCTTCAAAGTACGGCGGTCCGACCGAGAGTTTGCCCAGATTGAGTGCATCGAGAAACAGCGGATAGAGCGTGCCCAGCAAGACGGTGCCGGCCGCCGCCAAGAACAGCACGTTATTGATCAGCAGCATCGATTCACGCGAAAACATGCTGAATTTTCCGCCCACGCCAACCTTGGGTGCGCGCCATGCATACAGCAGCAGCGAGCCGCCGATGACGATGACCAGAAACACCAGGATGAACAGGCCGCGGCGCGGATCGGTGGCGAAGGCATGGACCGAGGTCAGCACCCCGGAACGCACCAGGAAGGTACCCAGCAGCGACAGCGAGAAAGCAACGATGGCCAGCAGCACGGTCCAGTTCTTGAAGCTGCCGCGCTTTTCGGTGACAGCCAGCGAATGGATCAGTGCCGTGCCCACCAGCCATGGCATGAAGGAAGCATTTTCCACCGGATCCCAAAACCACCAGCCACCCCAGCCCAGTTCATAGTAGGCCCAGTAGCTGCCCATAAAAATGCCCAGTGTCAAAAACACCCACGCAGCCATGGTCCAAGGCCGCGACCAGCGCGCCCAGGCGGCATCGAACTTGCCGCTCATTAATGCGGCAATCGCAAACGAGAAGGCCACCGAGAAGCCGACGTAGCCCATGTAGAGCAGCGGCGGATGAATGATCATGCCGAAATCCTGCAGCAATGGGTTCAAGTCACGCCCGTCCATGGCGGCCGGCAACAGGCGCTCGAACGGATTGGAGGTAAACAGCATGAAGCATAGGAAACCGACACTGATCAATCCCATCACGCCCAGTACGCGTGCGATCGTTTCATCGGGCAACTGGCGGCTAAATAGTGACACCGCGAAAGTCCACATCACCAGCATCCAGATCCACAGCAGCATCGATCCTTCGTGGCTGCCCCAGGAGGCGGCGAAGCGGTAATACACCGGCAGCATCGAGTTGGAATTGGTGGCGACATTGAGTACCGAAAAATCGTTGGTGAGAAACGAATAGATCAGGCAGACAAAGGCGATCGAGACGAAGACGAACTGTCCGGCAGCCGCCGGTCGCGCCAGCGCCATCCAGCGCGCATTGTTGCGAAACGATCCGGCAATCGGCAGGATACCCTGCACCAGCGCCAGGCACAGCGCCAGTATTATCGAGAAATTACCTAGCTCAGGAATCATTTAGCGTCCTTGGTTTGATTGGCGCCGGTGACGACTGCTGCATCGACGGCTTGGCCGACTTTTCCAGCTTCATTGACTTCCTTGCCCTTTTTCAAGGCGTAAGCGGCTTCCGGCGGCATATAGTTTTCGTCATGCTTGGCCAGCACTTCGTCGGCCAAAAACAGCTTGTCGTTGCCCAGTTTGCCCTGCGCAACCACGCCTTTTCCTTCCTTGAACAAGTCGGGCAGACTGCCGCGATAGTTGACCGGCACCCGTTGCACATTGTCGGTTACGACGAAGGCCACGGTCACGCCGTCAGGCTGGCGCTTGACGCTTCCCTCCTCGACCATGCCGCCCATGCGGAAGCTTCTGCCTTGCGGCGCCTCGCCGGCCACGATCTGGGTCGGCGTAAAGAAGAACACGAGGTTTTTCTGGAATGCCGACAGCACCAGCCATGTCGCCAATCCCAGCGTGGCCAGCCCGGCGGTGATCAGGATCAGTCGTTTATGTCTTGGTTTCATTGCTTGCTCCGAGTGTGCGGCGCATCGGATGCGCGCGCTTTGTGTGCGCTGACCAGTTGTGTGCGAATCGATTTGGCGCGCTGCTTCAGAAGCAGGACTTCACCCGCCATACACCCGAAGACGACGACAAACGAACCCCACACATACAGGGCGTAACCGCCCATCGTGAAAAAATCGCTCCAGCTTTGCCAAATCATTTTGTTGTCCCCGTGTATTCTTTGACCCAATCGGTGTGCCGTTCACGCTCCTGCACAATGCAACGCACGCGCAGCAACGTAATCGCAATGGTGTAGGCCCAGAATGCCAGTGCCATGATCAACATGCCCAGCAGCATGGTCATCGCCATGGTGGGCGCGCTCGTCATGTTGATAGACGACCCCTGGTGCAGCGTGTTCCACCATTGCACGGAAAAATAAATGATCGGCACATTGATGACGCCCACCAGCGCCAGTACGGCACCGGCCTTGTCCGCACGGCGCGGCTCGTCGATCGAGGCCTGCAGCGCCATGAAGCCGACGTACAAAAACAGCAGGATCAGTTCCGACGTCAGGCGCGCATCCCAGACCCACCAGGCGCCCCAGGTCGGCTTGCCCCACAGTGCGCCGGTCCACAATGCCAGGAAGGCAAACATGGCGCCGGTAGGCGCCAGAGCGCTGGCCATCATCGATGACAGGCGGGTATTGAAGGCCAGGCCAATGGCGGCCCAGAATGCCATCACCAGATAGATGAACATCGACATCCAGGCGGCTGGCACGTGTACGAAGATGATGCGGTAGGACTCGCCCTGCTGGTGGTCGGTGGGCGCGATGAAAAAACCGATATACAGGCCGATCACGCCCAAGATGACAGCAATGGCGGCAAACCAGGGAATCAATTTTCCCGAAATCGGGAAAAAAGCCTGCGGCGACGCGTACTTGAACCAGTGAAAGTGGCTCGATTCGCATGACTCGGTAGCAATGTTGTTAGAAATAGACACCTGTTAGGCTCCCAAAATTGTGGTTCTGGCGGCTAGGCGGCGGTTCTGGCAAGCCAGAAAACCCACCTTCTCAATATTGAGAAAAAGCTGCGCGCCGCCCTGACGCCATACAGCTTTGCATCGTTAATATTGCCGTTACCAGAAGAAAAGTAGTGATTTACAAACATAATCGCGATGCATCAGAGATATTGTCTCCCGGTAATGCAAGCACTGTGCCACTGGCACCTCGCAGCGGCAGTTGCGCGCTCCCGATCTCTTTCTGTGACCAAGCCTGCGGCCCATTGGGTAATGCAGCTTCGGGTTTGACGGTCATTTCCAGGCTTATTCAAGCGAAATGCGCAGCGCCGCAGCCGTGGCCCATGGCGCCAGCGCAGTTGCGCCGGCCAGTAGGCCGCCCAGCAGGAGCAGATGCGCGCTGCTGCCCAGTCCACTGGCTTCGGCCCCCACCGCGCCGGCGCCGAAGATCAGAACCGGGATATAAAGCGGTAGCACCAAAAGCGATACCAGCACGCCGCCGCCGCGCACGCCCAGCGTCAGCGCTGCGCCGATAGCGCCAATCAGACTCAATACCGGAGTGCCGATCAACAGGCTGAAGAAAAGTACCGCAACCGACTCGCGCGGCAGATCGAACTGAACCGCGAGCAGAGGCGCCAGCAATACCAGCGGCAGGCCGGATACCAGCCAGTGTCCAATGATCTTGCCCATCACGATTACCGTGAGCGGCTCAGAAGACAGCAGCATTTGCTCCAGCGTACCGTCCGCATAATCGAGCGCAAACAGTCGCCCGAGCGCCAGCATCGACGCCAGCAGTGCTGCCACCCACAGAATGCCCGGCGCCATCGTGCGCAGCAGCGTCGACTCCGGACCGACCCCCAGTGGAAACAGGGTCGCGACAATGACAAAAAAGAATAAGGTGGTCAGCACGTCCGAACGACGCCGAAACGCCAGCAGCAGGTCACGCCGAATCACGCCATTGAGTGCTTTTAGCATCGGGCATCCTGGGAAAGATCGAGACACAGCAGGCGTTGCGCGCTCAGTTCGATTTCCTGATGCGTTGTGTAAACCACCATGCCGCCTTGCGCCAGGTGCTGGTTCAGCGCGCCGCACAATTGGGTAACCGCATTCTGGTCGAGTGCTGTAAATGGCTCGTCGAGTACCCATAACGGCGTCTTCATGCACAGCCACAGCCGCGCCAGCGCGACCCGTTTGCGCTGGCCTTGCGATAAAGCCCGTGTCGGCAGATCGGCGGCCCGGGCCAGTCCGAGCTGTTCGAGTGCGGCGTACGCTTGGTCGCGGCTGACCGGACTGCCTGACAAGGTTGAAGCGATGACAATGTTTTCCCAAGCAAGCAGGTCGTCTTTCACGCCGTTTGCATGACCGAGATAGATCATCTGGCTGCCGAATTCCTCGCGCACCGCGCGTATGTTGCGACCACTCCAGCGCACTTCCCCCTCGGCAGGAAACGCCAGGCCGCACAGCATGCGCAGCAGGCTGGTTTTGCCACTTCCATTGGTGCCCGCGATACGCATTGCATCGCCCGCATTGATGTCAAAATTGATGTCATTGAACAACTGTCGCTCGCCGCGCGCGCAAGTAAGCTGAAGCACCTGCAAAGTCATTTGTTACCTCCCGTGGCGGAGGATGGTACAGCAAGATCCGCGCGCGCAGGCGGGAACGACACTGATTGCACCGGATTTTCCTGCGGTTCAAAATGAAGATTCATCTGGGTTTTCTGTGGATTACTAATGGCCAAACTCCCTTCTGCCGCAAGCGGGAGAAGGGGTCCCGACCGTACAGCCTTTGCCCACAGAATAATCTGAAGAGCTTTTCTATGATCAAGTTCAATTTTTGCCAAATGCTATGAGGAACCGCTATTCCTACCCCACGTGCGGAAGGGAAGCAGGCAACGCCGATTAAGCCGGATGGAAGCCCTTGGCGAGTTTGAGAAAACCGTCACGTTGGGCAGATACGGTTTTGCTCGGGCCATACATCTGCAATGTAATCCGGCCGATAGTTGTTTCCACCATTGCGATCAGGAGAATCTGATCCGGCTTGGCATCGCCTGTCTGTCCCATGCCAACGCCTCGCGCATAGGTTCCCTGCAGTTCCACTAGGGTGACATCGGTTTCACCACTCTTGCCGGTACTGATTTTCGGTGCCACCGGCTTGCCGTCCGCACTGACAAACTGCGAAGTCCAGCGCTCGATGTTCGCCTCATGACTACCGCCTTGCCCGGTCGAAAAAAAATAGGCAGCAACTTCGCCAGCATCAGCTCCTGCTGCAGGAGGCATTGCATACTGGGCGACCCGCATGGTGCTGTTCGGTTGCGACGATGTCCAAGTCGCAGGAACCTGTGAGGCCAAACCCTGAATCACCAACTTGTCCGATTTTGTGAGTGGTGCTGCAACTGCCGGCACTTGCGCAGGTGCAGCTACCTCTTGGGCCGCCGGTTGGGTTGGCGGTTGTGCTGAGGGTGTTGACTGAGCATTGCTATTTGCTACAGGATGACTGGATTGTCCGCAGGCAGTAACAACAAGCGAGCTAGCAGCAATGGCCAGCGCGGCCAGGATACGCGGATTCATAGGATAAGGACCTTTGGTAGTGGCGGAATAGTTGTGGCTGAAAAAGCAATTTTTGCTTCGTCAGTAGATTCTGTGGGCCTATTGTGGATCTAGAAGTTTGCAAGCATAGATATATGGCAATTTCGGTAATTTTGTAGTCGCGATATCCGTATGATTTTTTAAAGGTCAGTTCGACTTTATTGTTCAGGCCCTTTTACGACTTCGCTGGGGAAATGCCTTTTGTTGCGGAAATAGTAATAGATAAGGATCAGCTACTATGATTGTGCAATGTCCCTGCGACCTGTTTCAACGGTTCGATGTGTGACCGCATCGTCAGTGCGCAAACGATCTGTCGGTCGTGGTCCAACAGATCGTGCAGGAAAGTGGCGTTTTGGGCGAAAGGAATTTGAATGACATTGCAGACATTCTAATTATTCGCCCGCCTTTAAATGCGCAACACCACCAAAACTGCCTATCCACTGATCACCGCCGGCACCGGTCGCCATCGAAAACACATTGTTCGAAAATAGACCCTGTTCGGTCGTCATGACGACGAACTTTCCACCTTCGAGACGCGCAAGGCCATTGTTCGTACCAATCCACATTTTTCCATCTGCATCCTTGTGCAGCATGAACACGTGGTTCCCCGGCAAACCGTCTGCTACCGTGTAGTTCCGCCAGGTCTTGCCATCGAAGCGGGCAAGACCGCCGCCCCAGGTGCCGCACCACACGATGCCATCATTGTCCACCAGCATTGCAACGATGTAATTCGGGTTGTACGCGACATTGACGCCTTGCAGTCCCATTTCCTCTTTTTGACGCGCATGATGCACGGAAGATTTTGCCGGATCATTGCTGAACTTGATGTCGTCCTTTACCTTTTCAAACGCCGCACCCTGACCGTTCGAATGATTCCAGTGATCCCACTTGCCGTCCTTGTAACGCGCCAGGCCGCCTTCAGTCGCCAGCCACATTTCACCGTTCTTGCCTTCGGCCAGTCCATACACCCAATCGTTGGGCAATCCGCCCTTGGTGTTTTCAACGGTGAACAAATCCCATTTCGAACGATCCCTGAGCACGCCTCCGCGTATCCGGTTAGCACCCGACCAGGTGGCGACCCAGACGTCGCCATTCGATGCCTTCAGCGCCCCATAGACGAACGCGTCGCCCAGTCCGTCGGGAATATTGAAATTCTCCCATTTTTCCTTGACTTGATCGTACAGCGACATGCCGCCACCATAGGTGCCGACCAAGATCTTGCCGTCCAGCTTGCTGATGTGGAAAATGCCGTTCGACAACAAGCCGTTGCGGGCGTCGAACAAGCGATATTCGTCGGTGGTGGTGTCATACCGGATCACACCGCCCGAGGTGCCGACCCACAGCAATTTACCGTCGAGCAGCATCGATTTGACATTGCGGTTACCGACGCGGAAATGAGTAAACTTGGCGTTAGGGTCAACTTGCACCTTGCCTGCCTGCTGCGGTCCTTCCTGTGCATTCGTCGCCGGATGGTTCGGCGTCGTCTGCGCCCCCATCTTCAACTGCCCGGCAAGCGGCAACTGCAGCGCGGCTTCCTGCGGCTTGGACGCCTGTTTCTGGCCAACATAATAGGCGCCACCGATCAGGCCAGCAACGCCGACCAAACCTGCGGCAAGGATCCCGATCGATTTCTTATTCAATTGCACCATAACTCTCCCTATTTCCCTTTTGATTGGCCCACGCGCGCCACGCCGCGTTTGGTTCCGGCCCAAATGTCACCGTTCGGGGCAACTGCGAGCGCGTACACATTGTTATCGAGCAGTCCGGTCCGTTTGTCGACGCTGCGCCAGGTCTTGCCGTCGTAGCGTGTCAAGCCATTGCTGGTGCCGAACCAAAAGACACCCTTGGCATCCTGCACCATGCTGTACACGATGTCGCCGGCCAAGCCATCCTTGACCGTGAAATTCGTCCATTTTTTTCCATCGAAGCGGCTCACGCCGCCGCCCCACGTACCGGCCCAAATCGATTGATCCGCTGCGACCAGAATCGAGAATACATAATTTGGGTTATAAGTAGGCGCACCATCGTCCGAACGCAGACCCAGATCGTGGCGTGAACGTGTGCCCAGACCTGTATTTGGACTAGCAAGCAATTTGTTTGGATTGTCGGCGCCCAGACCATCCTTGTTGGTCCAGGAGCGCCAAGCCTTGCCGTCAAACATGGATACCCCGCCCTCGGTGCCGAACCAGACCTGGTTGCGCGCATCGACGCCGAGTCCATACACCCATTCATTAATCAATTCCTTGACGTAGGTGCGAAATTTCAGGGTTTTCATGTCGACCACATTCACGCCGGCCCAGGTGCCAATCCACAAGTCGCCATTTTTCTGACTGGCGAACGAGTAAACCCAATAGTCGGCCAGGCCGTGCATCGGAAAGTATGTCTTCCATTTACCGTCTCGATAGCGCGATACGCCACCGGCGTTGGTACCAAACCACTTGTAGCCGTCCTGGTCGATGCCGATGGCGAACACGTATTCATTGGCCAATCCGCTCTCGCGTGTAAACGTACGTCGCAACTTTCCGGAAGCCACATCGATTTCATGCACGCCCTTCGATGTTCCCACCCATAGCGCGCCCGCCTTCTGCTCGACCGCCAATGCACGGACATAGACGTTATCGCCCACGTTGAAGGTTTCAATGACCTTGGGCTGAAGTCCGCCGTCCGTGGTCTTGCCCTGAGCATGAGCAATACTGATGGGGATTGCAATCAATGCGATTAACAATAAATTTTTTAACGAACGCATCAATGCAAAGTCCTCAGATAAGCAATCACATCCATAATGTCGCGGTCGGCCAATATGCCCTGAAACGCAGGCATTGCGTTCTTGCCCGACCGGATGGACGCGAGCAAGGTAAAATCGGGCCGCAACAAGCCATCGCCGCGGTCGAAACTGGGCGCACCTGGCATCATGCTTCTTCCTGCTTGCCCATGACAGATGACACAGTTGGCTGCATACAACTGCTGCCCTTTGTTGGTGTCTGCTCCTTGCGACGCACCGCATGCCAGGAGGAGGGACAACCCCGCCAGCGCCGGGCCCAAAATTTTCGTTGCCAACTTCATTTGACACCAACCTTTTTTGCTTTTCCCTTAACTTCCGCGGAAACTCTCTGGTACCCGGGAGACAACGCGATTAACTTGGTTTCCCAGGCATCGGCTTGCGCATCATCGGCTGCGATACCCAGGCCGCCAGTTCGGTAAACGTCCATCATCAATGTCACGGCCGCGAGATGGTCTTTTTCAGCTGCCCGAAAAATATAAATTCTCGCTTGCTCGAAATCCTTTTTGACGCCTTCGCCTTTGGCATACATCAGTCCCAACCCATACTCTCCCGCGGCATTGCTCGAGACTGCCGCTTTGCGGTACCACTCAACAGCCAGCTCGTCCTCTTCGGCTTTATCCAGGATGTCGCCGAGCCGTGATTGCGCCGGCGCGAAACCCTGCTGCGCCGCTTTTTTCCATAACGCCAGCGACGCGACCAAATCGCCGCGTGCAAATTCTTTTTCCGCCAATTCGCAATCCTGTTCGGGTCCGGCCACCGCCCAAGTTGTAATGAGACCCCACAACACCGTGCCTACAGCCAGGTATTTCAGACCCTTTCCAAGCATTGTTTTAGTTTCCATATGTTTGCCTTCTCAATGCACAAGTAATGGTCAGCGCGTCAGGCCGAACGTGTTTCGGAACGAAGATTCGTACTATCCGGCAGCAGCTCAAGCGATTCAAACTCCTCCAGTTTCCGATACAGGCTGGACAAGCCTATCCCCAGTTTTTGCGCTGCCACGCGGCGATCGCCATCAGCGTCATCGATCGCCTTGGCAATAAGTGCACTCTCGAACCGCCTGACTTGATCGCGCAGACTGTCGCCTGAATCCTGCATCGCCAATTCGGGCATTCCTGCTCGCATACCCTTGGCGATATGCGGCGGCAGATCGGCACAAGTGACACGCCCTTCGTCGGCCAGAATCAATGCGCGATCGACCACGTTCTCCATTTCCCGCACATTCCCTGGCCATTGGTATGCGACCAGAATTTCTTCTACTTCGGGGTCAATTGAAACTTCACTCCCGGCATTCAAGCGCTTCGTTCCTCTTTGAAGCAAGAATCGCACCAAGCTCAGTATGTCCGGGCGCCGGTCACGCAATGGTGGTGCGTGGATCTGGAACACACTCAGGCGGAAATACAAGTCTTCACGGAATTTTCCTTCGGCGACCATTTGCGCCAGGTCACGATTGGTGGCCGCCACGATCCGCACATCGGCGCGCCGCGCCTGCTCGCTTCCGACCGCCCTGATCGATTTCTCCTCGATCACGTGCAGCAGCTTGACCTGCATCAGCAGTGGCAAATCGCCTATCTCATCGAGAAAAATCGTGCCGTTGTCCGCTTCCAGAAAGAGGCCTTTCCTGGCCTTATCAGCGCCGGTGAATGCCCCTTTGGTGTGGCCGAACAATTCGCTTTCAATCAAATTTTCCGGTAATGCGCCGCAATTAACGGGGATGAAAGGCGCATTGGCACGCGGACTTTGCTGATGAATGCGGCGCGCGATGACGCCCTTGCCGGTACCGCTTTCCCCGGTAACGAGGACCGTGCTGTCGGTGGGCGACACTTTGGCGAGCAAGCGATCCAGATCGCGCATCGCGGGCGATATAAACGTAAACTGGTCTTCCTTCTTGCCCTGCACCAGACTGCGCAGCACGCGATTCTCGGCGCGCAAGCCTCGCATGTCGCCGATTTTCACAAGTCGGTGCAGCACCTCCTCATTGCGTACCGGTTTGATCATGTAATCGGATGCACCTGCCTGGATCGCTTCGATCGCAGTGTCCACCGATGCGAACGCGGTCATCATGATGAAATTGGTATCGAGCCCGGAGGCGCGAACACGGCGCACCAATTCAATACCGCTGATGTCGGGCATCTTGATATCGCAAATCGCGACATCAATATCGCCTTTGGACAGGCGCTGGAATGCCTCAAGGCCGTTCGGCGCCTGACAAACGTTGTAGCCGGCCCTGAGCAAATGCGCCGTTAGTATCTGACGGATCGCCGGCTCATCATCAATCACCATCACGTCCAGGGATTTCATATGAAATTCGCTTCGTTATAGGCCATATCATTCAAGGGAAAAAAGACCCGTACGCGCGTGCCCGTACCAGGGGTGGAATCGATCTCGATGGTGCCGCCATGCTTCTTGGCGATCGAGTAACACAAGGACAATCCGAGGCCGGTGCCTTTACCGGTCGGCTTAGTTGTAAAGAATGCCTCAAATACCCGGCTCAGCGTTTCGGAATCGATACCGTGGCCGTTGTCCTCGATGGACATACAGACGCTTTCAGTGTCTGCGCGCGTGGTGATCGCGATGGTTGATGTACGACCTTGAACACTATCCAATGCATCCATCGCATTGATCAACAGATTCATGATGAGCTGCGTCAGTTGATCGGCGACGCCGTAAATCGCCGGCAACTGGGAATCCAGATCGAGCCGCAACGTGACGTGCTGCAAGCGTTTGTCGTAGCGAATCAAACTGCTGGTACTGCGCAGTTGCGCATTCAGGTCGAGAAATTCCGGTTGGGTCGCGCGCGGTGACGCAAACTCTGCAATTTCGCGCGTGATCGCAGCCAGTCGTTGCGTCTGCGCATAAATCAGGTCCGGCCTGCAGTCGTGACAATTTGCTGCCAGACAACCGACTTCGCTCGCAGTCCGACGTTCGACCATTTCTTGCGCGATGCCACATATGGCGGCAATCGGATTGCCAATTTCATGCGAGACGCCAGCAGCCAGTGCGCCGATCGCCGCCATCTTTTCCTGGTGAAAATACTTTTGCCGTTCAAGCAGCAACTCTCTTTCGCGCCGATCCAACGTGTCCGCCATATTGTTGACGGCTGTCATCAGCTGACCGACTTCATCATGACGTGTGATCGCAATCGGTATGCCGCGAAAACCCTTCACGATTTCCAGCGCCCTGCTTTGCAGGGTACGCAAATCGTCTGTCAAGCGCCGGAAAAATAATCCTATGATCGCACCCAGCAGTCCCAGACCCAGCATCCCGAGCAGGAAGGTCGTCATGGCCACTGAGTCACTCTGGGTCCGGTAACGCTCGGACAATGATTTGCGTCTCTCTTGCACTTGTTCCGTGAGCAATGCGAGATTATTCTTGGTTTTAATCAGTTCAATGATCACCCGGTTCAGATTGGCCCTGGACGAATCCTTGTTCGCATCTTCCCAGGCCACATTCAGATCCGCCACGTTCAGGGAAGCGTTGGGCAAGCGTGCGGTCAACTCCACATGCCGATGCAGTAACGATTGATGATGCATCCGGATCCGTTGCATCCCTGCTGTATGGTCGGACGCATCGATATTGGCGAAAATCGCCATTACCGCATGGAAGGTCGACACATCCGCCTGCTTCAACATTGCCTCGGTTTCAAGCGCGCCCTGTATTTCTTCAAACTCGTGCAACAGCAGGTTTTTTTGATGAAATACAAAAAGAGCGATAACGACCGAGTAGACCATCAGTGCGGCGAACACGATCAATCCCTTGGCTCTGATTGACAGGACGAAACGATGCCCGTTAGATGCAAGAACCGCGGGCAGCGTTGCGGCATTGGAAGCCGGCGCGGAATCAGACGGCTCCGGTGTTTCCATGACATTGACGGACATGATGGCGGCTCCGTTCCGGGTATATGCGGGAGAAATAAGCTTCATGAGCTTGCTATCAAGAATCATATATCCAACATGACGTAGTTATTTGCGAACATTCGTTCTCCCACCGCTCCCACCCGTATGTGCCTGATAGAGCCCTTCCAGCATGCTGACCATGTCGGGACTGCTCCAATCGCGCAGTCCCGTCATTCGCCGCACCAAGGTGCGATCTTGCGCAATCACAAAAGTCTCCGGATAAACCTGCAATCCCAACTGGCGCGACATCTTGCCTTTCTGATCAAGGAAATTGGTAAAAGTGATGCCATTCTGAATAAGAAATTCGGATGCCAGCAAAGCATCGTCGTCGGTAGACAGACCGATCACCGCGAAACGCTTCGGGTCAAGTGTCTGGCTCAAGCGATCCAGACCGGGCATCTCGCGACGGCACGGAGGGCACCATGTCGCCCAGATATTCAGCACCAGCATTTTTCCATCCAAGGATGGAGCGGCATTGTTTCCGTTTGAAATAAAATCAAGCATGAAAGACGGAAATGCCTGTCCCTCTACCAACGGCACTTCTGGAGCCGCCGGCGTATCGCAAGCTGCAAGGGATACAATTAATAGACTCGTCGCAGCCGCGCGCCGCCATGCAATCCGCCGGGATATCTGCAGTGAGGCGCTTTGTTTCGGATGTACACAATCCATCAGGGTCGATCAAAAAAAATGCGGGACATCCCCGCCAGAACTGCATTATCGGTTGCGTAATGAATTGCGAAAGCTACGCCAGATTCGGCTTCTGCTCCAGATATTTAGTTACCTGTATGAATGTAACACGGTGAAGAACAGGTTAACGCCCACGAAGCAAAATACGGTAAGCCCGAAACCGATGATGGTCCACCAGGCCATTCGGACGCCACGCCATTTTTTCGCATAGTGCAGGTAAAAATAGCTGGCATACGTCATCCAGACAATCAGCGCCCAGGTTTCTTTCGGATCCCACGCCCAATATCGCCCCCAGGCCTCATTGGCTGAAGTGACGCCAAGGATTGTCGCGAAAGTAAACATCGGAAATCCCAAAGAAATTGCCTGATGCATCAAGCGATCAATACTCGACAAATCAGGCAGGACGTGCATTGCAAACCCTTGTGCAAGACGATGATTTTCCGCATTGTGCCGCAGCAAATACATTACACCCATCGCTGCGGCCACGGCAAACGCGCCATAACCGATGAAATTGGCCAGCACATGGGCGTGGATCCAGTAGCTATGAAGTATCGAAAAGTGGTCACCGGCGGTGACTTGCTCATTCGATACCTGCCATTCCTCGAACAGCACAGCCGCAGCCACGATCGGCATCACAAAAGCGCCGGCCGACCGCGTGCGATACGCTCTTTCCATCACAAGATAAATTAGCACCGTGATCGCGCTAAACAGAGACATCACTTCGTACAGACTGGTAAGAGGAATGCCGCCAGTGCGGTGCATGAAATAGGTCTCTGCACCACGCGCAACCAAGCCCGCCACCAAGCCAAGCGCACCGATGGTCGCCAGACTGGTCGCCCACAGTCCCACAGCACGGGCCGTAAACCAGAGATGCGCGACGTAGAGAATGGTTGAACCAATCAACAGAAGATTCGCATAGCTGATAAATTTATACGAAAATAGTTGTTCCAACGGCATGTCCACAGTCAAGTTTCTTGTTTCCAGGTACTCCATGAAACCGATAAGTCCGAGTCCGAGGCCAATTATGAACAAAGCAATCCAGCACAGTGCAGCAGGCAGAGCACGAGACTGTCCGCTGCCCTGACTTCCGCTCGGTAGACATCCTTTATTCATGACTCGACTTCTTCCTGGCTGCTGCTCATTATCTGGTGATTGGGGGGCTTGTACTTCATGGATCCACCGCCAAGTTCGACCTTGGCTGCTGAATAAATGAATTCACAGAATTTTTGCAGATGAGGTCGTGCCAATGCTTACGCGGGTTGAACCGCAATGACACCCACTACAAGCATTTCACTAAGCAATTTCGGTTCCATGCATGATTCCAGCCTCAATAGGCTCGATATTGCGACTTTAGCAGTGCTTCGCGTATTCACTGAGGGGGCTAATTGATTTTTTTCTCGCGAATGGGATATGCAATGGCGTTTTTCTCATTTTCAGGAAATTCCAAAGCCTGCCGATTTCCGCCATTGCTTCCCGGGGACTTCTTCAGTGCAGCCTCCCATTCCCATATTGCGGCATTCGCCTTAGGCAGGTAAGGATCTGCCGCTTTGCTCAAGTGGACGTAACTGCGCATGGCGCCCAGCGCGCCCGGCAGATCGTGCAGGCCTTCCAGCGCGACGGCCAATCCAAAATAAGCGTTATGCTGATTTCTGTTCAAATCGATCGCCGCTTTGAAAAAAACCCTGGCCGTCGCGTAGCGCTGCACGCCGATCATCGCAAAGCCCATGTTGACATGCACCTCCGGCATCTGCGGCGCCAATTCGAGCACCCGATGAAATTCACTCGCTGCCGCCTCAAACTGTCTCATGTTCAGCAATGCCGCTCCGTTGGAAAAGCGGCGGTCGATTTCTTCCTTGCGTTTCTGGGCCGCGTGTACCCGCCCATCTCTGTCTGAGTCGGGCGGCTTGCCGGCCGCAATGCCGGCCTGGTTCGCCCAATAGACGAACCCCAAACCGATCACCATGATCAGGCCGAAGCTCAACGCCAATAAAGGAGCGCGTAAGGTCGGGCCGAATGATCCGGTCAGCAATCCGTGTCCCACTACACCGCTCCCTGATGCGGCGCAGTGGAAACGAAAGGAACGCCGAAAAAGGTCAAGAAGGCCAGCACGAATACTGCCAGCACCAGCATCGCTCCGGTCTGCGGCGACAGCTTGTAGGTAAACCGGGCGTGCAACGAGAAAACCAGTACCAGCCAGGTCAGGAAAGCCCAGGTTTCCAGCGGGTCCCAGGCCCAGTAACGGCCCCAGGCATCCTGCGCCCAGATCGCGCCGGCGATCAGCATCAGTGTTTCAAAAATGAAGCCGATCGCCATGCAGCGAAATGCCAACTCGCTTAAGTGCTTGTCGGCAGGCAGGCGCTCGAAACGACTGGCGCCGAAAGCGCTGCGGCGCGCCAGGATCACGCCGGAAATCCCTACCGCCACCATCACCGCGCCAAAGAACACTTTACCGAGTCCGACGTGGATATACAGCCAGGTCGTGTGATAGGTCGGCGGCAGATGGCTTGCGAACGGGCTGGTCGTCAGCAGCCAGCCCATCACCATGAACAGGATCGGCATCACCACTGCAGCACTGGGGCGAACCGGCGGCAAGCGCCAGTAGGCCAATGAAAAAATCAGCATGATGCTCCAGATGTTGCTCGACAGGATTTCAAACATCGTCACGAAAGGGCCATGTCCGAGGCGCTCCCAGCGCAGGCCGATCGACAGCGTATGCAATGCCAGACCCAGCGCGATCAACGCCAGCACCGTGCGATCGGGCCGCCGTCGCAGCACAACCGCAATGATGCTGACGCTGCCTGCGGCCACGTAAACCAGCAACGCGGTCCACAATATTTTCAACTCATCCATATTGCCTCATGCATTCCGGGTGCCTGAAACCCGCTGCAACAGCACGCTCAACACGCTATAAAATTCTATTTTATAGGGAGTATAGGCTAAAATACCATTATTGCCGCAATACTTAATTGCCATAATTAATATACACATATTAGTATAATATTCCCAGCAGGTTACTCAGGCATTCCATGGCCGCGCGGCAAACTTGCGCCAGAAATGCCAGCCCAGCGCAGCCACTGACATCACGCAGACGGCCAGCAGCCAGTGGATGGTCCAGTCATAAAATACCGTATAACCCATCCAGGTCCGCAGACCGTCATACACCATCCGTCCTTCTGGCAAATCTATCGCTTCGCCCGGCTGCATCTCGCGCCGCACATCGCCGATGCGCACGATGACTTGGTACTTGTTCGGCAACCTGAACTCGGACGTTGTCTTCGGGTCGAGAATGATTTCGTCGAACTGGAGCATGGTCCAGACGTTGACCGCAGTTCCGGGCAATTGCCATTCGCGCGCCTGACGATACTCGTGGATCGGATAGGACGGCAGATGTACCGCCCCCAGCAACGGTGCACCGCCGGCGGCCGGATACCAGACAAACGTGGGAGCGAAACCCTTGTTCGGGCTGGTATAGAAACGATAACCGGCCAGCACCAATGGCGTCTGATCGCCGATCTCGCCGCGCTGCCCTACTCCATCGGCATCCACATAATGTATTGAGTTGCGGGTTTTATCGCGCTGCATGCCGGGCGCATAAGCGATGCTAAAACCGTCATTGCTGAAATGCACACTATCCAGCCCGGACCAATGCCAGGGACCGGCCTCGAATGCGGTCAACTGGCCATCGAAAGCAGCGCCTTCGGCAATTTCGACGCTCCCTCTCAGGTAAGTCAAACGGCCGGCCGCCAGCAATAGCACAATCGCGATCAAACCCAGATGAAATAGCAGCAGTGCCCGCTGGCGCCGGAACACCGGCTTGGTGGCAACTGCCGCCATCAGGTTGGCGGCAAACAGAGCCAACGGCACGGCCAGCGCCCAAGTTCCGTCCAACTGTCCGCTGTAGGACAGCAGTATTCCGGCACCGAATGCAACGATGATGACGAGCGTCAGTTTGAGCGATGCCAGGCGTTCAACGATGATCCGCATCCAGCCGATCAAGGCCGCAGGCGTCCGAACCGGTAGTGCATGGCCTGCGGTCGTTTTTGGCATCACGGCAGGCTGGCGCACATCGTGTCTTTCATATAATTTTTTCCGCCGCAATTGGAAGCGGACCATGCGCCGCTCTTGGCAAAGCTGCTGACCCGCAGCACGGCCTTGTAATAATAGGGACCATTCGTGTAGGTGCCAGCCGGTGCCGCAGTGCCGGCTGTCTTGCCGACCTCCGGCCCCAGATCCCTCAGATTGACCAGCAAGGCCTTGTTCTTCCAGCCATGTGGTACTGCGACATGGCACCAGGTGCAGCGCAATTCCCGACCTAACCTGTCGACGTGATAATTGTGCAGGTTGCCCTTGCCGGTGGAGCCATCGTAAAAACCGCTTTTCCTGCCGGTGTCATTCCTGCTCGTGTAGTTGGCCTTCTGATGGCACTTGAAGCACAACAGATTGTTGTTGCTGCCGGTTGTATCGGTCCACGCACCCTTCAGTACAAAATCGTTGGCGGACCCGTGCGGCCCCCAGGGATTGCCATTGTCGCCATTATTGGGGATGACAGAAGTGGTCGATGCCACGTCGGATCCATGACAATCACTGCAATACATGGTGTTCGATCCAACTTGGTTATTCCACGGCGCCAGCCACGGATTGCCGCCGCTCATGCCGCGGGTGGTGGTGGTGCGGCCGGTGGCATTCATTACCGGATGCCACGAGCGATGGTTGCAATTGTTATAGGCTGCGTCAGCGCCGGCGGCAGTGCCCGCATTGATACAGTCATTGGTGGCCGGCCCCACATGTCCGCTCGGCGTCTGGAATTCCTTGGCCTGATTGGTGTACATCGTCGCGCCGTTGGTGCTGCTTAGGGTGCCGCCGGTGAAACTGCCAAGCGTGGGCCGATTGCCGACACCGGTGCCGCCACTGGTTTGCGGCAGATTGTTATCGGAATAACCGTAATCGGAATGGCACTTCAGGCAGATCTGGTACTCGCGCGTAACGAAGGGTTCGGTCACCAGCGCACTGGCGCTGGCGCCGGGGTCGCCGCGTTTGACGCTGTAGCCGGACGGCAGCGATTGGAACGATGCCGAACCGTAAGTCGGTTCGACCCCCCAACTGCCGCGCAGAACGCCCGAAGCAATGTTGGTGTGATTCATCGCGGTATCGGTGTGTGGATGGGTACCGGCCGCATCCGGCGTGCCGGTAATGGCGCCGGCCGGATTGCCGCGAAAATCGCGGAACTTCACCACCCGGTGCGGATTGTGGCAGTCGGTGCATTCGGCGTGCCGGTTGCTCAGTGCACCGACCCCGAGTTTGGTGCGTGATTCGAGCAAGTCCTTGCCGCATTTGCCGGTAGTTTTACTGCAATTGGCATCGGTATTGTCGTTGAATACGCCGCCGATATCATGCACCTCGCCCGCACCGTTGGCCTGATCGGAGCTTTTGATCGGCATATGCCGGCCCAGGCCAAAATCCGTCTTGATGTCGGGAACCGCATTCGCAGTAAGCGCAGTGTAGGTCACCGCGGAACTGGCGCTGGTGGTATGACATTGATAGCAGGTCTCTTCGAGCGCGGCACTGCCGCCGGTCTTGGGGCTCGCTGTGCTGTCGGTGCTTTCCCGCAGCAAGCGGCGCGCGCCCTGTACCGTGTGCGTATCGTGGCAGTTCAGACACCCTACCTGCCAGACCGGTGGATTGGCATTCGCAGGCGAATCCAGTGAGGACGGGAATTCGCGCTGCTGGGCCGCCATCGGCTTATAAGTCTGCGTCGCCACCTGACTGTTGGCATGCGCCGAATAGGCCCACGATACCCCTGCCTTGTCATGGCAGGCGAGGCAGATGATATCGCTGCTGCTGCTGAAATTGCCGCCGGTCGGCTGCGTCACCTGGAAGCGGTTCATGCGCAGGAATTTGGCATTGCCGTTGCTGGTGGTCTTATCGCGCAGATGCGGATCGTGGCAGGTCGCGCATTGCATCTGGTTGTTTTCCAGCGGCATCTTGGGCGGCGCCGCGCCGCGCACACGGTTGCCGACGATGGTGCCATCGGGGCCGCGTAATTCGCCATCGTAGCCGGCAATCGTGCTGCCATATGTAAATGAAATCGGATGGTCGGCACTAAGGTCGGTACCCAGATTGCGGGTAAAACCGGTGCTTGCGCTGCCGTTCGGCATCTTGACCGGGGACGCACTGGTCATCGGGATGGTCGCGTCCTTGATGCCGTTCAGTGCGTTGACCTTGTCGATCGCCATCGTGCCATCGTGGCATGACAGGCAGAGTTTGGAACTGCCGCCGGGCGCAGCCGCCAGTTCCGCCGCATCGGCTTCCAGCGAACTGGACGAATAAGGCGTATACGTCTGGCCGGATAGTTTGCGGTTCCAGAGTGGCGCTCCCAGTGCGGTTGAACCGCTGCCAAAACTGATCGATTCGGCTTCATGCGGCGTATGGCAAAACACGCAGACCTGCGTTTCGGAACTCGCCTTGACGGTACGGGTCGGCACCTTGCCGCCGGACGGGGTCGCCGATCCATCCGCGGCAGCGGAGAGGTTATGCTTGGTGCCACGCACATCGGAAATCTTGTTCGTTACTGCAATCTGCGCCGGCACCTGCGCGGCGACCAACAACAACGCCAGCATGATCATCGCAACGGTGGAACGCCTGTACCAAGACATCACGCCCCTCCCAAAAATTGAAAAATCACAATCCGTCCGTTAAACATGTCCGCGACATAGATCCGCCCCTGCTGGTCGCTCCAGACGCCGGCCGGCAAATAAAACTGGCCGACTTCCTTTCCGGTTCCACCGATCGGCATCAAAAAATTTTTCTGACTATCGAACACCAGCAGATTATCGTAGAAAGATTCCACCACGTAAATATTACCGGAGCCATCCACAGTCACTCCTTTCGGGCGCGTCAGGTTACCAATATAAAGTCCGCGCCGACCGAGCGTTCCCGCAGGCTTGCCTTGCGCATCGAATATCAGCACCCGCGCGTTCATGCTATCGGCCACGTATAACTTGTCGCCCGCGAATGACATATGGGTGGGGAAGTTCAACTCGCCGTCGCCCTCGCCGCGATGACCGATGACCTGCAGCAGGCGGCCATCATCATCAAATACCTTGATGTCATGAGCGTGCGTATCCGAGACGTAAATCCGGCCCCGCTGCGCATCGCGCGCCAGGCCGGTGGGACGGTTCAATATGCCTAGACCGAAGCTGCCGAGCGGCTTGCCGTCCCGATCCAGCCGAAACACCCGGCCCAGCTCGGCGTCCGCCACCAGGATCTGCCCGCCGGCACCGATGGCAATGCCGATCGGCGTGACGAACTTCTTGTGTTCCAGCGCTTGATTCCAGACCAGCAGTTCGCCGGCCGCCTGATCGAACACGAATACCGCATGATTGCTAATATCGGTGACATAGGTTCTGCCATTGGCATCGGACACACCGCTTTGCGGCCGCTTCAACATGATCTTTTCTTCACCCATGCCGACCAACCCAACCAGCCAGTGGAACAGTTTGATACCGGCATTGCGGTTATTGGCATCATCGGAGACGAAATTCTCTTCACCCAGCAATTGCCCGACATAGCGATAACGTGGCGTTTCCGGCGCAGCCGGCCATATCCGCGCAACGCTTGCGGCGCGATAGTCAGGGTCGAGATGCATCACGTACTTGGTCTCAGCACAGCCGGACAGGAACAGCAGGAATGCAAGCAATAATCTATTGCGAAGAAAGTCGCTAATCAAGAGGGTGCTCTTTCACGCACGGCGGCGCCAGGCGAAATGTTTGGATGCGTGCATTCAGGCTATCGGCGACATACAGCATGTTCTGCTCCAGCCACAGACTGGTGATCCGATTGAATGCAGCGGAGGTTGCACCGGTGCCGCCGAAGCTTGCCACCAACTGTCCATGCGCATAGATCTTGATCGTGTTATCGAAACTGTCGCTTACAAACACGCGATTGAAACGATCCACCGCGATCGCACCCGGATTCATCAGTGTGCCGTTACCCAGTATATAGCGATCTGCGCCGTCTTGTCCGATTACAACAACCTGCTTGCCCAATCGATCCAGCAGGTACAAGCCATCCGGCCCGCGCGCCATCGCCTCTGTACTGCGACCTTCACTCGACTGCAGCGCCGACAGCACGCGCCCCAGACTATTAAAGACCACCACATGGTTGTACAAACTATCCGCGACCAATATGTTGCCGCTGGCCTCATCGAGCAACACCGCCACCGGTCGCGCCACTTCCAGGTCGTTGCCGAACGTTCGCAGCAACCGGCCATCGACCGAAAAATGCAATACCTGGCGCGCATTGATATCGGCCACGTACAGCGACAAGTCGGGCGCAACCGTAATACCGGAGACGGCACCGGCAGAATACTCTGCGAAAGGCGTCATGGTTTGCTGTGCAAGATCGTATTGAAAAATCTGACGACGCCCGCCATCGACCACATACATAGTGTTGCCGCGCGCAGCAACCAGAGTAGGCGACAGCCATGGGAGATAGCCTGCGAAATCCAGCTTGCGCGGCAGCGCAGACAAGGGCCCGGGTCGTGCTGCTATCCTGGCGCCGGCCAGCGTGGTCCACGGAATCAGCACTGGCTGTTTGTTTATCGCGCAATCGGCAGTTTGCGCCGCTGCATTAATGCATAGCAGCGGCACGACGAGAAATATCAAGCAATTACACAATGATTGGCGACGGCGTCCAGCTTCACATGCTGTCATTATCGATTCCTTTTTGGGCTGCAAATATGCTCGGGCCGGATATTACCAACGACCAGGTCCCGCCGTAGAATCGCCCCCATTGATACCGCTTGTCAGGCCGGGTTTGCCGGAGTGACACAGGTCGCAGTTAACCGGTCCCCAGGCAATGCGGTCGTTATGGCACATGCCGCAAAATTTGCCGTCGATAATATCCGCCATCAGCACGTCGTTGCTGCCCGCGCGCATTTTAAAGCCGAGTTCCGAGTGGCACACCTTGCAGCGGAAACGAATCCGATGAAACCAGTGCGGAAAAATCACCGGGCGCACGCCCGCCTTTTCCGCCCGTTTGTTCAATACCACGTCCGCATATTCCGCTTGTGCCGGCATGCATAGCAGTGCGAGCCACATCGCAAGCATGCCGCAGTTGGCGCGAAAGATCGTCCGCTTCCACTCAGATGAGCCCATTTAATCCCGGCTCCCGAGTTTTCCTGGCGACAATCATTTGCGATCCACACTGTGGCAGCGCTTGCATTCCGTCAAAGGGAATGCCACCGCGCCATGACACAAACCACAATATTCGCCTTGCAGGATCTGAAACATATTGACTGTCGTTGTAGCGCCGGCCTTGGATTTAAACAGATGCTCGTGGCAGTTGCTGCAGTCCAGCCACTCGGTATGCTGCCTGTGCGGAAAACGGATCATCGGCATCTCGCCGGTGCGCGGCATGATCACGTCCAGATCCAGCACCCTGATTGGAGTATCCGGCATGATGTTGGTGCGCGGCGCGATAACACCCTGTTCCAGCGCCTTGACCCAACGCACACGATTTCCCACCACATCAGGAGGCAGTTTCGACAGCGCATCTCCGGGTTCTTGCAATAACTTGATACCAGGATTGGCAGGATCATGCATGCCGTCCTGGGCCAATCGAACGTGATCACCCGCCCATGCGACACCCGCCAGCAGGAGCATTGCCACGATCCATAGCCGGCTGGACTTGTTGCGAGTAAAGTGCCATATTCGCATCAGCATAACCGTCTCTATCCCGGTATATAGACACCAGCGCTGCGAATGGCGCGCACCAATTCCTTGGTCGAGTCCTCCAACAACCTGATCCCGGATTCAAAATCTTTTTTGGCCGCCATACCCTCGGCATTACTGCGCAAGACAGCCGCCTGGTCCAGGTATTTCTGCACCATGCTTTCCAGTGCCGCATTACTGGCGCGTTTTTCCTCGAGTAGTACCTTGATCAACATTTTATGGGTATCGTTGCGATCCACCTCGTAAATATATTCCTCTTCCTTGCTCGCAAAATGCAGCGAGCGTACCAGGGTGTCGCCATCGCGCAATCCTTCTATCGCCTGTTTTGTCGCGAGGTAAACCTGATCCAGCAGCACGCGGCCCTGATCCAGTTTTCCAGCGGCTGCAAGCGCGGCGGCGTCGCGCATCTGCGCTTCAATTGCGTTACTGGTTTCGGCGCCCTTCGCACCCAGTCGTTTTTCGGCGCTGATGCGCTTTTGCGCAGCCAGCAACGCTTTCACGCTTTCCATCCGATTATCGAAATCGCGCTGCTGCTTCTCGCCGGTGACCTGTTCCGGCGAAGCCAGCCGTACGCCATCGAACATCAACTTCGCTGCCTGATCCAGCATGCGTGATGCATTGGCATAATTGCCCTCCTTGTACGCTTCCTCAGCCTGTTGCCGCAATTCGCGCGCCTTGCCGCGCAATGCGATAGCCTCCGGCTTTGCACTTGTTTCAATTTGCCTGGCGGCTGACGATTTTTCGATCAGCGTCGCAACCGATGCAAGGCGACGTTCCAGTTGCTCCTTGCCTTCCGGCACGCGAGCAGCGCGCACGACGCCCGGATTGTTATCCTGCGTCTGCTCGGCGGCGCAAGCCGAGAAAATTGGCAAGCCGGCCGTCAGGCACAGCAGCAGCGCGCTGGTCTTGATATGTCGTTTCATGTAGTCCTCCTTAAGGAGCAATGATCTCTGGAGATTGCGGCACGACCACACCCGCGATTCGCAATGAGCGTTGTAAATGGCTGGTCGCATCCTGAATCGTTTTCACAGCGGCGTGGTAGTCGCCGTCACCTGCCTGTTTTTGTGCCGCATTGCGCAGAGCGCGGCTCTGCTGCACATAGCGCTCAGCCAGGGTGGCCGTTTCAGGCGCCGTGTTCAACTGCGCCAATGCGATCGGAATCAATTCTTCGTAACTTCGATTGCGTGCCAGTTCATACTGCAATTCTTCGATCGGCGAATCGAACTTCAGGTCGTACACAATGGTTTCCGCTGTCAGCATTTTGTTCAGCGTAGAGACCACGATCTTGTATGCGTTGTTCAATAACACGTTGGCCTCGTGCTGATTGCCGCCGGCGGCAGCAGCGTCGGCCTGCTCCATCATGCCGCTGATCCGGCCGATATCGGCAGCGGCTGCGGAGGTCTTTCTTGCCGGCATGCGGCTTGAAAGGTTCTCGTGCAGTGTTTGAAAGGTTCGTATCGCCTCGCGCAAATTCGTGTTCCGGCTGCGTTCTTGCGCCGCCTGCTGTGCGACATCCGGCACCAGGGCGGAGGCTGAAACGATTTGCCGCAGCGACTCATCCAATAGTGAAATCGCCGCTTCCGCGCGGCCTCCATTGGACTCGGTTTCCGCCCTTGCATAGAGCGCCTGCGCATCGGCAAGTTTCTTTTTCGCTTGTGCGTTATTGCTCTGCGGGATGCGCTGTACTGCCGGCGATTGCGCCAACAGCAGCTTGACCAGCCGCAGTTTGCTCTCCAGCGTTGCGCGCAAGGGATTGGCGCTGGTTTCGGCACCGTTTGGCGCCCCCGACGCCGCTTCAGCGGCCGGCGCCGCGCCGGCCAGCATCAGTACCGCACATGCGAGCGCCGCGCTTTTGCTGCTGCTCTTCATGGTTTGGCTTCCGCCTTCACGGGTAGCGGCTTGCTCTTCGAATGGCAACGGCGGCAGTCGGATACCGGGAACGCAACCTTGCCATGGCACACGCCGCATTTCTGTCCCAGCAGGATTGCCGCCATGCTGATCTGGTTGGCACCCTTTTGCGGAATGAAAATTGCGGGATGACAGTTGGAACAATCCAGCCATTGCGTATGCTGCTTGTGCGGATACACCACATCCGGCATCGAGCCTTTCACTTCACGCACGATGTTCATGTCCATGACCATTGGCTTGACATTCGGATCGTTACGGTCATAGCGCGGATTAATCTTGTCATCGTTGAGCGACTTGACCCAATCGACCCGATTGCCGTCGTTGCTCTTGGCCAGCGGCGCGAACGCGGTCAGCGGTGGCTGCAGCGAATGGGTACCGTCGTTGGCTGGATCGTGAATGCCATCTTCCGGCGGCGGCAAATTGCGCTGTGCAGGTGGTCGCATCAAACGGTTGAAGGTATTGACGTTGGTACCCGGCGCGGTTGCGCCGCCGGCTGCCGGCCCCGCTGGTTCGGCGGCCACGGGAGCAAGCGCTGCCTGTTTGACGGTATCGGCGGCAAACGCTTTTGACGCCTTGGGCGCGGTGCCTTTTGCACCAGGCTCCGATTGGCTGATGATGTAGTTCACCGCTGCATGCACTTCGGCATCGGACAGATCGGCATTGCCACCACGGGCCGGCATCGCGCCCTTGCCTTTAGTCGCAGTCGCGTACAGCGCAACTGGCCCGGTCTTGATGCGTGGCGCCCAAGCGCCGCTGTCTCCGAGTTTGGGCGCGCCCGCAGCGCCGGTGCTGTGGCAAGCGACACAGGTGCTGTCGTAAATTGCCTTGCCGTTAGGCAGGCCGGCAGCACCGACACCATTCGACATGGCAATTGTCATGGAAAGAAAGAGCGCTGCGCGAAGCTTGATTGTATTTTTCACGGTGGCTCCTATTTCTTCTGCTGCTGAGTAAGCGGCGGCTGCTGTGGCTGTGCGGTAGCCGCAGCGGCGGCGGGGGCAACCAGAGAATTGATGGTGCTCTGATGGACTTGAGTCGACGTGCCAGTTTTTCCGGAATGGCACAGGTTGCAGTTCTCTACCGACCACGCGATGTTGCCGTTATGGCAGGCGCCGCAGTACTGGCCGTCGATAATCTTGACCATGTTGATTTCATTGCCACCCGCCTTGAATTTGAAGCCGAGATCGGCGTGACACACTTTGCAGCGAAATCGAATGCGGTGGAACCAATGGGGAAATACCGCAGGACGCATGCCGGCAGCGTCCGAATAATTATTGATTACGATGTCGCCGTATTCCGCATGCGCAAGCTGCATGTCTGCCAGCCCGGTCACCAAAACCATCAAGATCAGCAACCCTCTTTTCACGGCAGCACCATATTTCATTAACGACATTTCAACCCACCTTTCGAACAATACTAAAATTAAAAAATCAAAAATTTCCAAAGCTGCGCGACAGGGAAAACATGATCGATTTATTGATTCTTTTCACACTCTCCATCTTGCCCTCGCCGGTTGCCGAATCGAAGCCGCTCCTTCGTGCACTGCTTGTCGATATCAGCGCATTGACCCGCAGTTGCGTGAGCCCGATTACATAATCGAAACGGTTTTCCCAAGCCGCGGTCTCCTGGTCCTTTGCACTGCCCAACAGCGGCAACAGCGCCTGACTGTTCAGGCGCAGATCGGATACAAAACGCAGGCGACGAACACCGAACATACGTTGATTTTGATAGCTGAGGGAACCGCTTGAGGTTGACACGAATCCCCTATTTGACGCAGTGTTGGTTTGTGGGTTGAACGGGTCCGTATTGCCAAAAATCGTGTTTGCACTTTGACGCACCGCTTGTATCGTCAGATTGCCGGCCCATGAACTGAACCCACCGGTCGGCATATTGCTTGATGCCTGAAAATTGATAAGCTGGAAAAACTCTTTCCTGCCGTCCAGCGCCCGGGAATCGCTCGCGCTTAATCGCGCCAGCGCCGTACCGGCTTCCCGCGATAGATCCCACGATAACGAGCCGCTATGGGTCAGTTGTTTGGTGGTCGCAGCGTCGCTGCTCGACATGCTGCCGCCAGAAACAACGGCCAGGCTTTGACTGCCATCCATAACGACCGACGACCCGCCCTTCAACCTGAAGCTGCGGCTCAGGTTGTGACTCAGTTGCAGCGTGAATTGACGTCCGGCATCCTGTCCGCCGGTCCGGTTGCTGGCAATGCCTGAACTCGACCAGTTATACCGAAAGCTTCCACGCTCGATTGCATCCGGCTGATAGGTCGCGCCCACGGATTGGTTGGAATTGGTGCTTCTCGCACCATTGTTTTCCGCCAGATTGACGTTGGCGCCGGCATTGATGCGAGTGAACCGGCTGAGGTCGTAATTCACGCCGAAGTTGGCATTGGCATTGCGAATGCGTGCGCCAATCGCGTTGCTGTTGACCGCAAGGCCGCTGGTATCTGTCCCCAACGCGAACACGCGCGCGCCGCCGGTCACGGTCATCGCCTGGTCGACCGGGCGCCAGAAAGCAAGGCTGCTCAGCTGCACCAGGCGCGTATCGTTGTCGCCCTGCTGCAGATGATAATCGGAGCGGCTGATGTTGGCCATGCTCTCCACCGAAACCGATGGGTCCGGTGCGTAACTGTGCTGCAAGGACAGATTGTTTTGCTCAGCATGTTCGCCGCTGATCTCGTGCGTATTGTAAGAGCGGTTGCCCGTCATTTGCACCCGATGATTTTCCAGACTGCGCGACAGATTCAGCTGCAGGCTATCCTGCCGGTCACGACCGGTGTCGGCACTGGTTTGCGTGCTACGGTCCCAACCGATCATCGAATCGCCCTCGGGTCTGTGGTAATGCTGCGTAAAGCCGTAGCGCTGGCTGGCGTAACCATTGGCAAGCGCCAGATCGGAGGACACACGACTGTCGTTTCGTTCAAAATGCGCTTCGAACGGAAAATTGCTTTGCGTCAGCACCGATAACTGTCCGCCGCCTGTAATGACAACGCTTTTGCTGCTGGCGGCTTCATTACCGTCGCTGCTGTCGCGTGACAGGGTCAAACCCAGGGTACCGTCCACCCGCGCAAACCATGGCTGCCAGATAAAGGTATTGGTACTGGCGTTGAATGTGGCGGTCTGTCCCTGTTGCATTCTATTTTTCTCTTCCGAGATATCGCGCCGAAGGTCATACGACAATCTGCCGGCGAATCGCGCCGCCGGCAAGGCCCACACGGTTTGCTGCCGGTTATCGGACTCCGCCGCCGCGTCGGCTGATCCGGGAGCGGAGGCGGGACTGGTTTCCGTTCTTTGCGCCGATGCAGCCTGCGCTGCGGGCGGCAATGCCGGCAATGCCGTGCCGGGGCATAGCGTTGCCAACAATGCCATCAACCAGGTTGGCGAGACACGTATATGCTTTGCTAGCCGATCAGCCACAGCACACATCTACCGCTCCCCAAGCGAACAACTGCATCCGCCATGGCTTACTTGGGGCTGGTCCGTGCGCTGGATTGCTCGGCCAGTGGCAGAAAGCGCGACTGGTCAATCTGTGCTGGCGACTTCGTTTTCAAGTCAGCAACGAATGCGATCCATGCACGGTCGCTTTGCTCGCGCTGAGCCAATTCCTGCGCACGCACTTTTACCGCGTCAAATCCATGCAATCTGGCGGCCTTGCGGTCGGCTAGCCGAAATACCGCGAAGCCTTCCAACAAACGCACCGCGTCGCTAATCTGTCCGGCTTTCAATTTGGTGAGCGCCTGCTGGGCACCATCCGGCAGCATGCCGCCATGCAGATAACCCATGTCGCCGCCCTGCTGCGCAGATGGGTCCGCCGAATGCTGGCGCGCCAGAGACGCGAAATCCTCACCAGCGCGCGTGCGTTTGGCGATATCCTGTGCCTGCACGTCGGTCTTCTTCCATGTTGCACTCGGTGCCGATGGGTCGACCTTCAGCAGAATCACCGAGACGCGCAATTGCTCAGGCTCGGTAAACTGGGCCTGATGCGCGGCATAATAGGCTTTGACTTTCGTCAGGTCGAGTTTCACGCTGGTGCGCACTGTCTTTTCAAGCTGGCTCAGCAGGCTATCCTGCTCCAGGCGAACCAGCAATGGCGGCAGCATCTGCGCCCGGTTCTTTTTCCATTGCTCGCTGCCGGCATAGCGCTGCTCATAGGACTGCACCGTTTTTTGGATCTCGGCATCATCAGCACGCAATCCCCTCTGCTTTGCTTCGCGCAGCAGCAATATGCGCGCGACCAACTGATCGCCCACTTCACGCTGCAGTACGGCAATCTCGTTTTCCGGTGGTTTACCGTGATAGAACTTGCCGCGCGCCGCCACATTGAACGCTGCGCTGTATTCGTCCTGCGTGATCACGCTATCGCCGACTCGTGCGAAAACGGCCGGCTGCGCGACGGCAGCCGCGGCTATCGGCGCAGTCGCGTTAGCCGCAACGATATCGCCTGCCGCCACCAGCGCAAGCGAGAGCAACGCCGCTCTCGATAGGTAGTTCGGTATTTGTCTCATAAAGGCCAAGCCTCCTCGTTAGCGTTCAAACCGGTCATGAATAAGGGGCAGACAAGTCACCCTGTCTCCCCCTTGGTGGCCGAGCAAACAATCAATGACTTATTTAATATGACAAGCCAGACATACTGCACTTCCGGCATTCGCGATACGCAGGAAGGTGGGATTTACGTCCGTATGAGGATCGTGGCAGCTTGCGCATTCAACAAAGGCTTGCGCCCCGGCCAGCCCACCGGCAGTGACTGTACGAACACCGCCCGGATAAGTGACAGAGTCCGCACCAGTCCGGGTGTAAAGCGCCATATCGGTCTTCTGCCGTCCTGCTGTCCCCGTATCGACCCACCATACCGAATTGCCATTCAAAGTTGCATGATCCAGTGCTTTAAAATCAGCATCTTTTAACGCCCCGGCGGCAATAGCACCCGCCGTATATGCGCCACCTGCGGGCATGCCGCCGCCATATTGAATGCCGACCGGATGGTCGTTCTTCAAATCCGTACCGATATTGGTAATCAGACCCGCACCGATCTTGCCGAGGGTTTGATTTGCACCCGCCCATGTTCCGCCGGTAAACGTCGCGTCACCAGTAAGACCCGAGCCCGGCGCATTGATCATCACGTTCATCGCCTGGGTGCCGTCATGGCAGGAGAGGCAGGCCAGCGAGACCGAACCGACCGGCGCGGTGGCGCCATCCAGACTGGAAGTGCCCAGGCTGTTGTAGGTGGTGTAGGTATTCGGCAACGCCAGCACGCGATTCCATAACGGCACTGCGGCAGACGTATCCGCACCGTGCGGCGTATGGCAAAACACACAGATTTCACCGGTACCATCGAACTTGTTGACGCCGGTTCCCGTGCTGCCAAGATTATGTTTGGTGGCCGAGATCCCTGCCAATGCATGCTGGCTGCCGAAGACCCCCATTGCCAATAACACGATAGCCATGCTGCCGGCCAATCGTGCCATGACGTCTTTTAATAAAGTCCTGTTCATGATTTCGTTACCTGCCTTTCTTATTAACATCCTATTTAGAATCAAACCCGCTGCCCCGTTTCTTAATGTACTCACATTAATTGAGCAAGTTTCAGGCCAGGCACTGTCTTGATCTCGGTCAAGCATTTGGGTGTGTTCATCATGCATTTTTGCTCTTTCCGGACATCAATCATTCCCGAAAGCAGGAAAAACTTCCTGTTTTCGGGAGCGGCTTGTGCTATTTTTTGACGACCGTTTCTTTCTTCACGGTAAAGCCTGCTTCGGCTGCCAGCTTGGCCGGACGGTAGATATCGACCTTGCGGAAATATTGGTCCACCATGTAGACCCGGCCGTCGCCATCAATCGCAATGCCGGACGGCAGCATGTATTTCGCCATGCCGTCTTTTTCCGAACGGCTGCCTACCGACAACAACAACGCACCTTCCGGCGTGAAAATCTGAAAATTGCCAAACGCGCTATCGACGATATACACGTTCCCATCCGGACCCGAGGCCGCTTCCTTCGGGCGGGAAAATTGTCCGCCCTGCCGCCCTATGCCGCCGAACATACGCACAAACGTGCCATCCGGGCGATACACCTGCACCCTGAAATTGCCGCCGTCGACCACGTATAGCAAACCATCCCGGCCGATCGTCACATCGCGCGGCAAATTCAGCTCGCCCGCTGCCGAGCCGCGCTTACCGATGTCCAGCAAATGTTTGCCGCTTTGCGCGTCGAACACGCGCACACGGTGTTCGTCGCTGCTAACGCCGCCGGTGTCGACCACATAGATGCGGCTACCCTCTGCATCGACCGCGATGCCGGATGGACGCGAAAACCACTTTCCGCCATCCAACAATGTGCGCAGATGCTTGCCGTCTTGGTCGTACACCTGGACCAGTTTGGCCCTGCTGTCGACCACGTACAGATTACCCTTGCCATCGACGTCAAGACCCATCGGCATCACTAACTTGCCAATGTCGCCGTCGCCGATCGAGAAGAAGCGCTGCCCCGGAATATCGAACACCGCTACCGTGCGCAGCGCAGTGTCGCTGACATAGACCCGGCCATGATAGACTGCGACGCCGTACGGCTTCCCCAAGCCTTCGCCGGTTTTTACTTCCCCCGTCAGCAGTCGCTTCAGGCCCGCATTCTTATCCTCCTTGACAACATCGGCACTGCTGTAGAGGGTGCGCTCGTAAATGAAGCGCGCTTCGTCCGGCGGAGATGGAAAGACTGGAATCTCTTGCACCTTGAGCGCCTGGGGGGGCACCGCACAAGCGGCCAGCAGCAAAACACCGGCCAATTGGAGAATGCTTAAGACGGTCTTGCCGGAAATCTGTTTTTTCATTTTCACGTTGTGCATCCTCTTGTCAGACGCGAGCGACCCAAAAATAAGTTGCAGGCGCGGATTCAGCCAGCAAATAACGTACCACCCTGATAAACGGCTTGAATAGCAAGAACGAATGCCAGATCCGCCTTGGGCATAAATCTTGCGTTAAATTTCTGCAGACATCCATTTGAGGCCACATTGTGCTGCCCACTTTTGCTAACCATGCTGTGATTAAAATGACCAGAAACAGACTGCCTGCCATCGTGCGCACCCTGCTGCCGCACGCCACTTCTCGCATCGCGTATCTGCTGCTCTTTTGGATAACGGGCAGCTGCTCGCCCGCGCTCGCCGATGCACCTAGCACGTCCGATGGGGGGATCCGGCCGGCGGTCCTGTATCACAATTACTGCTCGGTCTGCCATGGCGACAAAGGCGATGGCCGCAGCCGCGCCCAAAACAGCCTGAATCCGCCGCCGCGCGATTTCACGACCCCGAGTGCCTCCCAGGTGACGCGCGCGAGCATGATCGAGGCGGTGCGAAACGGGCGAACCGGCACTGCGATGACGCCCTGGAAAACCCAACTCAACCAGAAGGAAATTGAAGCAGTCGTGGACTATGTGCGCAATACGTTCATGCCGGCATCCGCGTCATCCGACAGCAGTCGCGGGCGCATCGTGTATAGCAAGAATTGCTCGGTGTGCCATGGTGAAAAGGGCGATGGCCGCAGCCGTGCCCAGGCCAGCTTGAATCCGCCGCCGCGCGATTTCACGGCGCCTGCCGCAAGAGCCGAACTGACGCAACAACGCATGATCACGTCGGTCACCTTTGGACGCCCGGACACGGCAATGGCCGGCTTCAAAACCCAGCTCAGCAAAGAAGATATCAGCGCGGCGGTGGATTACATCCGCGCCGGCTTCATGGCGAACGCGAACACGGATGGCATATCGGGAATCCGGAATGGCCGGCGTCAGACGGCGCCAGACGGATCGAATGCGCCGATGGCGGCGGCATCGACCCCCGCGACAGCGCCTATTGTCAATAAGCCTGTCGTGGTCAATATGTCGGCACCGATGCCGAAAACCCTGAAAGGTAATTTGGCCAAGGGCGGCGCCTTCTACATGAGCAACTGCGCCACCTGCCACGGCAGCACCGGCGACGGTCGCGGTCCGCGCGCCTATTTCATCAATCCGAAGCCGCGCGATTTTCTGCATCCCGCATCACGCCAGGCGTTCAATCGGGTCGCGTTGTTCGATGTAATTTCAGCGGGTAAACTGGGTACCGAGATGCCGGCATGGCGCCAAGTGCTGAGCCCGCAGGAAATCGCCGATGTCACCGAATTCGTGTTTCAACGCTTCATTCACCCGAGCGTAGCGAACACCAAGCCGGCGAAGGCTGCGAAGTAATGAGAATTCCATTTTTATTGGCGCTGCTCGTTTCGCTGGCAGCGTGTTCCGATACGCCGCCAGCAGCGGACGCGCCGAAACTATCGAGCGCTGTTTCTTCGGCCACCGCGGAACATGAATTAGGGCGTCGCATCTACAATTTCCGCTGCTATTTCTGCCACGGCTATTCAGGCGATGCGCAGACCTTGGCCACCACTTATCTCGATCCGCGTCCGCGCGATTTCATCGCGACTTCCCCCGATCAGCTGAGCCGGGATAGGATGCTGGACGCAGTCAAAAACGGACGCGACGGCACCGCCATGCGCGGATTCGAAGGGATATTGCTGCTGTCTGAAATGACGGCAGTGACGGACTTCGTGCGCCAGGAATTCATGATTTCTAAAGCGACCAATACGCGCTACCACACGACGGAAAACGGCTGGCCGGACCACGAACGCTACAGCGCAGCCTTCCCGTTTGCAACTGGAAAAATCACGATCGACACCCCGGCCGACCGGCTTACGCCGGTACAAAGAGCCGGCCGGCACTTGTTCATGTCGACTTGTGTCAGCTGCCATGACCGTTCGGCAGTGAGCGAACCGGGCGCACCCTGGGAGTCGCGTCCGCTGTCCTATCCACGCAACGGATTTATGCCGGGCGACAATTACGCTTCGCCGGGCAGCGCTGCGCCGGACAATGCCTCCAAGGTCGACGCCATCACCAGTGCTACCCCCTACCATCTGCATGATAAAGTGCCGCAGCTTGCCGGCTTATCGGCACAGGAACTGCGCGGTGAAACTATTTTTCAGCAGAATTGCGCATTTTGCCATGCCGCCGACGGCACCGGGCGCAATTGGATCGGCAGTTTCCTGGAACCGCATCCACGCGATTTAACCGCGACGGCATTCATGTCAACCTTGACGCGCGAACGTCTTACCGGCGTGATTCGGGATGGCTTGCCAGCGACCTCCATGCCGGCCTGGAAATCGGTGTTGTCAGAAACGGATATTCAAGCAGTCGTCGCATACATCGCGCGGGCTTTCCATCCGCTGACGGCGAGCCTTTCAATCCGCGCTTCCGACGACGCGCCACGCAAGTAGACCAATCCGCCTGCGTAAGCTTCTAACATGTGTCCTTCCAGTACCTTGATTGCTTCTCGCCACGCGCGTTCGCGTGAATGTCGCTGACATCTCAATAGACGCGGACAGCAAATTCCTTTCCTGCCTTTGACAATTGACATTGGTGTTTTTCCTGTTTTTGGGAATGGCATCCGGATCTGAACACACGAACATCGATCTGCAAGGAGCCGCGACAGAATTTGATTTACAAATCCCGATGGCACATTAATTGCTAATTTTTAGCAATGAAGCTTCCGCGTTACTTTTAAGTTGTACCTTTTTCACCCTCAAGGAGAACACATGAAATCCCGTATCGTTAGTGCCGCAATCATCGCAGGGTCTTTGTTAATTGCTACCCAAGCCAACGCTGTCAGCGGCAAGGATGTATATGAAAGCACATGCGTTGCATGTCATGCCACCGGCGCGGCAGGCGCGCCCAAACTTGGTGACAAGGCGGTCTGGGCGCCACGGCTGTCGACTGGCGCCGATGTCATGCGTACCTCCGCACTCAAGGGCAAAGGCATCATGCCTCCGAAGGGCGGCAATTCCGGTCTGTCCGACGCGGATGTCATCGCTGCGGTGGATTTCATGATAAGTCAGTCCAAATAAGCTTGTACGTGATCAATGGTTGACAAAGGCGCGCGATATTCCTGCGCGCCTTTTAACGGATTTCCGTTCTAAGCTTCTCTTCTCACGGCAATTGCTCCACCCTTCCTGCGTCGTTGAATCACGTGCTACGGTGCCGAGCACAATGAAAGCTCTCAACGGAGATATCCGGTGCCAAAGAGTTCATAAATATCCGTAGTTTGAGATCCTGGCATGCGCGCTGTGATCGCCCCGAAGCGATGTCTGCACACAGTACGCCGGATCGCATCGAAATCGAATGCACCGCTCTGTCATGGGCATTTAGAAGGGTACGCGCCATGCGCAAATTCATCGTTTCAAATTTGCTATTGCTCATGTTCTTAGTGGGTGCGGCATCAGGCTTTTTTGTCAGCAATGTCGGCTGGTGGGGATTGCATCTGGGCGAGCGCGATCTTGAACGCATCCATCAGATCAGCTCCGAGAACCTACTCCAGGTATCCAGAGTGGAGAGCGGTTTGCTGCAAGGCCATGAACTGTTCCTGGAAATCTTAAAAAAACAGCAGCTTTCCATCGCCGACACCAATGCACTGGCGGTAATCGATAGCGGACTGAAGGCGCAATTCAGTCAACGGCAAAAAAATGAAACGCATCGGAAGCAATGGGAGCAGATCGCCAGTCAGTATGCGCGCCTTTCCATGAGCCGCGAACGCCTGCTGAGCAGGCTCACAGAAAATCCGGACAATATATATCGGCTATACGCCACAGATGCGCTGCAGCTGTTCGATCAGCTGCATCATGCGCTGCTTCAGCTGGTTCCGCTGACGATCCAGGCGACACATCAAGCGTACGCCTCGGCAGCCGCAACCAATCGCAATGCGCGCAATACGCTGCTCGCGCTGTCATTGCTGGCCACCCTATTTTTTTGTTTTACCGCATGGCTCACCTACCGGCAAGCGATGGAAGGAAGAAAAAAGACCGTACAACTGGTCCGCGAACACGCGCTGTTCAAGACACTCTTTGACGGCACCAGTGATGGCATCATCCTGCTGAGCAAGAACAAAATTATCGATTGCAATGACGCTGCATTACGGCTGTTCGCAGCGCCGAGCGCAGCAATGTTTGCCAGCGTCGATCTCAGCCAGGTGCAGCCGGCCCGGCAACCTGACGGCAGCGCGTCCGGCGCAGTGTTTCGCAGTAGGCTCGATGACCACATCGCATCGACTGGGGTGCCGCGATTTGAATGGAGTTTCAAATCGTTCGAAGGCAAGGAGTTCCCGGCCGAGGTCACCATCAATGCCGCCCGCATCGGTAATGACAGCATCATCCAGCTAATGGTCAGGGACATTACCAAGCGCAAGGAAACGGAAAATTCGATGCGACTGGCGAATCAGGCATTCGAAAATTCGCTTGAAGGGATCGCCATCACCGATGGAAACAACAATTTCCTGACCGTCAATCAAGCGTTTTCCACGATCACCGGTTATGCACCTGAAGAAGTCATTGGCAAGAACCCGAGCATACTCAGCTCCGGCCGGCAGACCCAGGAGTTCTACCATGACATGTGGACATCACTGGATGAGCATCGAAAATGGCAGGGCGAGATCTGGAATATCCGCAAGAACGGCGATATTTATCCGCAATGGTTGAATATCAGCCAACTGGTCGACGCACACGGAAAGGCCACCAATTTCGTTGCCGTATTCAGCGATATTTCAGAACTCAAGGCTGCTCATTCGCGCATTCTGCATTCCGTTTATCACGATCAGTTAACCGACCTGCCAAACCGCGTACTGTTCACTGATCGTCTGCATCAATTGTTTGCACTGGCAAGGCGCCACCCTGAAAACAATATCGCAGTGATGTTCATGGACCTGGACCGACTGAAGGTAGTCAATGACAGCATGGGCCGCGAAGCCGGTGACCAATTACTGCAAATGGTCGCTGCCCGCCTAAACGGCTGCATTCGCGAATCCGATACGCTGGCACGCATGAACGGCGATGAATTTGCGATTCTGCTGAGTAAAATCACCAATGCCGAGGATGCCACCGCCGTCGCGCAAAAAATCCTGCACATTTTCGAAGAGCCGTTCGTGCTCCATAGCGAACCGATACATGTTTCGCTAAGTATCGGCATCAGCGTATATCCGACCGATGGTGCCGATTCCGAAACGTTGTTGCAGAATGCGGCGATGGCCATGTACCGGGCCAAAACGGCGGGTGGCATTTGTTATGAGCTCTACGACGAGGATCTCGGTACACGGGCCAGCAAACGCATGGCAATCGAGACCGGTCTGCGCAAGGCGATCGACCGCAATGAACTGAAACTACATTATCAGCCGCAGTTCGAGTGCCATACAGGCAAGCTGATCGGATTCGAAGCCCTGCTGCGCTGGCAACATCCGGAACTGGGGCTGCTTCCGCCCGATGCATTCTTGTCGATCGCCGAAGAAACCGGCGCCATCATCCCGATCGGCGCATGGGTACTGCAAACCGCTTGTGCGCAGGCGCAGGCATGGCGCCGGCGGTCGAGCCAGCATCGCCTGATCGCGGTGAATCTGTCCGCACGCCAGTTGCAGCACCCCGATATCGTGAAGCACGTCAGCTCGGCATTGAACAGCAGCGGCCTACCCGCCCATTGCCTTGAGCTCGAAATCACCGAAAGCATGATGATGCAGAAAGTGGATGTCTCCATCGCAGTCATGCACCAGCTGTCGGCACTGGGCGTGGAATTCTCGATCGACGATTTCGGCACCGGCTATTCGTCGCTGGCTTATCTGAAAAAAATGCCGATCAAGGCGCTCAAGATTGACAAGTCATTCATCCGTGATATCGTGACCGATACTGATGGCGCAGCAATCGTCAGCGCGATTTTTGCCATGTCCAGCACGCTCGGTTTGCGCGTGGTGGCAGAAGGCATCGAAGACCAGGCGCAGTTGACCCATCTCACGGTGCACAATGGCATCATTGGCCAGGGCTATTTGCTGGGCCGTCCTGTTCCTGCACAGGCAATGACGGAACTAATCGAAGAAAATGAACCAAAGACCGAGCATGAAGCTATCCTGTAATAGCGGCCGCGGGAAAGGCTATTGATGAAACGGCTCGCGGCTTTACTGATGGGCGACACCAACAGCGAATCGAGACTCCAGTTCCGTTTGCATGCATACACCACGCTGTCTTTCCTTGCCACGCTGACCGTGTGCGGCGCCTTTGCAGCGGTTTCATGGCAGGCGCTGTCGTTTTATCAGCAAAAGACCGCTGTGGTCATCGCCGCCAATCAGAGTTCGGTACTGCAGGAACGCCTCAGTCGCTCCTTGTCCACCACCTATGCGTTGGCCTCGGTACTGCGGCAAGGTGAAGGAAAGATCGCCAGCTTTGACGCCCTGGCGGCAGAGATGCTCAAGCAATACGGCGGCATCAGCAGCCTGCAGCTTGCCAGGAACGGTGTAATCTCAAACGTGATGCCGCTGGCCGGAAATGAAAAGGCCCTGGGCCATGACCTGCTCAAGGACCCAACGCGCAACAAGGAAGCCTTTCTTGCGATTGACAGCCATAAATTGACCCTGGCCGGTCCTTTCGAACTGATCCAGGGCGGTGTCGCGGTGATCGGCCGCTTGCCGGTCTTTCTGCCTGACAGGTTCGGCACCGAACAATTCTGGGGCTTTACCACAGCAATGATCCGGATCCCGGAACTGCTGGCGTCGAGCAACCTGGCTCGCCTGCTCGAATCGGGATACGATTACCAGCTTGCACATGTCCATCCGGACACGGGCAAGCGTGTCGTCTTCGCCAGCTCAACTTCGGCGCCAATCGAGGATCCGGTCGTACGCAAGATCGCCGTTCCGAACGGTACCTGGTACCTGAGTATCGCGCCTACGCACGGCTGGGTGCATCCCTATCTTTCCATTGCAGCCGTCGCCGGCATGCTGCTTGCGTCCGTTCTCGTCGCGCTGTTTACGCATACCCTGCTGCGTCAGCCGATCCTGCTGCGGCGCGACGTGGCTGCGCGCACCGATGAACTGGCAAAAATCAACCGTGACCTGAATCTCGAAATACTTCAACGCGAACGTGCACAGAAAGCGGCCGCACAACTCACCCGCCTATACAGCGTGTTGAGCCACACCAACGGCACCATCATCCGCGTCACCGAGCGAGGCCAGTTATTGCAGGAAATTTGCAATGTCGCAGTAGAACATGGCGGCTTTCCACTCGCGAAAATCGCTTTGCTGGATGCGACGAGCGGAGCCTTGCGTTGGGTAGCCAAGTCCGGCACGAATGTAGTACTGCCGGAGTGTGAAAATTCACGAATCTTCGCCCGGTTCGATACAGATGCATCCCAAGGTCAGAAATTGATCGTCTGCAGCAGTGTGCAAGTCGATGGCCGGCCGTCCTCGCCAATCTGCCCGGAAGCACTAGCTGCGGGCTTTGCTTCTCATGTGATGTTGCAGCTCAAGATTGGAAAACGCGTCATTGGCATGTTCAGCCTGTATGCATACGAGTCGAATTTTTTCGACGCGGCGCAATTGCGGTTGCTGGAAGAAATGGCCGATGACGTGTCATTCGCCCTGGTGAATATCGAGCATGAAGAATCGCGCAAGCAAGGAGAAGAAAAACTGCGCAAGCTGTCGCGCGCGGTCGAGCAAAGCGCCAATGCGGTGCTGATCACCGACCGTGACGGCATCATCGAATACATCAATCCCTGGTTCACCAAAATCACCGGTTACACATCCGACGAGATCGTAGGCAAAACACCCAGCATTCTGAAATCCAGCCAGACCCATCCTGAGACGCACCGGCGCCTGTGGGACACGCTGTTGTCCGGCAGGGAGTGGCATGGCGAACTGCACAACACCAAGAAAAATGGCGAACTCTATTGGTGCCTTGAGGCGATCTCGCCGCTCAAGAACGAAACTGGCAAGGTCACGCATTTCGTTGCGATCACAGAGGATATCAGTGAGCGCAAGCAGACCGAACAAACGATACGCCATCTGGCGTTTCACGACGAGCTCACCGGACTGCCGAACCGCCGGCTGTTTCGTGATCGACTGACTCAGGCGGTTGCTACCGGACAGCGCAGCAAGAACACATTTGCACTGATGCTGCTGGATCTGGACCATTTCAAGACAGTCAACGACACCCTCGGTCACGACGCCGGCGACACGCTGGTGAAGATCATCGGCGAACGCTTGCACGACAGCACGCGCAAAGGCGACACGCTGGCGCGCATGGGCGGCGATGAATTCGCGCTGCTCGCGATCGACATTGCACATCCTGAAGACGTCGCGCATCTGGCCAAAAACCTGCTGGAAATTCTGCGCCAGCCGATCACAGTGCATGGCCGTGAGTTATACCTAAGCACCAGCATCGGCATCACCTTGTTCCCGGAAGACTCAGACGACGTGGACGGTCTGATCAAGAACGCCGACATCGCGTTGTATCGTGCCAAGGATCTGGGGCGCGACAATTTTCAATTTTTTACGAATGACATGAATGTCGCGATGCTGCATCGCCTGAATCTGGAAAACAACATCCGGTGTGCGATCGAACGGCAGGAATTCATCCTGCACTATCAGCCGCAGGTAGACCTGGCCAGCGGCGAAATCCATTGCGTGGAGGCCTTGATACGCTGGCGGCACCCCGAATTGGGCCTGGTACCGCCCGCCCAGTTCATTCCGTTGGCCGAAGAGTCCGGCATGATCGGCGCCATCGGTGAATGGGTGCTGCGTACTGCATGCGCACAAGCCAGAGCCTGGGAACTGGCCGGCATGCCGATGCGAGTCGCGGTCAACCTGTCGGCACGGCAATTCCGTCAGGGAGATCTCGCAAATAAGATCGCGAATATCCTGCGCGAAACCGATCTCGCATCCTCATTGCTCGAAGTCGAATTGACCGAAGGGATTCTGATGGACGACACCGTGCAGACCTGTGCGACGCTGGAAACACTGCATCGGATGGGCCTGCAGATTTCGATTGATGATTTCGGCACCGGTTACTCGTCGTTGTCGTATCTGAAGCGGATGCCGATCCAGATCCTGAAGATCGACCAGTCGTTCGTGCGCGACATCGATATCGATCCGGACGATCGCAGCATCGTCGCCGCAGTCATCGCGTTGGCCCACAATTTGAATCTGAAAGTGGTAGCGGAAGGTGTCGAGACGCCGGAGCAGCTGGCATTCCTGCGCGAGCAATCGTGCGACAGCATACAAGGCTTTCTGTTCAGCCGTCCGGTTCCCGCTGATGAAGCACTGGCGCTATTCAGATCCGGCAGGCGGCTGGCGTCTTGAGATGCTGCCGCAGCCGGCCCAGCCGATCTTCGCATTCCCGCCCTCGTGGGTTACCCTGCCCTTCCTCTATCGCTCGTTTTTCGCCTTCTTATCCAGTTCGCGCAAATGCGCGAGCTTCTCGCCGATCTTGCCTTCCAGTCCGCGCGGGGTCGGGCTGTACCAGCGCTGGTTGGTGATGCCTTCGGGCAGATAGGTTTCGCCGGCCGCGTAGGCTTCCGGTTCGTCGTGCGCGTAGCGGTACAGCTTGCCGTAACCGAGTTCCTTCATCAGCCTGGTCGGGGCGTTGCGCAGATGCTCGGGCACCGGGCGCGACTTGTCCTGCTTGACGAACGCGCTGACCTGTTTGTAAGCGATGTAGCCGGCATTGCTCTTGGCCGCGATCGACAGGTAGATCACCGCTTGCGCCAGCGCCAGATCGCCTTCCGGCGAGCCCAGCCGCTCATAGGTGGCGGCCGCATCGTTGGCGATCTGCATCGCACGCGGATCGGCCAACCCGATATCTTCCCAGGCCATGCGCACGATGCGGCGCGACAGGTAACGCGCATCGACGCCGCCGTCGAGCATGCGGCACAGCCAGTACAGCGCCGCATCCGGGTTGGAGCCGCGCACCGACTTGTGCAGCGCGGAAATCTGGTCATAAAACGCATCGCCGCCCTTGTCGAAACGGCGCAGCGTGTCGCCCAGGCATTCGACCAGCAGCGCCGCATCGACCTCATTTAAGCCCTTGGCGTGCGCCGCCCGCGCGACGATTTCCAGATTGTTCAGCAGCTTGCGGCCGTCGCCGTCGGCGCTGGCGATCAGCGTCGGCCTGGCATCGGCAGTAAATTGCAGGCCGCCCAGTTCGGCCGCGCAGGCGCGATCGAGCAGCGCGCCGAGGTCGTCGTCGGTCAGCGACTTCAATACATAAGTCGCGGCGCGCGACAGCAGCGCGCCATTCACTTCGAACGACGGGTTCTCGGTGGTGGCGCCGATGAAGGTAAACAAGCCGCTCTCGACGTGCGGCAGGAACGCGTCCTGCTGGCTCTTGTTGAAGCGATGCACCTCATCGACGAACAGGATGGTGCGGCGGCCGGAATTGGCGCGGATCACCTGCGCCCGTTCGACCGCCTCGCGGATATCCTTGACCCCCGACAGCACCGCCGACAGCGCGATGAATTCCGCATTGAAGCTGTCGGCCATCAGCCGCGCCAGCGTGGTCTTGCCGACGCCCGGCGGCCCCCACAGGATCATCGAATGCGGCACGCCCGATTCGAACGCGACGCGCAAGGGCTTGCCGGGGCCGAGCAAATGCTGCTGGCCGATCACGTCGTCCAGCGTTTTGGGGCGGAGGCGTTCGGCTAAGGGGATCGAAGTCATTGGTGCGCAGGCATAAAGTCGGGACAGAGGATTGTAGTCTAGCGCAAGTGCATGGGCGGTATACTGCAACCCCGGGCCACCCCATCCATCCACATCATTGATCATCATGGAAACACAAGACAACATCGCCCTGCACGACAAACTGGTACGGGAAACCGGCCGCATCGCCTGGTCTGAACTGCAGACCTGCTTCGCCACCGGCGCGGTGATTTACGTCAGCGACAGCCTCGACCTGATCGATGTCGCGATGCGCATCAGCAAGGACGACAAGGCCGCCGTCGAGCAATGGATGCTGACGCGCCAGCTCGGCAAGATATCGGACGACCAGGCAGCAGAATGGCTGGAAATGGACGCGACCGTGTGGTCGGTAGTGGTCAACCCGTGGATATTGGTGCAGCAGATAGCGCGGTCCTGAGCAGCGATCGCGGATCATGGCAGGACCACGTCAAGATTAAATCGACGCTCGCTGCGGAATAAGGTGCGCTACAACAGAAATATACTGCCAACTGTATTTCTAATACACTCAATGTAATTAAGCGGAAGATGCCGTGTTTATCGGCATACTCCACATCAACATCACAATGGATATTTTCAGGCCGCCATCTGGCTGCCGAAGAAATCACGGCCGTCCCATTTATCTTGTTTTTTCAGGCTAATTTGGGTTTTCCTTGAGCGCCACTCAACCGGTATTTCATCCGGCGATCTCCCATCAAGTCGCGCAAGACACGAATACTCATGCCTGACGCTTCGTGCATACGAATCAACAACGAGGCACCGACCGGTAAGCGCCTATGTCGAATCTTGCTAATAACTGGCGGCGCCACTTCCAGCGTCCGACTGAGTGCCGCATCATTTTTCAAACTCAGTTGCTCGATGAGCGTATTAAGCAGATTGTCCGGGTTGAAACCTTGTGGTGCAATTGGCTCTTGTTGCTTCATGATCATCCCCTCAATGGTTACCAGTCGAATACCTATCAGGAAATTATGACATTCTGGTATTAATTTAATTCCCGGCAACGCACAATTAGTTGCATTTTTTTCACCACTACGCGTTCCATCAGACACATAGCTGGCAGGAATTCGACCCAGTTCTGGGAGCCCGCCAGATTTTCGAATGATCAGATCGCATCCAGCGCATTGCGCAAATCGCCGCGCAAGTCCTCGACATTTTCTATTCCAACCGACAACCGCACCAGCGCGTCGCTGATGCCCAGCACCGCGCGCTGGGCGGCCGGGATCGTCGCGTGCGTCATGATGGCAGGGTGCTCTATCAGGCTTTCGACCCCGCCCAGGCTTTCGGCCAGCGAAAAGATCGCGCAGCGCTCCAGAAAGCGCCGCGCGCCGGCCAGATCGGTGTCCAGCTCGACCGAGATGATGCCGCCGAAGCCCTCCATCTGGCGCAGCGCCAGCGCATGCTGCGGGTGCGATTTCAAGCCCGGATAGAACACCCGCCTGATTTCCGGCTGGCTCTCCAGCCATTGCGCCAGCTCGAGCGCGTTCGCGCAATGCCGCTCCAGGCGCAAGGCCAGCGTTTTCACGCCGCGCAGGGTCAGGAAGCTGTCGAACGGTCCGGCGATTGCGCCGACCGAATTCTGCAGAAACGCCATTTGCTCGCGCCATGCCGCCTGATGCGGTTCGCCGCCGACCACCGCGATGCCGCCGATGACGTCGGAGTGGCCGTTCAGATATTTGGTGGTCGAATGGACGACGATATCGAAGCCGGATTCCAGCGGGCGCTGCACGCACGGACTGGCGAAGGTATTGTCGGCGACCGCAATGATGCCGCGTTCGCGGCAGATTGCTGCGATCGCCTGCAAGTCGGCCAGCTTGAGCATCGGGTTGGTCGGCGTCTCGACCCAGACCATGCGCGTGTCGGGTTGGACCGCCGCCAGCAGTTGTTCTGGATCGGTCAGATCGACATAGGTGAAGCGCAATCCGGCGCTGCGCTTGCGCACCCGTTCAAACAGCCGGTAAGTGCCGCCGTACATGTCGTCGCCGGCAATGATATGGGAACCGGCATCGGCGATCTCGAGCACGGTGGCAATCGCAGCCAGCCCCGAGGCGAACGCGAACGCCTGCGCGCCGCCTTCCAGATCGGCGACGCAGCGCTCCAGCGCCCAGCGCGTCGGATTATGCGAGCGGCCATAATCCAGGCCCTTGTGCACGCCCGGACTGTCCTGCACATAGGTCGAGGTCGCATAAATCGGCGGCATGATCGCGCCGGTCGACGGGTCGGGCGACTGTCCGGCATGAATCACGCGGGTCGCGATATGGTCTTTATTGATCCGGCACGATGAAGTCTTGACTTCATCGTGCCCCGTTCTCCCCCTCTCCCTCTGGGAGAGGGTTGGGGGTGAAGCAGGGGTTTCGGATGGCATGCCATCCGCCTGCGTAACGGTATCCGCTTGCAAGCGAATACGCGCACTGCAAGTGAGGGGATCCGGTTCTAACTTTATTCGTTCCGGATCTAAAGCTGCGTCCGCTGGCGGGCGGTCCGAAGGAATTTGGCTCAAGGGTGTGTCCTGCGCAAGTGGTTAAGAAGGTCGAAGCGGGTAATCAATCCGTAGAAACGGGTATCGTCGGCGACTATTGCGGTCAGCCCGCGGTCGAGCGTATCGCGCAGCAGTTGCAGGCTGGCCTCCGGCGCCAGGGTCTCGATGCGGGTGGTCATCGTGCCGTCCACCAGGCTGTGAAATCCGGCCGGGTCGGCGGAGACGTGCAGCAACAGGTCGGATTCGTCGAGAATGCCGGCCAGGCGGCCGTTGTCGATCACCGGCAATTGCGACAGATCGGCGCTGCGCATCCGACTGAAGGCGGTCATCAGGGTGTCGGACGAGGCGACGCTGATCACCTCGCCTTCATCGAAGCGGCGTCCGATCAGATCGCGCAGATCGCCAAACAATGGCCGTTTCAGCAAACCCTGGTCGATCATCCAGGCGTCGTTGTAAACCTTCGACAAATAGCGGGTGCCGGTGTCGCAGACAAAGCTGACCACGCGCTTTGGCGTGGTCTGGGCGCGGCAATATTGCAGTGCAGCAGCCAGCAGCGTGCCGGTCGACGAGCCGCCGAGTATGCCTTCCTCGCGCAGCAAGGTGCGCGCGCAGGCGAAGCTTTCCTCGTCGCTGATGCTGTAGGCGTGGCGCACGCCGCTGAAGTCGGCGATGGCCGGAATGAAATCCTCGCCGATGCCCTCGACCGCCCACGAACCGCTGGTCTCGGAAACCTGTCCGGTCTTCACGTATTCCGCCAGGATCGAGCCTTGCGGGTCGGCCAGCACGAATTCCAGCGCCGGCTGCACCTTGCTGAAGAACCGCGTCAGGCCGGTGAGCGTGCCGGACGAGCCGACGCCGACCACGATCGCATCGAGCTGGTGGCCGGATTGGGCCCAGATTTCCGGCGCGGTGCTGGTTTCGTGCGCCAGCGGGTTGGCCGGATTATTGAACTGATCCGCAAAAAACGCACCCGGCAGCTCGCGTGCCAGCCGCGCCGCATAGTCCTGGTAATAGTCGGGATGCCCTTTCGCGACGTCCGAACGGGTCAGGTGCACTTCGGCACCGAGTGCCTTCAGATGCAGGATTTTTTCGCTGGACATCTTGTCCGGCACTACCAATACGGTGCGGTAGCCCTTGAGCCGGGCCACCAGCGCCAGGCCGAGGCCGGTGTTGCCGGCGGTGGCTTCGACCACCACGCCACCCGGCTTCAGGCGCCCGTCCGCCTCCGCCGCTTCGATCATCACCAGGCCGATCCGGTCCTTGATCGAGCCGCCCGGATTTTGCGATTCCAGTTTCAGAAAAAGCTGGCATGGGCCGGTGTCGATGCGCGTCACTTCAACCAGCGGCGTGTTGCCGATCAGCGCGAACAGGGCGGGCTTCGACTGGCTTTGCATATATCCTCCGGTGAACTGTCCTGCCTGGAATACTTTTACTATAGGCGGGGTGCGTGCTTTTTAAAGATTATTCGATGAAAGATCGCATTCTGCCGGTCTGCTATTCCTTCGCGAAACATTGCCTATCTTGCCACTTCGGCTTTCGTTCCTCCGCTGCATCGTCTAAGCTGAAACCAGCCGGGCCGGTTCCGGGCAACCCGAAACTTGATAAGGTGAACCGCATGTCGAGCAACAGCGAAGAAACCAAGGCGGAGCTGATCGGCAAGATCGGCGCACTGATCGAAGAGCGCTGCGCGGGGCAGGACACGGCGACTATCGTGCGTTTTGCGCGGGAATACTATGCGCAGGTCGATCCCGACGACTTGCGCGAGCGCAACGTGCAGGACTTGTACGGCGCGGCGCTGTCGCACTGGAATTTTCTGCGCCGTTTCAGCCCTGGCGCTGCCAGGCTGCGCGTATATAACCCGCGCCTGGAAGAACACGGCTGGCAGTCCGGCCACACGGTAATTGAAATCGTCAACGACGACATGCCTTTCCTGGTCGATTCGGTGACGATGGAGGTCAACCGCCAGGGCCTCACGCTGCACCTGCTGATCCATCCGGTGCTGCGCATCCGGCGCGATGCGGCGGGCGAATTCATCGAATTGCTGGACCCCGAAGCCGCCGGCGGCACGCTGCAATCGATCATCCACATGGAGGTCGACCGCCAGACCGATCCGCAGCAGCTGGAGCAATTGCGGGCCGGCATCGAACGGGTGCTGCAGGACGTGCGCAAGGCGGTCGAGGACTGGCCGCGGATACAGGCCCGCTTGCGCGAAGTCAGCGCCGGCATCGATGCCGCGCCGATTGACAAGGAAGAGGCGGCCGAGATCAAGGCCTTCCTCGGCTGGGCCGGGCAACGCCACTTCACCTTCCTCGGCTACCGCGGCTACGACCTGGTGACTGAAGGCGGCGAAGACGTGCTGCGCATCGTGCCGGATTCGGGCTTGGGCATCCTGCGCCAGAGCGGGCACGAACGCTCGGCCAGCTTCGCGGTGCTGCCGCCGGATTCGCGCCGGCTGGCACGGGTGCCGCAGCTGCTGATGCTGACCAAGGCCAATTCGCGCGCCACCGTGCACCGCCCCGGCTACCTCGACTACATCGGCATCAAGCGCTTCGACGCCCAGGGCCAGGTGGATGGCGAGCACCGTTTCCTCGGCCTCTACACCCACAACGCCTACAGTGCCGACCCGGCCGAGATTCCGCTGCTGCGCCGCAAGATAGATCATGTGATCCACAACGCCGGCTTCCTGCCCGGCAGCCACGCGGCCAAGGATCTGCGCATGGTGCTGGAAACCTATCCGCGCGACGAGCTGTTCCAGATCTTTGAGGACGACCTGCTGCAACACGCGATGGGGATCGTCAGCCTCAACGAGCGCCAGCGCACCCGCTTGTTCGTGCGGCGCGACCCTTACGGCCGTTTCCTGTCCTGCCTGGTGTTCGTGCCGCGCGAAACCTATAACACCGAGTTGCGCCAGCGCATGCAGCAGATCCTGCTGGAGGCGTTCAACGGCGTCAGCGCGGAGTTCAATGTGCAGCTGTCGGAGTCGCCGCTGGCGCGGATTCATTTCACCGTGCGCACCGGGCCCGGCAGCGGCATCCCCGAGTTCGACGTGGCCGCGCTCGAAGCACGGCTGGCGCAGGCCGGGCGGCGCTGGCAGGACGAAGTGCATGCGGCGCTGCTGGAACACTGCGGCGAGGAGCACGGCACCCGGCTCCACCGCCGCTATGCCGGCGCGTTCCCGGCCGGCTACCGGGAAGATTATTCGGCCCGGCTGGCGGTGCACGACATCGAGATGATCGAGCAATTGGCGCAGCAAGGTTCAGGCGCAGCTGCGGCGCCGGGCCTGGGCCTGTCGCTATACCGGCGGCTCGAAGCGCAGCCCGAACAGCTGCATTTCAAGCTGTTTCACGCCGGCGGGCCGGTACCGTTGTCGGACAGCCTGCCGATGCTGGAGCACATGGGGGTGCGGGTGCAGGACGAACATCCGTACCGGATCGCGCCGCTGGATGCGGCACCGGTATGGATCCACGATTTCTCGATGAGCGTCGAGTCCGGCACCGAACTGGCGCTGGACCTGGTCAAGGCCATCTTCGAGGACAGCTTCGCCCAAGTCTGGCGCGGCGCGGCGGAGAATGACGATTTCAACCGGCTGGTGCTGAGCGCGCGCTTCACCTGGCGCGAGGTGGTGATCCTGCGCGCCTACAGCAAGTACCTGCAGCAGGCCGGCTTCACCTTCAGCCAGCCCTACATCTGCCAGACCCTGACCCGCCATCCGCAGATCGCGCGCCAGTTGCTGGAACTGTTCCTGGCGCGCTTCGATCCGGCCCAGGCCCACCAGCGCGAGCAGCAGCGCCCCGCCCTGCCGCCGGCGGCGGCGATCGAGACCGCGCTGGAGCAGGTCGCGAATCTGGATGAGGACCGCATCCTGCGCCAGTTCCTGGCGCTGGTCCAGGCCACCACCCGCACGAATTATTTTCAAACGGACGTCGCCGGCGCACTGAAGCCAGCACCCAAGCCCTACCTGTCGTTCAAGTTCAATCCGCAGCTGGTGCCCGGCCTGCCGGAACCGCGGCCGATGTTCGAGATATTCGTCTATTCGCCGCGGGTCGAGGGCGTGCACCTGCGCGGCGGCAAGGTCGCGCGCGGCGGGCTGCGCTGGTCCGACCGGATGGAGGATTTCCGCACCGAGGTGCTGGGGCTGGTCAAGGCGCAGATGGTGAAGAACGCGGTGATCGTGCCGGTCGGCTCGAAGGGCGGCTTCGTGCTCAAGCGGGCACCGGCCGGCGACCGCGACGCGCTGCAGAAGGAAGGCGTGGCCTGCTACCAGACCTTCCTGCGCGGCATGCTGGACCTGACCGACAACCTGGTCGGTGGCAAGCTGGTGCCGCCGCCGAACGTGGTGCGGCACGACGCCGACGACCCGTACCTGGTGGTGGCGGCCGACAAGGGCACCGCGACCTTTTCCGACATCGCCAACGGCATCGCGCACGAATACGGCTTCTGGCTCGACGATGCGTTCGCGTCGGGCGGCTCGGTCGGCTACGACCACAAGAAGATGGCGATCACCGCGCGCGGCGCATGGGAATCGGTGCAGCGCCATTTCCGCGAGCTGGGCCACGACATCCGCAATCAAGACTTCACGGTGGCCGGCATCGGCGACATGTCGGGCGACGTGTTCGGCAACGGCATGCTGCTGTCGCGCCACATCAAGCTGGTCGCCGCGTTCGACCACCGTCACATCTTCCTCGACCCGGAACCGCAGACCGAAGCCAGCTTCACCGAGCGCGAGCGCCTGTTCGGGCTCGAGCGCTCGTCCTGGGCCGACTACGACCCGGCGCTGATCTCGGCCGGCGGCGGCGTGTTCCCGCGCAGCGCCAAGTCGCTGCCGCTGTCGCCCGAGGTGCGCCGGGTGCTCGGCATCGAGGCCGAAGTGCTGACGCCGGCCGACCTGATCCGCGCGATCCTGAAGGCGCCGGTCGACCTGCTGTACAACGGCGGCATCGGCACCTATGTCAAATCCGGCCGGCAGACGCACCTGCAGGTCGGCGACCGCACCAACGACGCGGTGCGGGTGGACGGCAGCGAACTGCGCTGCAAGGTGGTGGGCGAAGGCGGCAACCTGGGCTTCACCCAGCTGGGACGGATCGAATATGCGCTGGCCGGCGGCCGCATCTACACCGACGCGATCGACAACTCGGGCGGCGTCGACTGTTCCGACCACGAAGTCAACATCAAGATCCTGCTGAATGCGGTGGTGGCCGACGGCGAGCTGACCGCCAAGCAGCGCAGCAAGCTGCTGGCCGAGATGACCGAGGAAGTCGCGCAACTGGTGCTGCGCGACAACCAGTTCCAGACCCAGAGCCTGTCCCTCACCCGCGCCCGCGGCGGCGCGCTGCTGGATGCGCAGGCGCGCTACATCAAGGCGCTGGAACAGGCCGGCAAGCTCAAGCGCGAACTGGAATACCTGCCGACCGAGCAGGAACTGCGCGCCCGCAAGCTGGCCGCCGACGGCCCCGCTGCCGGCCTGACCGCGCCGGAACTGGCGGTGCTGCTGGCCTACAGCAAGATCGTGCTGTGCGAGGAACTGGTCGGCTCCGACCTGCCGGACGACCCGTATGTCGCGACCGCGCTGGAGCGCTACTTCCCGCTGCCGCTGCGCGAGCGCTACCGCGCCGCCATGCAGCAGCACCCGCTGAAGCGCGAGATCATCGCCACCCATGTCACCAACAGCATGGTCAACCGGGTCGGCAGCGTGTTCGTGCACCGGATGCAGGAAGAAACCGGCGCCCGCCCGTTTGAAATCGTGCGCGCCTACCTGCTGGCGCGCGAAGTGTTCGGCCTGGTCAGCCTGTGGCAGGCGATCGGCGGGCTCGACAGCAGCATCGGCTACGCGACCCAGATCGCACTCAGCGTCGAGGCCGAACGGCTGGTCGAGCGCGGCACGCTGTGGTTCCTGCACCACCGCCAGCAGCCGGACATGGCCGACATGGCGGCGGTGATCGCGCGCTTCACGCCCGGCGTGGCGACGCTGGCCGAACACCTGAGCACGCTGCTGATCGGCCCCGACCGCGCCCAGCTGGAAGCCGGCACCACCAGCTTCAGCAGCGCCGGCGTGCCGGTCGACCTGGCGCTGCGCATCGCCAAGTGCGACGCGCTGTACTGCGCGCTCGACATCACCGAAGTCGCCGCCGCATGCAAACGGCCGGCAGACCTGGTCGGCGCGGTGTATTTCGGCTTCGGCGGCGACCTCAGCCTGAACTGGCTGCACAACCAGATCGGCCTGCTGCCGGCCGACAGCCAGTGGCAGGCGCTGGCGCGCGCCGCGCTGCTCGACGACCTGTCCGGCGCGCACCGCAGCCTGACCGCCGCCGCACTCGCGCTGAACCCCGCCGAACAACATGCGGAAACCATCCTGCGCGCGTGGGCCGACAAGGAGCAACACGCGCTGGAGCGCTACCGCAAGCTGCTGGCCGAGCTGCAGCTGGCCGGCACGCTGGACGCAGCGATGCTCACCGTCGCGCTGCGCGAGATACGGTGTTTGTAACGAGTTGTGGCAAAGGGTGGCGGGATTGAATGGCGGTATTGGCGCTCGCTGGCTGCGCAATGCAGCGCGTGACCGCCAAAAATATACTGCTGGATGTATTTTTAAACGCGCAATGAAATTGCGCGGGAGATGGCATGTTTATCGGCATACTCCAAGTATTTAACATCAAATAGCGCCGATCGGGTCGAGCTAACGGGATTGCGCCCGTTAGCTCGACCCGATCAACGGCAACGCAGGCTGCGCTTGCTAATTATTGTCATGTCCATGCCCCTCTTTGAGCAGGGATTCCAGGCGCATCACTTCGTCGCCATGCATCATGAGCGTCTGGCCATCCTTGGTTTCCATCACCATGCCCTTTTTCATGCGGAAAGCACGACCGTATTTATTTTCCATGGCCGTTTTTCCGTCCTTGAAGATGTACAGCTTCGAACCGTCTTTCAGCTCGATCACTTGCTTCGCCGCCGCCCGTGCGGCATCGTCGGAGAATGCGGAGGCGGCAACGGTACTCATCGCTACAGCCATCAATAGATTTTTCATCAACATTTGAGTTCTCCTTTTAGAGTTGAATTGGTATTATTGATGCTAGTCACGGCAACTACGTTTGTCAACGTAGTTACCGCAGGCGGAGACGTTGTCTGTGACCGGGGTGTACTTGGTGATCACGTAATGCTTGTTTGCATTGCAGATGTCGCAGCAGGCATCCAAGGGTGGATTCTTCTTGACGTAATCTTCGACAGCAGCTTTAGAGAAACTGGCGCATTCCTTCAGCCAATCTTTCAAGCTGTAACCTGTGTTCGCGAAGTCGAACAAACAGTCGGCAATTTTCTCCTGATCGCCAGCCGACACGGGGGATCCGATGTTTATCGGCATACCCCATGATTTATCATCAAATAACACGTTGGGCGTCAATAAGCGCAGCGCATTGCGCCGCATGCCTACTCCTGATAATCCATCTGACCCTCATCGGCGCCAGCCCAATCCGCAGGATAAACGCCGTGCGCTGCCAACAGGTGAAACGTCGAATACGGCCAGTCAATCACCCTGCGTACCAAGCCATGCTTGAGCGGATTGATATGGACGTAATCCATGTGCGCAGCAAAATCGCGGTCGTCGCGAATCAGATGCTCCCAATAACGCCGCTGCCAAATGCCACGTTCGCCGCGACGCTCGCGCACTGAGGAGCGCCATTCGGTCCGGGGCAGGGATTTGGAAAAGCGGATTTTTATCAGGCGCCAGCGCACCGCAAAATCCGCATCGCCCACCGGCAGCTCGATCACGCAATGCAGATGATCAGGCAACACGACCCATGCGTGGATGGTGAATGGATGCGAGATCCGCACCTCGCGTACTGCATCGCGCAGAAGATCGATATGCCGCACCAGCAGATCGTTGCCGGATCGCTGCAGCAGATTGACCGTAAAGAAGTAAGTGCCGCCCGGATGCCAGGCGCGTCGGTAATTAGGCATTGCTGGAATTTAGCATACACATCATGCGGTGACGTGTATCAACACCGTAACCAAGGTAGGGCGTCAATAAGCGAAGCGCATTGCGCCGCAAGCTGATGAAGTATGGCTGAAGTATTGCGCAGCCCCGTCTGCATGGCTTTACAAAAATATTGGGGTATCAGGCAAAACAGGCATGTTCCCGCACGTATCGCCTGTGGTTTTCAAAATACACTGGCAGGTATGTTTAGAACATGCGGCGCAATGCGCTGCGCTTATTGACGCCCTACGGGGTGCGGCTTACGGCCTTGATAGGCAGGCTTTGAAACGAATCGCCTGCAGTGGTGAGCAATGTTGATCCCATCGCTCTCATTGGGAACATTTCGAAACAAATGTGGATGCACCAGATGCGTTCAACAGCACACTGTTCTTGTGCGTCGAAAAATAGAGGTAACCTCGCTTGATGTCGATGGTGTATAGCATCGAGGCGGAGCCCCTCGGGCCATCATCCACCGCGACGCCGCTTATCGTATCTTCAGTATGGAGAAACACCGCGGCCTTCCATACTTTGTCGGGGGCACCTGGATTTGTTTGCTTTGTGTCTCCCCAAACAATGGTCATTTCTGCGCCTTCAACGATAACCACGGGCTGAACGCCAGCGAATCCGTCCGGGGCGACTTTATGGTTTTGCAGTGACCACATAGCGATGCCTTTTGGTTCACCGCACCGGAATACTTCTGCCATGCAGAGTAACGGGAATGACAAAACAAGACATAACAACAGGGTTCTCATGGGCGATCCTTTCGCAACACGCCTAACGTTTTCTTGAGCCGCACCGGCTCCGAACAGAACCGCGTAGCGCCCACGACGTTTCACTGCGTCGGCTCGAATGATGTTAGGGCCGATATTTCTATGAAAGCTCGTCAGGGATGCGCCCCCATTTGTACAACCATCCGACGTATTCCGCGAGCCCTTGAAGATCGGGGAATAGGGAGGCACGATTGAATCCACACCGATCAACTGTACGTTTGATATCGAAGCACGGCTTCCCTTGAGGAAACACCCAGATCGCTAGTGATGGTGGAACGTACTCTGACGATGGACACGGATGAACGGTGAATACACTTCGCTGGACCTGAATTCGTGGAGTAATGTACGGCGGGAGATAGGTTCGCACCTCCGATAAGGAAAACGGTTCGCGCAACTCATCTGGATTTGCGAATGGCGGAGCCTCTAATACGTAAATAGCTGGCGATCCAGTCGTTCCTGCCTTTTCCATCGCGAAGTAAGCAGCGACGAATGGACTCTCAGACCAATCGAGCAACCTCGTAGGCGCGCCAAAATGCTGTGCAACCGAAAGCCACTCAAGATCCGAGTTCGGTTCATAGGAGACTTGGGCACGTGCCGTTCGCTTAAACATCTCAAGGGCACGCCCCTCGTGCTCCTGTGAATGTGCTAGCGAGGCTCCGTTCTGCGGATCTTTTCTCGCGTCTGGTCGACCGATCTTTGGGATGAGACGATGGTTCCGATCCGTGACTCCGCGAAACAAAAAAAATTTGCCAGTGCACTCCTCGGCCTCTTCGACCAACTGACAAAATCGGGTCCAGGATTGAATCTGGATTTCTTTTTGCTTGTTGCTCATCGGTCTTCCGTATCTGCAATCAGTTGCACGTGACGATATTTCCGGTTTGGATGCAGGTAACAGGCATACGCGGTTGAAGCGACTGCTGATATACGGCCATACCCTGAAGAATGGAGCCAACAGAATACACAGAGGCTGCTTGAGCTCGCTGCTGTTCGGAACGTACCTGAATCGCAAGAGCATTGCGTTTTTGCTCTTCTTGAGCGATGAGGGTGCCAAGCTGGGCTTGAAGCAAGGATGCGTCCGTCTCGTTGGTGAAGCCATCATCAATGCGCTTTGCCAGGGACGCACGGTACGCATTACCCAGAACTACGAGATCCAAATATGGGTATTCCGCTTCGACCGCGATTTGTAGAGCGGAGTCATTTAAGCACTTGGTTCGCTCGGTATACGTCTTGTAAGTACCCTGCTCGTAGCGTTGCTTGCAAACATCCCGTGCGGCCAGGAATTTGGTCTGTATCTCTTTGACGCGCTGCTGCGCCATCATTTGCGCGCAGCCCACGAGCAAAAATAACCCGATGAAACCGGCAACAATGTTGCGGATGTTCATATAGTTCTCCCACACCCCTAGCGATTAGCGTTTATCTACCGTATGCTGCAGACCCTGCGGCATACACCGGTACGGTCATCAGTCACACGAAAACTCTATTTTGAGTATAGCCAGAGCACCAGGAAGGTCTACCTTTACCGGGTACGCTATCCGCCGGCATCGGAGCACCGCAGGTCGAGGCTTTCCTGACCATGCTGGCCGCAGAATGCAATGCGCTGTGCCGGAAAATATACTGTCAATTGTATTTTTAAACACGCAATGAAATCATGCGGTAAATGCCATGTTTATCGGCATACCCCACTGATTTATCATAAAATATCACGTATGGCAATGGAATGCGGCTTATGGCCTTGAACAGTCAATCATGCATTGATGTCCTGCTCGGCAAGTACACACCGAACGATATTTTCTACCAAACGCACGTTTGAAGGAGACAGGCGAGTCAAGAGTTCGACCACAGGAACGAGCAGGGCCTGCTGCTGACCATAGACGGTGATTTCTGATTGGACTGCAGTCTCATAAGACGTGATTTCACTTGATTTCGACGGCTTCCGCGCTCCCATGCCAAATCGTAACCATTGAGGCGACACGCCAAGCCAGTCAGCAAGCGCCAAAAGCTTCGCCTGCGTAGGGATAGCATCCGCCAACAACCACTTGCGCATCGTTTGGGCCGTCACTTTGTGTAACGGGTACTGGCGATTGAACTCGTTCGCAATCTGAGTGGGGCTTGATACAGGCAATCCGGCACGAATGAATTCTTTCTTCAGTCGTGCGCTGAATTGTTGTCTGATCGTTTCGTTTGTGGCGTTCATGTGTTGGAACGCTACCAACTTACAAAGTAACTTTACAGAACTAAAAAGTTCCATAACGAACATATAGTTACTGTAAAATTACTTAAAAGCACCTAAATTATCCATGGATATCAGTTAAAAGTACCGACGATTAGTATTTCAACCACCATTCCGAAAGCTAAATTTTGCTATACAGCATGCGCCGTAAGCAATTAATCAATGATTATGAAAATTGACGATGCTAAGGCGTCTCGCCTTTATTTGCAGTGCAAAGCTGGGGTGTCTTTGGTTAAAGAGTCCAAAGAATCAACTGCCCATGAAGAGGCTAGGGTAGTAATTCTTGGGGTTCCTTGCGTCGTTGAGTTTGGCTTTTCTTCTTCAAAAAGAAACTTTGGACATGTTGAAATTCGCTCATGCGTCTGGATCTTCAGCGATTCTGGACCTGATTTTTTTGGGTCATTTTATTTGCCAGTTGAAGAGAATGCTCATGCGCCGTCCATTTTGAATTCGACAATTAATCATGCAATTGAGCAGGCTAAAGCAAACAAGAAGTTTCAAGAAAAATTACCCTGAAAATGGAGAACGTCAACACGTAGGTTGGGCTGCAAAGACCAACATCTGGCACTCACAGATTCCGCTAACGAATGTTGGACTTCGCAAGTTCAGCGCCATGCTACGGCACCTCGCCCACATATACATCAATCTGTATTTTTCAACAACCAAGAAAATACCTGCGTGAATATGCCTGTTTTTTCTTATACTCCACATTTTTATCAACTATTGAGGCTGATTCCGGCGTTGCGGCAGCCGTTTGACAGGCAAGATTGCGGCACCGATGATCGGCGCGGGTCTTGCGAATCGCCGCCCGGCGTGGCGACGCTGGCGGAACACCTGAGCACGCTGCTGATCGGCCCCGACCGCGCCCAGCTGGAAGCCAGCACCACCAGCTTCAGCAGCGCCGGCGTACCGGTCGACCTCGCGCTGCGGATCGCCAAGTGCGACGCGCTATACTGCGCGCTCGACATCACCGAAGTCGCCGCCGCATGCAAACGGCCGGCAGACCTGGTCGGCGCGGTGTATTTCGGCTTCGGCGGCGACCTCAGCCTGAACTGGCTGCACAACCAGATCGGGCTGCTGCCGGCCGACAGCCAATGGCAAGCGCTGGCGCGCGCCGCGCTGCTCGACGACCTGTCCGGCGCGCACCGCAGCCTGACCGCCGCCGCGCTCGCGCTCAACCCCGCCGAACAACACGCAGAAACCATCCTGTAGGCCTGGGCCGACAAGGATCAAAACGCGCTGGCGCGCTACCGCAAGCTGCTGGCCGACCTGCAACTGGCGGGCACGCTGGACGCCGCGATGCTCACCGTGGCGCTGCGCGAGATACGTTGCCTGCAGTGAGTTGCGGCAAAGGGTGGCGGGATGAAATGGCGGTGTTGGCGACTGCCGACGGCCACGTAGGGCAATGAAATGGACTCCTCCCCCTACGGTATGCGGATTACGGCCTTGGGCGAGCGCAGCGGGAAAACAAAGGCACATGCCTTTGTGCGGTCGGTGTTGAGCGTATTGTTGGGCTCACGTCAAGAATGCTCCTTGCTTCACCAGACCCAAAGGGTCTGATGCCCGCCTCCCAACGTCGACACTGCGCGTGCCATCCACATGTACTTGAGAGCCTCTTGACCCCGCGCATAAATTACAGACGGCTCTTCACCTCTTGGCGCATCACCACCAGCACTAAGGTACGCATCGGCCAGTTTTTCAAGCAATGCGCAGTTGACGGACTTTTCGTAAGTAATGCCTTTGTCTCGGACATCAAGAATGCATTCATTAGTACCTTCCAGGAATACGTCAGCTGCTGCCTCCAGTTTCTGGTAGTTGCCAAGTCCCGTCCAATACAGGAAGTCATGCTTGAACCTGCCACTCCTGACTGATTCCTTGTAGTCGCTCGAAGAGCATCCACCAAGCACAGCGATTGCTAGAGAGACAAAGACGATAATTTGCAGATTATGCATATAGCGTGCTGTCTTCAAACGAAACATACCGTTTTCTCCGGTTGCTTAAGCCAAATGTTGGAGGTGAGCGGCCGCAGAAGACGGTCCGCTCTACCGACTTGTTATGCGTCACCAAAGCAAAGGATCAGGTCTAGCTAAGATGCATCGCCAACCCCTCGATTGATTCTTTGCTCCTAAGCTAGACCTGACCCCGATGCTCGAAGCCATTACTTGCGAGTTGCATGAGCAGACCCAGAACCAGAAGAATGAAACCGAGCCTCTGATTGCTGAAGTTGCCTCGGATCTCGCGAAGCAGAGCTTCAACGGAATGCTCGATGCTGTCCATATCCGTTTTCATTCCGGCAACTACGTGTTTGGATCGCCACGCGCGGAAGACCAAGTAACCCCCACCGCAAATCTCGACAATAATGCCGATTTGGTTGAGCCACCACGCAAATTGTTGAGACATCCTTTTACTCCAGCTGCAGCCGAATATTTGAGTTCACCGGATGGACGCCGCAGGCGGCCAGTCCCGTGGAACGAAATGTTATGTGAAAGCATTAATTGCACGGCCCCTCACCTAAGCCGTCTAAAGACTCTGATGATTCACGGTAGATAACTTTCTTTTGTGCTAGGTCCACCGTAAAGGTTCGGAAGGGCCCCCAAACGAGCGTATATACGCTGCCCTTGGCTGCAGCGATCTTCATGTCGATGGCCAGGCCGAAATCGAACAGACCCAGCGGTTCACCCTTATCCAGTTGTTCCAGATACAAGTGGGCGGCTTGGCACTGCCACGACTGTAAGGAGCAGCGAATATCCCAAAGTTCCCGCCAAGGCCCCTGGCTCTTCTTGGAGTGGCCGCCAACTTGCCTAGATTCAATGATGGTAGAGACGACGAGCCTGTTCTCCATCACCCCGCATAACGGACTCATAGTGACTTTGCTAGCAACTGTCATTGCCGGGACGAGGGATATGAAAAGCAGCAGCAAAGACTTCAGAGAACGGACCCTTTTCATTCAATCCTCCGTATAACGAATAGCGTTTGTCCGCCGTATGCCGCAAACCCTGCGGCTTATATCGGTGCCTGCGGTATACATCAAGAAATCCTTCAAAGATGTGAGATGGCACACGAAAATTATATGTATGGCCTTCAATAAATTTGATCTGCATTCGCTGAGTTGTTGGATCATAGCCGACAGCGGTAATAGCACTAGACCGTATACGGATCATTTCCATGTTGATACCCCCAAATAAATTATTTCTCCTACTTGTTAGTAGGAACATCGTTGCTGGCAGTACTGATACAAATAGCCCTTGCTTGTACAGTCGCTGACGCATTTATAGTCTGTCTGGGGTATTTGAGGCATTTGGAACGGATTCTGTGGCTGGATTGGGCGTTGGCGAGATGGGTTATCGTCGTATGAGCAACGTGATTGGCAGTACTGATACATGTAGCCCTTGCCTGTGCAGTCGTTTACACACTGATAATCAGTACCTGCATTCGAAGCGGAGGCAAAGACCAGCAGTGCAAGAGCGATAGCAATGCGGTTCATGATTAGCTCCTGACGCCAAAAATAACGGGCGACCGTTAGCCGTACCAGTTAATTGCCCTGTTAGCGGAACAAATAGGACGCATTAGACAATGTCCCACGGCACTAACGAAATACCCGTTGCTTCGATATGCTGCCGGGCCTGAGCGATGACGGAAACCAGTTGTGAATTATCTTGTATTGTGCGAAGCACAAGCTCTGGGCAGGCAAAGAGCGACTGGTCGTTCTGATCGAAGACTCGAAAACGCAGCTTGTGTCCGTAGTCCCAAATTTCTGCTACGCATCGAAGCGGTTGAAACGCGCCCTCAACGATTTCTTTAATCTCTTCGTCAGTTCTCATCGCCATAGCTCGCTAACGGAGCGAATTCATTATTTTGATTATAGCCAGCGCATCGGGAAGGTCTAGGATGCGCTGCCCGCTGGCATCGCTTGAAGCACTTTCGCGACAGCGGAGCGCCGCAGGTCGAGGCTATCTTGACCATGCTGGCCGCGGAATGCAGTGCGCCGTGCCGGAAAATATACTGTCAATTGTATTTTTAAACACGCAATGAAATAATGCGGTAAATGCCATGTTTATCGGCATACTCGCACTATTTAACATCACACAGGGATCTGTTCAGGCTGCCACGTGGCTGCCGGACTTGCACCGGCATAGTTACCTGCGATGCTCGACACACACGTTGAAATTCAGCGGCCGCCGAAGACGGTCCGCTGGCATATCTTGCCAGGCCAATTTGCGTCCTTCCACGAACAAAGCAAGCTTCTTTACTGGCATCAATTCGTGCCATCCTCGAAAAGATTACCGGTGGTCGGACTGGCTGCAAAGCTGCTTTCTGGTAAACCTATTCTGACTCCCAGAAAAAGCAGCATTTGATCGATCTCAAAATGCCTTGCAATACCCCGTCCTAATATCAACAAACTAGAGCAAGTAGGCACGCAAGGGAATTTCTATCAGCCTGGAGTGTACAGACATGGAACAGCAAACTTTGAATCTTGGCCGGATCTTCATGGGCGCTCTTTTTGCTTTCCTTAACGCATGCGGCGGCGAAGGTGCCGACGACTCGGCTCTGGCACCTACAGGAGCTGCAAATAATTCGGCCAGCGGGGTCTCGATGTTGGCAACATCGTCGGTCACGTTAGCATTACCGACCGTCTCTGCCGGGTTCAACGTTGAGATTTATTCCGATGTAAACGAACCAATGAAACTGTCTTTCGGGCCGGATGGAGCACTTTATGTGGGACGACACGGAGGTGACCGGATTCACAGGGTCACTCCTGGGGGAGGCTCAGCTTCAGAATTTGGTCCGCCCATGGTTGACCCTGATGTGGTTCTTGTTGACGCTGCCGGACTTATAAGCGGCGTCCCAAATTCCGTCCTTGTCGGGGGAGGAGGTATTCTAGCGGCGATTTTCCAAGATCAAACAGCGACGGTTGTTTTTAATTCCGGCTTTGCTGATGTGGATGACATGAAGTTCGACCATGCGGGACGCCTTGTTTTTTCCGATGACCGCCCCCAGGTCCTGACGAGTCACGGAAGCGCTCCCACCGTGTTGTTTTCGACCCCTAGCCGGCCTGGCAGCATTGCGATCGACGACGACAACCGGATCTTCGTAGCCCTCGCAGATGGAACAATCAGGATTTACAACGCAGATGGAACCTTGGCAGACAATGCGTTTGCGACCGGGCTGGCCGGTCTTGATACCTACCTCGCCTTTGGTCCGGGAGCAGGCGGCTTCGGGAACGCGCTCTATGTCCTGAATGGAAGCGACCTTCTTCGTTTCAACAAGCGTGGTAACGCCACCATTATCGGATCGGGATTCGGTGTTGGCCCCTCGTCTGGTACCGGTTTTGTGTTTGGCCCTGACAAAGCGCTCTATGTGTCTGAGTACAATGAAAATCGGATTCTGAGGATCTCTCGGGGGCACGTACGGTAACGCAGCAGTCAACGCCAACAGAAAACCGTGGCCTATCCCCGTTAATTCCGTGGCCAGGGCGATTGATGAGCCCGTGCCTTGCACTCTGTCATGCGCTTGCTCGACGATGCGGAATCGGGATTGGGACAGCGCGCGATGCCTGGCTTGTCTGATTTCCACTATCGTTTTCTTAAAACCCAATGATTTTTCACGGCCGTCAAAGCAATGACAACACGGCCGCAGCAAACTCGGCAGGGGCTTCCTGGGGCAAGTCATGGCCCGCCAGGGGAATGACCCGCCTTTCGTATCTGCCGGTAAAGAACGCAGCGTGCCATTTTGAACCGCCGATGGGCATGACGCCATCGCCAGCCCCATCCAAAGCGACGGTGGGCACGGAAATTCTTGGTTGGGTGGCCAGTCTGCGTTCGGTCTCCTCGAACCTTGGATCTCCCGCTACCAATCCAAAGCGGTGTCGGTACGAGTGAATGACCACCTCCACAAAGTCCGGATTGTCGAACGATGCTGCGGTACGTTCGAAGGTGGCGTCGTCGAACTGCCAGTTGGGAGACCAAAGTCGCCATAAGAGCTTGCCGAATTCGCGCCGGCTCTGAGCCAGCCCGGCGCGGCCGCGCTCACTGTGGAAGTAGTACTGATACCAGAAGCGGAACTCGTTTTCCGGCGCGTCCGGCTTGGCCGAAGCGGGGATGTCTTGAATGTTGTAGCCGCCGCCTGAGACCAGTCCGACCACGCGTTGCGGCCATAAGGCGGCGACGATGCAAGCTGCGCGGCCGCCCCAATCGTAGCCCGCCAGCACGGCACTCGGGATAGCGAGCGCATCCATCAACGCCAGCAGGTCGTGGGCCAGCGCCGCCTGCTGCCCCGAGCGCGGGGTTCTCTCCGACAGAAAACGCGTCGCTCCGAATCCGCGCAAGTACGGTGCAATGACTCTGCAACCGGCCGCAACGAGAACAGGGATTACCTCGTCGTACGCGCGAACGTCGTACGGAAAACCATGCAGAAGCAGCACTGCTGCGCCGTCGGCGCGCCCCGCCTCTTCAAAGGCGACATTCAGGTCCGCCGCGATTACCCGCTTTAACATGAGATCACCTCGTACGCTGCGCCGATCGAAATCTGCTTGCCTGCTTGTTTTGCGGCACATGCGCTGTGTTTTTATGCAGCCACAATGCGCCGATGAAACTCCGCTCGCCCGAGCAGCTGCGGAAGCGGATTCGCTACCTGGATTATAGCCAGAACATCGGGAAGGTCTATCTGTACCGGCCGCGCCGGCTGCAGCATGCAGTGCGCGCTGCCGAAAATATACTGGTTTCTGTATTTTAAAATACGCAATTGAATCGTGCGCAAGATGCGATGTTTATCTTCATACCCCCTATATCTAACACCAGGTTGCGCGTTGCGCGTTGCGCATCAGGGCATCAACACCGATGACAAGGATTCAATTCCGGATGCCGGTGAAAAGCTGCGCATCGCGCGCCTGCAACGCAGGCTGTGCTTGCGGTCTGCCGTGGATCAATGTGAGGCCGCCACGCAGCGCTAAAATGCGAAAAAAGTTCGCTCGACATGTCGATTTCGCCCGGCGTCGTGCGTCGTGTCAGTGGAGCGTGGGTTGCGCCGGTCGACTTCGGCCGGAAGCCCGGTTCCTTAACCCGAAACCGGAAGGAGAAATTACCATGCCGCAAGTAAAACCTATTCCAGACGGGATGCGCACAGTAACGCCACACTTGGTTTGCGCCGGTGCGGCCGATGCCATTGCCTTTTACAAGAAGGCATTCAACGCAGAGGAAGTCGGACGGTTGGAAGGGCCGCAGGGCAAACTGATGCATGCCCAGATCCGTATCGGCGATTCGGCCGTCATGCTGGTCGACGAATTCCCTAATTGGGGTTCGTTCGGACCGAAGTCGCTGAAAGGTTCGCCGGTCACCATCCATCTGTATGTCGAGGATGTCGACGCCGCCTTCAAACGTGCGGTCGACGCCGGCGCGACGGTCAAGATGGCGCTCGCGGACATGTTCTGGGGCGATCGTTATGGCCTGCTCGAAGACCCGTTTGGTCATTATTGGTCGATCGCCACCCACGTGCGCGATGTGAGTCCGGACGAAATGCAACAGGCGATGCAGAAAGGGTGTCCTGACCAGGCCGGGATGTAGATCATGTAGGGCGGAAAAGCGCAGCGTCTTCCGCCGTTATGCTTCGTAGCACACCGACATACGGCGGAATGCGCTGCGCTTTTCCGCCCTACGAATCTGTCAATAGCGCATCAATTTCCTCAGTAAACTTGTAACCATTTGGAGAACATCATGCGATCCGAGATTGAAATTCGGGAGGTGTTCGAGGCCAAGGACTTCGGCGCCGAGTTCACGCCGGAACTTCGGGAGCAGGAACAGCGCCTGCGCGCGCAAATCGGCGTCTAGACTTCCATGCTCGAAATGAAAGGAGAAATACGATGCGATTCATGATGCTGATGATCCCCGAGGGGTACGAAAAGGCAGCCCCGGGCACGATGCCGGACGCCAAGGCGGTTGCCGCGATGATGAAATACAACGAAGCGCTGCAGAAGGCCGGCGTGCTGCTCGCGCTCGACGGCCTGCATCCGCCGTCGATGGGGGCGCGCGTCTCCTTTTGCGCAGGCAAGCCCACGGTAATCGACGGCCCCTTCACCGAAGCCAAGGAGGTGTTCGGCGGCTACTGGATGATCCAGGTGAAGTCGAAAGAAGAGGCGGTCGAATGGGCGTCGCGCTGTCCCGCTGCGGACAACGAGGTGATCGAAGTGCGCCAGGTGCAGGAGTTCTCGGACTTCCCGGCCGATGTCCAGCAGGCCGCAGCCGGTTTTCCCGAGTTGCAGGCCGGACAGTCCAGCGGCACATGACCGCACACGATACCCGGCGCGCGATCGACGCGGTCTGGCGCATCGAGTCGGCCCGGATCATCGCCGTGCTGGCGCGGATGGTGCGCGACGTCGGTCTGGCCGAGGAGCTCGCGCAAGACGCGCTGGTCGCTGCGCTCGAGCGCTGGCCCGAGTCCGGCATTCCAGACAAGCCGGGCGCCTGGCTCACGGCCGTCGCCAAGCACCGTGCGATCGATCACTTGCGCCGCCGAAAACTGCTGGAGCGCAAGCATCAGGAGCTCGGTCGCGAGCTCGAGGCCGAGCAGCAAATGGCCGGGGCGAATTTCGGTGGCGCGAGCGACGCTGCGGGTGCCGAGAATGTTGACGATGCGATTGAAGATGACCTGCTGCGCCTGGTGTTCGTCGCCTGCCATCCGGTGCTCCCTCCCGAGGCGCGCGTTGCGCTCACGCTGCGCCTGCTCGGCGGCCTGACGACCGCGGAGATCGCGCGCGCCTTCCTGGTGCCGGAGCCGACCATCGCCCAGCGTATCGTGCGCGCCAAGCGCACGCTGGCCGCGGCGCGCGTGCCCTTCGAGGTCCCGCGCGCAGACCAGCGCGAAGCCCGCCTGTCATCGGTGCTCGCGGTGCTCTACCTGATCTTCAACGAAGGTTACTCGGCGACCGCCGGCGACGACTGGATGCGGCCGACGCTGTGCGAAGAGGCGCTGCGTCTCGGCCGCATTCTGGCCGAACTCACGCCGCAGGAGCCCGAGGTCCACGGCCTGGTTCCGTTGATGGAAATCCAGGCATCGCGCTCGCACGCGCGCATCGGCCCGTCCGGGGCGCCCGTCCTGTTGCTCGATCAAGACCGTGCGCGCTGGGATCACCTGCTGATCGGCCGCGGTCTCGCGGCGCTCGAGCGCGCCGAGGCGCTCGGCGCCGCCTATGGCCCGTACGCGTTGCAAGCCGCGATCGCCGCCTGTCATGCCAGGGCGCGCACCGCCGGGCAGACGGATTGGGCGCGCATCGCGGCACTCTACGATGCGCTGGCGCAGCTCGCACCGTCTCCGGTCGTAGAGCTCAATCGTGCGGTCGCGGTCGCGATGGCGTTCGGCCCCGCAGCGGGCTTGGAGCTGGTCGATGCGCTGACCTCCGAACCCTCGCTGAAGAACTACCATTTGCTGCCAAGCGTGCGCGGCGACCTTCTCGCCAAGCTCGGCCGCCTCGATGAGGCCCGTGCGGAGTTCGAGCGCGCGGCATCGCTCACGCGCAACACCCGCGAGCGCGAACTGCTGCTCGAACGTGCCACCGTGTGCGCGCGCGGGTCGGCGCCATAGCAGGTGCAGTGAAGAATGCCGTGCGTCTCGCGTGGCGCCTCTGGCTTGCGCGCTCTTCGCTGTGCCGGGATGGAATCAATCGGCACTGCCGTTGCCGGATACTGATTTCCAAGTCATCGATTGGATCGACGCAGATCGACTTCGACCCGAACAAGGAGGATGCCAACCGCGCTAGCCGTGCCGAGATCGTCGCTGCTATGCGGTGACGCCGTAATGCTGGCCCATCGCGTCGTTCATGACCCACAGGATGTCCAGCTTGAACTTGAGGATTTCCAGCGCGCGTTCCTGCAGGGCCCGGGTGTTGAAGGAGTCCAGCGTGACGTTGAGTCCTTGGATCACGTCGCGCGGGGCCTGGCTGGTGCGGTTGCGGAAATACTGCAGGCCGGACGATTCGATCCAGCGATAGTGCTCGGGCCAAGTGGCCAGGCGTTGCTTGTGGATGTCCGGGGCAAACAGTTCGGTCAGGGACGAGCAGACCGCTTCCTGCCAGGGCGCGCGTCGGGCGAAGCTGATGTAGGCATCGACCGCAAAGCGCACGGCGGGCAGCACATGGCGCAGATCGACGATTTCTTCGCGGCTCAGACCGGTGGCGATGCCGAGCCGAATCCAGGCTTCAATGCCGCCTTCATCCACCCTTTTTTCGCCGCCGGGCAGACCGTACTCGAAGCCATCGTGGTCGAGTATGCGCTGCACCCAGCCGCGCCGGATTTCCCGGTCGGGGCAGTTGGCCATGATCGCGGCATCTTTCACCGGAATCGCGATCTGGTAATAAAAGCGATTGGCCACCCAGAAGCGGATCTGCTCCGGCGTCGCGTTGCCGCTGTTGAGCATCACGTTGAACGGGTGGAAGATGTGATAAACCTCGCCCTTGGCGCGTAGTTGTGCTTCGAATTCCTCGCGGGTCCACGGGGTGCGGCCGTCATCGATGGTGGCGGCTTCGGCAAGAATGTCGGCTCGGATCATGGTGTCGTCTTTTTTAAATGGAGATGCGCATGCCGTCGTAGGCGACTTCGATGCCGAGTCGCTCCAGTTCGGCCCGTTGAGGGGATTCCTCATCGAGAATCGGGTTGGTGTTGTTGATGTGGATCAGGATCTTGCGGACGTGCGCCGGCAGTTCCGACAGCCACTCCATCATGCCGCCGGCGCCCGATTGCGGCAGGTGGCCGATGTCGCGGGCGGTCTTGTCGCTGAGGCCCCAGCCGATCATCTCGTCATCGGTCCAGAAGGTGCCGTCGACCATCACGCAGTCGGCTTCGCGCATGCGCCGCAACACCGCCGCATCGCGGGCGCCCAGGCCGGGCGCATAGAACAGGCGCCGGCCGGATGCCTTGTCGGTAATGGTCAGGCCGATGTTGTCGCCATCGACCGAGTGCTCGCGGTGCGGTGAATAAGGCGCGGCCTTGCTGGCCAGCGGCAGTACCGAAAAGGTAATCCCTTCCACCTGCGGAATTTCGAAGCTGGCGCCGTCCAGGGGTACGTGGTGGAGCTCCACGCCGCAGAAATATTCGAGCACCTTGAGGATCGGATTGCCCTGGGTCAGGTCTTCATAGACCGGATCGGTGCACCACAGGGGCAGCAGCTGCTTTTGCTCGCGCAGCATATACAGACCGGTCGAATGATCGATCTGACCGTCTACCAGCAGCACGCCGGCAATGCCGCTATCGCGCAGCTTGCGGCCCGGCTGCAGTTCGGGCGTGGCCTTGATCTGTTGCAGGATGTCGGGCGAAGTGTTGAGCAGCGCCCAGTCCTGACAATGGTCACCGGTGACGCAGATTGATGACTGGGTGCGCGCGACGGCTTTCACGATGCCCTTGCGGACACCCGCACAGTTGGTGCAATTGCAGTTCCACTGGGGAAAACCACCACCGGCGGATGCACCGAGAACAATGATTTGCATAGATTGGGGAGTCGCAGCGCTTAGGGAAATAAAGTATCGCACCGCATGATTCTTGACGACTCAGACTTTCCCCGAGATCGGGCTAGTGATTTTCATGATTAGCAGCTTTTCCGCGAGCGCACTATGCCCGTCATCCTTGCGGACTGTCTGTCATGTGGCGGCAATATTTCTCCAGATCACCGGGGAGATGGTCCGGGCAAACGCCGCACAGCCTGTTGCCCGGCACCGCATAATCAATGAAGGTCGGATAGGGCAAATTGAGGTTCGCCATGATGTCCCTGAACTGCGCCAGCGTGCGCCCTGCGCCGAGGCGGGGATTGCGGTCCTTTTCCTGCCCAATCGACGACACGTGTCGGTGCTGGTAGTCATGGGCCGGATACACCAGATAGTCGTCAGGCAACGTGAACAGCTTGTCGTGCACGCTCCGGTACAAGGCATCCGCGTCGCCGTCTTGAAAATCGGTGCGGCCGCAACCGTCAATCAGCAGCACGTCACCGCTGAATACGCACTCGCCAAGCAGATACGCGAAATGGCCGGCGGTGTGGCCCGGCGTATGCAGCGCCTGCAAGCGGATGCTGCCCAGTTGAAACGGCGTTCCTTCCTCGATGCCGAGGTCGGCGCAAGGCAGCCGGTCGAACGCCGGCGCGGCAATCTTGCTGCCCACCGCTTTCTTTAACTCAAGCGCGGCGGTGATGTGGTCGGCATGGATATGGGTGTCCAGGCTGTAGGCCAGCGTCAATCCGAGCCGGCTGACTGCGGCCAGATCGCGCTCGACCGTCACGATGACCGGATCGATCAGGACCGCTTGCCCGGTATCCTCGCAGCCCAGCAAATAGGTATAGGTGCTTGACAGTGGCTCGAACAGCTGGCGGAAGATCACGGTGCGCCTTAAATGTTGGGAGCGCCGCTGGCGCTCCCACTGGATTGCAAGGCTGGCAATTCCTGTTCAGCGCGGCTGCTTGACCAGACGCAGATACGGCTTGACTGTCTTCCAGCCTTCCGCGAACATGCCTTTCGCCTCGGCGTCGGATACCGACGTCGCGATAATGACGTCCTCGCCGCTTTTCCAATTCACCGGCGTGGCGACCTTGTGTTTGGCGGTTAATTGCATTGAATCCAGCACGCGCAGGATCTCGTCGAAGTTGCGGCCGGTTGTCATCGGGTAGGTCAGCATCAGCTTGATCTTCTTGTCCGGGCCGACGATGAACACCGAACGCACCGTGGCATTGGTGGCGGCGGTGCGGCCCTCCGAAGTGCCGGCTTCCTCGGCAGGCAGCATGTTGTAGAGCTTCGCTACCGCCAAGTCGCTGTCGGCTATCAGCGGATAGTTGACCGCGCAACCTTGTGTTTCTTCGATATCTTTCAGCCATTTGGCATGGTCATCCACCGGGTCTACGCTCAAGCCGATAATCTTGCAGTTGCGCTTCTTGAACTCGGGCTCCAGTTTCGCCATATAGCCCAATTCCGTCGTGCATACCGGCGTAAAGTCTTTCGGGTGGGAAAACAGTATCGCCCAGCCGTCACCGATCCATTCGTGGAAATTAATTACGCCGTGGGTTGTGGTGGCCGTGAAATCCGGCGCCTCATCATTGATTCGTAGTGGCATTTTCATGCTCCTTGATGTTCAAGAACGCTGTTCCTGGAAAGGATAGATGGGGATTTGTTGCCAATGGTTACGCCTCCAGCCGCAGCCGGCGGCAGGCGTGACATCGGCATAAAAATAACCTTAATCGATGCAGCGCGAGCCGGTTTGTGGAAACGCAAAAAAACACGCAACGCCAGCGACTACCACTGCATTCACTTCGAGCGACCGTCGAAGTTGTGCACCGGCACCGTTGCCAGGTCAAGGTTTTCGAGGCAGCGAATATTGATGGCAGCGATGCGATTGCCGTTCGGATCGACGCCTTCGCCAAACGGATGGATCCCGCAGGTCGGGCAGAAACGGTGCTGGATCACATGCTTGTTGAACATGTAGGTGGCGAGCTGGTCTTCCGATGTGAGCAAGCGCAGCTTGTCGCGCGGCACGAACCACATCAGCGAACCTTTGCGCGAGCAGATCGAGCAGTTGCATGCCATTGCCCCGGTGAGTTCGCCTTCCACCTCGAATGCGACCTTGCCGCAGTGACAACTACCTCGGTAAATCATGGTTTTCTCCTTGCAGTTTGCGACCCGTCGGCGGGCGATCCATTCAAGACAAAGAACTTAAGGTTTCCACCCACCCGCCAGCGATTTGTAGACCGCGACCAGCGAGGTTGCGCCCGCCGTGTTCGCCTGCGCCAGGCGCTCGCGCGCGGCGAGCAGTTCGCGCTCCGCATCGAGCACCGCGAGGAAATCGCTGGTGCCGGCATCGAAACGGGCGCGCGCGATCTCGGCCGCTTTTCCGGCCGACTGTGCGGCGCCGAACAGGCTTTCGGTTTGGCGTTGGGTGCGGGTATAGGCGGCGAGCGCGCCTTCGGTTTCTTCCAGCGCGCCGAGCACGGCTTTCTCGTAGGCGATGACGGCCGCTTCGCCGCGGGCCGACGCGGCGGCAATTTGCGCGCGGTTGCGGCCGAAGTCGAGCAGCGTCCAGAGCAGCGAGGCGCCGAGGTTGTAGGCGAACGACGCCGAACTGCCGAGATCGCCGATGCGTCCCGCGTTCAAGCCCAATGTTCCGCCCAGGGTCAGGCGCGGGAACAATTGGCTGCGGGCGACGCCGACCCGCGCTGCGGCGGCGGCAACTTGCTGCTCGGCTGCAGCAATGTCCGGCCGGCGCCGCAACAGATTTTCCGGCGAGCCGATGCGCTCCAGCGCCACGGATTTTAGTCCCGGCAACGGCTTCTGGCTTGCTAGGCGCAGATCCAGCGCGGTGGGCAACTGGCCGCTCAGCACGGCGAGCCGATAGCGGGTGCGGATCAGCGCGGCCTCCAGGGCAGGAATGCCGGCGGCGGTGGTCTGCGCCAGCGCGCTGGCCCGTTCCGAATCGAACGCGCTGCCGCGACCGGCTTCGCGCCGCGCATCGACCAACTGTTGCACCGCGCGCTGCGTCTGCAGCGACGCTTGCGCGACGTTCAATTGTTCCTGCAAGCCGCGCAGCTCGAAATAATTGCGCGCCACTTCACTGGCGACGCTGACTTGCGCGGCGCGCACCAGCGCTTCGCTCGCCAACGCTTGCGCGGCCGCAGCCTGGCGCTCGCCGCCGATGCGGCCGAACAGATCCGCTTCCCACGCGACGTCGAAGCCGGCTGCGAACACGTTCTGCGTTTGCGCTTCGCCCTGGTCGTCGCGGGTCCGCGCCCGCGCGGCATCGGCCGAGATGCCGATGCTCGGTTTCGACTGCGCATCGGCGAAATTCGCCAGCGCCCGCGCTTCGCGCAGATTCGCCCCGGCGATGCGCAGATCGGCGTTGGCCTTGAGCGCCAGCTCGACCAGCGCGTCGAGATCGGCGTCGCCGAAGCCGCGCCAGAAATCCGCCACCGGTTCCTGCTGCGTGGCGGGCGCGTTGGCGAAGTCGGCGCCGAGTTGTGCGTGGTAGGTCGGCAGCCTGGGCGGGCCGGCGCAAGCGCTTGCGATTAACGCCAGCGCGAGCGCCTGCGCTGTTTTGTGCGGGCTCATTCCTTGTTCTCCGCAGAAGAACCGTCTTCGCCTGGATGGTACGGATGGGCGCAGGCATCGACGGCGGCGCGCAACTGAGCGGCCTTGGCGCGGCGCTGCGCGGTGACTTTGCGCAGCAGCAGGTAGAACACCGGCGTCAGGAAGATCCCGAACGAGGTTACGCCGAGCATGCCGGAGAACACCGCGATCCCCATCGCGCGGCGCATCTCGCTGCCGGCGCCGGTGCTGATGATCAGCGGGATGACGCCGGCGCAGAACGCGATCGAGGTCATCAGGATCGGCCGCAGCCGCAGGCGGCAGGCTTCGATCACTGCGTCGAGCGTTTCCTTACCCTGCTGTTCCAGTTGCTTGGCGAACTCGACGATCAGAATCGCGTTCTTGCACGCCAGCCCGACCAGCACCACCAGCGCGACCTGCGTGAAGATGTTCAGGTCGCCCGGCTGCCTGAACGGCGGAAAACTCGAGATCCAGACGCCGAACAGCGCCGACAGAATCGACATCGGCACGATCAGGATGATGGCCAGCGGCAGGCTGAAGCTTTCGTACTGCGCGGCCAGCACCAGGACCGCGAGTATCAGCGACAGGATCAGCACCGCCGCCAGCGTCGGGATTTTCGCGCTGGTGCCGGGGATCGCGACCGAGCGCGTCAGCCGGTCCTGGTAAGACAATTCGGTCCACTCGTAACTCATGCCGCGCGGCAGCGCGCTGACGAGCTTTTCAATTTCCGCCTCGGCCTGGCCGCTGGAGAAACCTGGGTTGGGCGCGCCGTTGATGTCGGCCGAAGGAAAGCCGTTATAGCGCGTGACGCGGGTCGGCCCGAACGTCGGATCGACCTTCATCAGCGCGCCGAGCGGCACCATCTCGCCTTTGTTGTTGCGGGTCTTGATCTGCGTGATCGCCTGCGCGTCGGCGCGGAACTGCGCATCGGCCTGGACGATCACCTGATAGGTCTTGCCGAAGCGGGTGAAGTCGTTGACGTAGAGCGAGCCGAGATTGATCTGCAACGCGTCGTAGATGTCGTTCAGCGCCACCCCCATCTGCTTGGCCCGGGTGCGGTCCACGTTGGCGTACAGTTGCGGCACGTTGATGTCGTAGGTCGAGTAAGGGGTGCCGATGCTGGACTTGGGGTTGCCATAGACTTGCCCCAGCGTGCCCCACACCGCACCGAACAACGCCTGCTCGCCCTGGCCGCTGCGGTCTTGCACCTGCAGCTTGAAGCCGCCGGCATTGCCCAGCCCTTCCACCGCGGGCGGCGGCACCACGAACATGCGCGCGCCCTGGATTTGCTGGATCGCGCCATTCACCTGGCCCAGGATCGCGTTCTTGCTCAGATCGGATGTGGTGCGCTGCTCGAACGGCGCCAGGGTAAAAAACACGATGCCTTCATTCGGCGCGGCGGAGAATCCGGCGATCGACAGGCCCGGAAACGCCACCGAATCGACGATGCCCGGCACCTTCAGCGCAATTGCGCTCATGCGGCGAATCACCGCCTCGGTACGGTCCAGCGCTGCCCCGGCCGGAAGTTGCGCGATGCCGATCAGGTATTGCTTGTCGGGCGCCGGAACGAAGCCCGCCGGCACCCGCACGAACAGCAGCGCGGTGGCCGCAAGCAATATTGCATACACGGCCAAGGCGATCGATTTGCGCCCCAGGATGCCGGTCACGCCGCGGCCGTAGGCCGCGCTGCTGCGGTGGAAGAAACGGTTGAAACGGTCGAAGAACCAGCCGAACAGCCGGTCGATGCCGCGCGTCAGGCCATCCTTGGGCGCATCGTGGGGCCGCAACAGGATCGCTGACAAGGCGGGCGACAGGGTCAGCGAGTTGAACGCCGAAATCACGGTGGAGATTGCAATCGTTACCGCGAATTGCTTGTAGAACTGCCCGGACAAACCCGGCACGAAGGCGAGCGGCACAAACACCGCGCACAGCACCAGCGCGATCGCGATGATCGGGCCGCTGACCTCCTGCATCGCCTTGACCGTGGCGGCGTGGGGCGTCAGGCCGTTCTCGATGTTGCGCTCGACGTTCTCGACCACGACGATCGCGTCATCGACGACGATGCCGATCGCCAGCACCAGGCCGAACAGCGTCAGCGTGTTGATCGAAAAACCGAATGCCAGCAACACCGCGAAGGTACCGACGATCGACACCGGCACCGCCAGCAGCGGAATGATCGCTGCGCGCCAGGTCTGCAGGAAGATGATCACCACCAGCGCCACCAGCAGCACCGCCTCGATCAGCGTGGTCACGACCTTCTCGATCGAGGTCTGCACGAAGCGGGTCGGGTCGTAGACGATGCTGTACGCCACGCCCGGCGGGAAGTTTTTCTCGGCCCGCGCCATCACTTGCCGTACGTTGTCCGACAGCGCCAGCGCATTGCTGCCGGGCGCCTGGAAGATCCCGATGGCCGCCGCTTCCTTGTTGTTGAGCAAGCTGCGCAGCGCATAAGTATTGGCGCTCATCTGCACCCGGCCGACATCCTTGACTCTTACCAGCGCGCCGCTGGCCGGGTCGGCGCGCACGATGATGTCGGCGAATTCTTCTTCGGTGATCAGGCGTCCCTTGGTGTTGATCTGGAGTTGGAATTCCGTGCCGCTGGGCGTGGGCGGCGCGCCGACCACGCCGGCGGCCACCTGCGCGTTTTGCTCGCGGATCGCGCCGACTACCTCGCCGGCGGTCATGCCGCGGGCGGCCAGTTCGTGCGGGTTGAGCCAGATCCGCATCGCGTAGTCGCCGGCACCGAACAGCAGCACGCTGCCCATGCCGGGGATGTGCAGCAACTCGTCGCGCAACTGCAACTGGCCGTAGTTGCGCAGGTACAGCGCGTCGCGGCTGTTATCCGGGCTGACCAGATGCACGACCATGGTGAGGTTGGACGACTGCTTCTCGGTGGTCACGCCGATCTGCCGCACGATGTCCGGCAGACGTGGCAACGCCCGATTGATCCGATTTTGTACCGCGGTCTCCGCGCTTTCCGGGTTGGTGCCGATCTTGAACGTCACCGTCAATGTCATCACGCCGTCGGCGGTGCCCTGGCTTTCGAAATACAGCAGATTGTCGATGCCGTTGATCTGTTCTTCGAGCGGCGTGGCGACCGTCTCGGAGATCACGCGCGGGTTGGCGCCGGGGAACTGGGCGCGCACGACGATTTGCGGCGGCGCCACTTCCGGATACTCGGAAACCGGCAACTGAAATATCGACAGCCCGCCGATCAGGAAAATAAACATCGACAATACCGTCGCAAAGCGCGGCCGGTCGATGAAGAAGCGGGCGATGTCCATGGATAGCCCTAGCTTTTCTCAGCGGGTTTGGCGTCTTCCTTCGGCGGCGGCGCTGGTGCCGGTGCTGGCGCAGCGGCCACCGGCATGCCTTTCTCGTCCACCTGCATCAGCTGGGGCGCGACCGGTGCACCCGGGATCGCGCGCTGCAAGCCATCGACGATGATCTTTTCGCCGGCTTTGACACCGGTGACCACGCGCATGCCATCGAGCAACGCAGCGGTCTTTACCTCGCGCGGCTCGACTTGGTTGTTGGCGCCGACCACCATCACGATTTTGCGGGTTTGATCGGTCGAGATCGCGCGCTCGGGCACCAGCGTGGCCTCATGGGATGCACTGCCGATGAGTTTGATCCGCGCCGACAGTCCCGGCGTAAATTGCGCATTGGCGTTATCGAATACCGCGCGCACACGCATGCTGCCGGTCGCCGGGTTCAAGCGGTTGTCGACGAAGTCCATCCGGCCCTGATGCGGAAAGCCTTCCTCATCGGACAGTCCCATCAACACCGGATTGGCCGTTTCGCCGGAGGAAGGCCGCGACCCTTCACGGGCCGCGTGCACATATTTCAAATAGGTCGCTTCGCTGGCGTCGAAGTACGCGTAGACACGCTCGACCGACACGATGGTGGTCAGCACCGGTTCGCCGGCGTTGACCAGATTGCCGGCCGTGACAAAGGCGCGCGAGATGCGACCATCAATAGGCGACGTAATGTGGGTGAAACTTAAGTTCAATTTCGCAACGTTCAACTCGGCTTCGGCTGCTTGTATCGCAGTCTCGTCAGTGCGCACTGCCGCGCGCAGTTGATCGACTTCCTGCTGGGAAACAGCCTGCATCGGCAGCAGCTTTTCCGCGCGCGCCAACTCGCTGCTGGCAAGCCCGGATTGGGTTCGGGCGGCGGCGAGCCGCGCTTGGGTGCGGGCCACTTCCAGCGCGAATGGCCGCGGGTCGATGGTGAACAGCACGTCGCCCTTCTTGACCTTCTGACCTTCGCGGAAATGGACTTTGTCCAAAGTGCCGGCGACCCGCGCCCGGACGTCCACCGTATCGACCGCCTCCAGGCGTGCGGTGAATTCATCGAACTCCTGGACCACGCGTTTGGTCGCCGGCACCACCGACACCGGCGGCGGCCCGGCGGCGGCCTGGGCCTTCGCTTCGGAACTGCCCTGGCTGCAGCCGGCCAATCCGGCGCAGAGGGGAAGCAGCAGGAATACGCGCAACAAGGTGCGCACCAACGGGGCGGCCATAGAATCCTCCAAATTGAATGGCGGACGCCGGAGGCATTTCCCCGCACGGGAAATGCCTCCGGGCCGCGCCGCATTCACCAGCTTTTGGATCGACTACAGAAATGTTTTTGATATTTTTTTGGCGAACAGTTCGCGCGACAAACGCGTTTGATTTTATCCGTCGATTTTGGTTCCCGCTTCGCGCAGCGCCTGCCGGCGAAAAATATACTGAATACTGTATTTTTAAATATGCAATTGAATATTGCGGAAGATGCCGTATTTTTTCGCATACTCCAGCTAAAATCAGCCGCCTGCCGCAAGCAGCGGGTTGTAAATGTCAACATCGGAAGATGAGAAACAGACGAAAATCACTTCCATCGCGGATTTTTCCCTGGAAAGGAAGTCCCGCACGGCCGCAACCGCCACTTTCGCAGCCAATTCCTTCGGGTAGCCATAGATGCCGGTACTGATGCAGGGAAAGGCAATGCTGGACAGACCGGCCTCGGCAGCAAGCCGTAACGAACTGGTATAGCAAGAGGCCAACACCTCTTTCTCGCGCTGCGCGCCGCCGTGCCATACCGGGCCGACGGTATGGATGACGTGCCTGGCGGGAAGCAGATAGCCGTCCGTCATTTTCGCGTCGCCGGGATCGCAGCCGCCAAGCGCACGGCACTCTGCCAGCAGTCCCGGGCCGGCGGCCCGGTGAATCGCACCATCGACGCCGCCGCCTCCCAGCAGCGACGAATTTGCCGCATTCACAATCGCATCCACCGCCAGCGTGGTTATATCCGTTTGCAGCGCTTGCATCGCCATGCCGACCTCCGCGATCCCGAAAATTGCTTATCCAGTGTGTCCGTTACTTACTGCGCCGGTAAGTCGCCCAGCAGTTGCCGCAGCCGCTCGTGTTCCTTTTGCGGTACTGCGTTCATCGAAGTCTCCTGCTTGCTTGACGAGAAATAGCGCGGCCTCAAGATGCGGTGATGATCATCCACGACACGCCGAAGCGGTCGGCCACCATGCCGAAGGACGAGGCGTAAAAGGTCTTGGCCAGCGGCATCTGGACCTGCCCGCCCTCGCTCAACGCGCTGAACAGGCGCTGCGCGTCGGCGTCGGTGGGCACCGAGATCGACAGCGAAAAGCCCTGGAAAACAGGTTTGCCCTGAACTCGGCCGTCGGACGCCATCAGCGTCGTTTCGCCGATCCGAAAATTCGAGTGCATCACCTTTTCTTCGGAGCCGGGCGGGCACATGTCCGGCGACTGCGGCTCGGGGCTGTCCTTGAAGCGCATCAGCATCGTCACCTCGGCGCCGAGCGCGGCGCGGTAAAACTCAAGGGCCTCTTCGCAGCGGCCGTCGAAAAACAGGTAGGGCTGAACTTGCATGTCGCTCGCCTTTTTAGGGTTTGGCACAGATCACGCTTGCAGTGCCGGGTTTGCTTGACCGGGTAGCTTTGCGGCAAGGACGTCCCGCTTCCCGATCGCGGGCGGTCCGGCGAACAGCCCGGGCGCGCTTGCCATCAGCGCGGGCAAGCTTGCCCGGATCCGCCAGATTCAGTATAGCTTTTGCGGCGGGAAGGTCTATCTGTGCAGGATGCAAATATTTGATTTAGCTTAGAAAAGGTAGTCGAAAGTATTTCGGCCCAATAAGCTAATGATTTCAAGCACATATATGCATTTTCAATGCGGCATGTTCAGCTGCGGCCTTCAAAGCCGAGCAGCACGTTGACCGCGTTCAGGCCGATGTCGTCCACCATGTAGCCGCCTTCCATCACGAACAGCGTCGGCTTGGCCACGCCGGCGATGACTTCGCCGATGCGCAGGTAATCGTCGTTTTCCAGCTTGAACTGGCTGATCGGGTCGTCCTTGAAGGTGTCCACGCCGAGCGATACCACGATGGCGTCCGGCGCATAGGCGGCCAGCTTGCCGCAGGCGTCGGCCAGTGCGCTGCGGTAGCTGTCCCAGGCGGTGCCGTGCGGCAGCGGATAGTTGTGGTTGAAGCCGGCGCCGGCAGCGCGGCCGACCTCGTCGCGATGGCCGAGGAAGTACGGATACGAGTTTTTCGGGTCGCCGTGCAGCGAGACGAACAGCACGTCGGCGCGGTCGTAAAAGATGCTTTGCGTGCCGTTGCCGTGGTGATAATCGACATCGATCACGGCCACCCGCTTCGCGCCCTGGTTGATGAAGCCTTGGGCCGCGATCGCCGCATTGTTCAGGTAGCAGTAGCCGCCCATGTATTCTGCGGCCGCATGATGGCCGGGTGGGCGGCATAACGCGAACGCACTGGCGGCGCCGTTTGCAATGGCATCCATGCCGGTCAACGCCAGGTTGGCGCTGGTGCGCACCGCTTCCCAGGTGCCGGTGGTGATCGGCACGCCGGCATCCATCGCGTAGAAGCCCAGCTTGCCATCGATATGCTCGGGCTCGATGTCGCTGCGCAAATCGCGCACCGGCCAGATCAGCGGCAACGCATCGTGCGAGCGCCCGGCGCCGCTCCAGTTGGCCCAGGCATTTTTCAGAAAGCGCACGTAGCGCGCGCTGTGCACCGGGCTGTATGCGGAACACGGATAGTCATGCGGCGCGATGACGTCGCCCAGGCCGATCGCCTTGATCCGTGCCAGCACGGTGTCGGCGCGACTGGGCATTTCAACGCAGGGTTTCAGTACCCCATCTTTCAGTTCAGTACCATGATGCAGGCGGTGATTATTGCTGTAAATAGTGAGCATGTCGGCTTCCGGGAGAGACTTGAATGGAAACCATTATGGTGCCGGCGCGCTGGAATTACTTTGCTTTATCCCTGAGTAGAGCGCTATGATTTGAGGCGAACAGACTAGCAAGGAGTGGAAATGCGAAATAATCGCCTCAATTCATCTCTTGATGAGATAGATCGGACCATTCTGCGTCTTCTGCAGGAAGACGGCACCTTGTCCAATGCCAAGCTGGCGGAACGATTGTCGCTGAGCGTGACCCCGTGCTGGCGGCGCATACGCAGGCTGGAGGAAGAAGGGTTTATCGACGGCTATCAGGCCAACCTGAATCGCCGCAAACTGGGCTTTGGCGTGCTGGCCTTCGTGCAGCTGAGTTTCGACATTCATACCGACGATTCGGCCAACCGCTTCGAAAAGGCGGTGCTGAGCTATCCGGAAGTGCTGTCCTGCCACAAGATTACCGGCAAGGCGGATTACCTGTTGCAAGTGGTGTCCGGGGACCTGGATTCCTACGGCGAGTTCGTCGAAATGGTGTTGCGCGTAATGCCGGGCGTGACCTCGATTCATTCCAGCCTGGCGCTGCGCGAAATAAAATCATCGAGCCGCCTGCCGGTGTACTAGCGCAAATCGGGTACTGTGCATTTTCCGCACCGATTCACTCCGCCGCGCATGCCGGAATAGCCGCCCCATCACGGTCGCGGCTGGGCCACTGTCAGCGGGCCATGAAAAAACCATGTTAAGGTTTGTGCACTTGCCACAACCGGAACGGCCAGTGACTTCCAACGTTATCCGGCCAACGAATAACCATGAAAATCGCATATCTCGTTCTTGCACACAACAATCCGGAGCATCTCCGGCGACTGATATCCGCGCTGTCCTCTGGCGCTTCCAGCTTCTTCATCCATGTCGACAAGAAATCCAATGTCGATCCTTTTCTCAGCATGGAAGGGAATAACATCCATTTAACGCAAGAGCGTGCTTCCGTCTTTTGGGGTGATTTCTCTCAAGTCGAGGCCATACTCGTTCTGCTTCGCAGCGCGATGGCGGATCGACGCCGCTTTGACCGCTTCGTGCTGCTCAGCGGCACCGATTATCCGCTGCGTTCGGCGTCGTCCATAGAGCGATTCTTTGCCAGCAAGCCTGACCAGGAATTCATCAATCTGGTTGCCATGCCTTCCAAAGCGGCAGGAAAGGCAATTTCCCGGCTTACCGACTATAAGATCCGCCCCGGCGACCGGCTGATAAGCCGGGCGATACGGAAAGCACTGATGATGGCTGGAGTGCTGCCGCAGAAGCGGGACTACAAGACCTATCTTCGTGATCTTGCTCCGTATGCAGGTTCCACCTGGTGGGCGCTGTCGCGCGCGGCCTGTGACTTTATCCTGCGCTTTGTGACGCGGGAGACGCAAGCAGTGGACTTCTTCAGGAACACCATCTGCCCTGATGAGTCATTCTTTCAGACGATCCTTGGCAACTCCGATTTCAGATCAAAGATAGTGCGCAACCTCACCTACACCGACTGGAGTGATGGCAGAGCAAGCCCCGCCGTGATGACAGAGCAGCATCTTGATTTCTTTCGGGCGACATCGTCGTTTGCGCCGGACGATACCTATGGCGGCGGCGAAATGCTATTTGCCAGAAAATTCGCCGATGGGCCGGTGGATCTGGTGGCGAAGCTGGACAAGCAAATAATGCGCTACGCCTGGTAGCGGCGGAATCGGCGGTGCTCCGCTGTGTTTTTACGCAGTTTCATTGACGACCATCAAACCCGCAAACCTCTGTTGCAATCTGCCCGTGCTTGCCCAGCAGCGGCAGCGAATCGCCTATTATCCCGGCCTTGCGCACCAATATGGTTTTGCGCGCAAAATTAGCTGCAGGCGGGAATCTGTCGTCACGCGCTTGCCTCCAGCCACAGCAACGACGGATTCTTATTGCGCCTACAATGGCAGCAGGAAGCGACTTATCGAAGATGCGGCGATCTCCGTTTTTAAGCTAATGCCGCCGCACATAAGCGTATTTTATTGACAGCATTTCTATAATTATCTTTACATGAAGCTGAGAATTCTGGGGTGTAGCGGCGGCATCGGCGCCAACCTGCGCACCACCGCGATGTTGCTCGACGACGATGTGCTGATCGATGCCGGCACCGGCGTCGGCGAACTGACCCTCGACGAAATGGTTGGGATCGACCACGTCTTCGTCACCCACTCGCACCTGGACCATATTTGCAGCATTCCGTTCTTGGTCGACACGGTCGGCTATCTGCGCAGCACACCCTTGACGGTGTATGCGACCAGGGAAACAGCCAATGCATTGCGGACCCACGTTTTCAACGATTACATCTGGCCTGACTTCACCAGGCTGCCGCGGCCCGAGGCGCCCTATCTGCAGTTTCGCGAGATCGGCCGGGACCAGACCGTGACGCTGGCCGGGCGCAGGATCACAGTACTCCCCGCCGATCACCTGGTGCCGGCGGTCGGCTACTGGCTCGACAGCGGTGCCGCGAGCCTGGTGTTTAGCGGTGACACCGGCCCCAATGATGCGCTGTGGGAAATCGTCAACAACATCGGCAACCTGCGTTATCTGATCATCGAGACCGCTTTTTGCAATCGCGATTACGCAATCGCAATCTGCTCCAGACACCTGTGTCCGAGCTTGCTTGCCGCGGAGATCGGCAAGTTGCGCTTGCCAGCGGAAATCTTCATCACCCATTTGAAGCCGGGCGACCGGATGCTCACCATGTCGGAAGTCGTTGCCGCCTTGCCTGCCTATCAGCCGAAAATGCTGGAGCATGGCCAGGTGTTTGAGTTTTGAGGCGCGCTTAGAAATACTCCGGTGGCACGGCAGACTTCGGACCCTTAAAGAAATTCCTTGCGGAGGTCGATGCTGGAGCGCTGGCCGATGTGGCGATAGTTGCCATCAAGCCACACCTCGGCCTCGGTGCGACCCTTGTCGCGCAGAAAGCACAGGAAGTCCCACTCGGCGTTGTACTTGCTCGATACTCCGAGCGCAGCCATGGTCTGATCGGACCGGATCGAGTGGATAAACATCTCCTTCATCTCGCCGCGATCGACCTTGCCTTGCTGGATCAACTCGGTGACGAAGGCGATCGCGCGCATTTCGCGCATCAGTGAGGAATTGAAGCTCACTTCATTGATGCGGTTCAGGATTTCGGCCGCAGTGGTCGGTACGCCGGGGCGCACGATCGGGTTGATGTGGACGATCACTACGTCGTGTGTATTGCAGTCGTAGATCAGCGGGTAAATTGCCGGGTTGCCGACATAGCCGCCGTCCCAGTAATGTTCGCCGTTGATCTCCACCGCCTGGAACAGGGTGGGCAGGCAGGCCGAAGCAAGTACCGCCTCGATGCACATGTCCTGGCCCGAAAAAATCCGTATCTTGCTGGTCTCGACATTGGTTGCGCAGAGGTATAGCTGGATCGGGCAATGCTTGCGCAACGCGGCGAAATCGATCTGTTGCTCCAGTATCTCGCGCAGCGGATTCATGTTGCGCGGATTGAATTGGTATGGCGACAGGATCCGCAGAATGATGTCCGCCAGCAGGTACAAGGGCGAGTGTTCCAGCCCGAAGCTGCTGCCCCCTTTCAACCATGGCACCTGGCGGAACGGGCTGTAGCTCTCCGCCGAGAGCGCCACAGCGCGCCAGAAGTCATGCAGCGCCTGGCGCGCGTTTTCGGCATCGCCCTTGAGCAGCCCGTAGGCCAGCACTGCGGCGTTCATCGCACCAGCGCTGGTCGCGCTGACGCCTTCAATTTCCAGCCGGCCGTCCTCCAGCAGGCGGTCCAGCACGCCCCAGGCGAACGCGCCGTGCATCCCGCCGCCTTGCAGCGCGAGCGCGACCGGCTTCTGCTCGCCCGGTCGTTTTTTGTTCTTGGTAGCCATCGAAAACCTCCTCAGTGTTTTTGTTGCGTTCCCATTTACTCCATCCTGCTACCACGCTGCAGCGCCCGGCGATCGTTCGGACTCACACTGCGCCTGCCGGACAGAAACCAGGTATGCAACTCGCCGATGCCCTTGGCCTCGATGATGCCGCGCTCCTCGAACAGGAACGGATCGCCCAGCCGGCACCGGGTGGCTTGCGTCACCTGCACGCGTCCGGCCACGCCGTGCGATTCCATCCGGCTGGCGGTGTTGACCGCGTCACCCCACAAGTCGTAGATGAACTTGCGCGCGCCAATGACGCCGGCCACCACCGCACCGCTGTTGATGCCGATGCGCAACTGCAAGCTATAGCCGTTGCGCGCATTGAAGCGGGCCAGCGCGTCTATCATGTCCAGCGCCATGTGCGCCGTCCGCACTGCATGATCGGCCGCCGGCACCGGCAGTCCTGCGGCGGCCATGTAGGCGTCGCCTATGGTCTTGATCTTCTCGAGGCCGCGATGGTCGGCAATGTCGTCAAAGCCGGTGAATATCTCATTGAGCATTGCCACCAGTTGCTCGGCGCTCATGCCGGCAGAAAACCGGGTAAATTCCACGATGTCGGCGAACAGCACAGATACTTCGAGGAAACTGTCGGCAATGACTTCCGGGAAGCTATCGGCCATCAGGTCGGGGCGCGCCTTCAAGCGCTCGGCAATCGGTTGCGGCAGCACGTTGAGCAGCAGCCGCTCCGACACCTTCTGCTCCACCACGATCTTGTCGTACAGATCCCTGAGCTCGTCCCTCTGGCGCAGGATCAGCTCACGGCTGGTCTCGACTTCCCGCACCGTCTGCTCCAGCACTTTGCTGTAATTCAGCGACTCCTTGTGCAACAGGCGCACTTCCAGCATGTTGCGAACGCGCATCAGTACCTCGGCCAGATCAAACGGTTTGCTGACGAAATCCCTGGCGCCGGCTTGCAGCGCGCGTAGCTTGTAATCCGGTTGGGCTGTGACCACGAGGACCGGAAGATAGCCGTCCGTTTCGATCGCCTTCAAGCCTTCCATCACCTGGAACCCATCCATGCCGGGCATATGCAGATCGAGCAGGATCAGGTCGTAGCGGTTCTTGCTGTGCAGCGCGCAGACCGCATGCGGGTCCGTCGTGGACGTGACCGCAGCGTAGCCGGAACCGCGCAGCAACGACTCGAGCAGCGTGACATTGACTTCCAGGTCGTCAACCACCAGGATTCTGGCGTTAAGTATGTCGGATGAACTGATCATTGCATGCGTCCTGCATCATTTGCGCCACTACCCTCGGCCGGGGTCTCACAGCGCGTAGCCGTCATTACACTAGCCGTCCTTGAGTTGCCAGCCGGCGCCAAACAGGGCGGCAAACTCGCCAGCCGCCAGTGGCTCGCTGAAGTAATAACCCTGGAACTCATCGCAATGGTTGGCGCGTAAAAAAGCCAGCTGCTCGCTGGTTTCCACGCCTTCTGCAATCACTTTGAAATTCAGGCTATGCCCCATATCGATCACCGAGCGGACAATCGCAGCGTCATGCGGATTGGTGGCGCTGTCGCGGATAAACGACTGGTCGATTTTCAGCCGATCCAGCGGAAATCGCTTCAGGTAGCTCAGGCTGGAATACCCGGTACCGAAATCGTCGATCGACAACTGCACTCCGAGGGCCTTGAGCCGGTGCAGCTTGATGATGAAGTGCTCGGCGTTGTTCATCACCATGCTTTCGGTCAGCTCCAGTTCCAGATAACTGCCATCGAGGCCCGTGTCCCGCAACACCTCGGCCACTGCCTCTACCAGTCCGTCCTGCAGAAACTGGCGCACCGACAGATTGACGGCCATGTTCAGCGGCGGCAGTCCGGCGTCCTGCCAGGCCTTGTTCTGCGCATGCGCGGACCTGATGACCCAATCGCCGATCAGCACAATCAGGCCAACGTCCTCGGCTAGAGGAATAAACCGCTGCGGCTCCACCAGTCCCAGTTCAGGATGATGCCAGCGGATCAGCGCTTCGGCACCGATCACCTGCCCGCTGCGAATATCGACCTTCGGCTGGTAGAACAATTCAAACTCCTGGCGCTCGATTGCAACGCGCAACGCATTTTCCAACTCGGCGCGCTCCGTCGCTCGCACGCTCATCTCACGCGAATAGAACTGGTAGGTGTTGCCTTTATCGTCCTTGGCGCGGTACATCGCCGTATCGGCGTTTCTGAGCAAGGTCGACATGTCCTCGCCATCACTTGGAAATACGGTCACTCCGATACTTGTGGTTATATGCAACTGATGGCAATCCACCGCAAACGGTTCCGCAAACGCATGGATGATCTTGCTCACGGCACTGACAACATCTTGCGGATCATGCAGGCCGACCAGCAGAACGATGAATTCGTCGCCACCCTGGCGCGCCACCGTATCGCCTGCCCGGACCGTGTCCAGCAGGCGCGCTGCCACCGACTTGAGCAGCATGTCACCGACAGTGTGGCCATAACTATCGTTGATGCCCTTGAAGCGGTCCAGATCAAGGAATAACAGCGCCAGGATTGACTCTCCGGTGCGCCGCGCCTGCCGCATCGCCTGCGTCGCGCGATCGCCCAGCAGATGGCGGTTGGCAAGATCGGTCAGCGCGTCATGGTCTGCCAGGTACTCGATACGGGCTTCATATTCCTTGCGTTCGGTGATGTCGCTGGCCACTGCATCGACCCGCAACAGCTGGCCGCCGGCATCGCGCACCACTCTTGAGCGCTGCTCTAACCAGCGGATGGTGCCATCGGGCCGCAAGATCCGGTATTCCTTGGTCACCGCACCCTGTTCCAGCAGCGTTGCCTCGTCGCTGATGACTTGCTGCTGGTCTTCCGGATGGATCACGTCGAACAGTAAATCGCGGCCCTGGAAAAACTCTGCGAGCGCACGGCCATAGACTTTCTCGGCCATCGGATTCAGGTAGAGCAAGCCTTCGCCGGAAGCGGACCAGACCACGTTATCGATCGAATTCAGAATCCCGGACAGCTTTTCTTCGGTTTCCAGCAGCGTCTGTTCAGCCAATGCGCGCGCCGCCCTGGTATGTAAATTGACGACCCCGTACGCGATATCGTCGACCAGTTCTTCAAACATCGCGATCTGCGCGGCATCGAACGCATTCGGCTCATCCTCATAGATGGTCAGTGCGCCAAACACGCGGCCGGCGTCACGCATCGGCAATGCCAGAGCCGAACGGTAGCCGCGCGCAAGGGCCTGTCGCCGCCATTCGCCGCTACCGTTATCGGTCGCGATATCGGCCACCGCATAGGTTTGGCCGGAACGGAGCACGACACCGGCAGGACGCAACTCCGGCTCGTCACCGCTCCAGCGCAGTGAATCCAGAAAGCCGTCATGCACGCCGGCATAAGCTTGCGGAATGATCGCGCCATCGTCGTTCGAATAGGCGATCCAGGCCAGCCGGTAGCGGCCAACCTCGACCACCGTCTGGCACATGTCCTGCAACAACGTGATCTCGTCCGTCGCATGCACCATCACATGGTTGCATTCTGCCATCACGGTGCGCGCGCGCAAGGTCCTGCTCAATGTCTGCTGCGCCAGAATCCGTTCGTCCATTTCTATTTTCAGTTGCGCATGCTGGCGCTCGATTTTTTCGTAAGAGACCAGGCTCTCATACGCGACTGCCAGCTGCGACGCTACCGTGGCCGCGGCCCGTTCATCGACCTCGCTAAATTCATCGGCGCCGAGCTTGCCAGTCAGGTAAAGCCAGCCGTAGAGCTGCTGTCGCGAGGCTATCGGCACCCTCAGCACGGCGTTGACCGCCGGATGGCCCGATGGCAGGCCGATACTGCACGGGTCGCCGTCCGCGCAGGTGGCGCGATGAGAAAAGCGACTGGCGAGCAGCGGCCGGAACAGCGCACCCTGCGACGCTGCCGTGCCCAACTGCGTCTGCATCGCCTCATCGAGCCCACAGGTGACGAAACGGTCCAGTTGCTGGCCGTCTTCGCCCAGAATACCAATTGCCGCATACCTGGCGACACAGATGTTCTGGGCGGTGCGGCATCCGGTTTCCAGCAGTCGTTCAACCTCTCGCTCGGCGGCCAGCTCGATCCCCAGTTCAATCAACGCGGTCAGGCGCAGACTGACTGCCTGCAGGCTCGACAGCGATTTCGACAGCCGCAGCGCCATCTGCTCCAGATCGTAATCATCCCGTTCGCCGCCATGTGCGATCTTCGACATCAATTGGCTGTTGGTTTCGATCTCGACCAGATATTCCGCCAGCTGGTTTTCGACCGTGACGAAACGGCTGCCCTCGGGCGGCGGCTGAGTCAGCGCGGGCAGCGGTTGGCTGGCAGCCGGCAGCCCGAGCGCCTGGTGCACGGTTTCCAGGATGATTCCCGGCTCCGATGGTTTCGGCAATACCCAGCGTACGCCGCAGGCCAGCGCCATCACCATCGCCTCACGTTCGCGATACGCAGCGGTATAGAATATGACTGGAGTGGCCACAATGTCCGGATCGGGGTCCTCGCGCATATGGGTGACGAACGCGTAGCCATCCATGTGCGGCATCAGGATATCGGCAATCACCAGATCCGGATGCGCAGCATGTACCATCTGCAACCCCTCGATCCCATCCGCCGCTTCCAGCAACTGATGGCCGCCGTAACCGAGCAACGTCGTCAAAAATTCGCGGTTCAGCACATGATCGTCAACGATCAGGATGATGGCCATCAGCCCCCCTTTTCGTCAACTTCGCGCAAACAAGCGTCGATCTGGTCGACCAGTGCCTGCGGCTCGATCGGGCGCCGCAGGAAGCGCGCCGCGCCCAGCGCCTGCGCCTGTCCCGGATCGCTGTCGCAGCCGGATGATGCGGTAAGAAACATGAATGGAATACTAGCCAGCCGGGAATCGGTGCGCAGGCGGCGGATGAAACTGAAACCATCTTCGTCGGGCATGTGCAGGTCGCACACGACCAGGTCGAACCGATTATTCTGAGCGCGCTGCCAGCCTTGCTGCACATCCTCGGCGAACAGCAGCGTGTAACCGAAAGGTTCCAGCGTGCTGCGGATCAGTTCGCGATTTACCGGCGAATCATCCACCACCAGGATCGTCGCGCCTTTGAGCGCCAGAGGTGGTGCCGTATCCGCTGCAGACGTGAGCGCTGCTTCAGGCGCGGGTTCCGTTTCGGCCGGGCGCTGCGCGCGCAACGCTGGCGGCAGAAACTGTTCGATCTGGCTGACAAAGGTGGCCGGTTCGATCGGCTTGCCGATATAGCCGTCGAAGCCTGCCTCCAGCATCTTCTCGCGGTCGCCGACCATCGCCAGCGCACTAACTGCGATCACCGGAATCGCCTGCAGCTTCGGGTCGCCTTTCAGCAGCCGCAGCACCTCGTAACCGTCGCGCTTGGGCAGGTGCACATCGCACACGATCAGATCGAACGGTTCCTGCTGTGCCGCCTGCCAGCCTTCTTCGCCGTCGGCAGCGCTGCGCACATCGCTGTAGCCGAACGCTCCCAGCAAATACTCCATCAACGCCATGTTGGTGGGATTGTCTTCGATGATAAGGATACGTGCCATCACAGTCAGCCCTCCATTTTCCCGATTGGTTCAACCGGCTCTATGCATCGCCGGAAAGGGAAGTCATCCATTGCATTATTTGCGTATTACAACTTACCGCACCGGGTTGCGCATGAGAACAGGATTCCATCAATTCAGTCTGCAGGATTACGTGTGGCGAAGCGTCAGGGTGAAGCTACTGCCCTTGCCATACTCACTGCGCACGGACAGCCGCGCACCGATCATGTTGGCCAGTTTTTGACTCAGGTACAGGCCCAGGCCAGTGCCTTCAAAACGCCGGGTCGAGGTATTGTCGAGCTGGCTAAACATCTGGAACAGCTTGTCCTGGTCTTCGGGCTTGATGCCGACCCCGCTATCGATGACTTCGATTGCCAGAGCAGGCCGCCCACCATCCAGACACGGCGCCAGCCGCACCAGAACTTCGCCCTTGGCGGTGAATTTGATCGCGTTGTTGACCAGGTTGATCACGATCTGGCTTAACGCGCGCCGGTCGGTCCGGATCACGATCTCGTCGGCAAGCAACTCCTGCCTGAAGACCAAGCCTTTTTGCTCGGCTTGCGGGCGCAAGGTTTCGAGCAGCTCCCTAAGTATGTTTTGGCACACCACCGGCTCGACGTTGTGCGCCATCTGGCCTGATTCGATTTTGGCCAGGTCGAGCAAATCATTGATCAGCGATAGCAGATGGCGGGCGCTGGACTGAATCGTCTTCAGTTGCTTGTCCTGGTCAACGGTCAGCGGCCCAGGCAGCTTCATTAGCAGGGTGCCGGTAAAGCCGATGATCGCGTTCAGCGGCGTGCGCAGTTCATGCGACATGCCGGCCAGGAAACGGTCCTTCGAAATATTCGCGTTTTCCAGCGCCAGATTTTTTTCCTGCAGACTGTGCTCGATACGCTTGCGCTCGGTGACATCGCGGATCGCGCTCGTTACCAGCGTGCCCTCTTCCGTTTCAAGCGGGCTCAGGCTGACTTCAACCGGAAACTCGGTGCCGTCCTGACGCAAGCCATACAGTTCCAGCCCGGTGCCCATCGGCCGCGCCTGCGGCGCGTGGAAAAAGCCGCTGCGGTATTGCGGGTGTTTCCGCTTGAAACGCGCTGGAATCAGCATCTCGATTTTTTTCCCGAGAAGCTGTTCACGCGGATAGCCAAACAACTTTTCGGTTTGCGAGTTGACCAGCACGATTTCACCGTCATGGTTAACGATCACGATCGCATCCGGCGCCGACTCCAGTAAGCTGCGGAATTTTTGTTCTGCCTTTGTGCGTTCGCTGGTGTCGCGAATCGCGCTTATGCTGAACAAGCCTACTTCGGTTTCAATCGGGCTCAGGCTGATCTCGACCGGAAACTCGATGCCGTCCTTGCGCAAGCCGTACAGCGCCAGTCCGGCGCCACTGGTACGGGAGCGCGGTTGCATGAAATAATTGGCGCGATCGTCGGAATGGATGTTGCGATAACGCTGCGGTAACAGCACGTCCACCAGTTGGCCTCGCAGCTCTCCAGACTGGTATCCGAATAGATGCTCGGCAGGAAAATTAACCAGCACGATGCGGCCGGTCGAATTCACCATGACGATCCCATCGGGCGTCGAATCGAGCAAATTGCCGAATTTGGCGCCGAGCAGCTTGGCATCGCGCAGCGCTTTCAGGTAGGTGATGTCATTGTTGCTGATCAGCAGGTAGGCATTCTGCCCTTGCTCGTTGCGCAGCGTCTTGCTTGAAATATTGACATAGATGAGTGTCCCATTTTTTTTCCGGCACAGCGCTTCATGGACTGAAACTCCGGCGTCCAGACAGTCCTCTTGATTATTATCGACCTTCGGCTGGTCATGCGGGGCAATCAGGTCATCGAGCGGATGCTGCAGGGCTTCGGCTTCGGTATAGCCGAATACCATTTCGGCGCCCTTGTTCCAGTAGACCACGGTCCCGTCGAGCGCCGTGATCACGATGCCATCCGGCATTTCGTCCAAGGCCAGCTTGCCAAAATCTGTAGCCATTGCATTCGCTCGCAAGGAAGTTTATCTGAACCTGCAGTTCAAGTATGCCACCAAATACCAACAACGGCTGATGCTGCAATCCCGGCTTTTGCATGCCGGGCTATAGTCGGATCATTCAGGCGACGCGCCACTCCTGCCGGCCAGGAACCAGGTATGCAGCGCGCCGATGCCCTTGGCCTCGATGATGCCGCGCTCCTCGAACAGGAACGGATCGCCCAGCCGGCGCCGGGTCGCGTCCGTCACCTGCACGCGTCCGGCCACGCCGTGCGATTCCATCCGGCTGGCGGTGTTCACCGCGGCGCCCCACAAGTCGTAGATGAACTTGCGCTTGCCGATCACGCCGGCCACCACCGGGCCGCTGTTGATGCCGATGCGCAGCTGCAACAGATAGCCGTTGCGCGCATTGAAGCCGGCCAGCGCGTCCAGCATGTCGAGCGCCATGTGCGCGGCCCGCGCCGCGTGATCGGCCGCCGGCACCGGCAGTCCTGCGGCAGCCATGTAGGCGTCGCCGATGGTCTTGATCTTCTCGAGGCCGCGGTTGTCGGCAATGCTGTCGAACTCGGTGAATATCTCATTGAGCACTGCCACCAGCCGCTCGGCGCTCATGCCGGCAGAAAAGCGGGTGAATTCCACGAGGTCGGCGAACAATACCGTTGCTTCCTGAAAACTGTCGGCAATCACGTCGGGATGCGCCTTCAGGCGCTCGGCTATCGGGTAAGGCAGCACGTTGAGCAGCAGCCGCTCCGACACCTTTTGCTCGGCGACGATCTTGTCGTACAGATCCCTGAGCTCGTCCCTCTGGCACCGGATCAGCTCGCGGCTGGTCTCCAGCGCCTGTTCGGCTTGCTTGCGCTCGATGATCTCCCGCTGCAGCTGCGCGTTTTGCGCCTCCAGCTGCTGTTGCATCGCGTGCAGGTGCAAGTGCGTGTGAACCCGCGCCATCACTTCGTCGATCTGCAACGGTTTGGTCACATAGTCGACCCCTCCGGCCTGGAACGCGGTGATCTTGTGCTCGGTCTCGGTCAGGGACGTCATGAAAATCACCGGGATCTCCCGGGTGCTTGCCAGCGCCTTCAAACGGCGGCAGACTTCAAAGCCATCCAGCCCAGGCATCATCACGTCGAGCAGGATCAGGTCCGGCTGCACAAAGTCGGCGCGTTGCAACCCTTCTTCGCCGTCCTGCGCGACGACGACCCGAAAGCCGCGCTCCTCAAGGCTTTCCACGACCACGCCCAAGTTGGCCGGGGTGTCATCCACAATCAGGATCGTGTGCGGGGAAGTTGCCGCTGTCGGGGTCGGGGTCGGGGTCATGGTGCGGGACTGCGTTCCAGGTGCTGCTCCACCAGGCTCAGAATGGCCTTGGACTGGTAGCCCTTGGCCAGCAGCCGCAGCTGGTCGGCGAACGGACGATAGCGCTCGTCGAGTTCGCTCAAGTGCGCGGCGCGCTGCACGATGTCGCGCATGTTGCCCTCGCGCGCCAGCCGGTGCAGGATTGCCATCTCCTGCGCCGGCGGCGCCAGCAGCGGCCCGGGCGCTTGCTGTTCCGGAGCGGCGCCCGCTGGCGGCGCGGCGTAAGTCCAGTCGAGCTGCAACAGGCTGGCGATCTGCGTCAGCAGCAGGTCGAAGTCGATCGGCTTGGGCAGGAAGGCGTTCATGCCGGCGGCCAGGCTGCTTTCCTTGTCGCCGCCGGAAGCGCTGGCCGATACCGCTATGATCGGCACCTGCTTCTGGGCCGGCAGCTGGCGCAGGCGGCGCGCGGCTTCCAGCCCGCCCATCTCCGGCATGATGACGTCCATCAGGATCAGGTCCGGCCGCAGCGCTTGCGCCTGTTCCAGTCCTTCGCGGCCGTTTTTCGCCGCGGCCATCTGAAAGCCGATCTGGCCCAGCATGTCAATCATCACGGCCCGGTTTTCGGCCACGTCGTCGACTACCAGCACCTTCTTGCGCGGTCCCTGATAGCCGCTGACGACGCCGGCGACCGGCGCCGTCGCCAGTTCCGCTTCCACTACCGGCAGTTCCAGCTCGAACCAGAAGGTGCTGCCCTGGCCGAGCCGGCTTTCGACCTGGATCTCGCCCCCCATCAGGCGCACGAAGCGCTGGCTGATGGCCAGGCCCAGGCCGCTGCCGCCGAGCCGGCGCTGCGCCTCGCCGCCTTGCTCGAAAGGCTGGAAGATCGATTCCAGCTGGTTCGCGCTGATGCCGATGCCGGTGTCTTGCACTTCGAAGCGCAGCCGGCTGAGAGGCGAAAAGCGTACCCGCAGGCTAACCTGGCCGCGGTCGGTGAACTTGACCGCGTTGGCCAGCAGGTTGAGCAGCGCCTGGCGCAGCCGCTTTTCGTCGGCGCGGATGCCGCCGGGCAGGTCCGGCGCGGTGTCGCAGCTAAAGACCAGGCCCTTCTGCTCCGCTTTGACGCCGATGATTTCGGTGATGACGCGCAGGAATTTGGCCAGCGGGATGTCGGTCAGGCTGAGCTCCTGCTTGCCGGCTTCGATCTTGGCGAAATCGAGCACATCGTTGATCAGCGTGAGCAGTTGCTCGCCGCTTTGCTGGATCACGCGCAGCCCCGCGACTTGCCGCTCGCTCAGCGTGTTGTCCCGCAGCAGGATTTGCGCGTAGCCCAGAATGCCGTTGAGCGGGGTGCGCAGTTCGTGGCTCATGTTGGCAAGGAAGGTGCTCTTGGCCTGGTTGGCCATTTCGGCCGCTGCCTTGGCGCGATTGGCCTCCGCGGATAGTTCTTCCAGATGTTCGATGGTGCCGGCAAGGTGTTTCAGCAACTGATCCATTTCGCCACCGAGCATGGCTGAAATCAGGCTGCTGGGAGTCAGTTCTGATGCGGGCCGCGTCAAGATATGCTGACCCTCACGCAGAACGGTAATGTTGTCGGCAATCTGGAACACCTCATTCATCTTGTCTGTAATGTAAATGATGGCCTTTCCCGTTTTTTTTAAATCGATGATGATCTCGAAAAGATGCGCTACCTCTTTTTCGGTAATCTTGGATGTCGGCTCATCCATGATCAGCACGTCCGAATCATACGAAACCGCTTTAGCGATGCCAATCATCTGCCTGTCGGCGAAGCTCAGATCACCAATCAGACGCCAGGGGGCAATACTGATATTGAGCCGATTTAAAAGTTCTGACGTTTTTTCATTTAATGCACGATGGTCGACAAATCCTAAAAAATTAGTCGGTAAATGCCCGATCCAGATATTTTCTGCCACCGTCATATCGGGAAGTAAATTGAGATCCTGGTAAACCACTGCAATACCGTGATCGAGAGCCTCGCGCGGCGAGCGCATAGCAAGTACTTCGCCCCGCAACAGCAATTGACCCTCGTCAGGAATATAACATCCGGCGAGAATTTTCATCATGGTCGATTTGCCAGCCCCAATTTCACCAATCAACGCGTGAACTTCACCGGCCTTGATGCACAAATCTACCTTGCTCAAGGCCACTGCTCCGGGAAAACGCTTGCAAATCCCTCTCGCCTCCAACAAATAGTTTTCAGGCGTTGCGTTACCAGCAATGGATACCTCGGATGTCATGCCAAACATCTCCGAAACAATGATTCCCTATATAAAATAAATGCACGCAACTTCCTTGCGTTTGCCTGTTACATCTTCTCAATAGTGTGAGCCATATATTTTAAACAATAATGCATCAAGTTTAAGAGGGCAACCTTTCATCTGCAGCGCAACGGCGCGGCTCTTTAGATGTGCCGGAATTTATTGAATACGGTGCCGCCCCGGGTGAAGCCGGCGACTTTCTCCTTCCTGACCAGGTAGATGCCGTAGTAGGCCGCCAGCGGGAACAAGACCCCCAGTGAAAACCCGATCCCAAGATGCAGATACATGTCGGTAATCCCGAGCTTCGACAGAACTATGCGTGCGCCACTGGCTGCGAGGATGTGCATCAGATAAATCGGCATCGACGCCAGGCCCAGTAGTTCGATAATCCGCATTCTGTTCGAATTAGCCAGCAGTGCGGAAACCTGGAGCACCAGAAGCATGCCGAGGAAAGCGGCAGGCAATGCCCATGGGTCCGCGTAAGCTCCGAGCTGCCTGGCCGCATAGATCGAAATCCCCGTTGCCATCAAAGTAGCGCCGATGCCGGCAGGATTGGCCAGGCGCAGGGCGGCTGCTTTCAGGTGTTCCGCCGCCAATAGCCCGGCTGCATAGAAGAGGAAGAACTGGAGCGACTGCGACAGGATGCCCAACTCGAAGTTGATGCCCACCAGATAGGCCGCCAGCGCGAATAAGCTTACCCGCAGCCGGTTGGCCGTAGTCAGATACACGAAGATATGGCATAAAAGCAACGCGTATAGAAACCAGAACTGCCCGAGTGGCTTCCAAAGAATGGCCGGCCCCAGGTCGGAAAGGTGGAACGGAATATTTGCGCTGTCCGACATCAGCACCTGAATCAGTCCCTGGATCAGGGACCACAACAGATACGGATAGACGATCGTCATCAGCTTGCTGCGCAAGAAGCCGCTTCGGGCCAGTCCTTTGCCCGCGTTCATCCCGGCCAACAGGAAGAACAGCGGCATGTGGAAGGTATAAATCGCGTAGTCGGATGCCATTAACCAGTGCTCATCGGAGACCATTCCCGCGGAATTGAGCCCCCTCAAAACGTGACCATACACAACCAGCAGGATCCCGATGCCGCGCGCGTAATCCCACATGATTTCCCTCGCAGCGGCTTGCTTTGGATCGGTGTCGTGTCGGTTAGTATTTTTCTGAATTACAACATCCATTTTAATTCTCTCTCTATTGATTATGTCCGCCCGGGCGCTGATGAGTGCATAGGGGACGGCAGCTCGCAGAGCTGTATCGGGCAGCAGATAAATGGAACGCTCGCTCGCGTCGGAATGCAGTGCGCGCGGCAGAGAAAATATACTGAATACTGTATTTTTCAACGCGCAATTGAATAGTGCGGAATATGCCTATATTATCGGCATACTCCAAATGTTTGAAAAAACAGGATTGCTGTACGGACCGCTATCTGGCTGCGGATTTGGTCGGTTCTGCCGCGTACCGGAGAAGTGAGAAAACAACATTTACAAATGGAAATTGCGAGAATTTGACGGCCCTGACGGCAGTCAAAAACCGTTCTGATGCTAGTTGTTGAACACGTCCGCGCCCTTCGGCACGACGAATTTGAAGCCGTTGGCGGGGATCGCCGGGTTTTTCTCGAATTTCTTGAATGACAACAGCGATACCTGGCCAAAGGCGTCGCGCAGCTCCATCGCTTCCGGCACGCCGTTGCGCAGGCCGATGCCGATGTGCTCGAAGGTGCTGTCTTTGGATTTTGGCGTGGCGTCCAGCCATTCCATGCCGTCCTTGGTGCCGGCTTCCTTCAGGGTGAAGTTCTTTTCCAGGTCGTTGCTGCCGAACAGGATCGCGGCCGGACTGGAGGCGAGCGCGTCGCCGAGCTTCCTGACGGTGACCTGGTTCAGATCCTTGTCGAAAATATACAGCTTGTCGCCATCGGCCTGCAGCAATTGCTCGTAGGGCTTGACATAGGTCCAGATGAACTTGCCGGGACGGGCGAAAGTGAAGCTGCCGCTGGAGACGTTGGACACCTTGGCGCTGCCGTCCATCATCTTGACCTGGCGCTGGGTGAACTCGCCCTTGGCCGCCTTGGTGCTGGCGACGAAGGATTTGAACTGCTCAAGGGCGGCGGCCTCGGCAAGCATCGGCAAGAAAGCCAACATGCTGATGGCCAGCATTCTGGTGAAGACGCGTGACTGACTACCGTTGCCGGGGGCCATCTGCTGCTTGCCATATTGATTATTGTATTGATTCGTCATCTGTATCCTTATTCTGCGTTATTGCCTGCCGGCACCAAAATCTCGCGATTGCCATTTGACTGCATGGTGGATATGAGTCCGCTTTGTTCCATTTGTTCCAGCAGGCGGGCGGCGCGGTTGTAACCAATACGTAAATGTCGTTGCACCAGCGAGATCGAGGCGCGGCGGTTTTTCAGCACGATGGCGACCGCCTGGTCGTACAGCGCGTCGGCTTCGTGGCCGCCGGCAACCGCTTCGCCGGCCGCGCCGTCGGCACCCTCTTCCAGCACGCCGCCTTCCAGGATGCCTTCGATGTAGTTCGGTTCGCCCTGCGCTTTCAAGTGTTCGACCACCCTGTGCACTTCCTCGTCGGACACGAAGGCGCCGTGCACCCGCACCGGCAAGCCGGTACCGGGCGGCATGTACAGCATGTCGCCCATGCCGAGCAGCGCTTCCGCGCCCATCTGGTCCAGAATCGTGCGCGAGTCGATCTTGCTGCTGACCTGGAACGCGATCCGGGTCGGGATGTTGGCCTTGATCAGGCCGGTGATCACGTCGACCGACGGCCGCTGCGTGGCCAGGATCAGGTGCAGGCCGGCGGCGCGCGCTTTCTGGGCGATGCGGGCAATCAGTTCCTCGACCTTCTTGCCGACCACCATCAGCAAATCGGCCAGCTCGTCGATGATGATGACGATGGTCGGCAGTTTTTCCAGTGGCTCGGGTGCGTCCGGCGTCAGGCTGAACGGATTCGGGATGTGCTGCTCGCGCTTGGCAGCCTCGGCGATCTTGACGTTGTAGCCGGCCAGGTTGCGCACCCCGAGCTTGGACATCAGCTTGTAACGCCGCTCCATTTCGGCCACCGCCCAGTTCAGCGCGTGCGCGGCCTGGCGCATGTCGGTTACCACCGGCGCCAGCAGGTGCGGGATGCCTTCGTAGATCGACAGTTCGAGCATTTTCGGATCGATCAGGATCATCCGCACCTCGCGCGGATCGGATTTGTACAGCAGCGACAGGATGGTGGCATTGATCCCGACCGATTTTCCGGAACCGGTGGTGCCGGCCACCAGCAGATGCGGCATCTTGGCCAGATCGGCGATCACCGGCAAGCCGGCGATGTCCTTGCCGAGCGCAATCGTCAGGCTGGAGTGGCTGTCGTTGTAGACCTTGGAACTGAGAATTTCTGTCAGGCGCACGATCTGGCGCTTCGGATTCGGCAGTTCCAGCGCCATGTAGGTCTTGCCGGGGATAGTTTCGACCACCCGGATCGAAGTCAGCGACAGCGAACGGGCGATGTCGCGCGCCAGTCCAACCACCTGGCTGCCCTTGACGCCGGTGGCGGGTTCGATCTCGTAGCGAGTCACGACCGGACCCGGATAAGCGGCGACCACCTTGGCCTGCACGCCGAAATCCGAGAGTTTTTTCTCGATCAGGCGGCTGGTGAACTCCAGCGTCTCGATGCTGACGGTTTGCTGTGCCGGCGGCGCCGCGTCCAGCAGCGACAGCGGCGGCAGGTCGCCATCCTGCAGATCGCTAAACAGCGCGACCTGCCGCTCCTTTTCGGCCCGCTCCGATTTTGGCACTGCGATGATTTGCGGCTCGATCCTGACCGGCGCCGTTTCGACGATTTTGGCGCGCTCGTGGACTACGATCTCTTCGCGTTTGACCGCGGCAACAGATCCCAGCTTGCGGTCTTGCCGGGCCCAGTACGCGTATTTGGTCCATTTGAACGCACTTTCGATGGTCGCTCCGACACGCTCGGCGACCGCCAGCCAGGACACGTGGAAAAACAGGCTGAAGCCGAGCCCGAACAGCAGTAACAGCAGCAAGGTGGCGCCGGTAAATCCGAATGCGCTTTGCGTCGCACTGCCGATCAGGCCGCCCAGCACCCCGCCGGGAGCGCGCGGCAACTCCACTTTCAGGCTGTACAGGCGCGCATATTCCAGCCCGACGCTTCCCGCAAGCATCAGCGCGAAGCCGGCCGCACGGATCCAGCCCTCGTGGCGGTGCGTCGATTCGGGCTGGCCGGCGGCCGGCAGCAGGAACTTGTGGGTCAGGCGCCGATAACCGCGCCAGACCTCGCACAGCATCAGCACGCACCACCACCAGGCCGAAAGTCCGAAGATGAACAGCAGCAGATCGGCCATCCAGGCGCCGATGTTGCCGCCCAGATTATGCAAGGCAGGCACCGCATTGGCATGCGACCAGCCCGGGTCGACCTTGGCGTAGCTGGCCAGAATCAGGATCAGGTACACAGTCAGCGCGCAAAACGCGATCCAGCGCGCTTCGAACAGCAGGCGTGACAGACGGCTCGGCAACGGTGCCACCGGCGGTTTGGCGGTACGGGTATAGGTTTGGCTTGGTCTGGTCATAGGAGAGGGTAACAGCAGCAGGGTAACAGCATCGATCTAAAAAGCAGGGAAATGACAAGAGGGCTGTACCTCCGCGAAACGCGGCGGTTTACCGCTTACTTTATAATCTTAACCAGTTTTCGATTGCAACACTAATGCCCTTACCGGCCGCCCTTGAAATTTTGTTGCATGGCAGCATAATATTCTTGCACACATCATGCACTCCATCCCTCTCTCTTAACGTTAGGTAAATCATCCCATGTCCACACCCAAACACGCACATGTACTGATTCTCGGCTCCGGCCCTGCCGGTTATTCGGCAGCGGTGTATGCGGCCCGCGCCAACCTGAAACCGGTGCTGATCACCGGCGTCGAACAAGGCGGCCAACTGATGACCACCACCGACGTCGATAACTGGCCGGCCGATCCGCTGGGTGTGCAGGGGCCGGAGCTGATGCAGCGCTTTCAGCAGCATGCGGAACGGTTTAACACCGAAATCATTTTCGACCACATCCACACCACGAAACTGACCGAAAAACCGATCCGCCTGATCGGCGACCAGGGCGAGTACACCTGCGACGCGCTGATCATCGCCACCGGCGCCTCCGCGCAATATCTCGGCCTGCCTTCGGAAGAGGCATTCATGGGCAAGGGCGTGTCGGCCTGCGCCACCTGCGACGGCTTCTTCTATCGCGGCAAGGAAGTCGCGGTGATCGGCGGCGGCAATACCGCGGTCGAAGAAGCGATCTACCTGTCCAATATCGCCAGCAAGGTCACGCTGGTGCACCGCCGCGACAAGTTCCGCGCCGAAGCGATCCTGATCGACCACCTGATGGCGAAAGTGGCCGAAGGCAAGATCGAGCTCAAGGTCAACCATACGCTCGACGAGGTGACCGGCGATGCATCGGGCGTCACCGGCATCAACATCAAGTCGATGACCGACGGCAGCATCACGCCGATCACCTTGCACGGCGTCTTCATCGCGATCGGCCACAAGCCGAACACCAGCATCTTCGAAGGCCAGCTGGAAATGAAGAACGGCTATATCCAGACCAAAACCGGCCTGACCGGGATGGCGACCGCGACCAGCGTACCGGGCGTATTTGCCGCCGGCGACGTGCAGGACAGCATCTACCGCCAGGCCGTCACCAGTGCCGGCAGCGGTTGCATGGCCGCGCTGGATGCGCAGCGTTATCTCGAAAATTAAATAGGTCCTGTCGCGCCATGTCCGCCTCGCTGAAAAACTTTGCCGATCTCGGTGCGCTGCGCAAAATCCTGAAACAACAGGATCAGGCACGCGCGGCGGAAGACGCCGAGCGGCTGCGGCGCGTGCAAGCGGAGCAGCGGGAAGCCGACCTGTTTCGCCGCAGTATCGGCAAGGTGGCGCCGCCCGACAAGGCGGCCGTCACGCCGGCACGCCCGCAGCCGATTGCCCGCCATCACCTGGCAGACGAGAAAGCCGCCTTGCAGGAGTCGCTATCGGATGATTTTGACGTCGAAACCCTGCTCGATACCGACGACAGCTTGAGCTATACCCGCAGCGGCGTCGGCGCCGATGTGGTGCGCAAATTGCGCAAGGGCCACTGGACCATCCAGGACCAGCTCGACCTGCACGGTTTGCGGCGCGACGCAGCCCGCGACGCGCTGGGCGCATTCTTGCGCAGCGCCACGCGCCGCGGCCTGCGCTGCGTGCGCATCATTCACGGCAAGGGACTCGGCTCGGTAAACAAGGAACCGGTACTGAAACAGAAGGTGCGCAACTGGCTGGTGCAAAAGGAAGAAGTGATCGCCTTTTGCCAGGCCAAGGCATCGGACGGCGGCTCGGGGGCGCTGGTGGTATTGCTCAACGCCTGAATTACGTGATCACGGGAAAAGATCATGTCCACGAAAAGCACGAAAGACACGAAAAAACAAACGGAGTGCGCAGGAGCACGGGTTCAGACTGCAATGAGCGTTCGCAAAATAGGAGTATATTTCATAGCGGCAATAAAAATATGCGGCAAATGCCATAAAAATAGTGATACTCCATACTTTATGAAAAACGCATTATTTTGAGACTCTTTCGTGCTTTTCGTGTCTTTCGTGGACAAATAATTAGACGAAAAAAATCCGGCGCAAGGCCGGATTTTTTATTGCAGAGCACATATCAAACCGCATCGGTCCCGGTTTCGCCGGTGCGGATGCGCACCACTTGCTCGACGTTCTGGACAAAAATCTTGCCGTCGCCGATCTTGCCGGTGCGCGCCGCCTTGATCACCGCATCGACCACATTCTCGACCACGCCGTCGTCGACCACGACTTCGACTTTGACTTTCGGCAGGAAGTCGACCACATACTCGGCGCCGCGGTACAGCTCGGTATGGCCTTTCTGGCGACCGAAGCCTTTGACTTCGGTGACGGTCAGGCCGGTGACGCCGACTTCGGCCAGCGCTTCGCGGACTTCGTCCAGTTTGAACGGCTTGATGATGGCGGTAACTTGTTTCATTGGAGTTCCTTTATTGTATTGTCAAAATGGCATGAAAAATGATCATTCGCGAAAGCGGGAAGTGATCGGATAACGCCAGTCGCGCCCGAACGCCCGGTGCGTGATGCGGATGCCGACCGGCGCCTGGCGCCGCTTGTATTCGTTGATCTTGATCAGGTGCGTGATGCGTTCCACGTCCTGCTGGCTATAGCCGGCGGCGATGATCTCGGCCATGCTCACATTCTGCTCCATATACATCTGCATGACGGCGTCCAGTATCTCGTAAGGCGGCAATGAATCCTGATCGGTCTGGTCGGGCCGCAGCTCGGCCGATGGCGCACGGGTCAGGATGCGGCTCGGAATGACGTCCGACAGCGTATTGCGATAATCGCACAAACGGTACACCAGCGTCTTGGCGATGTCCTTGATGACTGCGAAGCCGCCTGCCATATCGCCGTACAGCGTGCAGTAACCGACCGCCATCTCGCTCTTGTTGCCAGTGGTCAGCACAATCGCGCCGTGCTTGTTCGACAGCGCCATCAAAATGGTGCCGCGGATGCGGGCCTGGATGTTTTCTTCGGTGGCGTCTTCCGGCAAGCCCTTGAATTCACCGGCCAGGGTGGTGAGGAAGGCGTCAAAGCAGGCGTGAATCGGGATTTCGTCGTAGCGCACACCGAGCCGGCTAACCATCTCGCGCGAATCCAGCCACGAGATGTCGGCCGTATACTTTGATGGCATCATCACGGTGCGCACGCGGTCGGCGCCCAGCGCATCGACCGCAATCGCCAGCGTCAGCGCGGAATCGACCCCGCCCGAAAAGCCGATGATCACATTGGGAAAACCGTTCTTGCCGACATAATCGCGCACCCCGAGCACCAGCGCCTGGTAAATCTGAGCCTCGAGCGGCTGCGCATTGGCGACATGGCTGCTCTGCGGCACGCCATCGATGAATTCGATCAGCTGCAATGCTTCTTCGCAATGCGGCAATTGTGCGCAAATTCCGCCATTGGCATCGAGCACGAATGAATTACCGTCAAAAATCAGCTCGTCCTGGCCGCCGACCAGATTCGCATAGACCAGCGCCAAGCCTTGCGCGCTGACGTTCTCGCGCATCACATTGAAGCGAACTTCCTGCTTGTTCATGTGATACGGCGAGCCGTTCGGAATCAGCAGCACTTGCGCACCGGCAGCCTTGGCGCGCGATGGCGCGTGCGCATACCAGGTGTCTTCACAGATGTTGATGCCGAATGCGACTCCCTTGATCGTGAACACCACCGGTTCGTCATGCGGGGAAAAATAGCGCTTCTCGTCGAACACATCGTTGTTCGGCAATTCAAACTTGCAATAGGTCGCCAGCACCGCGCCGCCCGCCAGCACCGAGGCCGCATTGTGGCGTGCGCCGGCGCGCATGATCGGATGACCGACCACCACGTGCAGGTCCTTGAACTGGGCCAGATCGGCTGCCAGCGCGTCCAACGTTTCAGCGGCTTTTGCGTAGAATGCCTGACGCAGCAACAGATCTTCCGGCGGATAACCGACCAGTGATAGCTCGGGCGTGAGCACGATATCGGCGCCCTGCGCAGCGGCCCGACGGGAAAAATCGAGGATCTTGGCGCGATTGCCGGCCAGGTCTCCGACGATGCTGTTGATTTGGGCGATGGCGACTTTTACTGTCATGATTAGAGGATGATGGCGACGATGGAATCCGGCATGCAGCTATTGCACAGTGCATGGATTATTTAACTGATGTTACATATTGTCCACGAAAGACACGAAAAGCACGAACAGACTTCAGAACACAATGCGTTTTGTAAAAAAGTAGGGTGTATCACAATTTTTATCGTATCTACCGCATATGTTTACTGCGGCAACGAAATATACTCAAAAGAATATGAAATATGCACGCAAGCCTCACTTTAGCGTGAGAACCTGTTCCGGCGCACCCATTGCCACTATTTTTCGTGCCTTTCGTGTTTTTCGTGGACACTGTTTTTCCACCTGACGAACATCCATAACAGCAGTTATTTAAAATTTAATTTGGGCCGGATCAATGAAATCAGGCACGAAACAAGGTAAATGAACGGATGAATTATCGCACGCGAATCGTCGCGTCCTTGTCGGAGGTCGGCCAACAGGATTGGGATGCGCTGGTGCAATTGCAAACCGACGCCAACCCGTTCCTGTCGTTCGCGTTCCTGGATGCGCTGCATGCCAGCGGCAGTGCCAGTGCCGAAACCGGCTGGCAGCCGCAATACCTGACGCTGTGGCAGGAAAATGGGCAGGAAGATGCGCAACTGGCGGCGGCGCTGCCGCTGTATCTGAAATCCCATTCCTACGGCGAATACGTGTTCGACTGGGCCTGGGCCGATGCTTACCAGCAACACGGGCTGGAATATTACCCGAAGTTACTGGCGGCGATCCCGTTCACCCCGGTCACCGGCAGCCGCTTGCTGGCGCGCGATGCTGCGGCCCGCGCAGCCTTGATACAGGCCTTGCGCGCGTTGCAAGTCGACAGCGCGGCATCTTCCTGCCATATCCTGTACCCGCCGCAAACCGAGGCCAAGCAACTGGAGCAAGCCGGTTACCTGTTGCGCAGCGGCGTGCAATTTCACTGGATCAATGCCGGCTATCGGAATTTCGACGATTTCCTGTCCACGCTGGAGCACAAGAAACGCAAGAACATCCGTGCCGAGCGGCGCAAGGTCGCCGAGGCCGGCATCAGTTTCCGGCATATTGCCGGCAGTTGCGCGACCGAATCGGACTGGGCGTTTTTCAACCGCTGCTATGCGCAAACCTATGCAGAACATCGCTCCTCGCCCTATCTGAACCTGGACTTCTTCCTGCGCATCGGCGCGGCGATGCCGGGCAATATCCTGCTGATCGAGGCGCTGCGCGACGGCCGTCCGATTGCCTGCTCGCTGCTGGTCCACGACCGCAACACCCTGTACGGCCGTTACTGGGGCGCACTGGAACAGGTCCCCTGCCTGCACTTCGAAACCGCGTATTACCAGCCGCTGGAATTTTGCATCGCGCACCGCATCGGCTGCTTTGAAGGCGGCGCGCAGGGCGAACACAAGATGGCGCGCGGCTTCCTGCCGCAGAAAACCTGGTCCGCGCACTGGCTGGCGCATCCAGGCTTTGCCGATGCAGTCGAACGCTTCCTGGTGCGCGAAAGCGGCGGTATCGAAGCCTACATCGATGAATTGAATGAACGCAATCCGTTCAAACCGGCACCGGCAGCGCAGCGGAAACCCGGCCTGAGCGAGATATAAAATATCGCGTATGCCATTTAACTTGACAACGCATCTCAACTCGACAGGAATACGCATGGACCAACAATTTGAAGACGGCTTGCGCATGCGCAAGCAAGTGATGGGAGATGCTTTCGTGGAAAAGGCGTTTGCCGGCGTCGACAGCTTCACCGCGCCGCTGCAGGAATTCGTCACCCGCAACGCCTGGGGCACGGTCTGGTGCCGCGACGGCCTGGACCTGAAAACCCGCAGCCTGATGACGCTCTCGATGCTGACTGCGCTGGGCCGTGCGCATGAGATCAAAGGCCATGTGCGCGGCGCGGTCAACAACGGCGCCAGCGTGAAGGAAATCCAGGAAGTGCTGCTGCATGCCAGCGTGTATTGCGGCATGCCGCTGGCAATCGATGCGTTCCGCTCGGCGCACGAAGTGCTCAAGGAAATGGGCATCCTCAAGGAATAATAAAAAACAGGGGTATTTGCGAAGTTGCTTTATTTGTATGCGGAAAATATAGTAATTTCACTTATACACAAAGCAGTATGAAATATTCGCCAAGATTGCAGCGAGCAAGCGACGCATGTAACAACCATCACTTTCCCTTATGGCCCTATCCCGATTCAATATTTCCCACCGGTGGCGCATCGCCCTACACTTGTTTCACAGCAGTGCCAGTACAAACATGAGAAGGCCACCATCCTGGCCATCGGGCTTGCACCTCACCGGGTGTACGCACACACCCAATCGCATTGGATTACCGATCCGACCAGCGCATTGGGTAGTCAGCTCAGCGCGGGAACTGTTGGTTTATCTGCCACACTCAGTTACAACCCTTACCCGCCCCCATCACGACGACCTGCAACAGACCGGTTATGATTAGCGATCATCAACGCGCAACCGGATCGATCGCATGGACCTCAAAAAACTCGCCAATCTGCTGCTGGTGCTCGGTATCGTATTGCTGCTGGCGGCAATAGCATGGTGGGCCAATTTTTATACCCCGATCATGAAAGACCTGAATGCGCCGCTGTCGGACGCGCTGGATTGCCTGTACTCGAACGCCGGCGCCTGCAACTTGGCATCCGGCATAACCCAGCTGCTGGGCAAGACTGCGTACAACCCGACGCTATTCCTGATCGGCGCCGGCGCGAGCTGCGCCGGCGTGCTGCTGCGATTGACGATCAAGTCGCCCAAATAATCGCGCTTCATCTACCGCACATTTAAGCAAAATCGAACCAGCGGCTGATCCAGCCCTTCATGCACTGAATGCGGAAAGAATAACCACCATGTCAGACTTCCAGACCGGTAGCGCCAGCGCACGCCTGGACCGGCTCAACCAGGTCATCACGTCCCACATCGCCGACGGGCTGATCCCGGGCGCTGCGATGCTGATTGCGCGCCGCGGCAAGATCGTCCATCAGCAGGCACTGGGGCGGCAAGCGCCGAACGACGCGGCACCGATGCGGCTGGACTCGATCTTCCGCATCTATTCGATGACCAAGCCTATCGTCTCGGTGGCGGTGATGATGCTGGTCGAAGAAGGCTGGCTGCTGCTGAGCCACCCGGTGTCGCGCTATTTGCCGGAGTTGGCCAATCTGCAGGTCGGCCTGCCCCTGAGCGGGCCGGAAGGGCAACCGGCGCTGGGCCTGGCGCCGGCGCAGCGCGAAATGACGGTGCAGGACTTGCTGCGCCACACCGCCGGCCTGACCTACGGCATCTTCGGCAGCTCGCTGGTGAAGTCCTGCTACAGCGCAGCCGGAGTCGGCGACCCCGACACCACCAATGACAAGCTGATCGAAAAACTCGGCATCCTGCCGCTGGCCTATCAGCCCGGCACCACCTGGGAGTACAGCCGCGCCACCGACGTACTGGGCGCGCTGCTGGAACGCTTGTGCGGCAAGCCGCTCGATGCGGTACTGGCGGAACGCATTTTCACACCGCTGGGGATGCGCGATACCGGCTTCTGGGTCCCAATCGAGCAGCAGCACCGTCTGGCCGAAGGCTTTGTCATCGATCCGGTCACGCAGCAAGCAGCGCATCTGCTCAACGTGCGGGAGCGGCCGCAGTTTTTGTCCGGCGGCGGCGGACTGGTGTCCACCCTGCACGATTACTGGCGCTTCGCCGACATGCTGCTTCGCGGCGGCGAACTCGACGGCGTGCGCATCCTGTCGCGCAAACTGGTGGCGCTGATGACCAACGATCATCTGGCCAGCCTGCCGCAGGCGAAATCCGGCGCCAGTTACCTGCCCGGCCCCGGCTACGGCTTCGGACTCGGCTTTGCAGTACGCACCGCCGCCGGCGAATCGGCGATCCCCGGTTCCGTCGGCGATTATCACTGGAGCGGCCTGGCCGGCACCTATTTCTGGAACGACCCGCAACAGCAACTGACCGCGATCTGGATGGTGCAGGCACAGGAACAGCGCGAATATTATCGCCAACTGTTTCGCAACCTGGTCTATGCCTGGCTGCCGGATTGAACTGACACAACCCAATACCCGAGATATACCGATGTCGACCCACACCTTCCTCTGGCACGATTACGAAACCTTCGGCGTGCAGGCGCGCCGCGACCGCCCGGCCCAGTTTGCCGCGATCCGCACCGATGCCGAACTCAACGAAATCGGCGCGCCTATCATGCTGTACTGCCAACCGGCGCCGGACTATCTGCCGGATCCGCAAGCCTGCCTGATTACCCACATCACGCCGCAGCACTGCCTGCAAAACGGCGTGCCGGAGCACCAGTTCGCGGCCCGGATCGAGCAGGCTTTCAGCCAGACCGGCACCATCGGCGTCGGCTACAACTCGATCCGTTTCGACGATGAAGTCACCCGCTTCCTGTTCTGGCGCAACCTGATCGACCCGTATGCGCGCGAATGGCAAAATGGTTGCGGCCGCTGGGACATCCTCGACATGGTGCGCACCGCCTACGCTCTGCGCCCTGACGGGATCAGCTGGCCGCTGCACGAGGACGGCCGCCCCAGCTTCCGGCTCGAACAACTGACTGCCGCCAACGGCATCAGCCACACCGCTGCGCACGATGCCTTGTCGGACGTGCGCGCCACCATCGCCTTGGCGCGCCTGATCCGCCAGCAGCAACCCAAGCTGTTCGAGTTCTGCCTGGCCCTGCACAAGAAGGAACGCGTCTCTGCCGAAATCGGCTGGCCGCTGCAAAAACCCTTCTTGCACGTATCCGGCATGTTCGCCGTCGAGCGCGGCTGCATCGCCCCGATGTGGCCGCTGGCCGCGCATCCGGGCAACAAGAATGAAATCATCGCCTGGGATCTGACATTTGACCCGGCAGAACTGGCCACGCTGGACGCCGCCACGATCCGCCAGCGCATGTTCAGCAAGGCCGAAGAATTGCCGGAAGGCATGACGCGGCTGCCGATCAAGACCATCCACCTGAACAAGTCGCCGGTCGTGATCGGCAACCTGAAAACCCTGTCGAACCAGATGGCCGGGCGCTGGAGCATCGACCTGGATGCTGTGCAGCAGCACGCGGCCACAGCCGCTACCCTGCCCGACCTGAGCGGCATCTGGCGCGCAGTGTTCCAGCGCCCCGAGACGGAAGCGGCGCTCGATGTCGATGAGGACCTGTACGGCGGCTTCGTCGGCAACGAGGATCGGCGCACCCTGAACCGCTTGCGCACGCTGGCCCCGCAACAACTGGCAAGCGCACCAACCGGCTTCACCGACGCCCGACTGGACGAGCTGTTATGGCGCTACCGCGCCCGCAACTTCCCGCAACTGCTGTCGCCGGAAGAAACCGCAGCCTGGGAAGCGTACCGCGCGGCCCGCCTGTTCGACGGCGCCGCCGGCGCCCGCACTGTCGATGCACTGTTTGGAGAAATCGACAAATTATCGGAAAACGCAGACGAACGCGGTGAAGACATCCTGGGCGCGCTGTATGACTACGCTGAAATGATTGCACCGGTACGGCGTTAGATCTGCTGCATGGAATCGACTGCAGCAGGCACGAAGCAACTTCCTCGACGCCCGCTGCGGCGGGTTTTCGCTACGCCAGGGACTGGCGCGTCGCTGAAGCTATTTGATGGTTATTGGCCGTACACGTCGAAATCGAAGTATTTGCCGGCGATTTTCTTGTAGGTGCCATTCGCATGAATTGCCTTGATGGCGGCATTGCCGGGCCCGGGATTCGCCCGGAACGCAGCGGATACAGGAAAAAATTTCATCAAATCCAATGCAACCCTGCTACAATATTGGACTTTTGCGGTGTCTCAGATCGCAAATGGACCAAACAAGGAAAGGTGGCAGAGTGGTCGAATGCACCGGACTCGAAATCCGGCATACGTTTATAACGTATCCAGGGTTCAAATCCCTGCCTTTCCGCCATAACATCAAGGATTAACGAGAGTTGCTCCTTAAAGAGAAGAAGCCCCGATCAGGGGCTTTTTTTCGTTTACGATGCGGGCGACCTGATGTCCGCTGGTCGGTGTTTGGTCGGCGGATGGCCTTGGTGCGCCAGCGCACAGACCTTGCGGTTTTTCATGACTATTCTGGTCACACTTAGCCAGGAGAAAAACATGAAATCGTCCCACACCATCAGCGCACTGATACTCATCACAACGGCTGTTCTTGGCGGCTGTGCCAGTTACGGTCCGCAACCAGCTTCGCACGGCTATTCAACGCACTCCCAATCGAACACCAATTATGGCGCGATCGAGTCGATTCAGGTAGTTCACCCTGACAACAACACTAGCGGCACTGGCGCAATCGTTGGCGGCCTGGTCGGCGGCTTACTGGGCAATCAAGTCGGCGGCGGCAGTGGCAAGACCGCAGCGACCGCCGTCGGCGTTGTCGGTGGCGCCCTGGTCGGCAACAATATGGAAAAGAATCAGTCTGCGCAGGCATCGGATATGTACCAGGTCCGCGTGCGCCTGGATAACGGCGACAACCTGACCGTCGTCCAAGACAGCGTTTCCGATTTGCGCATCGGCAATCGGGTGCGTGTCGCCGATGGTCGAGCCTACCGTGACTAAGCCGCCCGACCCAATTTTTTCAAGCGCAAGGACCAATGCCATGCCAAACAGAGACGCATACTTCTTAAGAATCAAACTGCAACTCAACGTGTGGAATGCAGCGAGGGGCGAACTCCAAGCAAAGAACGATGCGCGCGAGGAATGCAAGACCGACAAAGAGCAAGCAGCGTCAGCAATCGCAACTGGCCGTCGACAAGTTAGACGAACCCCAGGTAGCCGGCGAAAATTTCCGGAAAACCAGGGTCGCCGGCACCGAATAAATGCCCGATGCGCTTATCTTTCCTTTGATTGCTTCAAGGCGCAACCGTAGGCCGATTGCTCTTGGCTGCGGGCCGTTTTCTTGAATACGTTACAGGAGCAGACCATGGGTGCCATCTTGCTGATCATCCTGATCCTCATTCTCATCGGCGTTTTTCCGACTTGGCCGCACAGCCGCAATTGGGGCCATGGTCCCAGCAGCGTCACGGGTCTGATCGTCGTCGTGCTGATTGTCATGCTGCTTACCGGGCGACTTTAAGCACACTTCTCAACCGAAGCGTGGCGCGATTTGCGCCACGTCATTGTTCATCCGCGGCTGGAATTTTTTTACCTGCTAACGCGATACTATGTCGGTGCGATCTGCAGCATCCTGCCCAGCATTTTCCGCACCATCATCGGCATTCCCGAGTGTGCGCATGCTGCTGATTGCCGCAGGGCTGGGTTATCACAAGATCATCACCACCCTGCGCCCCGGCGAGAACGAACGCATGCGCCGACTGGTGAATGTGGTCGCTTCGGGCCGGGTGGACTTGGAAGCCATGGTCACACATCGATTCAAACGGGCTCAGATTGGGCTGGCATATACGTTGCTCGCAAACCAGCGCGATGGTATGTTGAAGGTCGCGATCACTCCTTGGCAGGAAGCGTATGAGCATTAGAAACCTCCAGTATTTTTTTGATCCGAAATCGGTTGCCGTGATCGGTGCCTCGCAGAAATTGCATAGCGTTGGCGCAACCGTTCTGCGCAACCTGATTGAAGCAGGATTCAAGGGTGCGATTTTTCCGGTCAATCCAAAATACGACATGCTCGATGGCCTGAAGGTTTATGCGAGTGTCAAACATCTGCCCGTCACACCGGAACTGGCGGTGATCTGCACGCCGCCATCGACCATTCCCGACCTGATTGGCGAGCTTGGAGCGCGCGGCACCAAGGCTGTGATCGTACTTACCGCGGGCTTGAGTGCCCATAAGGACAGACACGGCGCCTCCATCAAGCAGCTCATGCTGGAGGCGGCAAAACCCTATTTGTTGCGCATTCTCGGACCCAATTGCGTCGGCTTGCTGGTGCCCGGGATAGGCCTCAATGCCAGCTTTGCGCATACTGGTGCACTATCCGGCAAGATCGCATTCGTGTCGCAATCGGGTGCATTGGTGACCGGGGTGCTGGATTGGGCCAAATCGCGTGATATCGGATTTTCCAAATTTATTTCGCTGGGCGACAGTGCGGATGTCGATTTCGGTGATGTGCTCGATTATCTGGCCAGCGATGCAGATACCCACGCAATTTTGCTGTATATCGAGGACATCCGGCACGCCCGCAAGTTCATGTCGGCAGCGCGAGCTGCGGCGCGCAGCAAACCGGTGCTGGTACTCAAGGCCGGACGCGCGGCCGAGGGCGCGCAAGCCGCGGCCTCGCATACCGGTGCGCTGGCCGGTTCGGACGATGTCTATGATGCCGCGATTCGGCGCGCCGGCATGCTGCGCGTGTTCACGACAGAAGATTTATTTGGCGCGGTGGAAACGCTGGCACGCGCGAAAACCTTGAACGGCGAGCGACTGACCATTCTGACCAATGGCGGCGGGCCGGGTGTGATGGCGACCGATGCGCTGATCTGCGCTGGAGGAAAACTGGCCGCGCCTTCTGCGGAAACCGTGCGCCAACTGGATGCGATATTGCCCGCGACCTGGTCGCATGGCAATCCGGTCGATATCATCGGCGATGCGCCGGCCGAGCGCTACCTGAAAGCGATGGAAATACTGTTGCGGGATCCGCAATCGGATGCGATCCTGTTTATCCATGCGCCAACCGCAATCGTGCCCAGCATCGAAATCGCCAATGCGATCGCACCGCTGGCGCAGACCTCATCGCGCAACGTGATCGCTTGCTGGCTTGGGGGTGATGCAGTGGCGCCAGCCCGCCAACTATTTTCCGATGCGGGGATTCCGACTTACGACACGCCGGAAGAAGCCGTGGGTGGTTTCATGCAAATCGTCCAGTATCACCGCAATCAAAACCTGTTGATGCAAGTACCGCCCTCGTTGCCGGTCGATTTCGTCCCGGATCGCGCCAGCGCGCAGGCGGTCGCACGGGACGCTTTGGCCAATGGCAGAAGCATGCTGTCGGAGCCGGAAGCGAAAATCATGCTGGCGGCGTATGGCATCCCGGTGGTTGAAACCCGCATCGCCGACACCGCCGAACAGGCGGTGCTGTATGCGCAGGAAATCGGATTTCCGGTAGCGATCAAGATACTGTCTCCTGAAATTTCTCACAAGACAGAGGTCGGTGGCGTGGCGCTCGACCTGGAAGCGCCTGAAGCAGTGCAAGCGGCCGCACAAGCAATGCAGAAGCGTTTGCGTGAACTGCGGCCCGACGCCACATTGCGCGGTTTTGTGGTGCAAGCGATGGCGCGCCGGCCCGATGCACAGGAACTGATTATCGGCGTCACCACCGACCCGGTATTCGGCCCGGTCATTTTATTCGGACAGGGTGGTATCGCGGTTGAAGTCATCGATGACAATGCCATTGGCTTGCCACCGCTGAATATGATACTCGCGCGCGACATGATTTCCCGAACGCGGGTGGCCCGACTGCTGGCCGGGTACCGCAACCGGCCTGCCGCTGATGTCGATGCGATTTGCCGTACCTTGATTCAGATATCGCATCTGGTATCCGACATTCCCGAGATTGTCGAACTTGATATTAATCCGCTGCTGGCCGATGGCAGCGGCGTGTTGGCGCTCGATGCTCGTGTACGCGTCGCGGCAGCCGATGCATCGATTGGTGTGGAACGGCTCGCGATTCGACCGTATCCAACGGAGCTGGAACAATGGATCACCTGGCAGGGGCAACCATTGCTGATCCGCCCTATCAAACCGGAGGATGGTCTGGCACATATTGCCTTTTTTAATGCGCTCGATCCTGAGGATGTACGTTTTCGAATGTTCATCAGAATACGCGAGTTGCAACCGGCACAACTTGCCCGTCTGACGCAAATAGATTATGACCGCGACATGGCATTTATCGCCACCCGACAGCGCAGTGATGGCCAGTTTGAAACATTGGGTGTAGTGCGTGCGATGGCAGATCCGGACAATGAAAAAGCCGAGTTCGCCATCATTGTGCGCTCCGATCTCAAAGGCCAGGGTCTGGGTTCCCTGTTGATGTCAAAACTGATCGATTATTGCCGAAGCCACAACACGGGAGAAATCGTCGGGGAAGCCTTACCGCAGAATATCGGCGTTCTAACTCTGGTCAAACGATTCGGCTTTGATGTTCAGTCAATGCCAGCAGACGGTGTCATGATGCTGCGCCTGATTCTGCGTGCGCATCCCGGACCAAGCTGACTGTCGGCGGATTCGGATCAGTTTAAGCGCCACAGAGCATTACAATGCAGCCGCAATCGCCCGGCCCAAATCCTGCGTGCCGCCACAGCCGCCCATATCCGGCGTCAGCGGCGCATTATCCGGCCCGGCCGCAGGGACCCCGTTTCAATCGCCTGCAAAATTGCGTCGTGCGCTTCCAGCACTCACACGCCTTCCGGCATCACTTCCTTGCCGGTGCCATCATCTGGAATTCGGCGATTGAATGTTTTTTCCTGGATTAAATCCCGCCCATGCATACGTATTTGATTTCGAGGAATTCTTCCAGACCGTACTTCGAGCCTTCGCGACCGATACCGGATTGCTTGACGCCGCCGAAAGGCGTGGTCTCGGACGCGATCATCGAAGCATTGACGCCGACCAGCCCGAATTCGAGCGCTTCGGCCACGCGCCAGACGCGGCCGATGTCGCGCCCGTAGAAATAGGCGGCCAGGCCGTACTCGGTATCGTTGGCCAGATGGATGACTTCTTCTTCGGTATGAAAGCGGAATAGCGGCGCCACCGGACCGAAGGTTTCCTGCCTGGCTATGATCATGTCGGAGGTGGCACCGGTCAGCACGGTCGGCTCGAAAAACGTGCCGCCCAGCGCGTGGCGTTTGCCGCCGACCGCGACCCGTGCGCCCTTGGCGATGGCGTCGGCGATGTGCTCTTCGACCTTTTTGATTGCCGCGTCGTTGATCAGCGGTCCCTGCTGCACGCCGGGATCGAAGCCGTCACCAACCTGCAGTTCCGCGACCGCTTTTTCCATCTTGGCGGCAAACGCATCGTAGACCCGATCCTGCACGAAAATGCGGTTGGCACAGGTGCAGGTCTGGCCCATGTTGCGGAATTTGGATTGCATCGCGCCCTGTACCGCCGCATCGAGGTCGGCATCGTCGAAGACAATCAGCGGTGCATTGCCGCCCAGTTCCAGCGACACCTTCTTGACCGTGTCCGCGCACTGGCGCATCAACAGGCGACCGGTCGCGGTGGAGCCGGTGAAAGTCAGTTTGCGCACGATGCTGTTGGCGGTCAGCTCGCCGCCGACTTCCTTTGCCGCACCGGTGACGACCGACAGCACACCGCGCGGCACACCGGCCTCAATCGCCAGTTCCATCATCGCCAGCGCCGAGTAAGGCGTGTCGGGCGCAGGCTTGAGCACCATCGTGCAGCCGGCGGCCAGGGCCGGACCTGCCTTTTTCGTGATCATCGCGGAAGGAAAATTCCACGGCGTGATCGCGGCACAGACGCCGATCGGCTCTTTCAGAACCACGACCCGGGTGTCGCTGCTTTTGGACGGAATCGTGTCGCCATAGACGCGCTTGGCTTCCTCGGAAAACCACTCAAGAAAGGAGGCTCCGTAAGCGATTTCGCTGCGGGCTTCGGCGATCGGCTTGCCCTGTTCGGCGGTCATGATGCGCGCCAGATCTTCCTGGTGCTGCAGTACCAGTTCGAACCAGCGGCGCAGAATAGCGCTGCGCTGTTGCGCGCTCTTCGCACGCCATGCCGGCAGCGCGCGCTGCGCCGCTTCGATTGCGCGCCGGGTCTCGGCCGCACCCATCGCCGGCACGGTGCCCAGCGCGGCGCGGGTGGACGGGTTAGTGACGGTATCGGTGGCGCCGGAATCGGCATCGCACCATGCACCGTCGATATAACATTGGGTCCGAAACAGACGCGGTTCTTGTAAGTCGAGCATGGTTGTGTCCTATAAAGTCGGGGCATGCGCTGCAGCGGTCAGGGCCTGCGGCAGCGCATGCTGATTATCAGTTCGCCACTCAAATGCAGCGGCCGCCGTCCACCTCCATGCACACGCCGGTGACCAGTTCCGATGCCGGATCGGCAAAGAACAGCGCAGCGTTGGCGATGTCGGACGGACGGCTCATGCGGCCCAGCGGGATGGTGGACACGAATCTGGCGCGATTTTCGGGCGTATCTTCCATCCCCATGAAGGTTGTCAGCAGGGCGGTTTCGCCCATCACCGGATTGATCGCATTGACGCGTATCTTGTCTGCCGCCAGTTCGATTGCCATCGCCTTGGTCAGCGTGGTCACCGCGCCCTTGCTGCCGCTGTACCAGACCAGGCCGGGCCGCGGCCGGATCGCCGCCGTCGATGCGACATTGATGAACGAGCCGCTGCCCTGCTTGCGAAAGTGCGGCACGCAATGGATCGCCGACAGGTAAATGCTTTTGACATTGACCGCAAAGATGCGGTCGAATTGTTCTTCGGTCACGTTCAGCATCGGCTGGTTGGGATGGCTGATGCCGGCGTTGTTGACCATGATGTCGAGCCGGCCATATTGTTCAAGCGCGGTATCGACCAGGTTCTTCATGTCGGCCGATTGGCTCACATCGGCCTGGCAGAAAACCGCCTGCTTGCCGTTGGCACGCAATGCGGTGGCCACCCGTTCGCCATGTTCCCGGTTGATATCCGCCACCACCAGTTTCGCGCCCTGATCCGCATACGCGACGCAGATCCCTTCACCGAAGCCGGAACCGCCGCCGGTGACGATCGCAACCAAATCCTTGATACGCATTTCTATCTCCTTTGTTGTTGCCGTTCCCATCACCTGAGCAGTGATGGGGCGGCATGAGTGAAAACCGTGATTAACATGAAAGTCGCGTAGCGACTCACTTCGCTACCCTCTCCCCGCAGGCGGGAGAGGGGTTGGGGGTGAAGCAGGGGTTTCGCACAGCATGCTGTGCGCCTGCTGAACGGCATTCGCTTGCAAGCGAATGTGCGCCCTGCAAGGGAGGGCAGCTGTGGCGCTTTCATGCATTGGGATGGCATTATCGCCATCGCCGTTAGTGATAAACCAGATCGCGCAGGAACAGCGACAGCGGCGGGAAATACGTCACCACCATCAGGCAGGCAATGATCACCGCGACAAAAGGCAGCAGGCTCGGAATGATGCGGTCGAGCGATATCTTGGCAACCGCGCAGGCAGCGAACAGGTTCACGCCGAATGGCGGCGTGATCATGCCCAAGGCGAGATTAACGACCATCACCATGCCGAAGTGGACCGGATCGATACCGAACGCAAGCGCGACCGGCACCAGGATCGGGGCCAGCACGATGATCGCGGCCGAAGTTTCGATGAACATGCCGATCACGAACAACGCGCCGTTGACGCCCAGCAGGAAGTAGACCGGACTCCTAAGGACTTCCGCCAGATAGGCGCCGATCATCTCCGGCACGCCGGCACGCGTGATCATGAAGCTGAACAGGCCCGCATTGGCAATGATGAACATCACGACCGCCGACGACAGCACGGATTTCCTCAGGATCGGGCCGATATCGGCGATGCGGATTTCACGGTAGACGAAGACACCGACGATGAATGCATACAGCACCGCCACCGCCGCTGCTTCGGTCGGCGTGAACACGCCGCCATAGATGCCGCCCAAAATGATGACCGGCATCATCAACGCCAGCGCTGCCTGCCGGGCGGCGGCGCCGACCGGCATCCTGCCGTCACGGTCGTTCTTGCCGTAACCCTTGTAGCGTGCATACAGCACCGCAAAAACCATCAGCCCGCCGCCGATGAAGAGGCCCGGCCCGAAGCCGGCAATGAACAGTTCGCCGATCGATACTTCCGCCGATACGCCGTACAGGATCAACGGAATCGAAGGCGGAATGATGACGCCCAATTCGGCCGATGTGGCTTGCAGCGCGGCGGCAAATCCGACTGGATAGCCATGTTTGATCAGGGCCGGGATCAGAATCGCGCCAATCGCAAAGGTGGTAGCGACCGATGAACCCGATACCGCAGCGAAAATCATGCAGGTCAGCACGCAAGTTGCTGCAAGACCGCCTTGCACGCCGCCGACCAGGGATTTTGCGAATTCAACCAGACGCTTGGAAATGCCGCCGGTCTCCATCAAATTGCCTGCCAGGATGAAGAACGGGATCGCTGCCAGCGGAAATTTATTGATCGAGTTGAAGATCTCCTTGACTACGATCAGCATGTTGGCTTCATTGACAAAAATGCCGACGACACTGGCCAGCCCGATCGATACCGCAATCGATACCGACAGCGCGAAGCACACGATCATCGTGATGAGCATGGTGATTGACATGATGGGATACTTTCGTGTTGCGGGGTTATAGGGCGGTCTCTAGTTCGAGATGCAGCGGATCCAGGTAGTTGCCGATCACGCTGACAATCGCGCATAGCGAACCGACCGGCAGTGCCAGGTAGGCCCAGAACATCGAAATGGATTCCAGACCCATCATGGTCTGCACCTTGCCGCGCTGCGCGTAATCCCATCCATACCAGACGATGACCAGCAGCAGGCAGATGGTAAGAATTGCAACCGCAGCTTCCAGCACGCGCCGGAACACCGGCGGTGCCATCCGATGAATCAGGTCGATCGATACCATCGCACCGATCCTGAAGGCGCCGGTGATGCCCAGGAAAACCATCCAGATCAGGCTGAAGCGGATCAGCACTTCGGTCCATTCGGCAGGTATTTCGAACACGAAACGAGCGGCAATCTGGAAGATACCCAGAGCGGACGACACGACCAGCATCGCGCAGGCCAGCCACATGGAAGAAGCCGTCAGGCGGCGCTCCCAATTCAGAAAAGCAGATTTCATTTGTCTCCCCGTTGTAGGGTTGTATGCCGCCTTGGCAGATCGGCTCGGGTGGGCACGCTTTCGTGCCCACCCTACCGATTCTCACCATCTTATTTATAGTTCTGGATCTTCTCGAGATTGGCCTTGCCGAACTGCTTTTCAAAATCCGCGTAGGCTGGCGTCAGCGCCGCACGGAACTTGGCCTTGTCTACCTTTTCGACGACTTGCATGCCTTTCGCGCGCAGATCGGCGACCGCGGTTTTTTCATCCTGATCGATCCGTGCCCGATCTGCCTTCACGGCTTCCTTGGCTGCGGCCAGAAACACTTTCTTGTCGGCATCCGATAATTTGTCGTAGTCGGCCTTATTCATCAGCAATACTGCAGGCGAATAGACGTGGCCAGTCAGGGACAGATATTTTTGCACCTGCTCAAGCTTGGCTGCGCTGATCACGGATAGCGGATTTTCCTGGCCGTCGACCGTGCCTTGCTGCAAGGCGGTAAATACTTCACTGAATGCCATCGGAGTCGGAATGATGCCGAATGTCTTGTAGGCCTGGATGTGCACCGGATTTTCCATGGTACGCATCTTCAGGCCTTTCAGGTCTTCCGGAGCATTCACCAGGCGCTTGCTGTTGGTCATGTGACGGAAGCCGTTTTCACCCCAGGCCAGCGCCTTGAAGCCTTTCGGTTCGAATTTTTGCAGCATCTCCTGACCGATCGGTCCGTCCAGCACCGCACGTGCGTGTGCGTAGTCGCGGAACAGGAAAGGGACGTCGAGAATTTTGACTTCCGGCACGAAGTTCGGAATCGGGCCGGTCGAGGTGAACGTCAGTGCCTGCGTACCCAGCTGCACCGATTCCACCGATTCACGTTCGGCACCGAGCGCACTGGAATAAAAGGTCTGGATCTTGTAACGCCCGTTGGTGCGCTTTTCGACTTCAGTGGCAAACGTATCGATGGCGACGCCATAGTGCGAGTTCTTAGGTAGCGTGATGCTGATGCGCATCGTGGTTTCAGCCATTGCCGGGGCGGCTGCGATGCCGCTGGCGAAGATGGACAGCGCGAGTGCGAGATGCTTGAGGCGGATTGATTTCATTTTACTTGTCTCCTGTGATGTTATTGTCGGCTTGGTGGCCGGTAGTTCCGACCGCTGCTGCTGACGTCCTTGGTGTACTACCCTTTCGGGCTTTGCAAAAATCAAATCTGTTGCCGGGTGCGTGATGCGCACATTACATCTGGTCGCGTATCAAAGCGCACAGCGCACCCGTCGAGTGTCATCGATATTACTGTTCTCAGGCGCCGCGCGTGATCATCTGAATGCTGGTTGCGACGGCTTCCGGTTCAAACACTTTTTTCCAGTCGGGCGTGATGATTTCCGCCTTGGCGCGATCGATCGCCTTTTGCGCGGCATCGGAAAATTGCGCTCCCGGCAGCATGTCGAACAGGATCGCGATACCGATTGTCAAGTGTCCGAGGATGAAGTCATGCGCTGCCTGTTTCGGCACCCCGCGCCGGATCGCTTCTTCGGTCGCTTCCCGCACGATGCTGAGACAGGTCAGGCCGATGGTTTCCGACAGCACCGGCTCCAGAATCGCCATGTGATCGACCGACAGGCGGTGTGAGCGCATCACCGGCGCATACATGCGCCTGGACACGTCTTCGGCCAGATCGAAATGCTGTTCCGGTCCGCGCATCAGTGCACAAACGATGTGCTGCTTGGCCTTGATGCCGCCGAAGTAATCGCGCTTGGCTTCCGGATCGGTTTCGTCGTTGAAGACGGGCGGATGGCAGGGGTGGGCGACGAAGATGGTCAGGTCGCTGCGATCCGGCAATTCGCCGGCGAACGGCGCCGCAGCGTCCAGCGCGATCAGGATCGCGCCTTGCTTGAACGAGTCGACTAGGCTATGGGTGATCTTGCCGATCAGATTGTCGGGAATCGCCAGGATCACCACGTCCGCATCCGGCAACGCGGTCTGCGCATCGACGCAACTGATGTCGAGTTCCTTCAGCCGGGTGCGCCCGGCTTCGCTGACCTCGATGTGCGTGACATCGTACGGTACGTTTCTGAGGTTCGCCGAAACCCGATATCCCATTTTGCCGCCGGCACCGATAATTGCGATTTTTTTCATGCTGTCTCCTTTAATTTGAAATTCAATCTACTAATAAGCGTCCAGCCAGAACGGAACTGAAATAACGCCGGTTTCCAACTTGTCCTCCCTTGAGGGCGATTTCGATCGTCGGCGCATGGTCGATGGCGGAGAATCCCGCGCATAGTGGCGCCCCGGGCGCCAGCATCGCGCGCATCTTGAGCGCAGATAGATTCAACGCCTGCATGACCTGACCGGAGGTGTCGCCGCCGGCGACCACCACCCGCTGCAATCCGCCATCGGCAATCAGTTCGCGCAACAGGATGCCCAATGCGTCGCCGACGCCGGCCATCGCATCGGCATAATCGAGTTGCCGGGTTTTGATATAGGTATTCACCTGTTCCAGCGCGGCATCACCGGGGCCGCGGGCGGTGTAGATCACTACGCTGGCGCCGTCCTGCAGCGCGCGCAGCGCTGCGCTGCCCAGCCGCTGCAATTCGCCGGTGCGGGAAGCCTGCTCCAGCAGCCGGATCGGATCGGCGCGCAGGCAGTGGAAACCGTCTGTTTCCGCCTGCTCGATCTGTGCTGCGGTGACCGGTGAGCAGCTGCCCGACACCACGGCGATCTGCCTGACCGGTCCTGCGCTCCAGACGGTTGGCGCGACATCGTCCATCGCTGCGGTGCGCCAATGCGAGACCAGTGCATATTCCAGGCCGGATGAGCCGGCGCAGAATAGCGACGAGGCGCCATCGTTTGCGCGCGCTTCGGCAAGCGCCCATACCTGCTTGCCGACCCGCGCCAGCGAGGCGTCGTCCAGTACGTCGAACAGCACGATATCGTTTGCCTGCAACTCGGCCGCGAGTTGTGCTGCGGCGTCCGGGCGCTGCTGCGTGATGGCATCAAACAGTCCGACGCGCAAGGCGGTCTGGCGCGCCAGATGCAGGCGCAGATCGGCTTCATCCATCGGCGTGACAGGATGGCGCGACATGGTCGGATGACGGTCGATGCGGTGATGCATATTGCCCACCGATGCAAACAGATGGCCGAACAAGGTGTAGCGTCGCAGCGCCGGTGTCCCGACCACCAGCGGCGTGGCGGTGTGGCTGCCGAACACGCCGCGGCCGATTTCGATCGCGCGCCCGATATTGCCGATGGTCGGCGACGAATCGAAGGTCGAGCACACCTTGTAATGGCAGATGGCTGCATCGGCTTGTTTCAAGCGCGTAAAGACGTCTGGCAGATGCTGGTCCAGCCATGCGACATCCTTGCTGCGGCTGATGCCGGCGATGCCGATCGCCGGATAGGTCTGCTTTGCCAGCGCGATTTCATCGGCACTCGGGGTGCGCAGAAACAGCAGCGTGGCGACACCGTTGGACGACAGCACTTCCATCGCATCGGTGGAGCCGGTGAAGTCATCACCGTAATAACTTAACAGCGGACGTGGCAGCGGCTTCATGAGCGGAAATGCTCCAGCGCTTGCTGCAGTTGCGGTGAGTGCGCGGCCGCCTGCTCCAGCGTCAAGCCTTGCTCGGCCGCTTCCCATGCGTGGCGGATACTTTCGACGCCGGCCCGGATGCCGCCCGGATGCGCGGCGATCCCGCCGCCGCTGGCGTAGATCAAGTCGGTGCTGCCCAATGCACGATAGGTGTCAAACGCCTGTTGCGCCCATTGGCCGGAAGAAAAAACCGGCATGATTTCATAGCCTGGTGTCGGCGCGGCGAACATCGGCGACAGGCAGGCCTGCGCCGAGCGTATCGCCGACGCATCCGACTCGGAAAATTTATTGCGCAAGCCATTCACATGCATGTGATCGACACCGGCCAGGCGCCAGAATTTGTGCCATGCGGTGTATTCAAACCCGAGCGCCGGATGCCGGCTCAGATAACCCCAGCCGTTGCGATGGCCGTGGATCGGCAAGGTCGCGTGTTTGCGCAGGTGATGCACCGCTGCCAGCCCGACACTGTTGAGGCTGACCATCACGCAGGTGCCGCCATGCTGGCGCACCAGGTCGTGTTGACGCAGCATGTCGTCCAGGTCGGCGGTGATGTTGAATGCGAACATGACCTTTTTCCCGGTGCGCTCGGCATGTGCGTTGATCACGCGCATGACGGCGCTGACGCGCTCGTCGAAAGGACAGTGCGGGCCGTTGGCCTGCAACTCGTCGTCCTTGATGAAGTCGATGCCGCCGTCGCACAGCGATTGCACGATTTCTGCGGTCTGCCGCGGCGACAGGCCGACGCTGGGCTTGATGATGGTGCCGATCAGCGGCCCGTTTGCGACGCCCGCCAGTTTGCGGGTGCCGCTGCAGCCGAATTGCGGGCCGGGATAATGCGCGGCGAAGGCGGTCGGCACTGCAATGTCGAGCAGGCGCAGACCGGTCACGTCACGCAACTCAAACAGGTTGCCGGCGACGGTGGCCATCAGGTTCGGCAGCGAAGGTCCGAAATTGTCCAGGCTCCAGGACAGTTCGACGATCGCACGGCGCACCGCGCCGCCCTGCTTGCCATGCACCGGCAGGCTGGCGCTGCGGCTTTCGCCAGCGTCATCCGCAATGATTTCGAGCCGTTCGACGATTGCGCCGCAGCGCGCGGTCAGCTCCGCCGTTTCATAAGGCAGTGTGGTAAAGGTGCCGGTCGATTGCTCGCCGGCCATGGTGGCCGCGACGCGCGCCGGGTCCTGATCGGTTTCGAGAAGATATTGGGCCCACACGCGGTTCCTGGATGCGGCAAGCTGCGGAGTAATCATCATGTCATCTACACCTGTCAGGTTAAATAATAAACGTCCGTTAGCGGGGTGCCTGTGCCTGCTGCGGCGAGCGGTACAGGCGATTGGCCCGCGTCAGGTGCGCGGTGACTGCCTTGGCGGCACCTTCCACATCATGGCGTGCAATCTGCTCAACGATTTCCTTGTGTTCGGCAATCGTCACGTGCTCCGCGCCGGGCGTCAGCACCAGCGCCTGGTGGAAGCGCTCCAGCCATTCAAACACCGCCTGGCTGACTGCGACATAAATCGGATTGCCGGAAATTTCAGCGATGGCGCGGTGAAATGCCATGTCTTTCTTGGGAAATAGCTGACGCTGGTCGGCCACGACCAGCTCTTGCTCATCGAGGATCGCTTGCAAACGTGCGATGTCGTCCGGCGTGGCCTTTTCCGCCGCTAGGCGCACCATGCCGACTTCAAAAAACATCCGGGCTTCTTTCAGGTATTCCAGGCTGGCCGGCGATCCCGCCAGCAGGTGATGGCCGACATCGGCGACCTGATCGATGATGCTCTTGGAGGTCGGTTCGATCACGCGGGCGCGTTCGCCATGCGTGATCTCGATGATGCCCATGGTTTCGATCGCCATCAGCGCTTCGCGTACCGCTGGCCGCCCGACGCCGAACTCGTCCATCAGCTGGCGTTCGGACGGCAGCCGGTCGCCGACCTTGAATTCTCCCGCCTGAATGCGGGACAACAAACGGTCTACCACCTCGTGGTAGAGCTTGCGGCGGCTGATCGGATCGGAAACGGTCATGGTCATGCTCATATTCAAGATGGGTAAGTGAGGCTGCTCAGGCTGCTAAAAATCAACTGGTATGATGATCACATATGTGATTTCAAGAGTCAAGCGTCTTTCTATGCTTTGCCCGCAGTCAGCGCATCTTCGCTTTCATCTTCAATAAAGGCCCTGATAATGGTCTCGAAATCGGCGTCGGCCGCAAGCCCCAGCGCCCTGGCCCGCGTCACGTCCCAGGCCCCCGGCCAGCTCTTGACGATGCGCTCGACGGCCGCGTCGGGCGCGAAGCTGATGCGCGACGCCACCTCCGGCCCCGCCACCTTTTCAAGCGCGGCAACCATCTGGCCCACGCTGACCGACACGCCCGGCAGGTTGACGGTGCGGCTGTCGCCCAGCGATTGCGCGGGCAACTCATGTGCTGCGATCAGCGACTCGATTGCACGGCGCGGCGACAGCAGCCACAGGCGCAGTTCCGGCGCTACCGGACAGACCGATGATTCGCCGTGCAAGGGTTCGCGGATGATGCCGCTGGCAAACGAGGATGCGGCCTTGTTCGGCTTGCCGGGACGCACGCTGATGGTCGGCAGGCGCAGCACGCGGCCATCGACGAAGCCGCGCCGGCTGTAGTCGTTGAGCAGCAATTCGCCGATCGCTTTCTGGGTGCCGTACGACGATTGCGGATTGAGCGCCGTGCTGTCCTGCACCACATCCGGCAACGTGCCGCCGTAGACCGCGACCGAGCTGGTGAACACCACCTTGGGCCGGTGCCCAAGTTCGCGACAGATATCCAGCAACAGGCGCGAGGCGTCCAGATTGATGCGCATGCCGAGATCGAAATCGGCCTCGGCCTGACCGCTGACGATTGCGGCCAGATGAAAGATCGAGGTCGTATCGGTATCGATGGTCTGGCGCAGCAGCGCGCGGTCGGCGATGTCGCCGGTGACCACCCGCACGCGGGCGTCGCCGAAGTCATGCGCCGGCACCACATCGACCAGCACAATCTGATCGATGCTGTGCGTCCGGCCCCGGCTGTCGCTCAGCTGGCCGCGCGTCAGCAGTTGGCGCGCCAGGCGCTGTCCGAGAAATCCGGCGCCGCCGGTAACGAGAACCTTCATTTTCGTACTCCTTGTGCGTTGGCGGCGGCGAGCCAGCCGAGGCCATCCTCGGTGCGTCCGCGCGGACGGTACTCGCAGCCGACCCAGCCTTCATAGCCGGACTCGTCGAGCAGGCGGAACAGATACGGGTAATTGACTTCGCCATCGTCCGGCTCATTGCGGCCGGGGACGCTGGCGATCTGCACATGGCCGATTCCGCCGAAATACTTCCTGAATGTCGTCGCCAGATCGCCCTCGACGATTTGCGCATGATAAAAATCCATTTGCACCTTGACGTTCGGCGCGTCGGACTCTTCGCGCAGCGCATGTGCCTGGGCCTGCGAATTGAGGAAGTACCCGGGCATGTCGCGCCCATTGATCGGTTCGATCAGCAGCGAGAGGCCGTGCCTGCCCACTGCGCGCGCCGCATTGCGCAGATTGTTCAGATAGACCTCGCGGTGCACGCGCACATCGGCCCCGGCGGGAATCAGTCCGGCCATCATGTGCACCCGCTGGGTGCCCAGCGCCAGCGCATAGTCGATGCCGCGCGCGACGCCGGCGCGAAATTCGTCTTCACGGCCGGGCAGCGCCGCGATGCCGCGCTCGCCCGCCGCCCAGTCGCCCGGCGGCAGATTGAACAGCACGTTTTCCAGTTGGTTTTCCTTCAGCCACTGCGCGACTTCCTGCGGCGTGTGGTCGTAAGGGAACAGGAACTCTACCGCCTTGAAACCGGCCGCGGCGGCGGCGGCAAAGCGCTGCGGGAACGGGACTTCGTTGAACATCATGGTCAGATTAGCGGCAAATTTTGGCACGGCATACCTCGGATTAAATGTCGAGCCCGAAGGCCGACTTGAGTTCATCGATCTGCCGGGCGTCGAGCGGCCGGGTCGGCACGTCGCGCAACAGCAGGAACAGTTTGGCGGTTTCTTCCAGTTCTTCGGCCGCGTACACCGCGGCTTCGAGCGTGGCGCCGGACACCACCGGCCCGTGATTGGCCAGCAGCACCGACGAGTGCTTGCGCGCCAGAGCGCCGATCGCGCCGGCCAGCGCGGGGTCACCCGGGCGATGGTAGGGCAGCAGCGGCAGGCGGCCGATTTTCATCACGAAGTACGGCGTCAGCGGCGGAATGCAGTCCGCATGATTCAGCCCGCACATGCAGGATACCGCGGCCGAATAGGTCGAATGCAGATGCACGATGGCACCGGCGCCGCTGCGCTCCTGATACACCGCGCGGTGCAAGAAAGCTTCTTTCGAGGGCGGCTCACCGCCGATCAGGCGGCCGTCCCAGTCCAGCTTGGCCAGACGCGCCGGATCGAGCCGGCCCAGGCAGGCGTTGGTCGGCGTCAGCAGCCAGCCGTCGTCAAGCCGCACGCTGAGGTTGCCGCTGCTGCCGGCGGTCAGGCCGCGCTCGAACAGCGAGCGGCCGAACGCGACGATCTGCTCGCGCTGGCGCGCTTCTTCCGGCTTGCTGTGAATCGCGATGCTCATGACAGTCTGCTCCATGCCTTGACAAAGAAATCCTCGCTGCCGAAATTGCCGGACTTGAGTGCCAGCGCCAGCGGCAAGGCGGTGCTTTGTTCCTGCAGTGCCGTGGTCCACGGCACGCCCGGATCGATCTCCGGTCCGATGCGCAAGCCGGAAACGCCGAGTGCCTTGACCACCGCACCCGAGGTTTCGCCGCCGGCGACGATCAGCTGACCTACCCCCAGCTTGACCAGGCCGAGCGCGATTTCCGCCAGCGCCTGTTCGACCAGGCCGCCGGCGCGCTCAACCCCGAGTTGCGCCTGCACCGTCCGCACCGCTTCCGGCGTGGCCGTCGCATAGATCAGCACCGGCGCCTGACCGACATGCGCGGCGGCCCAGACCAGCGCAGCGGCCACCACGTCGTCACCGCGCGCCAGTTGCAGCGGATCGACATGAAATGCCGGCGCCTGCTCGCGCATCAGCGCGACCTGCTTTTGGGTGGCGACCGAGCAGCTGCCGGAAATCACCGCGCGCAGGCCGCCGGTGGCGGGCAGCGCATCGGCCGAGACCTGGCGTGCCAGCAAGCCGCGCCGGCGGAAATTTTCCGGCAAGCCGAGCGCGATGCCGGAGCCGCCGGTCACCAGAGGCAGGTCGGCGCAGGCCGCGCCGATCGCCTCCAGGTCGCGGTCCGATACCGCATCGACGATCGCGAAGCTGCAGCCCTGCTCGCGCAATGCGGCAAAGCGTGCGCCGATGGCGGCTGCGCCTTTTTCAACCACGCCGTAGTCGGCCAGGCCGACCTGGCCGCTTACCTGTTGCTGCAGCACCCGCACCAGACTGGCATCCGTCATCGGCGTCAGCGGATGGTTGCGCATGCCCGATTCGCTCAGCAACGCGTCGCCGACGAACAGGTAACCGTTGTAAATGGTGCGGCCGTTGGCAGGAAAGGCCGGACAGGCGATCGTGAAATCGGTGTCCAGCGCCTGCATCAGCGCCTCAGCCACCGGGCCGATGTTGCCGCGCGGCGTCGAATCGAAGGTCGAACAGTATTTGAAATAGAACTGCTGGCAGCCAGCCTGCTGCAGCCAGTGCAGCGCCGCCAGCGATTCGGCGACCGCCTCATCGACCTGGCTGGTGCGCGACTTCAGCGCGATCACGACCGCATCGACCTCGTCCGCATTGAAAGGCAGCGGCCCGGCCGGCGTCCCGATCAGTTGCACGGTGCGCATGCCGGCCTTCACCAGCATGCCCGCCAGATCGGTGCCGCCGGTGAAGTCGTCGGCAATGCATCCAAGTAGCACAGTCATCTCGATCCCCTCAGAGCGCCTTGGCAGCCGGCAGCGTGATGCCGGGGAATACTTTCACCACCGCCGCATCGTCCTCACCGCCGTGACCGGCGGCCGAGGCCTGCATGAACATCTGGTGCGCGGTGGCCGACAACGGCAGCGGGAACACGCTTTTCTTCGCATAGTCCAGCACGATGCCCAGATCCTTGACGAAGATATTGACCGAGGATAGCGGCGTGTAATCGCCGGCCAGAATATGCGGCACGCGGTTCCGGAACATCCATGAGCTGCCGGCGCTGTTCGAAATGACTTCATACAATGCATCGGGGTCGCAGCCGGCGCGCAGGCCGAGCGCCATCGCTTCCGCCGCCGCCGCGATATGCACGCCGGCCAGCAGTTGGTTGATCATCTTCACCTTCGATCCCTGGCCGGGCTGCTCGCCCAGACGGTACAACTTGGAGCAGATCGCATCGAACAGCCGGCTGCAGAGCGCGAAGGTTTCCGGCGCACCGGCCGCCATCACCGACATCTGGCCCGACGCCGCCTTGGCCGCGCCGCCCGAGATCGGCGCATCGATAAAGCGCAGGCCCAGCGCCTGCAGCCGCGCGCCCAGCGCTTCGGCGAACTCCGGCGCCACGGTGGCGCTGGCAATCACCACCGCGCCCGGCTTCAGGCGGGCCGCCGCGCCGTTGTCGCCGAACAGCACCTGTTCGGTCTGCTGCGCATTGACGACCACGATCAGCAGCGCTTCGACCTTTTCGGCCAGCGCCGCCGGCGAGTCCGCCGCGTGGGCACCGGCATCGACCAGTTTTTGCACCGCTTCCGGCCGCACGTCGCAGGCATGGACCTCGAAGCCCGCGCGCAGCAACGATTGCGCAATACCCATGCCCATCGCACCGAGGCCGACTACGCCGACGCAGCTTATTTGTTCCGCCATTCGATCTGCTCCCATTTAAGAAAAACTGCGGGTACAAGACCCGGCTGTGGTTTAATTTAATCTGTATGAAACATGTATAGCTGTATGATATGTATCGAAATTGCGCGTGTCAAGCTGTATATTTGTATAATTGCGATGCGCTCTTTCAGCGCAATTTAACGCGGCTTTTCCCACCAGGATGGACGCCATGGACCCGACGATGATATTTACCCTGCCCGACCCCGATACCGACCACGCCGGTTTTGCCACCGGCACGCTGGGCTCGCGCGTGGCCGACAAGCTGCTGCAGAAAATCCGTGCCGACCGTCTGGCGCCGGGCACCCGGCTGCCGTCCGAGCAGGCGATGGCCCAGCATTTCGGCGTCAGCCGTACCGTGGTGCGGGAAGCGATCGCCTTGCTCAAGGCCGAAGGCATACTCAGCACCCGCAAAGGCAGCGGCGCCTTCATCTGCAAGGCAGAGGGTACGCAGCTTGCCAAGGAGGACGCGTTGACCGAGCAGTCGGTGCAATCGCTGCTGAACTTAATCGAGGTGCGGCGCGGGCTGGAGTCGGAAACGGCGGCGCTGGCGGCGCTGCGCCGCACGCCGGGCCAGCTGGCGGAAATCGAGCATGCGCTAAGGCGGATTGAAGAGGCGGTGGCGGCCGGCGTCAGCGGGGTCGAGGAAGACGTGCGCTTCCACCTCAGCATTGCCGAAGCGACCGGCAATCCTTACTGGGCCAAATTCGTCGAAATGTTTGCCCAGCCGACCCGTTCGGCGATCAAGGTGACGCGCGCCAACGAAGCGCGGCGCGTGGACTTTTCCAGCCAGGTGCGCCAGGAACACGAGAAAATCGTCAGCGCGATTGCCGCCGGCGACCCGGAACTGGCCCGCACCGCTGCAGCCGAGCACATGACAAATGCGGCCGAGCGGGTGCGCCTGGCCGACCGCGAATTCTGGCGCGGTGACGGCGGCGAACTGGCGCGCAGCCTGGTGCGCGACCGGATCATGAACAAATGAACTTGTGCGCCAGCACGCGCAGTGCAACGGATTTCATGCAAAAAATATACTGGATGTCGTATTTTTAAGATGCCAATGAATTATTGCGGAAATTGGTGCAATAATCAGCATACCCATGCATATAAAGATACTCGCAAGACAAGTAACAGCCTTATCTCCACGGCAGCAGATCCGGATCCTGTTGCGGCAACTGCCATTTTTGATCGTATTCTATTTTCGCCAGATACAGCCCGTCGGGCATGAATGTCGGCGCCGCATACTTGCGATCGCGGCCTTCGAGTACTTCCTTGAGCCAGTCGGCCGGCTTTTTACCGATGCCGATGGATATCAGCGAGCCGACAATGTTTCTGACCATATGATGCAGAAAAGCATTGGCACGCAAGGTAATCACAATCAGATTTCCTTTGCGCGCAATATCGATCTCATGCATGGTCCTGACCGGAGATTTTGCCTGGCATTGCGAGGCCCGGAAGGCGGAGAAATCATGCATGCCGATCAGCGCTCTGGCCGCGATCCGCATATTGCTTTCATCCAGCGGACGAAATACCCAGCCGACTTTTCCGCACAGCAGCGGCGACCTGACCGGATGATTGTATAAAACGTAATGGTAAGTGCGCGCGCTGGCGCTAAAGCGCGCATGAAAATCGTCAGCCCCGTCACGCCTGACTTCGCAGGCCCAGCGCACTGCAATCGATGGCGGCAGGAAAGCATTCACGCCGCGCACCCAGGAAGCGGTTTCGCGACTGATATCGGTATCGAAATGGATGACTTGCTCGATTGCATGAACGCCTGCGTCGGTGCGGCCGGCGCACACGGTGGCGATCTCGTGCCGGGTGAATTTTTTCAGCGCCGCTTCCAGCACATCCTGGACGGTGCAGCCATCCGGCTGCGTTTGCCAGCCGGACCAGGGTGAACCGTCGTACTGCATCCCGAGGGCAATGCGCTTCAATTCAGATCCATCCAATCTCAAAAACGGAAAATAAAACGGGCGCCAGCAAAACGCTGCGCCCGTCGTTCACAACGCAAGCAATCAGGCCAGCTCGGTCAGCATGATTTTGGCTTTTTCAATCTGCACCGGCGAACCATCTTTCAACACTTCATCGAGCAGTTCACGCGCCCCCTCCTTGTCGCCGATTTCCTGATATGCAACTGCCAGATCAAGTTTCGTCGACATTTCCATATCGCCAAAACCCGCATCGGTTTGCACCTCCGGCATCATCTCCGGCGGAGTTGACGGGCTTGGTTGCTCGACCGGATCAAAGTCCAGATCGATTCCGGATAAATCGAACTCCGGCCCCTCGCCAACCGGCTCGGCATCCGCCTCCGCTTCAAACTCGACTTCAGGCTCTGCCTGCATTACAGGCTGTACGGCAGGCATCTCATCCGCAGATGCCATCGGCGACAGCAGATCCTGGTCAGTTTCCGGTTTATCGGCCGTTGTATTGCCCAGGAAATCAAAATCGACTTCACCCAAATCGAACTTCGGAATGCTGGAGGCTGGCATCGGATCTGTGGCAATTTCCGGCTCCGCAATCACAGCATCCGGCTCCGGCTCCAGCAGCAATTCCGGCAGCGCTTCCAATTTCGATTCAGGCTCTGGCTCCTGTTTCTGTTCCGTTTCCGCCACGGCTGCAGTTTTGAAATCAATGCCGTTATTGTCTGCTTCGTCAAGCGCGGCAACATCGGATTTCGGGGTAACGGATTCCGGGGTAGCGTCTGCAATCTCGCCCAAATCAAAATCCAGCCCATTCGAAATTGAATTCTCCGCCTCGGCTAGATAATCGGGAACCGGATCGGTCGATTTGGCAAAATCCGGCTTCGATTCCACAGGCGCGACATCATCGAATCCGAACATCCCCATGTCGACATCGGGACGCGATTGGGAGTTGGTCAGGATGGCTTCCGGATCGAGTTCTTCCAGCGGCATCGTTGCTGCACCCAACGCTACGGCCTTGGCAGCCAGATCTTCGGGCAGCGCACCGCCCGCGTATAAAGGATTATTCGGATCCAGCGCCGCACCGAGCCGTGCCGCCTGGTGCCACTCGTCGGACTCCCCCTTCGTCATCCCATACAGCTCGCTGGCAAGCATCTCAAAAGAGCGCAAATCCTTACGGTTGGAATAAATCTCCAGCAGCTTCAGGCGCACCGGATGACGGTCCGGTTGTGTCCGCAAAGCCTCCTTCAGGATTTCTTCCGCCTGGGCATCGCGCCCATAGGCAATATACACATCCGCCTCAGCGACCGGATCGACTTCATTGGCGTCGAGCTGGCTGGCTGACGGTGAGAAACTGGAATTGAAGACGCTATTGTTGGTATCCACGCTTTGGCCGCCGGTCGAGCCAAACAGTGAATTCGTTTGCAGGCTCGATGCAGCGAGCGTGCTGTCGTCGAACTTATTGTGCGGTTTCTTTCTGCGGCGATTACTGTAGATGCCGAAGGCCCCCAGAATGGCGATCAGAATACCGGCGCCGGGCAGCAATAAAGGATTGTCCAGCAACTCGTCAATAAAGCTCGATTTGGCGATCGGCTCAGCAGCGATCGCTTTCGCTTTTACCGGCGCCGGCGTTTGCAGCGCGACAGCCTGAGCAACTGCACCGGAGCTTGCTGGCTCCGGTGCAGTTTGTGCATTGAGTTGCTGTTCGCTCAGCGCTTTATTCTTGATCTCGAGAAGTTTTTGCAAGTCGCTTATATTTTTCTCCAGGCTCTGGATGCGCGCATTTGCCTCTGCTGCCGCCTTATCGGCTGCAATCCGGTTTTCGCCGCCAACTGCGGTTCCGTTGGCCGCCCCGGCTGCGCTGTCGGCCACCGCGTCCGCCTTGGATAATCTCAGTTTATCCTTTGATTCGGCAACGGTTGCCTGCGTTTCCTCCACTTTGGACTCAATCTTGCCTACCGCACTTTGTTTGGTGGCTTCCGATGATTTTGCGGCGGCTCGGGCAATCTTGCCGGCAAGCTGGTTGCGATACGCATTGAAATCGGCGGCCTGTGCGACGACGACGGCGGAAGCGCCTGACGGCGCCACACCGCCTGCGGTATCGCCGTCGGGAACGGACAAAACAGTGCCGGCCCGCATGCGGTTCATGTTATTGCCGACAAATCCGCTCGGGTTGGCCCGGTACAACGCAACCAGCATTTGGTCCAGCGAAATACCTTCCGGCTTGAATTTCGTGGCAACACGGGTCAGCGTATCCCCATCCCTGACTCTATAACTGGTGGATTTAGGCTCTTCAATTGCCCGGGAACGTGCTTTTGGCGCCGGATTGCCGGCGCGTGCCGCCGTCTGTTCCACGGGTAATACTGGTGTCGAAGCCGGAGCCGCCGGCGCCAACTCAAGCGGCAGCGCCACCGGCGCGACTATCTGTGCGTTCTGACTCACGCGCAAATCAACCGGATCCAGCAAAAAGGTGTACTCGCGAATCAGGCGGCCTTTGTTCCCGCCCAACTCCAGCAGTACGTCAACGAACGGTTCGTTGATTGGCTGCAATGAAGTCATGCTGATGACTTGCCGCCCTCCACGCTGCTCAATGACGAAACGCAATGACAATAAAATCGGATTAAAGTCAATTTTGGCTTGTCGAAATGCCTCGACAGGAGCCAATTTCGCAACTAAAGAACCGGCCTCTTCCTTAGAGGTGGCGGACAGTTCGATTTCTGCCCTGAGCGGTTGTCCGAGACCGGACAGGACCGTCAATTTACCCAAGCCGGCAGCATGTGCTGCAGAACACAGTGCGGCCGAAGCAACAGCGACGCCCAGTGTTTTCAAGCTAAACGAAACAAATGTGGACGCGCTTTTTGGATGCATATTGATTGGCATAGTTATGCTTACGGTTAGCTTATATTGCAAAAAACATAATTACTGCCCTAGAGCAACATTTCGCTCAGGGCTCTCAACATATCATTTCAAACTTTGGTGCGCAAGCGAACCATTCTCACCAAGCACGGCCAGCACTTGATATGCAAAACCCGCCAACATTATTGCGAAGAATTATGCGGCGGGTTGGTGTTGCATATCAACAACAGAAAATTATGCTTCCAGCAATATCCGCAGCATGCGGCGCAATGGTTCTGCCGCCCCCCATAGCAGTTGGTCGCCGACGGTGAATGCGGAAAGGTACTCGCCACCCATCTGCATCTTGCGCATGCGCCCTACAGGAATGGTCAGGCTGCCGGTTACCGCTGCGGGAGTCAAGTCCCGCATCGATGCTTCGCGATTGTTCGGCACCACTTTCACCCATTGATTATTCTGCGCGATGATGTCGGTGATTTCGTCCAGCGGCACGTCTTTTTTCAGCTTGATGGTCAGGGCCTGGGAATGGCAGCGCATCGCGCCGACCCGCACGCACAAGCCATCCACCGGAATCGCGCTGGAGCCGAATGCCTTGCCCTTGCCGAGGATCTTGTTGGTTTCAGCGCCAGCCTTCCATTCTTCGCGCGACATGCCGCCGCCGATGTCCTTGTCGATCCACGGGATCAGGTTGCCGGCCAGCGGAACGCCGAATTGCCTGGTTTCATCCGCGCTAAGTGCATGTTGTTTCGCGAGTACCTGGCGGTCGATTTCAAGGATCGCGGAAGCTGGATCGTCCAGCAGCGCCTTGACCGAAGCATTGATGGAACCGAACTGGGTCAGCAATTCGCGCATGTGCTGGGCGCCGCCGCCGGAGGCAGCCTGATAGGTCATCGCGGTCATCCAGTCCACCAGATCATGCTGGAACAATCCGCCCAGGCCCATCAGCATGCAGGACACGGTGCAATTGCCGCCGATATAATTTTTCACGCCATTGTCCAGCGCAGTCCTGATGACGCCCATGTTCACCGGATCCAGCACGATGATCGCATCGTCCTGCATCCGCAAGCTCGATGCAGCGTCGATCCAGTAGCCGTTCCAGCCTGCCGCGCGCAATTTCGGGAACACCTCGGTGGTGTAGTCGCCGCCCTGGCATGTGATGATGATGTCGCATTTCTTGAGTGCATCAAGATCGCTCGCGTCTTTCAATGTCGTTTCATTCTTCGCCATCGCGGGCGCTGCGCCGCCTGCATTCGATGTCGAAAAAAACACCGGCTCGATATAGGCGAAATCGCCCTCTTCCTGCATACGCTGCATCAGGACCGAACCAACCATGCCACGCCAACCGACTAAACCGACTAATTTCATAATTTCCTCAAGTGCAATTCCAAAAATATTTCAACCGTTATTCAAAGCAGCGCTTGCAAGACCGCCGCACCCATTTCTTTGGTGCCGACCTTGCGCGTCCCCGCCTCGTAAATATCCGGTGTGCGCAAGCCCTGCGCCAGCACAGCCTTGACCGCGGCCTCGATCCGGTCGGCCTGCTGCGCCTTGTTCAGAGAGTAACGCAGCATCATCGCGGCCGACAGGATCGTGGCCAGCGGATTGGCCACTCCCTTGCCGGCGATATCGGGCGCGGAGCCATGCGACGGCTCGTACAGGCCCTTGTTGTTGGCGTCCAGCGAAGCCGACGGCAGCATCCCGATCGAGCCGGTCAGCATCGCGGCGCAATCCGACAGGATGTCGCCGAACAGATTGCCGGTCACCATGACGTCGAATTTTTTCGGCGCCCGCACCAATTGCATGGCCGCGTTATCCACATACATATGGTCTAGCGCGACGTCCGGATATTCGCGATGCACGTCGGTAACGATGTCTTTCCAGAACTGGAAGGTTTCCAGCACATTGGCCTTGTCCACGCTGGTCAGGCGCTTGTCGCGCTTTTGCGCGGCCTGGAACGCGACGTGGGCAATCCGACGGATTTCGCCTTCCGCATAGCGCATCGTATCGAAACCTTCGCGCTGGCCCTTGAACGGGCCGTCCGGGCATACACGCACGCCGCGCGGCTGGCCGAAGTAGACGTCGCCGGTCAGTTCGCGGATGATCAGGATGTCCAGCCCGGAAACCACTTCCGGCTTCAACGTGGATGCGCCAGCCAGTTCCGGATACAGGATGGCCGGGCGCAGATTGGCAAACAGATTCAGGTTTTTGCGCAGGCCGAGAATTGCCTGCTCCGGGCGCAGCGCGCGCTCCAGCGTATCGTACTTCCAGTCGCCGACCGCGCCGAACAGGATCGCATCGGCCTCTTGCGCCAGTTTCAGCGTGGCTTCCGGCAACGGGTGTCCATGCGCCGCATAACCGGCGCCGCCGACCGGCGCGGTTTCCATCTCGAAAGACTCACCCAGCGCGTTGAGTATCAATACCGCTTGTTCGACGATTTCAGGACCGATGCCGTCACCCGGCAAGACTGCAATTTTCATGGTGATTCTTTGCTATAAATGGCTAAATAATGACAGGCACAAATGATGCAAGCATCAGATGGTGTTGGCCAGCCAGGGTTGGGATGCAATATGGCGCTCTTCAAAAGCACGAATCGTGTCGGCCTGGCGCAATGTCAGCCCGATATCGTCGAGACCGTTGATCATGCAGTACTTCCTGAACGCATCGATATCGAATGGATACGCGACGCTGCCATTGGCGGTCGTCACCGTTTGCTGCTCCAGATCGATCAGCAGCCGGAAACCCGGGAATGCCTTGACTTCATTGAACAGGTGATCCACCTGCGACTCGGTGAGGACGATCGGCAGCAAGCCGTTCTTGTAACAGTTATTGAAGAAGATATCGGCGAAGCTCGGTGCGATCACGGCCCGGAAGCCGTATTGCTCCAGCGCCCACGGCGCGTGTTCGCGCGATGAGCCGCAGCCGAAATTCTTGCGCGCCAAAAGGATTGCGGCGCCCTGATAACGCGGCTGGTTCAGCACGAAATCCGGATTCAGCGGACGCCGGGAATTATCCTGCCCGGGCTCGCCATGATCGAGATAACGCCATTCGTCAAACAGGTTCGGGCCGAAACCGGAGCGCTTGATGGATTTCAGGAATTGCTTCGGGATGATGGCGTCGGTATCGACATTGGCGCGATCCAGCGGTGCTACCAGGCCATCGAGTACGGTAAATTTTTCCATGATGTGCTCTATTTCCTCGCTGCACCCTCAACCTTGGTGCCTACTTTCTGGACATCCTTGCCAAACCCTTCCATGGTGTTGCAGGCGCTCAGGATGCAAACGATACAGCTCAGGGCGAATAATTTTTTCATATTGATTTTTAGTGATAAGTGGATTAACGAAACAGGCGCACATCGACGAAATGTCCGGCGATACCGGCCGCGGCGGCCATTTCGGGCGATACCAGATGGGTGCGGCCGCCCTGCCCCTGGCGTCCTTCGAAATTGCGGTTCGAGGTCGACGCGCAACGCTCGCCCGGCTCCAGGCGGTCTGCATTCATCGCCAGACACATCGAGCAACCCGGCTCGCGCCACTCGAAACCGGCATCCCGGAAAATCTTGTCCAATCCTTCCCGCTCGGCCTGATCCTTGACCAGACCGGAACCCGGCACCACCATCGCCAGCCTGACATTCGAGGCTCGATACTTGCCGCGCACCACGGCGGCGGCGGCGCGCAAATCCTCGATGCGCGAATTGGTGCAGGAACCGATGAAGACCTTGTCGATGCGGATGTCGGACATCGCGGTATTCGGTTTCAAGCCCATGTAAGCCAACGCTTTTTCGATTGCATCGCGCTTGACCGCATCCTTTTCCTGGTCCGGGTCCGGCACCCGGTCATCGATCGACACCACCATCTCGGGCGAAGTGCCCCAGGTCACCTGCGGCTTGACGTCGGCGGCATTCAGCGTCACCACCAGGTCGAAGCGGGCGCCGGCATCGGTATGCAGCGTGCGCCAGTAGTCGACCGCGCGGTCCCAGTGCGGGCCGACCGGGGACAGCGGCCGTCCCTTGACGTAATTGATCGTGGTGTCGTCGACGCCTATCATGCCGGCGCGCGCACCGGCTTCGATCGCCATGTTGCAGACCGTCATCCGGCCTTCCATCGACAGGCTGCGGATGGTCGAGCCGGCGAATTCGATCGCGTAACCGTTGCCGCCGGCGGTGCCGATCTTGCCGATGATGGCCAGCACGATATCCTTGGCGGTGACGCCGAACGGTAGCGCGCCGTCCACCTGCACCAGCATCGCCTTCGATTTTTTCGCCAGCAGGGTCTGGGTTGCCAGCACGTGTTCGACTTCGGAGGTCCCGATGCCGTGCGCCAGGCAGCCGAACGCACCATGGGTCGAGGTGTGGGAGTCGCCGCAGACCACCGTCATGCCGGGCAGCGTTGCGCCCTGCTCCGGCCCGATCACGTGGACGATGCCCTGGCGCTTGTCGCGCATGTTGAAGTAGGTCAGGCCGTATTCATCGGCGTTGGCGTCCAGGGTTTCCACCTGCAGCCGCGACGTCGGGTCGGCAATGCCGTTGGCGCGGTCGGTGGTGGGCACGTTGTGATCCGCCACCATCAGGTTGGCGGCCACCCGCCACGGCCTGCGCCCGGCCAGTTTCAGCCCCTCGAAAGCCTGCGGACTGGTGACTTCGTGCAGCAGATGCCGATCGATATACAGTATCGTGGTACCGTCTTCGCCGGCATGTACAACGTGCGAATCCCAAAGTTTGTCGTAGAGCGTCTTGGCCATGTTTTAAGTGCTGGAAAGTGTGTAAATGCGCGTGTAAATGCAGGAATTAGCGTTGGATTATGCCATATTTGCACGCGACTCGAAGTCAAATGCCGCACCGCAAATTTGGCCGGCAGGGTCGCCCGCCCGGGCGCGCGGCATCAGCGCTTTTTCCTGGCCTGCTCGAACAGCGGCATCACGCGCTGCGCGTATTCGGTCAGATCGCTGATGCGGCTTTCGCGCGAAGGATGGGTGGACAGGAACTCCGGCGGCGCGCCGCTGCTGACTTGCGCCATTTTTTGCCACAGGCTGATCGCGGCACGCGGATCATAGCCGGCGCGGGCGGCCAGTTCAACGCCGATGCGGTCGGCCTCGGTCTCGTGCAGGCGCGAATTCGGCAAGCCGATGCCGAGCTGCAAGCCGGTGCTGGCGACCTTGCCCAGCCCTCCGATGCCGTAAATGGAGCCGATGATTTCGGCGCCGGCCGAGGCCAGGTCGGTCCCGACCTGCTGCGACGCCCGCTCCCGCGCATGTTCGCGCAGCGCGTGGGCGATTTCATGGCCGAGCACCGCAGCCAGTTCGTCGTCGCTGATCCGCAACTTCTCGATCAAGCCGGTGTACACCGCAATCTTGCCTCCTGGCATGCACCAGGCATTGACTTCGGGCGCGGTAATCAGGTTCTGCTCCCATTGCCAGTTGCGCGCCTCAGGGCGAAATACCGCAGTCTGCGCGATCAGGCGGCTCGAAATGCTGCGAATCCGGTTCAGTTGCGCGGCATCCCGGTTCAGCGTGCCCTTCTTGCGCGCATCGGCCAGAACTTCCGCATATTGCTGGCGCGCCGCCTGCTCAATCTGCGCCTCCGATACCGCCATGCGTTGCGTGCGGCCGACCCCGACCGTACCGCCTTCGGTAGTCTGGACCGTGCTGCAGGATGCCAGCAGCAGCGCCGCGGCCAGCGCGCACAGCGGCCTGGAAAGGATACCAACATCGGTGTTTTTCATCTCTGATTCTCCTTGGCGAGCGGCGGATCAACGTCTTAATCCGACAAATATACTTAATGCTGTATTTTCGATATCGCAATGAATAATTGCGGAAAATACTATATTATTGACTATACCCCCTGTTTTTTTGAAGCAGCACCAGTGTTCATACTGGATGTTGGGCTGCGCTACGCGCAGCACCAACGCCAGCAATCATTGTTTCGCAGGGGCGCTCTCCAAACCCGCCGCCGCACTGTGCACGCCCATAGCATAAGCCGAAGCCGACAGCAGGCGCTGCGTGTAAGGGTGGCTGGGCCGCGACAGCACCGTTTCGGTCGGGCCGGATTCCAGCATCTTGCCGTCCTTGAGCACCAGCACCCGGTGCGCCATCGCGCGAATTACCGCCAGATCGTGGCTGATGAACAGGTAAGCCATCCCGTATTTGCGTTGCAATTCGGCCAGCAGCAGCAACACCTGCTGCTGCACCGAGACGTCCAGCGACGAAGTCGGCTCATCCAGCAGAATCAGCGCCGGCTTCAACACCAGCACGCGGGCGATCGCGATGCGCTGGCGCTGGCCGCCGGAAAATTCGTGCGGATAGCGCGACAGCATGTCGGCGCTCAGGCCGACTTCGAGCAAGCCACCGAGCACCGCGGCGCGCAGCCCGGCGGCGCCCAGTTGCGGCTGGTGCAAGGCCAGCCCTTCGCCGACGATTTGCTCGATGGTGCGGCGCGGCGACAGCGAGGCGAACGGGTCCTGGAACACCACTTGCATCTTGGCCCGCAACGGCCGGATCGCCGCGCTCGACATCGCGCTCACCGGTCGCCCGTCGAATTGGATCTTCCCCTCGACGCTGGCCGACGACAGCCGCAGCAAGGCCATCCCCAGCGTCGATTTTCCGGAGCCGGATTCGCCGACGATGCCCAGCGTTTCGCCCTGCTGCAGCGTCAGCGTGACGTCGTCGACTGCGACGAATGGTGATTTCCTGAACCAACCGTGTTTGATCTGGAACGCGCAACTTAACTGTTGCGCGGCCAGCAGCAGCGGCGCATCGGTTGCCACCGGATTGACGCGGCGCTGCGGACGACTGGCCAGCAATTTGCGGGTGTAGGGCTGGCGCGGATCGGCGAACAGCTCTGCAGTCGGCGCGATTTCGACCAGACGGCCCTGTTCCATCACGCCGACCCGGTCGGCAAAATGGCGCACCAGATTCAGGTCGTGCGAAATGATCAGCACCGCCATGTTTTCTTCGCGCTGCAATTGATTCAGCAACTCCAGGATCTGCACCTGGATCGTCACGTCCAGCGCGGTGGTCGGTTCGTCGGCGATCAGCAGTTTCGGCTTGCAGGCCAGCGCCATTGCGATCATCGCGCGCTGGCGCTGGCCGCCGGAGAGTTGATGCGGATACGACAGGGCCCGGCGCGCCGGTTCCGGTATGCCGGTCTTGTCGAGCAGCTCGACGGTGCGCAGCGCCGCAGCCTTGGCGCCTATGCCCTCGTGCAGCATCAGGACTTCGGCAATCTGGTTACCGATCGTAAACAGCGGATTCAAGGCCGTCATCGGCTCCTGGAAAATCATCGCCACGTCCTTGCCGCGCACCGCGCGCATCGCGGCCTCGGAGCGGGTCAGGATGTCCTGCCCCTCGAATTCGATCCGTCCGGCATAGCGCGCATCCTGGTTCAGCCGCAACAGCGACAAGGCGGTGACGGTCTTGCCGGAGCCGGATTCGCCGACAATCGCCAGTTTTTCGCCGGCGGCTATCGTGAAGCTGACATCATCGACCACGGTGCTGGCGCCGAACGCCACGCTCAAATTGTGTATCTGCAGCAGGCTCATGACTTCCTCCGCACGTCCAGCGCATTGCGCAGCGCATCGCCGATATTGGTCAGCAGCAGCAAGGTGATGGTCAGCACCGCGAAGGTCGACAGCGCAATCCACCATGCATCCAGATTGTTCTTGCCCTGCGCCAGCAGCTCGCCCAGGCTAGGGGTCGATGGCGGCACACCCAGGCCGAGGAAATCCAGGCTGGTCAGCGCCAGGATGGCGCCGCTCATGCGAAACGGCAGGAAGGTGACCACCGGCGTGAGGCTGTTGGGCAGCACATGGCGCCAGATGATTTGCGCATTCGACAAGCCCAGCGCGCGCGCCGCCTGCACGTATTCCAGGTTGCGGTTGCGCAGGAAATCGGCGCGCACATAGTCCGACAAGCCCATCCAGCCGAACAACGACAGCAAGATCAGCAGCAGGCTGATGCTGGGTTCGAAGATCGACGAGAAGATGATCAGCAAGTACAGTTCCGGCATCGAACTCCAGATTTCCATGAAGCGCTGGAACAGCAAATCGGTCTTGCCGGCAAAATAGCCCTGCACCGCGCCGGTAATCATGCCCAGCAGCACGCCGGTAACGGTCAGCGCCAGCGCAAACAGCACCGAAACCCGGAAACCGTACAGCAGGCGTGCGCTCACATCGCGCCCGCGGTCGTCGGTGCCGAGCCAGTTTTGGCCGGACGGCGGGGCCGGATTGGGCGACTCGGCAAAATAATTCAGCGTGTTGAAGCTGTAGGTGTTGGGCGGGTAGATCGCCCAGTTGCCGTTTTTCCTGAACTGGTCGCGGATGAAAGGGTCCAGATAATCGGCCGGCGAATCGAAGTCGCCGCCGAAAGTTTTTTCCGAATAGGTTTGCAGCACCGGAAACACCAGTTCGCCGTTGTAACGGGCCACCAGCGGCTTGTCGTTGGACAGCAGTTCGGCCATCAGGCTCAGGCCGAACAAGCCGCAAAACAGGATCAGGCTCCAGTAGCCGCGGCGGTTTTGCCGGAAACGCAGCCAGATCCGGCGCCCCGGCGATATGGAAGCGGAAGGTGCGGTCATCGATTCAGACTTTCAAACTGTACGCGCGGGTCGGCCCAGATGTAGCACAGGTCGCCCAGCAACTTGACCACCAGGCCGATCAGGGTAAACAGGTAGAGCGTGCCCATCACCACCGGATAATCGCGCCGCACCACCGATTCGTACGACAGCAGGCCCAGGCCGTCGAGCGAAAACAGGGTTTCGATCAGCAGGCTGCCGGCAAAGAAGGCGCCGATGAAGGCGGCCGGAAAACCGGTTACCAGCGGAATCAGCGCATTGCGAAACACATGCTTGTACAGCACCGTGTTCTCACTCAAGCCCTTGGCGCGCGCGGTCAGCACATATTGCTTGCGGATCTCTTCCAGGAAGGTGTTCTTGGTCAGCATCGTCATCACCGCAAACGAGCCGGCCACCGAAGCGGTCACCGGCAGCGTGATGTGCCACAGATAATCGGTCACCTTCCCGACCACCGACAGTGTTTCCCAGTTGTCCGAAGTCAGGCCGCGCAGCGGGAACCACTGCAGGAAACTGCCGCCGCCGAACATCACCAGCAGGAACACGCCCAGCACGAAGCCCGGGATCGAATAACCGACCAGCACCAGCACGCTCGACGCCACGTCGAAACGGCTGCCTTCGCGGATCGCCTTGGCAATCCCCAGCGGCAGCGAGACGAAATAGGTCAGGAAGAAAGTCCACAGCCCGAGCGTGATCGAGACCGGCAGCTTCGATTTGACCAGTTCCCAGACATCCTTGTGATGGTAAAAACTCTGGCCCAGATCGAAGCTGGCGAAGCCTTTCAGCATTTGCCAGAAACGCTCGTGCGCCGGCTTGTCGAAACCGTACAGCGCCTTGATCTCGGCTACCCGCTCCGGGTCGATGCCCTGGCGGCCGCGATATTCGGCCGCGCCGCCGCCGGATGCCTCACCCGCGCCGGCACGGCCCTTGAGTTCCATCAGCGCCTGCTCGACCGGGCCACCCGGCACGAACTGGATCACCGCAAAGGTGATGCTGACCACGCCGACCAGGGTCGGCAGCATCAGCAACAGGCGTTTCGCTATATACATCCACAGATTCATCATTGCCCCATTCCGAATCGCGCCGGATTTAATACTGCCGATTGTATTTCAATGTCCGCATATGATTCATGCGGGAAATACAGTATTTTTTCACATACTCCCACTATCTCAATATTACCTCGGTTTTTCCTGCCACCAGCTCGAAATCACATACGGATCGGCCTGGTAATACAGCGGCGCAACTGCGGGGATCCCGAAGCGATTGCGGTAGGCGACCCGGTGGGTCGATGAAAACCAGTGCGTGACCACGATATGCTTGTGCAGCAAGACCCGGTCCAGCGCGCGCGCCGCAGCCACCAGTTCGCGCCGCGTCCTGGCCGCCACCAGCGCCTGCACCAGCCGGTCCACCGCAGCATCCTTCAGCCCCCAGGCATTGTTCGAACCCGGCTGATCGGCCGCCTTGGAGCCGAACATGTCGAACATCTCGTTGCCCGGGCTGGTGACATCCGGGAACCGGGTGCTGGTCATGTCGAAATCGAATTCCTCCAGGCGTTTTTGCACCAGCGCATAATCGGCGGTGCGCTGCTTGACCTGGAAACCCAGCTTTTGCAGATTGCGCACGTACACGCTGATCACGCGCGACATCGCCGACTGGTCGTCCAGAATCTCGAACTCGAACGGCTGACCGCTGGCATTGCGCAGCGCGCCGTCGCGATAATTCCAGCCCGCCTGCTGCAGCAAGTCCCTGGCCTGCAGCAGATTGGCGCGCAGCGACGCCGGCGGATTGGTGCCGGGCGGCAGCGGGGCCGGGCCGAACACCGCCGGGTCGAGCTTGGCGCGCAGCGGTTGCAGCAACGTCAGCTCATCCGCCGACGGCAGGCCGGTGGCGGCCATCTCGCTATTATTGAAGAACGAATAAATCCGTTTGTACTGGCTGTAAAACAATTGCCGGTTCATCCATTCGAAATCCAGCGCCAACTCCAGCGCGCGCCGCACCCGGATGTCCTGGAACTGCGCCCGCCGCAGATTCATCACGAAGCCCTGCATGCCGGCGCCGTTGGAATGCGTCAGTTCGCGCTTGACGATCTCGCCGCTGGAAAACTTCGGCCCGATGTAACTGCGCGCCCAGTTCTTCGCGCTGTATTCGACCACCACATCGAACTCGCCGGCCTTGAACGCTTCCAGCCGCGCCACGTCATCCTGGTAAAAACGGTAATTGATCCGGTTGAAATTGAACATGCCCTTGCGCGACGGCAGATTGGTAGCCCAATAGGACGGATTGCGCCGGAAGCTGATCGAGCGGCCGACGTCATACTTATCGATCAGATACGGGCCGGAGGCGATCGGCACCTCCAGCTGGATCTTGTCGAATTCGGTCGCCGCACCCCACTTGCGCGAAAACACCGGCACGCTGCCGACGATCAGCGGCAACTCATGGTTCAGACTCTTGAAATCGAAGCGCACGCTGCGCTCGCCGGTGACCACGCACTGCTTGACATCGGCAAACACCGACTTGAATTGCGGCGCGCCCTTGGCCACCAGCGTATCGAACGAGTGCTTGACATCCGCCGCCAGCACCGGATCGCCATTATTGAAGCGGGCTTGTGGATTGAGCCGGAACGTCATCGACATCCGGTCCGGCGCCAGCACCATATCATCGGCCAGCAGGCCGTACATGGTCGCCACTTCGTCGCTGGATGCGGTCGTCAGGGTCTCGAACATCAGGCTGGAAACGCCGGCGGCGGCGACGCCCTTCATCGAAAACGGATTGAACTTGTCGAAACTGGTGCGCCGGTCTGGATTGGCCAGGAACAGCTCGCCGCCCTTGGGGGCGGCCGGATTGACATAATCGAAATGGGTAAAATCGGCCCCATAGCGCGGCGTGTCATACAGCGAAAACGCAGGCGCGGCCAAGACGTCGGCGCCGAGCAGGCAACCGGCGCACAAGAATAAGGCATTCAGGATTTTCTTCATCCGGCGCACCGGTGCAGCTGCCGGCGACCAACGTGCATATCGAACATCGCAACTCCCACTTTTTTAAGCCATTTTACCGAAAGGCACCCGGCGCGGACGCGAACATTCATACTTCGCAAGCAGATCGCAAGAAAAGTTGCCGTCCCGGCTGCGACGCCCTACAATCCCGAACTGTTTGTAAAAACTCGGCCGCACCGAAGAAATTACCCGTATTCGAACATATATGCGGCTTCCAGCCAGTTCTTGCGCTGAAAGCCGCTTCTATCCTGCGATAGCATCTGGAGTAACACATGGCATTCTTGCAAGACAAAAAAATTCTGATCACCGGTTTGTTGTCTAACCGCTCGATCGCGTACGGTATCGCGAAAGCCTGCAAACGCGAAGGCGCCGAACTGGCATTCACCTATGTCGGCGAACGCTTCAAGGACCGCACCACCGATTTCGCCGCGGAATTCGACAGCAAGCTGATTTTCGACTGCGACGTCGGCAGCGACGCGCAAATCAACGCGCTGTTCGCCGACCTGGGCCAATCCTGGTCGCAACTCGACGGGCTGGTGCATGCAATCGGCTTCGCACCGCGCGAATCGATTGCCGGCGATTTCCTCGATGGCTTCACGCGCGAAGCATTCGCGGTGGCGCACGACATTTCGGCTTACAGCTTTCCGGCGCTGGCCAAGGCCGCCATGCCGCTGCTGCGCCCGAATTCCGCGTTGCTGACGCTGACTTACCTGGGTTCGGTACGCGCGATTCCGCATTACAACACGATGGGACTGGCCAAGGCTTCGCTGGAAGCCAGCGTACGCTACCTGGCCGAATCGGTCGGCAAGAAAGGCATCCGCGTCAACGGCATCTCGGCCGGCCCGATCAAGACCCTGGCCGCTTCCGGCATCAAGGATTTCGGCAAATTGCTCGGCTTCGTGGCCGAACACGCGCCGCTGCGCCGTAACATAACGATAGACGACGTCGGCAATGCCGCCGCCTTCCTGCTGTCGGACCTGGCGGCCGGCATCACCGGAGAAATCACCTACGTCGATGGCGGTTTCTCGCATGTGATGGGGATCAACGCGGACTAAAAAGTGTGCAGGCCTGGGCGCCTGCGCACCGAAAAACCCGCAAAAATGGTGCATCTGCAGCAAAACTGCTGTATCATCTCGTTTTTCGCGCTGCAGTAGCGGCGCAAAAACAACAAATTAGCAGCTTCGCAAGCCTATGTTGCATTCTGATGGATGCAGCATTTAAAGCCACCCCGCCTTTTGTGTCACACAGACACAGTCCCGGCGCAAAGCTTTTGTGCCGAAATTTCTTTGTATTCCTCAAGTCATTTCGTTGGTTGGCGTTGCTATTTTGCGTTCTCCGCATTTGCATGAACGCTGACATTTACGAAAGAAAAGAATGACTTTTGAAGCCCTAGGCCTGCACACGTCCGTAGTTCAAGCATTGACCGACGCCGGCTACACCAAACCTACCACGGTCCAGGAACAGGCGATTCCGGCAGCGCTGCAAGGCCGCGACCTGATGGTTTCGTCGCAAACCGGTTCCGGCAAGACTGCCGCATTCATGTTGCCCGCACTGCACAAATTCGCCTCCGCCGAACCATCGGCCGATGCCACGCAAGGCAAGACTTCCAACCAGGAACGCCAGGCAGCCCGCGCCCGCGGCGACCGCCCGCGCTTTCAGGCGGCCCAGCCGAAAATGCTGGTGCTGACACCGACCCGCGAACTGGCACTGCAAGTTACCAATGCCACTGAAAAATACGGCACCCACGTAAGACGCGTGAAAGCTGTTTCGATCCTGGGCGGCATGCCTTATCCGAAACAGATGCAATTGCTGGCGAAAAATCCGGAAATCCTGGTCGCCACACCGGGCCGCCTGATTGACCATATGGAGTCGGGCAAGATCGACTTCTCCCAATTGCAGATTCTGGTGCTGGACGAAGCCGACCGCATGCTGGACATGGGCTTTATCGACGACATCGAGAAAATCGTCGATGCCACCCCAAAAACACGCCAGACCATGTTGTTCTCCGCGACTCTGGACGGCACTGTCGGCCGCATGGCGCAGCAGATCACCAACAACCCGGTTATCATCAAGATCGCCGGCTCGGCCACCAAGCATGAAAACATCACGCAGAAGGTCCACTTCGTGGATGATCTGTCGCACAAGAATCGTCTGCTCGACCATCTGTTGCGCGATGTCACGATGGACCAGGCAGTGGTATTTACCGCCACCAAGCGTGACGCCGACACCATCGCCGACCGTTTGAACATCGCCGGCTTCTCCGCTGCCGCGTTGCATGGCGACATGCATCAGGGTGCGCGTAACCGCACGCTGGATTCGCTGCGCCGCGGTCAGGTCCGGGTGCTGGTTGCCACCGACGTTGCCGCGCGCGGCATCGACGTGCCTGCGATCACCCATGTATTCAACTACGATTTGCCGAAGTTCCCGGAAGACTATGTGCACCGTATCGGCCGCACCGGCCGTGCCGGTCGCAACGGCGTCGCCGTGTCCCTGGTGAACCACGCAGAAGGCATGAACGTAAAGCGGATCGAGCGCTTCACCAAGCAATTGATTCCGGTCGATGTGGTCGAAGGCTTTGAGCCTAAAAAGACCGCGTCCATGTCACGTTCGCCGTCCAAGCCAGGCGGCTGGAAGCCGGGCGACAACCGTACCGGCGCCAAGCCGGGTCAGCGCACTTTCAGCAATCCGAATGCCGCACCGCGCGGTGCCAACGGCAATGGCGGCGGCTACAAAGGCCGCACCGGCGATACCGGCGGCGCCCGTCGCTCTTACAGCGATGGCAATCGGTAATCACCAGCAAGGTGTAGCAAGTTAGAGAAACGGCCACCGGAGCAATCCGGCGGCCGTTTTTACGTTTACCATGGGGTATGCCATAAAACATGCCAATTACCGCATAGAATTATTGCCACTTTAAAAATACAATGCTATGTATATTCAAAATATTGTCCACGAAAAACACGAAAGACACGAAAAAAAGCAGATAGGAATGTTATCAAATGCCGGTTTGAAAGAACTGGGTTTTGACGTCTGTTCGTACTTTTCGTGTTTTTCGTGGACTGTGCCTTTCCCCCATCACTATGCCGCGCAAGTCCGGAAGCCGACGAAGACATCGTCGCGCTGCGGCAAATAAAAATTGCGGTATTTCGGCCAGCGCATCCGGGACCGGGTCGCAAACGAGGCGCCGCGCAGGACTTGGTGGGTACCGAACCAGGGCGCCGAGTACTCCCGATAGGCATCGGCGGCAAAGCCCGGATAAGGCTCGAACGGCGTGGCCGTCCACTCCCACAGGTCGCCCCAATACCATCCCGGATGACCCGACAGGGCCGCGTACTCCCATTCGGATTCACTTGGCAGGCGGCGCCCGGCCCAGCGGCAGTATGCCTGGGCCTCGAACAGGCTGACATGGCGCACCGCCTGATGGGCCGGCAAAGCGGTCAGCCGGCCGAAGCGCTCGGTGCACCACTGGCGGCCGTCGCGCTGCCAGTAACGCGGCGCGGAACGTTCCTGCTGCATTAGCCAGGCCAGGCCGGCAGTGCTCCAGAAGTCTGCCTTCTGATAACCGCCGTCCGCAATGAATTCACTGTACTGGGCATTCGACACCAGGGTAGCGTCGATATTGAAGCCAGGCACCAGCACCGGATGCGCCCATTTTTCATTGTCGAAGACGAAGCCGGCGTCCGGCACGCTGCCGATCCACAGCGTGCCGCCGGGAAAGCCGATCGCGTCTTGCGAGGCTGCCGCCGCCACCGTCCGGTTTATCTGCGGTGGCGCCTCCAGACCCAGGGTTTGCAGGGTCATCGCGAACGCCTCGCCGTGCATATCCTCATGCGCCAGCACCAACCGGTAAGGCGTCAGATCACTGCCTGCAGCTGCCAGCTTGTCGAGCTTGTCGAGCACCCGATCCAGTACCTCGTTGCAATACATCTTGAGCGCGCCGGCGCTGGGCAAATCGATCAGCCAGCGCGCGCGATGTGGCACGGTATTCGAATCGAACCAGTCGTCGCCCTGCGTCAGCAAGCACGGGCGCTGCGCCGCAGCCGGGTTGCTCGACTCGGCCTCGCGCAGCACGAACCATTCGGCGAACCAGGCAATATGCCCGAACTCCCACAGCGGCGGATTGATGATAGTCAGAAATGGCACCTGGGCCGGCAGATTCAGGCCGGCAGCCAGAAAACGATCGAATAGCGCCAGCGTATAATGCCTGGCATCCTGCAAGGCCGCAGCCAGTTCTTCCGCAGTGGCATTCCGAAACGAGGGATTGATCATATTTGCCGCCAAAATTTCGCGCTATTAAGGAACATGCTAACAAGGAATATCCCGCAGATTGTCATTATCAGTCCCGCGCTGGCAAAAGCCAATAACGGCAACTGGCAAACCGCCCGGCGCTGGGCGCGTTTCCTGCGCCAACATTATCGGGTACGCATCGCCGCCGAGTGGGACGGCCGGCAGATCGATGCGATGGTCGCGTTGCATGCAAGGCGCTCGGCAGCGTCGATTGCCGCATTTGCCGCGGCCCAGCCCGACTCTCCGCTGGTGGTGGTGCTGACCGGGACCGACCTGTATCGCGACATCCGAACCGACGCCGACGCGCAGCGCTCGCTGCAACTTGCCACGCAACTGGTGCTATTGCAAGCGTCTGGACTGCAGGAACTGGCGGCCGATTTGCGCGCAAAATCACAAGTCATCCACCAATCGACGCCGCCCCTGAAAGCCGTCGCACCTGCAACCCCCGCAGCACGACGCCAGTTGCAAATAACGATGATAGGACACCTGCGCGAAGAAAAGGATCCGGCCACCTTCATGCGCGCCGCCGCCCTGGTGCAAGCGCCGCAAGCGCGGCTGATCCATATCGGCGGCGCGCTGGAGCCTGGCCTCGGCCGGCTGGCAGAGCAAACCGGGCAACAGGAAAGCCGCTACCGCTGGCTCGGCAGCCTGCCGCATGCGATCGTCCGCCAGCGCCTGAAGCGCAGCCATCTGATGGTCATCAGCTCGCGCATGGAAGGGGGCGCCAACGTGATCATCGAAGCCATCAGCAGCGGCGTCCCGATATTGGCCAGCGACATATCCGGCAACCGCGGCATGCTGGGCGACGACTACGCCGGCTACTTTCCGCTCGGCGACAGCCGCCAACTGGCGCGCCTGATCGATCGAAGCATCACCGACCCGTCTTTTTACGCGTTGCTGCAATGGCAATGCGCGGCGCGTGCGCCACTGTTTGCGCCGGAACGGGAAAAAACCGCTCTGCTGCAGTTGATGGATAATCTAATGGCCACGGCGAAAATGCCACCCCAATGAATGAAAGCGCCCTGGCCGCCCTCACCCCCAACCCCTCTCCCGCAAGCGGGAGAGGGGAGCAAAGTGAGTCGCTACGCGACTTTTAACGTTGATCCACACATGACTTTATTAATGGAATCCCGATGAACGCACCGACCGAGCAGAAAATCAAACTTACCTCGTTTTCCCACGGCGGCGGCTGCGGCTGCAAGATCGCGCCCGGCGTGCTGTCTGAAATCCTGAAAAATTCGACCGGTTTTCCGGTGCCGAAAGAGTTGATGGTCGGGATCGAGACCGCCGATGACGCAGCGGTGTACTGGCTCAACGACCAGCAGGCGCTGATTGCCACCACCGATTTCTTCATGCCGATCGTCGATGACCCGTTCGACTTCGGCCGCATCGCCGCCACCAATGCGATCTCCGACGTGTATGCGATGGGCGGCACACCGATCATGGCGCTGGCCCTGGTCGGGATGCCGATCAACCAGCTGCCGGTTGAAGTCATAGGACAAATCATTCGCGGCGGCGAAGCTATCTGCGCGGAAGCCGGGATCCCGATTGCCGGCGGCCACACCATCGATTCGGTCGAGCCGATCTATGGCCTGGTCGTGATGGGCTTGATCCACCCGTCCAAGGTCAAGCGCAACGCCGACGCCAGGGCCGGCGACAAGCTGATACTCGGCAAACCGCTCGGGGTCGGGATCCTGTCGGCCGCGCTGAAGAAGGATGCGCTGGACGCCGCCGGCTATGCGGCGCTGATAGCCAACACCACCAAGCTCAACAAGCCGGGAATAGCGCTGTCCGGCCTCGGCGCTGTCCATGCGATGACGGACGTCACCGGCTTCGGCCTGCTCGGCCATCTGCTGGAACTGGCGCGCGGCGCCAAACTGAGCGCCAAGTTGAACATGGCGCGGATTCCGCTGCTGCCGAACGTGCAGCGACTGGCGGAACAGGGCTTCATCACCGGCGCCTCTGGCCGCAACTGGGCCGCCTACGGCCACGACGTGACGCTGGCGGACGCGATCACACCGACCCAGCAAGCCCTGCTGTGCGACCCGCAAACTTCCGGCGGCCTGCTGGTTTCCTGCGATCCGGCTGCGGTGGACGAAATCCTGGCGCTGTTCGCCCGCGAAGGCTTTGCCGACGCGACGGTGATCGGCGAAATGACGCAAGGGCCGGCCAGCGTGCTGGTAGCCTAGCCAATATGCGGAAAATGGGGCAAGGCGCTTGACAAACCCGGCTGGTTCCCACTACATTCAAGCCATGTCATGCGCTCAATTCCCTCTTCCGCACCTTGTACAGCCTGCCGGCGCTGCGCTGGCAGGCTTGCTACGACTGCCGCTGGCGTAAAACGCCCGCCTTCCGTTTTACCCCGCCGGCAGCGCGCTGCCGGTAATCCAGCAAGAAAACAAACCGGTTTATCCAACATGCATTCCACATCGAATCCTGTAACGATCATGCAAGGCGCATTTGGCGCCACGATGATGGTTGCGCGTTCGCTGTTGCAACCGCTGCGGCAATTTCTCCTGCTGCTACCGCTACCGATCGGTTGCCTGGCCTCGCGTTAAGTGGCAGTCAGGCAGCCTCGCTGCCACATCCGTTGTTCCAATTTCTGTCAAGAATACTGAGGATTCATCATGATGTTGTCTAACCCTGCGGCCAAATATCGCCCGTCTCCGGTGGTCCGGATAGCCAACCGCAATTGGCCCGACCAGGTCATCACCACCCCGCCGATCTGGATGAGCACCGACTTGCGCGACGGCAACCAGGCGTTGATCGAGCCGATGAGCGCGGACAAGAAGCTGCGTTTTTTCGAGATGCTGGTCAAGATCGGCTTCAAGGAAATCGAAGTCGGCTTTCCGTCCGCCTCGCAAACCGACTTCGATTTCGTGCGCAAGCTGATCGATGAAAACCGCATCCCGGACGACGTCACCATCATCGGGCTGACCCAGTCGCGCGACGAACTGATAGATCGCACGGTGGAATCCATGCTCGGCGCCAGACACGCGATCGTGCATCTGTATAACTCGCTGGCGCCGGCTTTTCGCCGCATCGTGTTTAAGATGTCGCGCGCTGACATCAAGGCGCTCGCCATCAGCGGCACCCGGCGCATCAAAGCCTTGACTGCCGCACACCCGGAAACCGCCTGGCGCTTCCAGTACTCGGCGGAGTCGTTCAGCCAGACCGAACTCGATTTCTCCAGGGAAGTATGCGATGCGGTATCCGATGTCTGGCAACCTGACGCTGCCAACAAGATGATCATCAACCTGCCGGCCACCGTCGAATGCAGCACGCCGAACGTGTACGCAGACCAGATCGAGTGGATGCACCGCAATCTGGCGCGGCGCGATGCGATCGTCATCAGCGTCCATCCGCACAACGACCGCGGCAGCGCGATTGCCGCCGCCGAACTGGCGATGATGGCCGGCGCCGACCGGGTCGAAGGCTGTTTGTTCGGCAATGGCGAGCGCACCGGCAACGTCGATCTGGTAACGCTGGCGATGAACCTGCACACCCAAGGCGTGCATTCCGGCCTCGATTTCTCCGATATCGATAGCGTGCGGCGCTGCGTCGAAGAGTGCAACCAGATCCCGGTGCACCCGCGCCATCCGTATGTCGGCGACCTGGTGTTTACCGCGTTCTCCGGCTCGCATCAGGATGCGATCAAAAAAGGCTTAGCCCAGCAACAAGCGGATGCACAGTGGGACGTGCCTTACCTGCCGATCGATCCGGCCGACCTCGGGCGCAGCTACGATGCGGTAATCCGCGTCAACAGTCAGTCCGGCAAGGGCGGCATGGCCTACTTGCTGGAACAGGAATACGGCTTGTCGCTGCCGCGCCGGCTGCAGATAGAATTCAGCCGCGCGGTGCAGGCCACCACCGACCGCACCGGGGGCGAAGTCGCGGCGCAGGACATCTACGCGATCTTCCAGCAGGAATACCTGGCACAGACCACGCCCTACGCCTATCGGGCGCACCGCATGGAGGAAGATTCGGCCCGGGCGGAATCGGTCCAGATCGAGATCGACATCGTCCAGAACGGCGCCCAGGTGGCGCTGGCGGGCGGCGGTAACGGCCCGATCGACGCCTTTGTCAATGCGCTCGGACTGAATATCCAGCTGATGGACTATCACGAGCATGCGATCGGTTCCGGCGCCAATGCGCAGGCGGTCTGCTACGTCGAACTGCGGCTCGACAACGGCCCGACCCTGTTCGGCGTCGGCCTCGATGGGAATATCGTGATAGCTTCGTTCAAGGCGGTACTGAGCGCAACCAACCGCCATCTGGCGCTGCGCCGGCAGGAACAGGCAACCGCATAGGGCAACGGCAGTCTGCGATCCGGCGGGTTATCGGGTCTCGCTATGCAGGATCCGCCACTGCTGCCGTTGCAATCTTGTGCGATCACAATATCGACTTACAAGCAGCGTTGATACAATTGTGAGCAAAGGCAGTAATCCCTACGCCTTGCGCGGCAAGAAAGAATGCATGGCCAACTCGAATCAACCCGCTTCAGTGAAAAAAATCGTCGCATCCAAAGCCAAGCAGAAGACCCGCGTGCCGCCGGTAGTTGGCATCGGCGCATCCGCCGGCGGACTGGAAGCGCTGGTGCATTTCCTTGAAAACGTGCCGCTGGCAAGCGGGCTGGCGTATGTGGTGATCCAGCATCTGGACCCGACTTACAAAGGCATGCTGCCCGAGCTGCTACAGCGCGCCACGCCGATGGCCGTTTTTCAGGTTACTGACCGCATGGAGGTCAAGCCGAACTGCGTCTATGTGATTCCGCCCAACAAGGATATGTCGATGCTGCACGGTCACCTGCACCTGCTGGAACCGGCAGCGCCGCGCGGGCTGCGCTTGCCGATTGATTTCTTCTTTCGTTCGCTGGCCGAAGATCAACGTGAAATGGCGATCGGCGTGATTCTGTCGGGGATGGGTTCGGACGGTACGCTGGGCCTGCGTGCAATCAAGGAAAAAGCCGGGCTGACACTGGTGCAGGAGCCGGCCAGCGCCAAATTCGATCCGATGCCGCACAGTGCAATCGATGCGGGGCTGGCCGACATCGTTGCCCCGGCGGAGAACCTGCCGGGAAAAATCGTCACCTATCTGCGCCAAGTGCGCCCGAACATCGAGCATGGACCAATTCTGGAAGGCAAGACCCAGACTGCACTGGAAAAAATCGTGATCCTGCTGCGCGAGCGCACCGGCAACGATTTTTCGCTCTACAAGAAAAACACCGTGTACCGCCGCATCGAGCGCCGCATGGGCTTGCACCAGATCGATGCGATAGCCAATTACGTGCGCTATCTGCGCGAGAATCCGCAGGAACTGGACTTGCTGTTCAAGGAATTGCTGATCGGCGTCACCAATTTTTTCCGCGATCCGCAGGTCTGGGATCACTTGCAACAAGAAACGCTTCCCGCGCTATTGGCCGCGAATCCGAACGGCAAGGTGTTGCGGGCCTGGGTGCCGGCCTGTTCGACCGGCGAAGAGGCATACTCGCTGGCAATTATTTTCAAGGAGACGCTGGAACAGATCAATCCGAAAGTGCGCTATTCGTTGCAGATTTTTGCCACCGACCTGGATCAGGATGCGATCAACAAGGCACGTCAGGGTTACTTCCCAGCCAATATTGTTGCCGATGTTTCTGCCGAACGTCTCAGCAGGTTTTTCATAGCGGACGAACATGGCTACCGGATTGGTAAAGAAATCCGCGAAATGGTGGTGTTTGCGCCGCAAAACATCATCATGGATCCGCCTTTCACCAAACTCGACATTTTGACCTGCCGCAACCTGCTGATCTACCTCGGGCCGGAACTGCAAGCCAAGCTGATACCGCTGTTTCACTATGCACTGAACCGGGACGGCGTCTTGCTGCTGGGAAGCGCGGAAACCATCGGCAGCTTTAGCAGCCTGTTTGCGCCGCAGGACAGCAAGGCACGGCTGTATCGACGCCTTGGCAACAGCGTGCACAATGCAACGGTCGACTTCCCGGTCAAATTTCCGGTCGTCCAGGCCATCGTGCGTGAACAACACAGGGTCGCCACCCCAGCCACCAACCTGCAGTTTCAAGCCAATCAGTTTTTGTTGCAGCAGTTTACGCCGGCAGCGGTGCTGGTCAATGCCGAGGGCGACATCCTGTATATCAACGGGCGTACCGGCAAATACCTGGAGCCGTCCGCAGGCAAGGCCAACTGGAATATTTATGCGATGGCGCGCGACGGCTTGCGCCACCAGTTGACCAGCGCACTCAAGAAAGTGATGCACCAGACCGGCACCATCCTGCTGGAGAATTTGCGGGTCGAAGGCAGCGGTGCCATGGTTCACAGCGTGAATGTCACGGTGCAGCTGATTGAAAAACCGGAACTGTTGCATGGGATGGTGATGATCGTGTTTACCGACGTGGCGGCGCCGCTGGCGCAAACGGGGCCAAGCGTAGCCCCGCTCGACCATGCGCAGCAGGCCGAACTGGAACGCGCGCGGGAAGAGATCCAGATCATCCGCGAAGAGATGCAGACTTCACAGGAAGAGCTTACCGCCACCAATGAAGAACTGCAGTCAACCAATGAAGAACTGCAATCGACCAACGAGGAATTGACTACATCCAAGGAAGAGATGCAGTCGCTGAACGAGGAGTTGCAAACCGTCAATACCGAACTGCAATCGAAGGTGGACGATCTGTCGCTGCTCAACAACGACATGAAGAACCTGCTCAACAGCACCGACATTGCCACCATTTTCCTCGATGAAGCATTGCATGTACGACGCTTCACGACCCAGGCGACCCGGATTTTCAAACTGATCGCCGGCGATGTCGGGCGCCCGTTGAGCGACATCGTCACCGATTAATGCTATCCGGAACTGCAGCAGGACGCGCGCGAAGTGCTGCGCACGCTGATATTTTCGGAAAAACAGGTCGCAACCGGCGACGGCCGCTGGTTCAAGGTCCGCATCATGCCTTACCGTACGCTGGAAAACGTGATCGACGGCGTGGTACTGACCTTCACCGACATCAGCGCCGCCAAGCAACTGGAAGCGGATTTGCGCCTGAAAATAAACGCGGGCCAGAAGTAAAATGACACGGAAGCGATACGAAAAATGACGCGGCTGCGTTCCGTCCTGGGTGCAGGTATAGGAAAGCCGTGCGCATTATTTTTCCGGACTTAGCATGGCGCGACAAATTTTGCTGCCACGTATCGACATTTATTCCAACCAGCACTATATTGCGTACGAATATGCAACACATTTCGTCTTGCACAGTATGTCGGCCGGAGTGTTGGCCTGGATGACCTGCGCAGACCTGAAGGGAAATACCGATGACTGCTGACGGACAAGAAATCAATGGATCTACGGGCACCGACCATCTGCGCCTGGGGGCGGAACAGGAGTTGCAGAATAAGCGCAGCAATTCGGCCACATTGCTAAGCGACATCGATGTACGCAAGCGACTGCACGAATTGCAGGTCACTCAAATCGAACTCGCGCTGCAAAACAGCGAACTGCTGGAACTGCAGCATGCCCGGCAGGAAATCGAATTGTTGCTGGCGCGCTATACCGACCTGTACGAGTTCGCCCCGATCGGGTATTTCACGCTGGGCCGCGACGGCACCTTGCATGAAGTCAACCTGACCGGCACCAGCCTGATCGGACTGGCGCGCTCGAAACTGGTGGGGCGGCGCTTCGGCGCCTTCGTCTCCCTCGAGTCGCGCCCGACTTTCAATGCTTTCCTGGCGCGTGTATTTGCCGACGAGAATAAGCAATCGTGCGAGGTGCTGCTTCTGAACGGCGAGCAACGCCCGTTTTACGCCCATATCGAAGCCAATGCCGATGCCGCCGAGCACACCTGCCGTCTGGTGGTGGAAGACATCAGCGCGCGCAAGGCGGCCGAAAAGTCGCTGCAAAACGCCCACGACGAACTCGAAACCAAGGTGCAGGAACGCACTGCGGCGCTGATGCTGGCCAACGCGCAACTGAAAGCGGAAATAGCCGAACACAAGCGCACCGAAGCAGCACTCAGGCACACCCAATACATCTTGAATCAGGCGCAACGCGTGGCGCACGTGGGCTGCTGGGAGCGCAACAATGTCAGCGGTGCACCGCAGTGGTCGGATGAATTTTTCCGGATTTGCGGCCTGCCGCCGCAGGCATTCACTCCGAACCTGGCAAAGCTGTTGCAGGTTATCCATCCGGAAGACCGTAACGCGGTGTATCGGATGGTTCGGCGTGCGATTGATCACAATCACAACTTTAACAGCATCAGCAGGATCATTCGCCCGGACGGAACGATACGGCACGTCCGATTTCAGGGCAACATCCTGCGCAGCGAAAACCGCAAGCTGCAAACGCTGGTCGGCTCCGTGCTCGACATCACCGAATTCAAGAACGCCGAAGAAGCCCTGCTGCAATCGCAGGAAACCATCCGCCGCCTGGCTGCCCACCAGGAATGGGTCAAGGAAAACGAACGCAAGCGCATCGCGCGCGAAATTCACGACGAACTGGGCCAGAATCTTCTGGCTTTGCGGATCGACGTGTCGATGCTGGCAGCGCGCACCGAACACTGCCATCCCCGGCTCAACGCAAAGGTCAAGGCGGCGCTCAACGATATCGATGTCACCATCAGATCGGTGCGCGGCATCATCAACAATCTGCGCCCGGCGGTACTGGATCTGGGCCTGCCTGCGGCGTTCGAGTGGCAAGTCAAGGAATTCCAGCGCCGCAACGGCATTGCCTGCAACCTGAACATCAGCGGCGGTGATGCGGATTACCAGTTGGAGGACGATCTTGCCACCGCACTGTTCCGGATTCTGCAGGAATCGCTGACCAACATCAGTCGTCACGCCCGGGCCGACCGGATCACGATCAGCCTGTCGAAAGATGCCTGCGACAACGTGGTGATGAAGGTGGCCGACAACGGCATCGGCCTGCCGCAGGATTCCCGCAGAAAAGCAAACTCGTACGGCCTGATCGGCATCAGGGAACGCGTCAACACGCTGCGCGGCGAACTGATCATCGACAGCCACCAGAACCAGGGCACCGCATTGACCGTCATCATCCCGACCGAGTGCCCCCCGCCCGGGAATGTCGGATAACGCGTATCCTGCAGACTTGATTCAGATTCAAACGGAGTCTTTTTTGCCTTTTACACAATTTTTTACCATGCATTACTGGACCACGGTTACCGGCTTTGGCGGCAGTACCGTGATGATGCCGGCGGCTGCCGCCTTTGCCGCCTGGCTGGTGCTGGGCGGAGCCTGGCGCACCGCCCTGTGGTGGTGCGGCTTGTTTGGCGCCGGACTGGCGCTCGTGGTTGCATCGAAAATCGCCTTCATCGGCTGGGGCATCGGCATCCAGGCACTGGATTTTACCGGCTTCAGCGGTCACGCGATGCGGGCCATGGCGGTGATTCCGGTGTTGTTCTATCTGGTGCTGCAGAACGCAAGCGTCGCGACGCGCACCGTCGGGGTGCTGGGCGGGCTGCTGCTGGGCCTGCTGATTTGCACCTCGCGCATCGTACTGGAAGTCCACTCGGTAGCGGAGGCGGTGTCGGGCGGAATGCTCGGCACTGCGGTCAGCCTGGGCTTTATCGCAATCTCGGCCAAGCTGGAGAAACCGCTGCTGAACCGCACGCTGATGACGGCCACCATCGTCGGCCTGGTAGCGATGTCGTATGCAGAACCGATACCGTCGCAAAGCTTGCTGGTCAGGGCTGCGCTCAGCCTGTCCGGCCATGACAAGCCGTATACCCGCGAGAACTGGAAGTCGCAGCGCGACACCGAACTCGGAATTACTGAAAAGCCGCAAAATCTTGCCCGCATCCAGCTTAAATCATAGAGAAATATACTATCATTAGTATATTTAAAGTGGCAATAAAACAATGCGGTAAATGCATTGTTTCCAGGCATACCCCACAGAAAACATTTGTGCAATCCGGCAGTCTGAACTGCTACCAACAGCGCGCCAGCCGGATGCCGGTAAATTGCCAGCGCGCGCCGGTCGGGAAAAAATTGCGGTAGCTGGGGCGGGAATGATCGGCCGGCGTGGCGCAGGATGCGCCGCGCAACACGTATTGATTGACCATGAATTTGCCGTTGTATTCGCCAATCGCGCCGGCGGACGCCCGAAAGCCCGGATACGGCGCATAGCTGCTCGATGTCCATTGCCATGCGGTATTGAATAATTGTAATAAAGGCTCCGCGTCCGATTGACTGGCCGCCGCCGACTCCCACTCGGCTTCGCTGGGCAGGCGCGCACCGGCCCAGCGGGCGTAGGCATCGGCCTCGAAATACGACAGGTGGGTGGCCGCGCGCTGCAGATCCAGCGGCTGCGGGCCGTGCAGGGTAAATTCCTGCCACTGGCCGTCGATCTGGCGCCAGTACAGCGGCTGTTGATGTTGATGTTGCTGCGATTGCAGCCAATCCCAGCCTTCGGACAGCCACAACGCCGGATCCCGATAAGCGCCGGCCTCGATGAAGGCCAGATATTCGCCATTGGTCACCAGCCGGGACGCCAGCGCGAACGGCTCGACAAACTGGCGGTGGCGCGGCAACTCGTTGTCGAAACAGAATCCGTCGCCGCCATGACCGATCTCGACCACCCCGCCCGGATGCTGCCGCCATTCCAGCGGCAACACCCGTGCCAACGGCCGCACAGCGCCTTCCGCGTAGGCCGGCTGCATCGGGTTGCAGGAAAACAGGTGCAGGATATCGGTCTGCAGCAGCTCCTGATGCTGCTGTTCGTGCTGCAAGCCCAGCGTCACCAGTTGCACCAGTTCGGTCACCCGCGGCGGCGACAGCGCGGCGGCGATCAGGATCAGCGCCTCCATGCGGGCATCGACATTGCTGCGGTAATCCTCCACCTCGGCCAGTGTCGGGCGCGTGATCAGGCCGCGCCGGGGGCGCGGATGCTGGTTGCCGATGCCGTTGTAATACGAATTGAACAAAACGCGAAAGGCCGGATGATGGGGTTTGAAATTCAGCTCGAACCGCTCCAGCACGAAAGTCTCGAAAAACCAGCTGGTATGCGCCAGATGCCACTTGGCCGGGCTGGCATCCGGCATCGATTGCACGCAGCAATCCTCGTCGGACAGAGGCTCGGTCAGCGCCATCGTGGCCTGTCTGATCAGCTCGTATTCGGCCAGCAGGGAAGCCAGCATTGTCATCTCGAACTCCTGTTCAGAGCTTCAAACCGCCCGCGCATGCATCACGGCAAACCAGCCGCGCGCATCGGTCCAGCTCCGGATGGCGCCGAAACCGGTTGCGCCGAGCAGGTCGGCAAACGATTGCATGGTGTACTTGTAACTGTTTTCGGTGTGGATCCGCTCGCCCCGGGCAAAATCCCGCTGCCCGCCCGGCCAGCGCACGCTGAGCGGCCGCAGCGCTTCCAGGTGCATCTCGACGCGGCTCTGTTGCGGATTGTAAAACGCCCGGTGGCGCCAATCGCGCACCTCGAAATCGGCGCCGAGCAAGCGGTTCAGATGGCGCAACAGGTTCAGGTTGAAGGCCGCCGTCACGCCCAGCGCATCATCGTAGGCGGCGTCGAGGATGGCTTTGTCCTTGACCAGGTCGACCCCGATCAGCAGTGCGCCGTCGGCACCGCAAGCGGCGCGCATCCGCTGCAAAAAAGCCGCCGCCTGGTCCGGCGCGAAATTGCCGATCGATGAACCCGGATAAAAAAACAGCCGATTTTCCTGCCTGACGGTGGCCGGCAAATCCAGGCTGCCGGAAAAATCGAGTCCGATGCCAGTCATTTCGATCGCCGGAAAGCACGGCCGCAGCGGTGCCAGCGCCTGCGCCAGGAAATCGGCCGAGATATCGATCGGCACGTACTGGCGCGGCTGCAAGGCGGGAAACAGGCGCACCGCCTTCGCGCAATTGCCGGCGCCCAGGTCGATCAGGGTCGTGCCCGCGCCGGCCGCCTGCGCGATCTGCGCCAGGTTGGCATCGAAAATCGCCGCCTCGGTGCGGGTCGGATAATATTCCGGCAGCAGGCAGATCGCCTCGAACAACCGGGAACCGAGCGCGTCGTACAGGTATTTCGGCGCCGCAGAGGCTGGCGCTGCCAGCAAACCGGCTTGCAGTTCGGCACGCATCGCCTCTGCATGGGCCGCGCCATTGCCATCGGATACCAGATTTGCCGCCGTGGTGGCGCTCGATGCGGAAAAATTCTGTGGTAGCGGCATAAGCATGGATGGGGAGTTGGATAGCGGTTTATCGGGAAGAAACCAGCAACACCTGGAGCTGCATCTGCAACTTACATTGAATTTCTACCAATTATGCCCGCAAGCGCTAATTCGCGGATAATACCGCCTTTACATTGCGCGAAACAGTCTGGTTTCGCCGTAAAACGAATATCCACTGCCTAAAGGTATCCCATGTTGCATCTCCCGTGTTCCAAAATCCTCAAGGTTTTGCTGTCTGCCGCCATCGCTTCCGCGATGCTGCTGTCGTCCGGCCTGTCCCAGGCGCAGCAAGTTTTGCGCGTGTCGGCCATTCCCGACGAAGCACCGACTGAACTGCAGCGCAAGTTCAAGCCGCTGGGCGATTACCTGGAAAAAAAGCTCGGCATGAAGGTCGAATTCACGCCGGTGACCGACTATGCGGCATCGGTCGAAGGCTTGATCAACAACAAGCTCGACATGGTCTGGTTCGGCGGCTTTACCTTTATTCAAGCCAAAGTGCGCAGCAACAACCAGGTGGTGCCGCTGGTGCAGCGTGCAGAAGACGAAAAATTCAAATCGGTCTTCATCACCACAAAAAATGACATCACCAAACTGGAAGACCTGAAAGGCAAGACCTTTGCATTCGGCTCCGAATCGTCGACTTCCGGCCACCTGATGCCGCGCTCCTACCTGCTGGCAGCGAAAATCAATCCGGATACCGACATCAAGCGCATCGCCTACTCCGGCGCGCATGACGCGACCGTGGCGGCGGTTGGCGGCGGCAAGGTCGATGCCGGCGCGCTGAATATTTCAGTCTGGGAAAAACTGGTCGCCGGCGGCAAGGTCGACGCCAAGGTGGTGCACGTGTTCTATACCACGCCCGGTTATTACGACTACAACTGGAGCGTGCGCGCCGACATGAACCCGGTAGTGCGCAAGAAACTGACCGACGCCTTCCTGGCGCTGGATGCCAACAATCCGGCCGACAAGGAAATCCTCGATTTGCAACGCGCCAGCAAGTTCATCCCGACCAAGGCTGAAAACTATGCAGCGATCGAAGCGGCGGCGCGCAGTGCCGGCTTGCTGAAATAAGACTGAAGCAACATGTCATTTGTACTGCGGGGCGCCAGCGTGCGCCATCCGTCAAGCGCCCACGGCACCCGCTCCGCACCGTCCAGTTTCGCGCTGAACGATGTGACGCTGTCGATCGGGCAGGGCGAGCAGGTCGCGCTGATCGGGCCGTCCGGGGCCGGCAAGACCACCTTGCTGCATACCCTTGCCTGCGCCCATCGGGCGCAGGCGGGTGCATTTTCCGCCTTCGGACTGTCGCCGTGGGAGCTGGATCACGCCGAGCGCCATCTGCTGCGCGCACGGCTGTTCCTGGCGCCGCAAACCCCGCCGCTGCCGCCGCGCCAGCGGGTGGTGGCTGCGGTGCTGGCCGGACGCTTGCCGCAATGGGGATTCTGGCGCGCGCTGGCGGCGCTGATCAAGCCCGGCGCGGTCAATGCGCAAGCCGCCTATGACGCGTTGGCGCGCTTCAATCTGCAAGACAAGCTGTATGCGCGGGTCGACCGCCTGTCCGGCGGCGAACGTCAGCGCTGCGGCATGGCGCGGCTGCTGGTATCGAAGGCCGAAGCTTTCCTGGTCGATGAGCCGCTGTCGGCGCTGGACCCGACGCTGGCGCTGCAAACCCTGGCCGCGTTGCAACAGGAGTCCGCCCGCCGCAATGCGACGTTGATCTGCAGCCTGCATCAGGTGGAACTGGCGCGCAGCCATTTCCCGCGCATCGTCGGCTTGCGCGACGGCCGCATCCTGTTCGACGCCGCGCGTGCGCAGGTCAGCGATGCGATGATTGCGGCGCTGTACCAGAATGCCGGCAGCTCGCCAGCGGATGCCGGCCAGCCGCTGCCGGTCATCGTCATTGCGCACTGCTGAGCCCGCCATGGCCGTCACGACCCGCCTCTTGCAACATCCGGACCCGGCCTGGCGCCCCCGCATGATGGGCGCGATCATTGCGCTGGTGCTGCTGTGGCCGATGGTGGTGGCGAGCGAATTCAAGCCCTGGATCTTGCTCGATGCGCAGAGCCTGAACGCGACCGGGCGTTTCCTGGCCGATTTCGTGCCGCCGGCCCATTCGAGCGAATTTCTGCAACTGATGCTGGTGGCGACCTGGCAGACCGTCGCGATGGCCACCGCCGGCCTGACCCTGGCGCTGCTGGGCGCGATCCCGCTGACCTTGCTGGTGACGCAATCGCTGTCGATTTCCCGCCTCGGCAGCGGCCGCATGCGTTTGGCCGGCGTGCTGATACGGCACGGCGCGCGCTGGCTGCTGGTGCTGTTGCGCAGCGTGCCGGAACTGGTCTGGGCGCTGCTGTTCGTGCGCATCGTCGGGCTGGGGCCGACCGCCGGCATGCTGGCCATCGCGCTGACCTACTGCGGCATGCTGGGCAAGGTGTACGCGGAAATCCTCGAATCTTCCGACGCCCACGCCACCGAATCGCTGCTGAAGAACGGCAGCAGCCGGCTGGCCGCGCTGCTGTATGGCGCATTGCCGGAGTCCGCCGCGGAACTGGTGTCCTACACCACCTACCGCTGGGAATGCGCGATCCGCGGCTCGGTGATCATGGGCTTCGTCGGCGCCGGCGGGCTCGGGCAACGGATGGATGAATCGATGAAAATGCTGGCCGGCGGCGAAGTCGCCACCATGCTGATCATCTTCGTGCTGCTGGTCGGCTGCGCCGATCTGGTCAGCAATTTTTTGCGCAAGCGCCTGGGTTGATAATATGAATCAGACTTACGCAATATTGAGTAGTGCAGGCCTCCGTGCCTGCGGCCCGGTGCAGGCACGGAGGCCTGCACTACTGGCAAACAGCAATATTTTCCGTAAGTTTTAATGAAACCCTGTCAAGCTCCCCCGCCGCCAACAGCCGATTTTTCTGCTGTTGCGCTGCTCATTGCGCTGCTGGCGCTGATCATCGCCAGTTTCGCCGCGTTGCCGCTGCAATGGGGCGCACTGTTCAGCAGCGACTCGTTGCGCTCCGGCATGGAATTCCTGCGCGGCTTCGCGCCGCCCGAGCTGGCTTGGCCTTTCCTGCTGAAAATCGCCATCGGCACGCTGGAAACCCTGTCGATGTCGGCGCTGGGCACCGGCATCGCGCTGCTGCTCGGGATCGCGCTGGCGCTGCCTGCCAGCGGCCGCTTCGGCCGCGCTGCGCGCGCGGTGATCCGCCTGCAACTCAATGTGCTGCGCTCGATACCGGAACTGGTCTGGGCCGCTATCCTGCTGATCGCCGCCGGCCTGGGGCCGTTCGCCGGCACGCTGGCGCTGGCCGCGCATACCACCGGCGTGCTGGGCCGCCTGTTCGCCGATGCGCTGGAAAACCTGCCGCCGGCGCCGGAGGCGACGCTGCGCATCAACGGCGCAGCGCCGATAACGGCGTTCTTTTATGCGACACTGCCGCAAGTGCTGCCGCAAATGCTGTCGTATACGCTGTACCGCTGGGAAAACAATATCCGCGCCGCCGCCATCCTGGGCGTGGTGGGTGCCGGCGGGCTGGGCCAGATGCTGAAATACCACCTGTCGCTATTCCAGATGCAGCAAGCCGCCAGCGTCATCATCGCGATGCTGCTCATGGTCGGCGCGGTCGATGCGATCAGTTTCCAGCTGCGCCGCATGATGACCAGATAGCGTTATTAACCTGCCGCTACTGGACAATTTACATAAAACAAGGGGTATCGCTATTTTTATGGCATTTCCCGCATATATTCATTGCGACATAAAAAATACTCATTCGAATACCAGAGTTTCTCAAATGAAGAATATAAAAGATTACTATCTTGTATTGGGCATCGAGAGCGACGCCTCGATTGCCGAGATAAAGACTGCGTTCCGGCAAAAGGCGTCATTGTTCCATCCGGACAAGAACGCGGCGCACGATGCAGCAGAAAAATTCCGGGAAATCAAGGTCGCGTATGACACGCTATCGGTCGAAGAAAAGCGCGCGGCCTTTGATGAAAATCGCCGCCGCAACCTGCTCGACAACCCGCTTCAAACAGCCAGGGAAATCTGGACAAATTATATTCAAGGAGTGCTGCATTGAGACTGTCGCCATTTTTTCATGAACTCAAATCCGCCTACGACGCCGAGCTCGATGACATGTGCAGCGATTCCGGCGGCAACGATGTGCTGGCTTCGCGGCTGCTCGCCAAACGCGACCAGATCCCGTCGCTGATGCCGATGATCAAGAATTATCCGGAAATGGGTGCAGTGGCCTTCCACACCGGCATCAATTTCGTCAGCGGCAAGGTGATGGATGCGCTGGTAGCCAGGGAACCCAATGAATTCCCGTCGTGGGCAACGCTGCTGCCATCGCTGGAATTGGCGGGCTGGGCCAGCAAGCTTGCCAAGACCGTCCTGGTGCACCCGGACGGCGAGCAGTTCCTGATCGTGGCAGCCGGGCTGGAATACCTGCACTGCAAGAGCGACGCCGGCATCCCGCACCATGCCGGCGCCGATGGCGACGACGAGGACGAAGAAGAAAACCGCGATCAAAATCGCAACGACTATGACGGCGACGAAGATGCCGATTCCGACCTGGCGGAAGCAGGATCGGACTGGATGGTCGAGCAGGGATTCGACCGCAACAACTAATTCCGTTTTTACATCAATCGTGAACGCGAAGGCGAAGCGCAGACAGTACGCAGGTACGGCAAGCGAAGCCGACAAAGTGCACGGTTGATTTAGAAATGGAATAATACTTTTTCATACCGGATAGCCCATGAACACACCTGCACTACTCAAAGCACAAAGCCTGGTGCGCGCCGGCGACATTGTCGGCGCCGAACATGCGCTGGTAGCGCTGGCCGAAGCCGAGGGCGACCATGCGCTGGTGCTCGCGCTCGACGATCTGCCGCCCTCCGACCTGCTGGCGATCATTCGCGAATATGACGTATCGAAGGAATCGGTGGTCAACCTGCTGGTCACCCCGGAACAGTTCGCCCGTGCGGTGGTTCTGGAGCGGCGCTACAACGATCTCAGCCACGAGCACCTGCGCGGGATGATCAACTCGATCATCTTCCGCGAAGGCTGCGATGCCGGCGAATTCCTGCACGCGATCGGCGACATCGACGGCGGCTGCGATGCGCTGGTCGACTACCTGTCCGACAAGGCCGAGCGGGTCGAGCATTTCTTTCAATACTCGACCTTCGATCTTTTCAAGTATGGCGATGAATCGAAAGCCGAGCTGGTCGATTACGATCTGGCAACCGACCCCGACGAGCATCCGCGCCTGAGCCATGAAGAAGTCAACGATCACGACTGGATGGAGCTGACCTGGACGCTGCGCTATGTCACCCCCGACCTGTTTACCGAAGTGCTGTTCATGCTGCGCGCGCGCTGGCGTGACAGCCTGCGCGTTGCCGCGCTGGCGGAAGCGGCCTTGAACGCCAAGGACTCCGAAGAAGAAAAAGCGCCGGCCGTAATGCTGGGCGAGGAGTCGGCGCTGTGAATTATTCCCTCCCCCTTGCAGGGGGAGGGTTAGGGAGAGGGTAGAAATTTTGATCAGCCGCATCGGTATTTCAACCATTCGAACTCCATCCCAACCTTCCCCCTGTCAGGTGGAAGGAGCGTTCATAGCAGGCTGAATAGTCACTTTTTCATGTCCATTTAAAAACCATCTGCTCTAAACCACTTCCGCTTCCCTATGCCCGATAACAGCAAAGTCTCACTGTACGACGCGCGGCCGTTTTTTGAAAAAGCGCTCCACTTCGGGGTGCAACAGCGCATCATCGATCCGGCCAGGGTCAGCGCGATCCTGGACGACGCGCCGAAAGGCATGGTACAGATCGCCGATTTTTTCGGCTCCCAATACCTGCGCCCGGATGTCGAAACCGCGCTTGCGCGCATGGTCAACCTGGTGAGCCTGTACCTGGAAGAAAAAACCGGCGGCGATCTGACCCAGGCCGCGCAATCGCTGCGCGACAACAGCTTCCTGTCGCATTCGCGCGGCGGCTCCGAGATGCTCAAGAAACTGTTTGCGCTGCCGGAAGACGCGATCATCGGCAGCCACAGGAGTGCGGAGGTCAAGGACTTCCTGGAAAAATGGTCGCGCCTGACGCCGAGCGCCTACCGCAAGGAACGCAAGAAGCGCGTCGCTGCGCAAGATGAGATTGCGGCTGCGATCTGGCTCGCCGAACGAGCAGGGATGAGCGAAGCGGCACTGGAAGACGAAGCCGCCGAACTGGTGATACGCAGCGCGCTGCTGCAGCGCCTGGGCGGCAGCCAGGCGGACGCGCTGCCGAACGCATTCCAATTTGCGCAACTGATAGACGCGCTCAGGACCACTGGCATTGCAGCGGCCGCAATCAAATCCGCCAACATGATCCCGGCCGACATGCCCGAGCAATACCGGCTGATTGCGCAACGCATCCGCAAGAAAATCGTCAAGACCGACATCCCGGAAATCCTCAACCCGACCACCACGCTGGCCGCGCTGCTGGACCAGTTCAAGCAGAAATACTATCTGCGCAGCGACGACGCGGACGACGTCAGCAATTTCGACGCGATCGTCTCGAAGGACTGGACCCGCGTCACCGAAGGCAAATCGGACTCCGATTCGCTGCTCACGCTGTTTCTCTGCCTGGCCGCCGATACCGCGCCGAAAACCAGTCTCAGCGAGAAAAAAACCCGGGAAATAGTCCGGAAGATCCGCAAGGACGGCGTCAAGCCGGCGCTGGTCAGCGGCTATATCGAACGATTCGCGCCGTTTGAGATGCGCGAAGATCTGGTCGCGCTATGGGATGATTTTTTTGCGGAAGCGGAGAAATACCTGCTGGACGACTGGGACGCAAAATTCGTCGAAGTGCTGGCTTTCCTGAAGGGCAATTGCAATATCCTGAAAACGCCGTGATGGGTGTCAGCGTCTCATGGTGAGGGCACGACCAGCACCAGCGTAGTGCCGGATAACAAATACGACAGTCGATTACAGGCTCGATTGAACAATTGGACTGCGCATATCCGCCATCAGCAATGCAGAAAAAAATACTCAATCATGTATTTTTTAAATGCCAATGAAAACATGCGGAAAACGAGTAATTTTTATTGATACCCGCAAACAATCTCAATCCAATAGCGATCATTCCGTTTCTTCCGGTCGCTTATGGCTATTTGGTGCTGACCAGCAGCAATCGTGCAAGTGATATCTGCGGCCACCCGATATTTGACCTAAGATCAAATATCGCGCACTCATCACCAAGACAAAAACCGTGCATACACATCAGTACACCCACACCGCCGGCAGCAAGACCTACGGCTTTCGCGATCTGAAAGACCTGTTGGCCAAGGCCACGCCGTTGCGCTCCGGCGACATGCTGGCCGGCGTTGCCGCGCACAGTGCGCAACAGCGCGCTGTGGCGCAGATGGCGCTGGCCGAGTTGCCGCTGGCCACCTTCCTCAACGAAGCGCTGATCCCCTACGAAGACGACGAAATCACGCGCCTGATCATCGATAGCCACGATGCCGCCGCGTTCGCGCCGGTCAGCCACCTGACGGTCGGCGATTTCCGCAACTGGCTGCTGGGCGACGACGTCGACAGCGCAGTGCTGGCTGCGCTGGCGCCCGGCATCACGCCGGAAATGGCGGCCGCCGTGTCGAAGATCATGCGCAACCAGGACCTGATCCTGGTCGCGCAGAAGTGTCGCGTGGTGACCGCGTTCCGCAACACCATCGGGTTGCCGGGCCGGATGTCGACCCGGCTGCAGCCGAACCACCCGACCGACGACGCCAGCGGCATCGCCGCCAGCCTGCTCGACGGCTTGCTGTACGGCAGCGGCGATGCGGTGTTCGGCATCAATCCGGCCACCGACAACGTGCCGCAAGTCATCAGGCTGGTCACGATGATGGCCGACATCATCGACCAGTACCAGATCCCGACCCAGTCCTGCGTGCTGACCCACGTCACCAACACCGTCGAGGCGATCAACCGCGGCGCGCCGGTCGATCTGGTGTTCCAGTCGGTCGGCGGCACCGAAGCCACCAACCGCAGCTTCGGCGTCAGCCTGGCGCTGCTGGGCGAAGCGCGCAGCGCCGCGCTGTCATTGCAACGCGGCACGGTCGGCGACAACGTGATGTATTTCGAAACCGGCCAGGGCAGCGCGCTGTCGGCCAATGCGCATCACGGGCTCGACCAGCAAACCTGCGAGGCGCGCGCGTATGCGGTGGCGCGCCGGTTCAAGCCGCTGCTGGTCAATACCGTGGTCGGCTTCATCGGCCCCGAATACCTGTTCGACGGCAAGCAGATCATCCGCGCCGGACTGGAAGACCATTTCTGCGCCAAGCTGCTCGGTCTGCCGATGGGCTGCGACGTCTGTTACACCAACCATGCGGAGGCCGACCAGAACGACATGGACGTGCTGCTGACCCTGCTGGGCGTGGCCGGCTGCAATTTCGTGATGGGGATACCGGGCTCGGACGACATCATGCTCAATTACCAGACCACTTCGTTCCACGATGCACTATATGCGCGCCGCACGCTGGGGCTGCGGCCGGCGCCGGAATTCGAAGCCTGGCTGCAACAGATGCAGATCTTCAGCAGCGAGCCGCAGTTCCGGCTGAATCCGGCGCTGCCGCCGTCTTTCCAGAAAGCGCTGCTGCGCCTGCCCCCTTCTCCCGCGAGCGGGAGCAGGGCTGGGGATGAGGGCGTTTGATTGGGCCTGAAAATGCATTTACAACCTAAAAAATCACACACCATGCCGCCAAACGACCTCCCTCACCCCCCCGCCCCTCTCCCGCCTGCGGGAGAGGGGAGCACCGTGATCGCCAATCCGTGGGCCGCGCTGCGCCAGTTCACCGCTGCCCGCATCGCGCTCGGGCGGGCCGGCGTCAGCTTGCCGACCGATGCGCACCTGGCATTCCAGCTGGCGCATGCGAAGGCACGCGACGCGGTCCATCTGGCGCTGGACGTGCCCGCGCTGCAGGCAGTGCTGAGCGGACATCAGACGCTGGCGCTGCACAGCGCCGCCGCCGATCGCAACATCTATCTGCAGCGCCCCGACCTCGGGCGCCGGCTCGACGCCGCATCGCGCCAAGCGCTGTTGGCGCTGAAACCATCGGCACAAGCGCAGCCGGCGTGGCGCTACGATCTGGCATTGGTGGTGGTCGACGGCCTGTCGGCATTGGCCATCGAACAGAACGCCGCGCCGTTCCTGGCCATCCTGCAGCGCCGGATCGCGGCGGAAAACTGGGCTATCGCACCGATCTGCATCGTTCGGCAAGGGCGGGTCGCGGTCGGCGACGAAGTGGCCGAGCTGCTGGGTGCGAAGGCGGTCGTGGTATTGATCGGCGAACGGCCGGGATTAAGCGCGCCCGACAGCATGGGACTGTACCTGACCTGGATGCCGCGGGTCGGGCTGACCGACGCCAGCCGCAACTGCATCTCCAACGTGCGCCCGGCCGGACTACGCTATGAAGAAGCCGCCTACAAGCTGCACTATCTGCTGTCGCAAGCGCGCCGGCGCCAATTGTCCGGCGTCGGGCTCAAGGATGAAACCGCGGGCGACCCCGGCCTGCCGGCGGCGCCGCATAAGAATTTCCTGTTGGAATAGCTATCGGCTGATTGCGCAGCGCTGCTAGGACGGCGATCGCACACTTGTTGCGGTGGTCGCAAATACCTTTGGACCCGTGTAGCCGTACTTTCGTCCCAACGCGATGAACGGGACCTCGAACAGCCGATAGGAAATCGTCGCAGCGAAGTAGCTTCCGACAAAAATTATTGTAAAGATAAACAATAACTTGGAATAATTTCCATAAATATGGAACTGCATGACCAGCAGAACAGCGATGCCAGCAAACAGCAAATGAAACAGATAGGTGCTGTACGAAATCACCCCATACTTATAAATACAGTCCGTTATCCACGACTTGACAGCAATCGGTTTAACGTACAAGGCCAGCGCCGTGGCCACGATGGCTATAAGCCCATAGCAATTCGTCTTGTCGCTGAAAAAAAACATTTCCCGAGGCAAGACAATATAGTCGAGCCGGATCGCGGAAGCGAGCGCGACACATCCCAGAAACAAGATAAAACCCAGCGAGAATCGCATTCTCCAGCGCACCTGGTCAAACAGCGCGGCAATCACGACACCGCCGAAAAACGTGAATCCGAGCTGGAAAAACTCGTAGCGGTTCATCACGATCAAGCCAGGATTCAGGAACACGAAATACAGCAGCCCGATCGTCAATAATGATGCGCCAATGCCAACCAACTTGCGTCGCATTAACAGCAAGACGAGCGGCATTAATAAGTAGTATCTGAACTCTATCGGCAGCGACCAATACGCGCCATTGAAAACGTTTTTTGGTCCGGTGTAATCGAACACCAGTAACAGGTATCGCAACACATCGGCCGTCGTGTACGGCGTGAGGAAATGCGCAATCCAGTACTCTTTGTTCCCCGTATAGAAGGCGGCGAATGCTTCAATAAAGGCAATATAAAAAACCAGCGACACCGCGAAAGCCGGCCAGATCCGCAGTATCCGCTTCACATAGAAGCGTCCTACGTCGCCCAGGCTGTTCACGCGCGAAGCATTGCTCAGATAAAGAGTGCAGCCACTCAATACCAGGAAGAGACACACGCCAAAGGTACCCAGGTCCAACAGATTCATCGGAAGGAATCTGCTGCCCACATCCCCTGGGCCATAGACCACTTCCGCGCTGCGCATTGTGTGTGAAACGATTACAAAAAAGGCAGCGATTCCACGCAGCCAGGTCAGCTGTTCAAAGTATTGTTTTTGCATTAGTTCGGGAACGGGCGCGCGATTCGCGTGCCGCATTCATACCCGCATGATCTGTTGATTGACTAGTCGCAAACTATAGCATCGTTGACTAGCATCACAGAATTGCCGGATGTCAATGCCGCGATGAGCGGCTGGCCGAACTGGATCATTCGGGAAGGTTCTGCCCGGAGCAGAAGGTCGGGTTTTTCGGCAGATCGTCTGTCGGCTCCAAAAGATCGCAAATCCGGAAACGCCAACCCAGTTGCCGCCGCAGTTCTTCGGGAGAAGGAGGCGGTGCCGTGTCATGTGAGCGACGTTTCATATACTTGCGTATCAGATACTTTGATGGATGGTTCGCTTGTATCACGATGACCTCGCAGCGGTAATATTGCATCAACGCAACCAGCACAGACATTAATGCACTGGTATGCACTGGTTTCCGAAATTGGTGCCGGTCTTTGAGGCGACCGGCTCACCTGCTGATTAGCGCACATGCCAAGAACATCTCGGTAGTGCGTTTTATGTATGCAGGTTCATCGTATCCCCGCGTGGTTTCACTTTCTGTGCGCTGCCGCACACTTGATGCAATTTAATCAAGAATGCCGTTCGGCGATGACTTGGTAGAAGCAAGTTGCTCCCGCCATGTTTGCTCTGCGGTATCTGATCGGATTAGCGCATTGAATGTCGGGCCTGGCAGCGCAATCTGCCGCGCTGATGAAGGAAAGCAGACACACGTTTGACAGCGGCCCGCGTGCCAACGATACTGCGATCAGCGATGCCGATGCTGCATCCGCAGACCGACGACAAGCGATGCCGAGTGCGATCCCCGATGCCACAACCGCTCCTCTTCCCGATTCGCAAAGAATGCCCGCCCGGCGCCTGCGTCTGCGATCGGGACCGGCTGCTGGCAGACCCGCACGGCGACATCCGGATACTGCAACTGACGCGGGATGAAGAGAAAAAACTCCTCGCCCGCATCGAAACCATCTCCAGCTATGCGCAGTTGCAAGACATCGCAAATCGCATGCAGGCACAGCTCGGCATCGTGCTGCGGATCACGCCCAGCAGCCGCGAAGTGCGTAGCGTGCGCGGCATCGGTATCCAGTTCGCAGAGCATCCCGGCCTGTGCAGGAAAACCCGCCAGGCAATCCCCGCCGCCATCCGCCGCTGCCTGGACCGGAACCCCGACATCGTCTACGCGCTGCTCGACGCGCATGGACTGCTGGGTGGCGGCTGAAATCGCAGCCGGCGGCCGATTTTTCCATCCGTCAGAGGCCCATCGACTGAAAATATACCAACCCATGTATTTTTAACATACCAATTAGAATATGCGAATAAATCTATATTTTTGACTATACCCCGCATAAATTATGATAAATCAGGCCGGCCAATGCTTGCGGCACAGAGGAAATTGGGGCTGGCGTGCTCGCGTCGATTGACATGGTGGCGATGAGATTGGGTTCTTATGTGGTGCATGATAGACTTGACTAACAAAACTTAGTTTAACGAGGCTTATCATGCAGACTGTTAATATCCACGAAGCCAAAACCCAACTGTCGAAGTTGATAGAGCAGGCAGTGAAGGGGGATTCCTTCATCATCGCCAAGGCTGGAAAGCCGCTGGTCAAGGTGACCCGGCTGGACGCGCCATCAGTCGGACAAGCTCGCAGGCTGGGCTTCATGGCCGGGCAGATCGCCGTCCCTGATGATTTCGACCGCATGGGCAGCAGGGAAATCGAACTGCTTTTCGGTGGCGAGGAATGAAGCTGCTGCTCGATACCCACCTGTTGCTATGGGCGGCTGGTTCGCCTGACCAGTTGCCAATAGCGGCACGCCAACTGCTGGAAGACCCGCAAAACGAACTGCTCTTCAGTGCTGCCAGCCTGTGGGAAATCGCCATCAAACGCGGCCTCGGACGTTCCGATTTTCAGGTGGATGCAAGAGTGCTGCGTCGCGGGCTGCTGGACAACGGTTATCAGGAATTGGCGATTACCAGTGCGCACGCCGTTTCCATCGACAGTTTGCCGCCCATCCATAAAGACCCATTCGACCGCATCCTCGTCGCGCAGGCGACCGTTGAGGGAATCACCCTGCTCACAGCGGATGCGTTGGTGGCGCAGTACCCTGGGCCGGTGCGGAAAATCTAATTCCCGGCTACGCCCTAGTAAACATTAAAATTACCAAAATTCTCCGCCGCTTCAATCCCTCACCACCGGAGCACCGATGCTGGAACTGCGCCACATCAGCAAGTCGTATGGCAACCGGCGCGTGCTGGATGACTTGTCGTACACGCTGGCCGGCGGCGAATTCATCGCGGTGATGGGCGAATCGGGGGTCGGAAAGTCGACGCTGCTGAACCTGATTGCCGGGCTGGATACGCCGGACAGCGGCCAGGTGGTGATCGACGGCGTCGTCATGTCGGCACTGAATGACGATGCTGCGACCATGCTGCGGCGCAGGAAGATGGGCTTCGTGTTCCAGGCTTTCCATGTGCTGCCGCATCTGACCTTGCAGCAGAACGTCGCGCTGCCCTTGCTGCTGAATGGCGAGAGCCGGCACCGGGCGCTGGAGATGCTGGATGCGGTCGGGCTGCAGGGGCGCGGCACGGATTTCCCGCGTCAGTTGTCGGGCGGTGAATTGCAGCGGGTGGCGATTGCCCGGGCGCTGGTGCACCGGCCGAATCTGGTGCTGGCGGACGAGCCGACCGGCAACCTCGATCCCGACACTGCGCACGGCGTGCTGATGCTGCTGCGGGCGGAAATCAAGGCCAGCGGCGCGTCGGCGATCATGGTCACGCATTCGCACGCGGCGGCCGAGATGGCCGATCGCATCCTTATATTGAGCAAAGACGGCTTGCACCCAACCTGACATGTCCAAACCCATCCGCCTGCGACTGCTGACCCGCTGGCTGCTGCTGGGCGAATGGCGCGCCCATCCGGTGCGCGCGGCAGTCGCGATCGGCGCGATTGCGCTGGGGGTGGCGCTCGGGTTCGCGATCCACCTGATCAATGCGGCGGCCTTCAATGAATTTTCGGCTGCGGTCAAGAGCCTGTCCGGGCTGTCCGATCTGCAGCTGCGCGGCGTGCAGCCGAGCTTCGACGAGCGCCTGTATCCGCAGCTGGCGCAGCGCGAGGGCGTGGCGCTGGCCAGTCCGGTGCTGGAACTGGATGCGACCGTGCTGAGTGCCAACAATGGCGGCGCCGCCGGCGCGCGCAGTACGCTGAAGATCCTCGGCATCGACGCGTTCCGCGCGGCGCAGATCGCGCCCGACCTGACTGGCGTCCCGGCCGCAGACAAGCCTTTCGACACCCTCTCCGACGATGCGATTTTTCTCTCTGCTGCGGCGCTGGAATGGCTGCAACTGCGGCCCGGCGAACCTTTGCAGTTGCGCTCCGGCACTCGCACCATCCGTTTGCGGGTGGCGGGCGGGCTGCTGCGGGCGCGCGCCGGGCAACGGATCGCGGTGATGGACATCGGCGCCGCGCAATGGCGCTTCGGGCGCGTCGGCCAGTTGTCGCGCATCGAACTGAAGCTGGCCGACGGCGTCAATCGGGGCGACTTCAAGGCAGCGCTGAAGCGCGAATTTGAAGGCCGCTTGCTGGCGTTTGAGACTGCCGATCAGGAAGCGCGCACCGCCAATATGTCGCGCGCCTACCGCGTCAACCTGAATGTGCTGGCGCTGGTCGCGCTATTTACCGGCGCGTTTCTGGTGTTTTCCACCCAGGCGCTGTCGGTGCTGCGCCGCCGCAGCCAGTTTGCGCTGTTGCGGGTGGCGGGCATGACGCGCCGCCATTTGCTGGGGCAGGTATTGCTGGAGGGCGCGATGCTGGGCGTGATCGGCGCCGCCTGCGGCATTGCGGCCGGCTACGGGATGGCGGCTGCCGCGCTGCACTTCTTCGGCGGCGACCTGGGCGGCGGCTACTTCCCCGGGGTGCGGCCGAGCGTGCATTTCAGCCCGCTGGCGGCACTGGTATTCTTCGCGCTGGGCGCGACGGTGGCCACGCTGGGCTCTGCTGCGCCGGCGTGGGAAGCGGCGCGCGCGCAACCGGCGCTGGCGCTCAAATCCGGCAGCGAGGATAGCGCGCTGGCGAAGCTGGCGTCGCCGTGGCCGGCGCTGATCTGCCTGGCGCTGGGCGCACTATTTTCGCAACTGCCGCCGCTGGCGGACCTGCCGCTGTTCGGCTTCCTGGCGGTGGCCTTGCTGCTGATCGGCGGCATCGCGCTGATGCCGCGCCTGGCGGCAGGGCTGTTTTCGTTCACAGGCCGGCTGCAGACGCCGAACGTGGTGTTGAGCCTGACGCTGGCGCGGCTGGCGAATGCGCCGAATCAGGCTTCGATTGCGCTGGGCGGCGTGCTGTCGAGCTTTGCGCTGATGGTGGCGATGGCGATCATGGTTGCCAGCTTCCGGGTCTCGGTCGATGATTGGCTGACGCAGGTGTTGCCGGCCGAACTGTATCTGCGCTCGGCCGGCGCCGGGGATGGCGGCGGCCTGCAGCCGGAAGAGCAGCAGGCGATCCGCAGCGCGGACGGCATCGCGCGCGCCGATTTCCTGCGCCAGTCGAAACTGACGCTGGCGCCCGACCGCCCCGAGGTGGCGCTGCTGGCGCGCCCGATCGATGTCGACGATCCGGGCCGGATCGTGCCATTGATAGGTGGATCAATCGTCCCCGCGCAGGGAATGCCGGTCTGGGTTTCGGAAGCGATGGTCGATTTGTACGGCCACGCGGTGGGCAAGCATGTCAGCCTGCCGATCGGCGACAAGGGTGGCAAAGGGCAGGATTTCGTCGTCGCCGGCATCTGGCGCGACTATGCACGGCAGTCGGGCGCGATCCAGATCCGCCTCTCCGATTATCAGAAGCTGACCGGCGACCTGCGCGCCAATGATGCCGGGCTGTGGCTGCAGCCGGGCGTGACGCCGGCGCAAGCGATTGCGACGCTGCAGCGTCTGCCGTTCGGCAGCGCGCTGGAGTTTTCCGAGCCGGGAGAAATCCGCGCGGTCAGCCTGAAGATTTTCGACCGCAGCTTTGCGGTCACCTATCTGCTGGAAGCGATTGCGATCGTGATCGGCCTGTTCGGCGTGGCCGCGACCTTCTCCGCGCAGACGCTGGCGCGCGCCACGGAGTTCGGCATGCTGCGCCACATCGGCGTCACGCGCCGGCAGATTCTGGCGCTGCTGGCGGCCGAAGGCGGCTTGCTGACCGCGATCGGGATCGCGGTCGGCTTCGTGCTGGGCTGGCTGATCAGCCTGATCCTGGTATTCGTCGTCAATCCGCAATCGTTCCACTGGAGCATGCAGTTGCATCTGCCGTGGCGCCTGCTGGCGGCGGTTGCCGCGCTGCTGCTGGTGTCGGCGGCGCTGACCGCGCTGGTGGCGGGGCGGCAAGCATTGTCGATTAGCGCGATTCGCGCGGTGAAGGAGGATTGGTGATGATAGCTTTGCCGTCAGTAGTGCAGGCCTGCGTGCCTGCATGCAGGCACGCAGGCCTG
>JAUYNR010000014.1 GCA_030698225.1 Oxalobacteraceae bacterium | reverse complement strand
TCCCCTTCCCGGCAGTATTCAGCGAAGGCGCCGATGCCATGGCCGGCGGTCTGGGCAACGACATTTTTATGGTCGACGACGCGGGCGATGTGGCCAGCGAACTGGCAGGCGAAGGCACGGACACGGTGCAAAGCTATCTGGTCAATTACACCTTGGCTGCCAATGTGGAGAACCTGCAGTTGATGGGGGCACAGAACCTCAACGCCACCGGCAACAGCCTGAACAATGTGCTGACGGGTAACAGTGCCAACAACACGCTGACAGGCGGCACGGGCTCTGACCGTTTTGTGTTCAACACGGCGCTGGACGCGACTAACCTGGACACGGTGACGGACTTCAGCCGCACCCAAGGTGACACGCTGATGCTGGACGACGCGGTGTTTGCCGCGCTGGTGGGCAAAACCAGCCTGGCGGATCATTTCCGCTTGTCTACCCAGGCGGCGGTGGGGGGGGATGACTTTGTGGTGTACAACGCGGCCACGGGGCAGCTGTTTTATGACGCCACCGGCACCGGCACAGGGCAATTGTTTGCCACGCTGGGCAACAAGCCGCAGGACTTGACGGGGGCGCAGTTTGTGGTGATTTGAGCGCGCAGCAGGGCAAAACGCATGGCTCTGCCCTGCCAGCGGATGCTGAGGTGTACGGCTTTGGCGTCTTTGAACGTGAGGGTGGGCGGCACTTTGGGGGCTCTGTCGCAATAAGCCTATGGGGCAATCTGCCCCATGCTCGATTTCCGCCAAAGTCCCATTCACGCAACCCTGCGCGAGGCCATCAAACGCTTCACTATCCGGTTGATGTGATGCTGATGTGTGTGCCCTGGTACGCGGCCTACCCGTTGAGCCTTCGGCATGTTGGGGTTCTAAGCCCAAACCGGCGACTACGACTGGGCGCAGGACAAGCAACTCAAGCCGGGCGAATTCAGAGCGCTAAGGCCTGTGTCAGAAAAGCCGCCGGGGGCAGCGGATTCCGCCAGCGCCCCGCTCTGAAGCGACCCGTCGGAATGAGGCCGGCACTTTCTGGGCATGAACATGCTTGCTTTGTAAGCCTCGGTCGATGAGTACTCGGCTTCTGAAGTTTTGCGCAAAACAAGCAATTTTGCACAACCCTTAGACTTCATGGCTTAACGTGCAGAATTTTCCGTTTCTTGAGGGCACCCCGAGTAGGCCGTCAATTGGTCGTCGCGAATAACGAGCAGCAGGCTCATCAGGCCCTGGTTCCACAGAATCCGATGGAGTTCGTCGATGCGGCCTATGGAAACGAGGGAATCGCTGAGAAAGCCGATCGTGGGAACGCCATTGATGCAGCTGACAGCCGACAGGCCCAACTCATCGAGTGCAAAGCGGATCGCTTCGGCATGCGCGCCGGCGGCAACCTTACTGCCGGCAGTATAGAACTCGGGGGCGCGGCGTCGGTCGAGCGCCAGCGCATCCGACCAGCGGGAGTCGATGACCGCAGTCATGAGCGAAGCCGCCGAGGTTACATCGGGGCCGTGACGCCGACCGACGCCGAAGCGTCCTGGTTCTCAGTCATTAGTGAACCCCAACGTGGTCTGCTCGTCGCCCGCGAACCGTCCGCCGATTGCGGCGCCACGCGGTCGCTTCTTGACGGGCTGCACTCGCGCCATGACAGGTTTGTAATCGATATAGCGAGTGGACATTTCAGCGAGAAGACTAGCGATCAATGCGAGATGAATGGGGACTTCGCCCCGCTTCTTATTGTTGGAAACCGAGTTGGGTTGCATGCCCATGAGGTCAACAAAACGCTTGACACTGAGGCCCGCCTTGTTCAGCTCACCAAGAAAATCGTCATAGGTCACAGCGCGCTTGGATCATTATTTAATGAGACTTTAACTCATAAAAAAAATGAGGTGCAACCTAAAATTCCGGCCGAACTCGCACCGGTCAGCACCACGGGTAACTATCGATAACTACATATTGTTGTTGGTCAGCTTTTGACCGTTTTCGGCCAGAAGCGGCCGTTAGTGCAACACCAGCCGACCGTCTGCTTCAGACTGGGAGCGGACATCTGTGATGCGCTGACTTCCATCGTCCGTCCAAGGGGATTGGCGCCGATCAGTTCAAGTCTTCACAGCCCTCTGCTACGATTAGATACAAACACCCAGAGCACGCTGCGTCCACCGGAAGTGCTATGGATCGCCGCAGAAGCCAAAAGGCTCAGCAAGGGGGAAGGATGATTACACGAGGATCTGAGTGGCACCGCTGGGAGCCCCATATTCACGGACCTGGCACTGTGCTGAACAACCAGTTCGCGGGCACAGATCCATGGGAGGCCTATCTCAGCGGCTTGGAGGCCTGTTCGCCGACGATTGAGGCGCTTGCTGTCACAGATTACTACACGACGGATACCTACGAAGAGGTAGTGCGCCGGAAAGCCGCCGGGCGCCTGTCTAATGTCAAGTTATTGTTCCCAAACATCGAACTGCGGCTCGATGTCGCGGCCAAGTCGGGCTTCGTGAACCTGCATTTGCTGGTCAGCCCTGAAGATCCGAAGTATATCGACGAGATTCGAAGAATCCTCTCTCGGCTGCACTTCGCTGCACATAACGATCGGTACGACTGCACCTCCGCTGATCTGATTCGGCTAGGAAAGGCTGCGGACCCCTCGATCATGGACAACCGCGCGGCTCTCGTTCATGGCGCAACGCAGTTCAAGGTCAGCTTCGACGGTCTCAGGAAAGTCTTCAAAGAAAGCGCTTGGGCAAAAGACAACATTCTGATCGCTGTCGCGGGCGCAGCGGGCGACGGCACCTCAGGCGTGCGTCAAGCTGCCGATCAGACCGTTAGACAAGAGATCGAGAAGTTCGCGCACGTCATTCTCGCCAGCAGCCCGGCGCAGCGTGAGTTTTGGCTAGGCAAGCGAGACGTCAGCGCCGAGCAGTTGCGAGCCAGGTACGACGGATGCAAACCTTGCATGCACGGAAGTGACGCGCACGATCTTGTCTCTATCGGCCGTCCAGTAGGGGACAGGTTTTCATGGGTGAAAGGTGCCCTGACGTTTGACGCCCTCCGCCAAGCATGCATTGATCCCGAGGGCCGAGCCTATGTGGGAATTGAGCCGCCAAAGGCGGCGATGCCATCCCAGGTGATTTCCCACGTGCATATTGAGAACTCGCCTTGGATGGTTACTGGGTCGATTCCATTAAATCCTGGCCTAGTCGCGATCATCGGTGCGCGAGGCTCCGGGAAGACTGCGCTGGCAGACATGATCGCCGCAGGATGCGACGCCATCTCAGAAAGTTCAAGGGCCGCTGACGAGGACATCAGCTCTTCGTTTCTGGTCAGGGCCCGTCCACTGATTGGAGACGCTAAGGTCAAGCTCACTTGGGGTGGCGGCGAGGTGTTAGGACGTCACCTCGACGGCAGGGGTGCTGACAACGTGATGGCGTATCCCAGGGCTCGCTACCTCTCCCAGCAGTTCGTGGAAGAGCTCTGCTCCGCGAAGGGTGCGTCGGAGGGGTTGGTCCGCGAGATCGAGCGCGTGATATTTGAAGCGCACGCTGAAGATGGGCAGGACGGGGCCTACAGCTTCGACGAACTTCGTGACCAACGCACAATTCGATATCAGCAAGCACGGCGCAGGGAGGACGACGCAATAGCCGCCACTTCCGACCGTATCGCTGAGGAGCTGGAGAAGGAAGCGCTCGTGCCGAGCCTAATAAGCCAGGTCGCGGCCAAGGAGACGCTGATCAAGGGCTACACCGCTGATCTTTCTAAACTCGTGGTCAAGGGTACAGAGGCGCAGGCCCAACGGCACAACGCCTTCGTCGAGGCGATACAGGAATTGACAACGCGAGTAAATGGCCTAGGCAATCAGCGAAGGGCCTTCGTCGCGATGCAGGACGAAGTTAAAAACATGCGAACGGCAAAGGCGCCGGAGATGCTTCGCCAGGCCATGGCGCGGCACCAGGCGAGCGGTCTTGGTGCTCAGCAATGGAACGACTTTCTGCTCGTCTATCAAGGTGATGTTGATCGCGGCCTAAATAACTACATAGCTTGGGCGGATCAAGAGATCGTAAAGATCAACGGACTCCCCCCATCCCCCGGCGATCCGAATGTGCCGCTAATTCCTGTTGATTCAGATCTACAGCAGGTACCACTTGCTGTGCTTAAAGCCGAAATTGGGCGACTCGAGAAACTCATTAGCGCCGACACGGTGATCCGAAACCAGTACGCGGCGCTGTCCAAGAAGATATCGACCGAGAAGGCGGCCCTCCAGGCCTTGAGAACACGGCTCGAGGATGCTAAGGGCGCAGCGGAGCGGCGCAAGGGCCTGCAACAAGAGCGGGAGGCGGCATACGGCCGGCTGTTTGAATCCGTCATCAGCGAGCAGAACGCGCTGATTGCCTTGTATGAGCCGCTGATGGAAAAGCTTGCCAGCATGTCTGGAACCTTGAAGAAGCTTAGCTTCAGGGTATCGCGCGTGGCCGACGTTGCAGGATGGGCAAACGCTGGTGAGACCGACCTGATTGACTGTCGCAAGGCAGGAGAGTTTTACGGTCGGGGTACGGTCGAGAAGTTGGTGCGCACGGAACTCAAACCGGCTTGGGAAACCGAAAGCGCAGATCAGATTCAGACAGCGATGGCCGGCTTCATCGCGTCCCATTACAAATCGCTACTGGCTCATGCTCCCTATGCGCCCGCTGACCAAGAAGCCTTTCGCCACTGGTTGAAGCGTTTCGCGCAGTGGCTCTTCAGTACAGATCACATCTCTGTCAGGTACGAGATCCTGTATGACGGTATCGACATTCGCAAGCTTTCTCCGGGTACGCGGGGCATCGTCTTGCTGCTTCTCTACCTTGCACTGGATGATACTGATGATCGTCCGCTGATCATTGACCAACCCGAAGAGAACCTCGATCCGAAATCGGTCTTCGACGAACTAGTCTCGTTGTTCATTGCAGCCAAGTCGAAGCGGCAGGTGATCATGGTCACCCACAATGCCAATCTCGTCATTAACAGCGACGCGGATCAAGTCATCGTAGCCGACGCGAGTCCATCTTCTGACGGTGGTCTTCCATCGTTTAACTATGTCGCCGGTGGACTAGAGGACGCTGGGATACGCAAAGCCGTCTGCGACATACTCGAAGGCGGCGAAAAAGCGTTCAGGGAGCGCGCGCGCCGTCTTCGAGTACGGCTCGAACGGTAGAGATTGTCGATTGAACCCCTTCAGATCTCGCGGCCAGACTTTGGGGTCCCGATGTCAGCCACCGCTGCATGCCTGTCACGCACGGCGCGCCGCTGAACGTCCGCAAACGCTGCGAAGCTGGCCTTGTAGGCGTGGACGGTGCCACCCCGGCCATGCGCACTACTTCTGGCCTCTGCTTGCAGCGTGGGCAACCTTGGCGGCTTTTGATCTGAAGTGTTGGATTCAGGCCTGATGCTTGCTTGCAGGCATCAGGGCTCTGTATCGTTGGCTGCCTACCCTTTGGCAGACCGAGTTTTACGCAAGGATTCACCTTGGAGTTCGATCCGGTGAGCGCTGTGCACCATGCGGTCCAGGATGGCATCTGCGAGCGTTGGATCGCCTATGTAGTCATGCCATTGGGGAACAGGCAGCTGCGAAGTGATGGCCAGCGAGCCGCCACCGGTGCGGTCATCGACAATTTCCATCAGATCTTGCCTATTCCGATTGTTCAGTGTGGACAGACCCCAGTCATCCAGAATCAAAAGCTTGGCTTTCGACAGCTGCGTGCGCAGCTTGGGTAGGCTCCCATCGCCACGTGCGATTTCCAACTCCTCCAGCAGTCGGGTAAAACGGTAGTAAATCACCGGCAGTCCTCTGCGAATCGCCTGGTGGCCAAGTGCGCATGCCAGCCATGTCTTGCCCACCCCGGTTGGGCCTGTCAGGATGAGATGTTGGCCATGGTCAATCCAGTCGCAATTGGCTAGGCTGGCGACTTGCCGTTTGTCCAATCCTCGGCTGGCTCGGTAGTCGATATCCTCAACACTCGCCCCCACCTTCATGCGAGCACTTTTGGTTAAGCGTTTAAGGCGCCGATTGTCTCTGGACAGGTGCTCCGCATCTACCAGCATGGAGATTCGGTCTTCGAAGGAAAGGCTGTGAATGGCGGTATTCATTCCCTGATGTTCCAGTGCCTGCGCCATTCCCATGAGTTTGAGCTTTCGCAGGCCGTCAAGGGTTTGTTCAATTAGCATGACGTGACTCCAGAATCTTCGAAATAGATGGCTCCGCGCAGGTTGTCGTGCAGCGGCAGGTTGTGGTTCGTGAAGCCCTCATCTTGCTTCGCGCGAAACCGTCCTGTGCTTAGGATAGAGCGCACGCTTTTGAGAGTGGGGGATTTGATTTCGAGCGCGCGTAGGCATGCCGCCTCCACCACTTCGTTGCCATGCTGCCGGACGAGCTTCTGAATGCCTTCGCAGGCCGGCATATTCAGCTGCGGAACCTTTCGGTCCAACAACTGGCGGATGACACTTGCGGTACTTACTCCTACGGTTTGTGCCCAGGCCTTGAATTTCTCAGGTGTACGTTCGGCGTAGGCACGATGGTTGGGCGGCTGGTGGCCGGGATCTGTGGTGTGACCTCCCTGAACATGCTTACGCGCATGGCTCGCAACGCGCGAACCCGTTTGGTATACCTCCACCGTTGACGCAGTCAAACGAATCTCCACTCGCTGCCGCACGAGGTGATGGGGTACAGAATACCAATGGCCATCGGCTTGCACGTGATAGTCCGAGTGCACAGTTTGTGGTGCAGACCATTCAGCGAATTCGTACCGGGCGGCAGGTAGGGCTTGCATGTGCTGACGCTCCATCTCTTCGAAGCGTGAGCGTCGGCAGCCGGGGATCTTCTTGAAGGGCCTGTTGTTCAGAATCTCCAAGAGGCGGGCGATCTCTTGATTCAGCTCCGCCAAGGAGAAAAATTGCATGTTGCGCAGAGGCGCCAAGATCATGCGTTGCGCAATCAAAACGCCACCTTCCACTTTGGGCTTGTCCTTGGGCTTTCTGGCCCGCGCCGGCAAAACCACCACCTCATAATGCCGGGCCATGTCTTCATAGGTGCGGTTGATCAAAGGCTCACGCCCGGACCTGGTCACGGCCGAGCGCAAGTTGTCTGGTACGACGACCAGCGGGACCCCCTCAAAATACTCCAGCATCTGGACATTGACCTGGATCCACTCCGGAAGCTTTTGGCGTGGAATGGCCACTGCGTAGGTCAGATTGGAATACCCCAGCACGGCAACAAATAGCTCGACCTGAACGATCTCCCCCGTCTGCTGGTCGAAATAGTGCGGGCGCTTGCCCGAAAAGTCCACAAACACGGCATGACCAGGCACGTGAGTCTGGCGCATCGAGAGATTTAGCTTCTGCTGATACTCGCGTAAATGAAAGGCGTATTGAGAGTACGACAGAGCATCATCGGGTCCTTGGAGTCGGTACTCTTCCCAGAGTAACTGCCGCGTGACGCCTACTTTGTTCAGCTCTTCGGCAACCACAGAAAAATCAGGCATGCGTTTGACAATCAAACGGCCTTTGGCGTTATTGAACTTGGCATCCAGCTCGGAGGCGGATAAGTTCGCTACGTCGTCCCACCGTATTTGCCGCGCCGTAGCCGCATTTCGGTACCGCTTGACGGTATTTCGGGTGACCGCCAGAGAGGCGGCAATCTGGGTCAGAGGCATTCTGGTGGTCAGCACCAGCCTCAAGATGTCCTTTATCTTGCTCATATGTTCTTCATTGGTGACGCCGATGGTGTTGACCATTCAAAGTCAACGGTCAATGGCGTGCTAACAAAAAGCAGGATGCACTGAGCCAATGCCAAGTTGCGATTTTGTAGAAAATCGACATCACTCGGTTGACGCTCGGAATAGCTGACGCCATAATGAAGACTGAACGGTTGAAAATGTTCATCCTCTTGAAGGCCCTATGAGTTGTCGCTCTGGGGCCTTCGTTCTTTGTGCATCCTGCGCTGATGGGACGCGGGTTGTGCTAGGTCATGGTCTGCCCTCCATGCTTGGCGGCAATCGGACTTGCAGCAGCTCTTTGCAGTGCAGGCATTGGGGGCGAAGATCCGGTTTTCTGGGCTTCCAGCCATATCTCCACTTCCGTCTTGATGAACAGGCGGCGTTTACCCACCCGGAATGACGGTGGCATGGGCATCCCCATGCTCAGACGATTTCTGGCCGTGTGGTCAGAAATTCTCAATATCTTGCTGATTTCGGAGAGCGTCAAAGTGTCCATGGCATACCCAAAAAGTGACCGATTCACACCGATCGGGATACTACGGACTATGGCAAACTGAAGCTACTGCGATTTCAGGACACTTGATTCTTGCCGCTCTATCTAGACAAAATATCAGCAACTACCGAAGACTCTCCGGAAGCGCACGCTGTCTGGAAGGCTTTGGAGGCAATCAAATTTGAGGTTGCCGAGCGTCCTGTCTCACCGCGCATGGCCTGGAAGCTGGCTTGTCTCCATTTACGGCCGTTGCTGCCTGTTGAGCACCAAGATGTGTTCACTGCACACCCGCGCGCGAGCTGGGACACGATGTTGATGGCCTACCCTGAGCTGATCGGACGCAGCAAGGGAGACAACATTCTTTTGATGAGCATGGCGACCGCAGTCCGGATCCTGTATCACCATGCAACCCATCCTCCTCGGGAGGAAGAAAGTGCCCAACTGCTCGAAGTGGTGTACTTTTTCCAGATGTGCGACCACGCCAGATTACCCCCGAAAAAGTTGTATGGTGGATATGAGGGAAAGGGGCGCGGACTATTCCGCTTCTGCAAATACTGCTGGAGGACGGCTATTCCAAAGCGTCTAATTTGCTATGAGCATGCCTCGATGGTTGCGGATGAAAGCGCGAAGGTCCCCGCTGCACTTGTTGAAGCAAAGGCATCTACGTCCCGACGCAAGCAAGCCCACCGCCAGAAGCGGGATTTCGATATGGCCATTTCCAAATTGATGACCAAGGAAGTGATGGAGTTTCACGAGAGTGAATTCACAGCAGATGTGCTGCTGCCGCAATCGGGTCGAAGCGAATGGCTAGTACGTCGCCGACCAAGGGTTGCACGGCTTCTGACGGAAACAGGAGTGGCAGTTGGGGATGACAACGTCATCGAGCACCTGCTAACACTTTTGCACAACTCAGCGTCAATGCAGGGCGTCTGGCGATCCACATACGTGAGGGTCAACACCACAATAATTCAAATGCCAGAACTGATTTGGCCGATCTTGGCACGTGCGGAGTCGTGGCTTATTGTTCGGGATCAGACTCGAAAGAATTGGGGTGGTAAACGAGAAAATTCTGGGCGACAGAAAACTAAGTCAGATAGCTGATCCATTCTTTTTTCAGCCCAAGTTCACTGGTCAATTCAAGCGTATTGGTTAGCGATTCCCGGAACAGTGGTCAGTGTTTTCCGGAATACGCAAACTACCGCCCCGTCACCCGGTCGGATCGACTGCTGACTTTCTTTGGCGTTGAACGTGCAAAAGACGAGCCTCCAGTGGATATTTGGCCGCTTGGATTGGCACCGTTCATACGTTTGGCTAAAGACGGGTCAGGCAACAGGATCGTCGATGACGGAATCTTTGGCCTCCTCCCCCACTTCGCTGAACTCGCTGCAGGACGCAAGACCTACAACGCCCGTTCTGAGACCGTCGCCAAGTTACCCAGCTTTAGGGAGTCCTGGAAAAACCGTTGGCGTTGCGTTATCCCGGCAGAGTCGTTCTACGAACCAAATTGGGAATCAGGCAAGGCAGTCCGCTGGATAATTCAGCAACCGGGTGAAGTGCCCATGGGCATCGCTGGCATCTATCGGAAGTGGCGTCATCCTGACGGACGCGAGCAGTTCACTTTTGCCATGCTGACCGTCAATGCTGACGGACACCCGGTGATGCAACGCTTTCACAAGCCAGAAGACGAGAAACGCATGGTGGTGATCCTGGATCCGAAAGACTATGGTGACTGGCTTTCATGTCCGGTGGCAGAAACTCCGAGGTACTTCAAGCAATGGCAAGGACCACTGGACGCTTTTGCAGCGCCATTGCCACCCAGGGCACCAAAGAGTAGTAGTGTGAGGACGGCTCGTCCGCCTCCGCCTGACACGCCGGAGCTGTTTTGAGCCTATATCACCGAGGTTAATTTTTTGCCTTGGCGTTCCAGGTGCAATGGCCAGATCGTTTAGATAGTGCCGTGTAAGCATATTGAATCTAGCGAAATATAGAGATGTAATCGGCTGCGGACGCTGGAATTCGCTCACCGTCATCCGGCTGTGACTAACTGGTGATGCTGGTGCTGACTGCTTCAAGGAAATTATCTTTAGCTCAACAGTCGCTCCTGTGTGGTAACTGAGATTTTGGCTTGAAACGACAGGATCGCTGCGAAAACGGTCCGTCGCCGCATACCCTGGATTTGAATCGGTTACTCCAGACCGGTCATTGCCACCGCTGTTTCATTGCGGTCATTCATCGGGAGCGGTCGTTCAACGGTGGCAATCAACTTTTTTGTTTGGCCGTCGCTTGTGCAGCGATTCCGGTCTTTCTCGGCCGACCCTTGAACTCACGGTCTAGGACCCACTCCGGTCGTCCATGTGCACAGGCAGTTGCGATACGAACGACCGGTCTACAAGGTACTGCGGACATGGCCCAACGTCCGCCCGCAATGCCGAATCTCAAGATCGGCCGCACAAGGTGCGCCGACGCCGGCCGGCACTGAGTTCGTATCGAATGTCCGCTGTTCACGGGGCGAACTCACACTGCCGACCCAAAGCGGCCCTGTCAAGCCGGCCAAAAGGCAGGTGGAGTGGAGCAGGTCCGGCGAGCGCTACCGCACCAAGTCAGCAGGGAGTTGATGCCCGTCGGTTGTTGCCTCACTTGGCCGCGTTGGAGTGGCCTAACTAACTTGTGGCCGGTCTTCAGAGGCCTCTCACAGGTGCGCGTTTAGGCACCACCGCGTCGGCATCCGAGCAACAGCGATGTAAGAGGGTTCGTCTATGCAGGCTCCAGTGAGTTGAAGCTCGGGGCGCGCTTGCGCCTCAATTCGCTTCGACGTGGATACTCCTGAATCGCACGAGCGAGCCGCTCGGGGGGAGTTTGTCGCGCGCGCCTGTTGGAGACACTGGGGCATCCTGAGCAAACAGGACTTCGATCTCCGAAATGCTTACCTGGGTTGCCCTGCCCAGGCCTTTGACGGCATCGGTAATGTCTATCCGGATGTCAGGCTGTTGTCCGTAGGGGCTCATGTTGAACAGGTTGACGCTGCCCACCAGCACAGGTGAACCAGCACTTGGCGCCCGCACGTAGACTTGGTAGACAAACCCGTGCCTGCGCCCTTCTGCAGTTACGGTCGGCTCTCTGAGAACGACGAAAACTTGTTTCGGCGAGGTAGGCAACGCAGGTTGATCAAGGGCGATCGCGTTGAATTTCTTCTGCGCGTCGGCTGTGCCCAGCTTGAGGCGAACCGCACCACCCGCATTCGTTAGCGACGCGCCCGCCGCACTGGAAAGTGCAGCCGGTCCTTGATCACCCGTCGCTGACATGGTGAGGGCGATTGCCGGCACTGTGAGTGGTGGCGCCGACTCCGGCTTCGCACCCAGTTCCAGCGAGTCGTATTTCTGGGCAAGAGGCTTGTCGTAAGTGTCGCCGGCATGCTGGAGGACGGCCCCGCCAGGCCCGTCGAAAACAAAGGCTTCGGCCTTCCAGTTCGAGTCGAAGTCTTTCGGGATCGGCTTGCCTTCCGACCAGATGGTCCACAGACGGTCGATGTTCGCGTGATGGAGCCAGAAGATCGGGTCCCAGGCAGCTGTCGGCACCGATCCCATCAGCCCGCCTATGTCGCCGTGGACCACATCGTGTGGCAGGGCTTCGATTCCCGCGTCGAAACCGCGGACTGCAACCCCGGGTCGAACGAGGAACTGCTCGCTCATGAAGTCCTTCAGCTCGAAGGCTCTGCGCGAAGGCTCCCCGACGCCCACAGGGGCGCTCTGCGAATTTCGATTCGGGTTCCGGTACGCGACGTAGAGCGGGTTCTTCTTGCCCCCGGCCAATGTCGGCTGCCGAAAGATCCTCGGCAATGTCGGCTGGGCGTAGTAGTTCCAATACGGCAGCCCTGTCAGCGTCGCGGTGACTCCAACCTGCGCAGCCACTTGGGACGCCGCGGCCAGCAGGTGGGACTCGAAGTTCCACAGGAAAGACCGATGCCATGAGAGGAAATGGCCGAACTTGAAGGCGACTCCTCCGGCGCCTCGACGGCCACGGTGAATGCACCCATCCCAGTACTTCTGCTGGACGTCCTGGCCAACCTTGCCAAGCGCATCGAAGTCGATGTACTTCGCGACCTCGGCGGCCCAGGCCTTGTCTGCCGGTGACGACATCGCATCCAGAAACTCTTTCCTGGAATTGAACGGCATCCGCTGGTGCGTTGCTGCCAGATATTGCCAACTTCCCGGCTCTGATGCGGGCCGCGCCTGCATTGAGCCTACAGCTGCCGCCAGGAGCTCGAGCTCTTTGGGACTGAGTTTCCCGATGTCCTTGCGCTCCCGCCCATTACCGCCGTTGGACTGCGACAGCAGTGAGCCACTCGCCAGAGCCGCGGCGCCTGACAGTAGTGCCGTTCTACGCTTCATGATTCCTCCTTTGGTGCCTAGCGGAATCGCGACACCCTGCGGGCGTTCTCGAGCCAGACGCGCGCATCGTGCTCGTACTCGAACGAACCCGTCGGTTCCTTGGCGTACTCCAGGTGCGGATTGGACCATCTCAGAACGCGCGGACAACCTCCGCAAACGTCGTACGACATGATCGTGCGCCACTTGGTCGCGTTGACATAGCCGTGGGCCCAACGGAACGGCGTCAGCTCGGGATCGGACTGCCGGTCATGACGCGCCCCCAGCAAGTGTCCCAACTCGTGAGCGAATGAATAGCGCGGTGCGAGAAGGCAAATGCGCGACACCACGGCGAAACCGGCTGCCGGCCCAACGTTGATGTCCTTCGCTTCGCCGCACCACGTGGTGTCCTCGACGACGAGAACAACAAGATCAGCTTTGTACTGTTCGCGCAACTGGTGAACGGAACGAAACACCGGATCCTGCGGGTTGGTAAGGCGGTCGATATGCGATACCCACGGGCCGTCTTCGTCATAGGGAACTGTCGCCATGTGCGCGGAGCGCAGTGACACCGCAAGAATGCCACTGTCGGCGAAGGACTTGTTCGCATCGTCCACGGCAATTGTCGCGCTCTGCCTCAGGTCTGCAAAGCCGGCGGCAAGTTTGGAGCTAAAGACGACGAGCAAATCGATCTCGACGGCCTCCGACACATCGAGCGTGGACTCGGGCGGAGCATCGTTCGACGTGTTCTTCAATTTCTCGTTGAAGCGGGGCGGGTGCTCGGGCGGGCCGTCTGCAGTACTCTGGCGCGTCACGGCGTGCACTCCGCCTCCCAACGGCATGTAAGTGAAGACCTCTCGGCCGATTCTCACGGTGCCTGTCATGTTTTCGCCGTCGGAGACGAACACGGCCTCGTCCGAGGCGCCGGCGTCCACAGGCCTGCCGCGCCAAAGGTAACCTGCCTGGGTGGGCGTGTGTGATTCCTGGGTGACGGCGACACTTCGAACGGCGTCCAGCGGCAGCGAAACCGTACCGCGGCTGGCGAATCCGTCTCGGGTGTCGAAGCCAACCGTGACGGCTTCGCGCACGATGGAGCGAGGCGCGAGCTTCACCAGGTTGACATTGTCATTGCCCAATTGCCTTCGCAGGGTCTCCACACGGCTCGCGGACGCCCCGAGAAGCGGCACGGTGCCAGGCAGGCGGTGATAGAGCGATCGGTAGTCCCCCAGCAGCGACGTCACGTTGATCGTCGGCTGCGACGCGCCGTTGATTTGCTTGAGCTCCTCTATCCACGCAGCGCGTGCGGCCAAGGGGACGGTGACGATGGATGACCCTGGCGTCGAGGAGAGCTCCCGGAGGTCTACCGCACCGAGCTTCTGATTCAGTTGGCGCACCGCCGCGGATGTGTTCAGCGTCACGCCGCGAAGCAGGAACTGCTCCTGCATGGCCGGTTGCGCAGCCGCACCGGCTGCAAGAAGCGTGCAGCATGCCGCCGCGGCCCACGCCACAAGATGTTGTTTCATGGCGTCGTCCCCAGTTCCTTTTGCAGGTCGCGGATCTCTTTTTTTAGCTTCAGCAGATCACGGTCCCGCGTGAGCTGATTCTTGTCAGCGTCCAGTTCCGCCTGCGTTTCGCCTGCCTCGCGCTTGCGCTTGTCCTCCTGCGAAGTCCGTAAACCGTCGAGGGTGTCGAGAATCGGCTTTGCACCGATCGGTTCTATTCCCAAATCCACCTTCTTGATGCCACCGGTCGTGGGATGCAGGGCCAATCCGACCGTTGCGCTCTTTCCCTTGAACTCCACGGGCAGGCTCGCCAGCGAGCCGTATTGGGCAATGGGCAGCTCTTCCTCGATCAAAGTGCGTTCGATATTCTGCGAGCACACGGACTGCGCCGTCGCGCTCCCGCGGCAGGTGACTTTCAGCACGCCTGGAAGCGGGACGCGGTAACGGTAGCCGGCGACGGCAGGTTCAGTCCCGTTGAGATGCCAGGTCGCCGACGCACCGTCCGGCGAGGAGGGCGTGACACCCGCCGAGATAGTCAACGCAGTGTTCAGAACCTCCCTGATCTTCACAGAAAGAAACGCGGCGGACTCCGACTCCACAAGTTCCCTGAACTGCAGGCGCACTGGCGCAAGCGGTGCGTTCTCCGCCGGAACAAGTGGTTGGGAAACGAGCCTCGACTTGAAGGTTTTCTTGACTTCCGCAAGGTCTTCTTTTGCCCGGTACTTATCCCGGTCTGCCTGAATCTCGGCAATGCGCGAACGGAGCCGGTCGTCGGCGAGCTTGATATGGTCTGCAGACAGCACGGGCGCTACCCCCGGCCTCGGGACAAGAAACTTCGTACGCTGCTGCTCGACGTCCTGGATGTCCTTCTGAAACCGCGCTTCTCTTGAGGCGATCTCACGCGCCGCTTTGCAGGTCAGCCCGGTCGGCGCCGCAGGCTGGTCAAGGATTCCCGCCGCGGCAATCTTGCCGAGCTGGGAAACAATGCCCAGGAACAAATCCGCAGATTGATTGCTGACAGTGGAAGTCGATTCGGACAGTACTCCGTTCTCGCTGACGGCGACCGCGTGCTTGACTCCATCGAGAAAGCCGCCGTCGACATTCAGCCGATAGAGGTGGTTGAAGTCCTGCACGCTGCGCAATGTGAGCTCGGGACGACCCAGGATGATGGTGTCGTTGGCCGTCGGAACTGCGCAGGCCGGGGGGCTGATGTTGTCGGCGGTTTGCTGCGGCGTGCCGCATGCCTCGATGCAAGCCTCAATGATGTTCCCTTTGAGACCCTTTAGCTGCCGCTCGAGAGTCACTGGAAAAGCAACAGTCACCTCCGATCGCGGCAAGGCGTAGTAGATGCCGGGCGTGCCCATGTACCGCGCCAATTCGCCGGTTGGCACTCGCACGGTTTCGACCTTCACCGTGCCGCACCCCGAAAGCAATGCGGCCCCAAGCGCCGCAAGAACGTACTTCATGCTAGATCCCTCCCCAGCTGCCATCGTATTGCCTTTGGCGCGCGGTCGCATCCTCTATTTGGAGGAGAAGTCTGTTCGTCGATTTCGAAGGACAAAATCCTGGAGTTCTCCAGGCATTTCCGCAACCCGGTGGGCTCGTCTAGACGTCAGCGAAGGACATCCTTGGCGGAGTAGGACGCAGCAGGATCGAAGATGCTAGTTGTGAGCCGGCCTCGAATTTGGCTGCGGTGACTCGTTGGCATTCCGCTTTTACCGCCATAGGACCGCTTCTGGCCGGGACTGTGAGTTGGTAGCCTTGCCAGAAAACTGACGTTCGACGCGGGTGCCTGGCCAATCAAGCACCAACCGATCAGCGGCGGCTCATCTTGGGACCCTGTGCCGCTTTGACATATGACAAGCACATTGATCGCTCGTCGGCGCATTGTTGATGGTCCTCAACTTAATGGGAGTCCATCATGGGATCCGTTTCCAACGCTTTTCATCGCGAGCCATGGAACAAGGGCAAGATCGTCGGCCAGAAGGCACCGTACAAGCTCAAGGATATCTGGGCGCTTCGGGTCCGCCTCCAGCTAGAGAACCGGGTGCGCGAGCTTGCTCTCTTCAACCTGGGAATCGACAGCAAGCTGCGCGGTTGTGACCTCGTCAGTATCAAGGTTCGGGACATCTGTCACGGCGACCAGGTGGCAACTCGTGCCGTGGTTATGCAACACAAGACCCAGCGCCCTGTGCAATTCGAGATCACACAGGCGACACGCGAAGCCGTGCAGAAGTGGATCAAGCAAGCGGGGCTGAAATCCGAAGACTTCGTGTTTCCAAGCCGCATTCACGACTCACCGCATCTAGGGACGCGGCAGTACGCTCGAATCCTCGAGGGCTGGGTCGAGGAACTTGGACTTGATCCCGCTGACTACGGCACGCACTCGATGCGGCGAACCAAAGCGACGTTGATCTATCGGCGCACAAAGAACCTGCGTGCGGTGCAACTGCTGCTCGGGCATTCCAAGCTCGAATCGACAGTGAGGTATCTCGGTATCGAGGTTGACGACGCTTTGGAAATCTCCGAACAGACTGAGATCTGAGATGCGGGGTTGGCCGCCCAATGGTCGGCCGCAACCTAGCTGGTCGGGCGGTGGCACTCGTTTCGCCGCCGCCTGGCCATGCCTGTTGATGACATGACCGGCCACCTCTCAGGTCGGAGGGCCGCTTCCTGGCAAGGCTACGAAGTCACAGTCCCGGCCAACAGCTGCCGGTCAAACGTGTGCCGTCGAATGCCTGCAAGAGAAGGCGGCCATTCAACTTTCCCGACGGTGTCGTTCGACCGTTTGACTTGAAGAGGCCCGCCGGAGCGGCGCAGGCACTGAGGGAACCCAGAGGCGCGGCTTTTGGCGGTCCCACGCGGCGAAATCGTTAGGGCATGTACGCGTCGTAGAGCGATTGCCAAGTAAGTTGTTTCACTCCGGTTGAGCTACTGATGAAAACCGTGTCAATGGGTATGAGGCCACCGAAGCCAATGAACATCTGTCGATCTATTGCCTGGAATGCACGGCTGTAAAACTCAACTGAACTCTCAGAAATCAGGATTGCATAGCGACAATTCGAGCGGTGCGTTCGTCCCGTTTCCTTTAAGAGTTCACCAAAAATTTTGTGAACGGTGTTGTACTTGTCTTTTGAGTCGTCGCTCTTGGCCTCAATGACGGGGTGATCTCGGTTTTCGTGCATTGCGGCGCTTGCCCTCTGGCGTCGCGACCAGCACGCGAACGCGCCATCTGCCCTGCTGAACCGTGATTCGCACGAAAACAGAGATCACCCCGTACTTCAGGCCAAAGCATTCTTCGTAAGCCAGGTTGTGAAACTGAAAGCGCTGTTCAGCATCGACGTAGGCAATCAAGGCCGGCACGGTGTCCGTGATCTGGCGCAACTGCGATTCGCTGGCATGTTAGGCCTTGGTGCGTTCCTGCACGGCCTCTTCCAGGCTGTTCATCTGCAACGCCGCCTGGTGCGCCAGTTCCCATTTGGTGGTCAGTGTCCTGGCCAGCTGGCTGACCTCGATCACGTCGAACGGCTTCTTGAGGATGAGCAGGCGATCCTGCACGTCCAGCCGCGCCAGCAACTCCTCCCAAGGGTAGTCGGAGTAGGCCGTGCAGATCACGACCTGCACCTGCGGGTCCACGCGCCAGAGCCGGTCAATCGTCTCCACGCCATCCCAGCCCGGGGGCATGCGCATGTCCACAAAGGCCATGGCA
>JAUYNR010000003.1 GCA_030698225.1 Oxalobacteraceae bacterium | reverse complement strand
CGTTGCTCCTCCTAGCAACATGAAGGTTGCGTCGTCGTCGCGCCTAGCCAGAAAGCCGGAAAAACGCACACTCACACCTGTCCAACTGAGGAATCTAGGATAATTCGGATAAAATGGCGTCCCCACCATTTTCCTTCCGTCATCGTGCATATCGGCCCTTATCTGTTGCGCAACAACGTATTCGTCGCACCGATGGCGGGAGTGACCGACCGGCCGTTCCGCCAGTTGTGCAAGGAACTCGGCGCCGGCTACGCGGTGTCTGAGATGGCGGCCTCGAATCCGAAGCTGTGGCAGACTGAAAAATCGTCGCGCCGCACCAATCACGCCGGCGAAATGGAGCCGAAAGCGGTGCAGATCGCCGGCGCCGATCCGACCATGCTGGCCGATTGCGCCCGGTTCAATGTCGAACGCGGGGCGCAGATCATCGACATCAATATGGGTTGCCCGGTGAAAAAGGTCTGCAACAGCTGGTGCGGCTCCGCGCTATTGCAGAATGAACAACTGGTCGGCCGGATTCTGGATGCGGTGGTGGCTGCGGTGGACGTGCCGGTGACACTGAAATTTCGCACCGGTTGGGATAGATCAAACCGGAATGCGCTGACGGTTGCCAGAATGGCCGAGTCGGCCGGGATTGCGATGCTGACGCTGCACGGCCGCACCCGCGCCGACGGTTATAGCGGCGCGGCGGAATATGAAACGATTGCAGCGGTGAAGGCGGCGGTGTCGATTCCGGTGGTGGCCAACGGCGACATCACGACCCCGGAACAGGCGCGCTTCGTGCTCGACTTCACCGGTGCCGATGCGGTGATGATAGGCCGCGCGGCGCAGGGGCGACCTTGGATTTTTCGCGAGATCGACCATTTCTTGCGCACCGGCAGCCATTTGCCGGCGCCGCTGGTAACCGAGGTGCAGCCGCTGATGCGCGCGCATTTGCGCGCCCACTACGCGTTTTACGGCGAATATCTGGGCGTGCGCACGGCCCGCAAGCATATCGGCTGGTATGTGCGCGACCTGCCCGGCGGTGAGGCTTTTCGCCAGCGCATGAACCGGATCGAGTCGATCGATGCGCAACTGGCTGCGCTGAATACATTTTTTCAGACGCAATTGGCGTATGGCGAGCGGTTACAATATGGCCTCCCGGAACCGTCGCTGGCGGCCTGAAGCCGCGCCGGGTTCCTGCTCGATCCGTAAAATTGTTTGAGTATATTGAAAAACATAGTGTTTCCCGCAATAATTTCATTCGTTGTAAAAAATACCCCCTGTATTGATTAAGTAAGTCAAAAACATCAACGAGTTAAAAGAAAAAGCATGAGCAAAGAAAGCATCCAGGAAATCGTCCAGCTAAGCCTTGAAGAGTATTTCAATGACCTGGGTGAACTGCAACCGTCGAACGTATATGACATGGTGGTTCAGAGTGTTGAAAAGCCGATGTTGCAAGTCGTGATGGCGCGTGCCGAAGGCAACCAGTCGTCAGCCGCCGAAATGCTCGGCATCAACCGCAATACCTTGCGCAAGAAGTTGCTGCAGCACGGGCTGTTGTAATCCCGAGGCGGATAAGGTGAGGGCTGCGACAACCGTACCGCTGCCTTCACCTTAGCCACTTCAGATCCAGAGAATCCCATCATGATCAAACAAGCTCTCATTTCCGTCTCCGACAAGACCGGCGTCCTCGACTTCGCACGCGCGCTGTCGGCGATGGGCGTCAACATCCTGTCCACCGGCGGCACCGCCAAATTGCTGGCCGACAATGGCGTAGCAGTGACCGAAGTGGCCGATTACACCGGTTTCCCCGAAATGCTGGACGGCCGCGTCAAGACGCTGCATCCGAAAGTGCATGGCGGCATCCTGGCCCGACGCGATTTCCCCGAGCATGTTGCGGCGCTGGAGCAGCACGGCATCCCGACCATCGACATGGTGGTGGTCAACCTGTATCCGTTCCAGCAAACCGTCGCCAAGCAAGAATGCTCGTTGGAAGATGCGATCGAGAACATCGACATCGGCGGCCCGACCATGCTGCGTTCGTCGGCCAAGAACCACAAGGACGTGATCGTCATCTGCGACCCGCTCGATTACAGCGCGGTGCTGGATGAACTGAAAGCCGGCAACGGCGAAGTCAGCTACGACACCAAGTTTACGCTGGCCAAGAAAGTGTTCGCGCACACCGCGCAATACGACGGCGCGATCACCAATTACCTGACCAGCCTGGGCGCCGACAACGCGCATGCAAGCCGCAGCCCGTATCCGCAAACGCTGAACATCGCCGCCGAAAAAGTGCAGGAAATGCGCTACGGCGAAAACCCGCACCAGTCGGCCGCGTTCTACCGCGACCTGAACCCGTGCGACGGCGCGCTGGCCAATTACACCCAGTTGCAAGGCAAGGAATTGTCTTACAACAATATCGGCGACGCCGATGCGGCGTGGGAATGCGTAAAGACTTTTGCCGCGTCCAATACTTCGGCCTGCGTGATCGTCAAGCACGCCAACCCGTGCGGCGTGGCGGTCGGCGCCAACGCGCTGGAGTCCTACAGCAAGGCGCTGCAGACCGATCCGACCTCGGCCTTCGGCGGCATCATCGCGTTCAATTGCGTCTGCGACGGCGCAGCAGCCGAAGCGGTCGCCAAGCAATTCGTCGAACTGGTGATCGCACCATCTTTTACAGCAGAAGCGAAGCAGATTTTTGCCGCCAAGCAGAACGTGCGCCTGCTGGAAATCCCGCTCGGCAAGGGGCAGAACCCGTTCGACATCAAGCGCGTCGGCGGCGGCTTGCTGGTGCAGTCGCCGGACGCCAGGAATGTCGGCCCGGCCGATATCCGGGTCGTCACCAAGCTGCAGCCGACGCCGCAACAGTTGCAGGACATGCTGTTCGCCTGGCGCGTCGCCAAGTTCGTCAAGTCGAATGCGATCGTGTTCTGCGGCAATGGCATGACGCTGGGCGTCGGCGCAGGGCAGATGAGCCGGGTCGACTCGGCCCGCATCGCGTCGATCAAGGCGCAGAACGCCGGCCTGTCGCTGATGGGTTCGGCGGTCGCGTCGGATGCCTTCTTCCCGTTTCGCGATGGCCTGGATGTGGTCATCGACGCCGGTGCGACCTGCGTGATCCAGCCGGGCGGCTCGATGCGCGACCAGGAAGTGATCGATGCTGCCGACGAGCGCGGCGTCGTGATGCTGTACACCGGCATCCGCCATTTCCGTCATTGATTCGATGGGATTAAGCCTGCCGGCGTCATTCGTGCAGCCGATGATTTATCTGGGGTTGTTGCTGGGCATCCTGGTGGTGCCGAAAGCGCTGCAGCGCTTTCGCATCCCGGGGCCGATCACCTGCCTGTTCTTCGGCATCGCGGTCTCACTGTGGGGCGGCGATTATCACCACGACAAAACCCTGGCGCTGCTGTCGGTGTTCGGGATCGCATCGCTGTTCCTGTTCGCCGGGCTGGAAGTCAGCCTGAACGACCTGATCACGCACAAGTGGCCGATCTTTACCCATCTGTTGCTGACGCTGGCGATCGTGATGGCCTGCGCCGGTCTCGCCATGTACTTTCTTGCGCTGTCGTGGCAGGCCGCAACGCTGGTGGCGCTGGCATTGTTCATCCCGTCGACCGGTTTCATCCTCGATTCCTTGTCGCAATTCGGCCTGAACGACTCGGAACGGTTCTGGGTCAGCCTGAAAGCGATTACCAGCGAATTGCTGGCGCTGGGCTTGATGTTCATCGCGCTGCAATCGGATTCGGTCGGGCAACTGGTGCTGTCGTCCACCATCATGCTGGCGATGGCCGTCATCATGCCATTCCTGTTCCTGCTGTTCGGCCGGATTGTGCTGCCGCATGCGCCCGGCTCGGAATTCACTTTCCTGGTGCTGATGGGCGTAATCGCGGCCTCGATCACCAAGGAACTCGGCGTGTACTATCTGGTGGGCGCATTTCTGGCCGGATTCCTGGCGCGCCAGTTGCGCGAACGGATGCCTTCGCTGGCGTCCGACAGCATGATGCATGCGGTGAAGCTGTTCGCTTCGTTCTTCGTGCCGTTCTATTTCTTCCATGGCGGCATCAGCGTGCCGGTCGAAGCGTTGAGCTGGCAGGCCCTGTTGCTGGGCGTCGGCATCACCGCGGTGGTGCTGCCGTTGCGGGTGCTGATCATCTGGGGCCAGCGGCGCGCGATTTTCAAAGAAACCTTCCGCAGCAGCCTGCACGTGTCGATCACGCTGGCGCCGACGCTGATTTTTACGCTGGTATTAGCTGGCATCCTGCGCGAGCGCTTTGCGATCCACGATACCTTGTACGGCGCGTTGCTGGTGTATGCGGTGCTGACCACGATCGTGCCGTCCTTCCTGTTGCCGAAGGCGATCGATTTCGATCTGCCGGCCGACTTCAACGCGGTTGAATTGCGCCGCACGCCCAAGTCGCTGGCCGAGCCGGTCTGAGATGCGCATTCTCGGCATCGACCCCGGCCTGCGCACCACCGGTTTCGGGGTGATCCAAAAGCAGGGCCACAAGCTATTCTATATAGCGTCGGGCACCATCAAGACGCCCGATGCCAGCCTGCCGGAACGCCTGAAAGTCATTCTCGACAGCATTGCCGAAGTCATCAAGACATATCAGCCGAACTGCGCGGCGATAGAAAAGGTATTCGTCAACGTCAATCCGCAATCGACGCTGCTGCTCGGGCAGGCGCGCGGCGCGGCGATTTGCGCGCTGGTTGGCGCCGACCTGGCGGTGGCCGAATACACTGCGCTGCAGCTCAAGCAGGCAGTGGTCGGCCACGGCAAGGCAAAGAAGGAGCAAGTGCAGGATATGGTGCAGCGCTTGTTGCAGTTGCCCAGCCTGCCGGGGCCGGACGCAGCCGATGCGCTGGGGGTGGCGATTTGCCATGCGCACAGCGGCGAAGCGCTGGCGATGCTGGGCAAACTGGCGCCGGCACTGGCCAAGCGCGGCCTGCGGGTCAGGGGCGGGCGCCTGGTCGGTTAGCTTTCAGGCGGAAAATGCTTTTCTGCCTTGCGCGCAGCGATTTCGAAGCGGTTATGCCAGTAAGCCCGGCGCCCGTGCAGCAGCGCCCAGGCGCTGGCCGCCAGATAGGCAAACGGAAAGACCGGTCCCCAGCGCGCCGCCTGCAATACATGCACCAGTTCATGGCGCAAGGTATGCGCGGTCAAACCCTGCTGGCGGGCAATGACGATATGGCCGATCGCCATCGCCGCCATCGGGCCGAACGGGTGCCGCTGCAGCAGCCGATCGGCCAGCGGGCCGCGCACCAGCAGCGCCGGCACACTGCCAGATACCCGGTCGATGCGGCCATGCAAGATCCGGATCGGCAGCGCCAGCACCAGGCCGAGCAGGCTCAATGGCAGCGCCCACAGCACGCCGATCAGACCGGCGACAGTGCGTAATCGGCCACTGCGATGCAGCTTATCGAGCAACTGATGGATTAAATTGCGCATGCTGTATGTATACTCAGTTAAATGCTGTCCTGTATGATGCCTGTAACTTATTTTCAGGGTTGCACCATCATGATAGGCCGCCTTTCCGGTATTCTGCTCGAGAAAAATCCCCCCCAATTACTGATCGATTGCAATGGCGTCGGCTACGAGGTCAGCGTGCCGATGAGCACCTTTTACAATCTGCCCGCGCTGGGCGAGAAGATCATGTTGCTGACCCATCTGACGGTGCGCGAAGATGCGCATCTGCTGTACGGTTTCGGTACTGCAGAAGAGCGCAATGTCTACAAGCAACTGATCAAGATCACCGGCGTCGGCGCGCGCATGGCGCTGTCTATCCTGTCCGGCATGTCGGTGGCCGACTTGGCGCAAGCGATCACGCTGCAGGAAGCCGGCCGCCTGACCCGGGTCCCGGGCATCGGCAAGAAAACCGCCGAACGCCTGCTGCTGGAGCTGAAAGGCAAGCTGGGAGCCGATCTCGGCAGCGCCGGCGGCCTGGTGGTGAGCGACGCGGCCAGCGATATCCTCAACGCGTTGCTGGCGCTCGGTTATTCGGACAAGGAAGCGCTGCAAGCCAGCAAGCAGATCCCGGCCGGCAGCGGCGTCTCGGATGGCATCAAGCTGGCTCTGAAATCTCTCTCCAAGGGTTAATCATTCCCACATCAACCGTGCACTTTGTCGGCTTCGCTTGCCGTACCTGCGTACTGTCTGCGCTTTGCCTTCGCGTTCACGATTGATGTGGAAAAGAAAGATATACAGATCATGAGCATCCAGACCGATAGTTTCACCGAGCAGCGCATCATCGCCGCCACGCCCGTCTCGCATGTCGAGGAGGCGATGGAGCGCGCGTTGCGCCCCAAGCAGCTGGACGAATACGTCGGCCAGGAAAAGATTCGCGGCCAGCTGGAAATCTTCATCACTGCCGCTCGCAACCGCAGCGAAGCGCTCGACCACACGCTGCTGTTCGGCCCGCCGGGTTTGGGCAAGACCACGCTGGCGCACATCATCGCGCGCGAGATGGGGGTCAATCTGCGCCAGACTTCCGGCCCGGTGCTGGAGCGTCCGGGCGACCTGGCGGCGATACTGACCAATCTGGAAGCCAACGACGTGCTGTTCATCGACGAGATCCATCGTCTGTCGCCGGTGGTCGAGGAAATCCTGTACCCGGCGCTGGAGGATTACCAGATCGACATCATGATCGGCGAGGGCCCGGCCGCGCGCAGCGTCAAGCTCGATCTGCAGCCGTTTACGCTGGTGGGCGCAACCACCCGCGCCGGCATGCTGACCAATCCGTTGCGCGACCGTTTCGGCATCGTCGCCCGGCTCGAGTTCTATACCGCAGCCGAGCTGACGCGCATCGTGCGCCGCAGCGCGTCGCTGCTGAAGGCGCCGATCGAGGACGATGGCGCGTTCGAAATCGCCAAGCGCAGTCGCGGCACGCCGCGCATCGCCAACCGCCTGCTGCGGCGGGTGCGCGATTACGCGGAGGTCAAGGGCAATGGCGATATCACCAAGAACATCGCCGATGCCGCGCTGGTGATGCTCGATGTCGACCAGGTCGGCTTCGATTTGATGGATCGCAAGCTGCTCGAAGCGGTACTGTTCAAGTTCGGCGGCGGACCGGTCGGGATCGACAATCTGGCTGCCGCGATCGGCGAGGAGCGCGATACCATCGAGGATGTGCTGGAACCGTATCTGATTCAGCAGGGTTTCCTGCAACGCACGCCGCGCGGCCGCATCGCCACCCCTGCGGCCTACGTGCACTTCGGCCTGGCAGCGCCCAGCGTCGGGCCGAACGGCGAACAATGGGCTGCGCTGGTGCCGCCCGAATCCTGATACTGCAGTTGGTATTATTCAAGTCGCACTGAAATCATGCGGGAAACTTTTGATTTTTAGCGATACCCTGATGGCCTTGTTTTTTATCAGGTACCGTATCGATGCTCTTGCATAAACTCGGGATGACGCTGACAATATGAAACCGAGCAGCGTTCGTCTTGCCAGCCGATGCCATGTTGATGTATTCCCTCGCCAACCGTTACGCCCATCAGTTACTGGATGCGCGCGCCTGCTCGCGTCTGATTGCACCGTTGTCGTCCGACACCAAGCTATCGCTGCAGGACGCCTACGATATCGCGCACAGCATCAGCACCGCCCGCGTCGCCCAGGGCGAAACGATCGTCGGCCGCCGGATCGGTTTCATCGATCGCAAGATCGGCGCCGAATATGACGAAGGCGCGGCCAGCGGCACCCTGATCTGGGCTCCGTTGTTCGATGCCACCGTGCGCACCGTGGACAGGAATTACGGCATCCAGAGCCTGGCAGGCGCTTTGCAGCCGCGCCTGGAAGCGTCGCTGGTATTCCGTCTGGGCAGCACGCCGGCAGCAGACGCCGGCCTGGACGCGCTGGCCGATTGCATCGAATCGATCGCGCACGGGCTGGAAATCGTTATCTGCCCCTATCCGGACTGGCAATTCAGCGCAGCCGACGCGATTGCCGCCTTCGGCCTGCATGGCGCGCTGCTGATCGGTGAATCGCGTCGGCTGTCACCGGCATCGCGCCGGAATCTGGCCCTGACGCTGCCCAATGCCAGCGTCTCGCTGTCCTGCGGCGGTTTGCTGCGCGGCGCCGGTTATGGTTCGGATGTGATGGGCAGCCCGGTGCATGCGCTGCTGCATCTGCACCGGCAATTGCAGACCCAGCCGCAGTGCACGCCGTTGCAGGCAGGGGAAATCGTCGCGACCGGTGCCTGGGCTGCAGCCATTCCGATCGAGGCCGGGCAGACCTGGATCACCGCGTTTTCAGCCGTGGACCTGCCCGGGATGAGCATCTCTTTCGTCTGATTCCGCACCACTGACTGCGCGCGCAATTTTTCCGGAGCCGGACCGGACGGCGCGCAATTGGCCCCGCGCTGAAATCGCAATTTGTGGAGTATGCCGATTATCGTATCGGTTTCCGCAATGCTTTACTGCGGCTCTAAAAATACTGAATATGGTATTTTTCTACAGCCATGCTTCAGTTAAATTCACTCACCTTGTGCAACGCGGGTTCGCGCGAGCGGATATAGGTCCTGGAATACGCTTGGGATGGGCTGCTTGCGCCGGCCGCAGTGGCAATCTGCAGCCGATCGAGCCTGAATTGGCGCAGCAGTCTGAACAAACTCTGATTGATGCTCATGGCGGCTTGCATCAGGATCAGGTCGAGATTGTTCTGTTGCGGGCTTGCCGCGGGCTCGGTCGCGCCCGCGGCGGATTTCTTGCTGCTGCCGGCGCTGGCGGTAATGGCAAGATAGACGTCTTCCAGCGTGACGGTTCCCAGATCGCAGTGCAGCATCCAGGCGTCATGCGGCTCTTCGGGTGTGGTCACGAATCCGGCACGATTGAAACCCTTGCAAATTTTCCTGAGTTCAAGGGCAGAGCGCCGGGTGGCGCTTTGCATCGCTTCCAGTGTCACGCACTGCGGTGCGTTGGCGGCCAGCAGCGCGAGTATTTTTGTCGCGATTGCAAGCTGCGCAGGCAATATGCTGTTGCCCAGAATATAACCATCAAGGGATTGCATGATGTGTGCTCCATTCAGAACGCATTGTTGTCTTATGTTACGGCTTGCTTTAGGCCAGTCAACCGGCATGGGGCAAGCCGTTTGTCTCATGAAAAATTAATTTTCATACTGCAACAATGAACGGGCGGCTCATGCGGTGACCCCTTGAGGGCTGATGATATGACCGCGGAAGCCGTTGCTGTAGCGGCTCAGCGTCAGGCCTTCGAGGCTGATGTCGGTGGCGCGGCCACAGATCAGGTCGGCCATCACGCGGCCGCTACCGGCAGCCATGGTCCAGCCAAGCGTGCCGTGCCCGGTCGACAAATACAGATTCGGGTAAGGGGTGCCGCCCAGCACCGGCGTGCCGTCCGGCGTCATCGGCCGCAAGCCGGTCCAGAATTCGGCCTTGCTGACGTCGCCGCCGCGCGGGAACAGGTCGGTCACCACGTGGTTCAGCGTGCGCTGCCGGCCTTGGTCCAGATCCAGGTTGTAGCCGGCCAACTCCGCGGTGCCGCCGACGCGGATGCGCTCGCCCAGTCGGGTCACGGCCACCTTGTGGGTTTCGTCCATGATGGTCGACTCCGGCGCGCATGCGGGGTCGGTGATCGGCACCGTGATCGAGTAGCCTTTGACCGGATACACCGGGATGTTGATGCCGATCGGTTTCAGCAGCAGCGGCGAATAGCTGCCGAGCGCGACCAGGTAGCTGTCGGCCTTGAGCAGGCCAGCACTGGTATGCACGCCGCTGATGCGTTTGCCGTCGCTGGCGATGCGCTGGATATCGACGCCGTAACGGAACTCGACGCCGAGTGCTTCTGCCATTTTCGCCAGGTTCTCAGTGAACTTGAAGCAGTCGCCGGTCTCGTCGCCGGGCAGGCGCAGCGCGCCGACGAATTTTTCCTTGACCAGCGCCAGCGCCGGCTCGTACTTGATGTAACCGTCGCGGTCCAGCACTTGGTAGGGCACGCCGTATTCATTCAGGATCTCGATGTCCTTGCCGGTGCCGTCCAGCTGTTTCTGGGTGCGAAACAGTTGCAGCGTGCCTTGGCTGCGCGCGTCGTAGGCGATGCCGGTGTCGGCGCGCAATTCCCGCAGGCAGTCGCGGCTGTACTCGGCCAGCCGCACCATGCGGCCCTTGTTGAGCCGATAGCGCTGTTCGGTGCAGTTGCGCAGCATCGACAGCGCCCAGCGCCACATGGTCGGGTCCAGCATCGGCTTGATCACCAGCGGGCTGTGGTGCATCAGCAGCCACTTGATCGCCTTCAGCGGCACGCCGGGGCCGGCCCAGGGTGCCGAATAGCCGGGCGACACTTCGCCGGCATTGGCATGACTGGTTTCCAGCGCCGGACCGGGCTGACGGTCGATCACGGTGACCTGATGGCCGGCCTTGGCCAGATAGTAGGCGCTGGTGGTGCCGATGACGCCGCTGCCGAGGATGAGGATTTTCATGGAGGTTTCCTGATGAGTGGAATGGAATGGCTTGTCAGCCGCCGATATAGTGGCGCGCATAGCGTGCGCCGAGGCTGGTGAGGATTTCATAGGCGATCGTGCCGGTCCGCTCCGCGACCGCATCGACGCCGTGCGATGCATCGATCAGGTCGACCAGGCTACCGGTTTGCAGCGCATCCGCGGGCAGTGCGCTGACGTCGAGCGTGATGGTGTCCATCGAGACCTTGCCGACCAGCGGCAGCTCGATGCCATCGACGCGGGCCAGGCCGCGGTTGCTCAGGCTGCGCAGATAGCCGTCCGCATAGCCGACCGCGACGGTGGCGATGCGGCTGGCTTGCGCGGTGCGCCAGCTCAGGCCGTAGCCGACGCCGCTGCCGGCTTCGATCCGGCGGGTCTGGATCACCTTGCCTTGCAGCCGGATCACCGCGCGCATCGGATTGGCGGCGCCGGCCACCGGGGCGACGCCGTACAGCGCGGCGCCGGGACGCGCCAGCCCGAAGTGGTAATCGCGTCCGAGGAAGATGCCGGACGAATTGGCGAAGCTGCCGGAGATTTGCGGGAATGCGGCCAGCGCAGCGCGGAAGCGTTCCAGCTGCAGCGCATTGCTGGGGTTGTCCTGCGCTTCGGCGCAGGCCAGGTGGCTCATCAGGTAGCGCAGTTCGATGCCGTGCAGTCGACCTGGATCGGCGACGATCGCGGCCAGTTCGCTGGCAGCCAGTCCGAGCCGCGCCATGCCGGTATCGACCTGCAGCAGCGCCGGCAACGCGCGCGCTGTGGTGCGGGCCAGGCGGCTCCAGGCATCGACTTGCGGCAGGCAGTTGAGAACCGGAATCAGGTCGTGCGCCAGAAATTCGGCTTCGACCCCGGGCGGTGCGCCATGCAGCACATACAGCCGGGCCGCGGCAGGCAGATGCGGGCGCAGCGCGATCGCCTCGTCGAGGTGGGCGACGAAGAAATGGCCGCAACCGGCGCGCGCCAGTGCCGGCGCGACCCGGCTCGCATCCAGCCCGTAGGCATCCGCCTTGACTACTGCCGCGCAGTCGGCCTGGCCGAGCATTTCCTTGAGCAGCCGCCAGTTCGCGCAAATCGCATCGAGGTCGATGCTGAGCAGGGCGCCGCTGTGGTCCGGACGATGATGGTTCATGGATTAGGGTGATTCAGTGTGAGCGACACGTACCTATAGCAAGTACGGTGCCAGGCCTGAAAAACCCTTGAAAATCAATGGCTTGTGCCGATAATGCGGAATCGCTCCGATGCGGTCTGTAATGATTTGTTTACAATTTTCATCGCCGCTTTCTGTCACGGATGAAAAAAACCATAGAAAACAATGTGTTAGCTGTTGTGTAATGAAACATTTACACTGTAAATTAATAGTTACGATCGTTGCGCTGCGCAAGAGCGTATTTAAGTATTTAAACGATTTTGCGTATCCCATACCTGCGCAGCTTGTTGGCGATCATCGTGTGCGAGATCTTCAGGTGCGCGGCCAGCTTGCGGCTGGATGGATGGAGCGGGTACAGCCGTTGCAGCAGCGCCTTCTCATACTGTTCGATCGCTTGTTCCCAGCTGCCGACATCGCCCTCGGTGCCATCTTCTGCGCTGCCGACGCTGGAGCCGGCCAGTTCCAGATCGGCGACATCGAGGAAGGCCTGGTCGCTCATGGTGACCGCGCGAAAGATGATGTTCTGCAACTGGCGCACGTTACCGGGCCAAGGACTGCTCAGCAGCGCCGCGTTGGCGGCCGCGGTCAGGCGGCACAGCGGCCGTTGCGTCTGGGCTGCCGCGCGTTCGAGGAAGAAATGTGCCAGCAGCAGGATGTCGTCGCTACGTTCGCGCAGCGGCGGCACCAGCAGGCTGAGCACGTTGAGGCGGTAGAACAGATCCTCCCGGAAACTGTGTTCGGCCACCATCTGTTCGAGATTGCGATGGGTGGCGCTGATGATGCGGACATCGACCTTCAGTTCGCGCTCGCCGCCGACGCGCCGGAAGCTGCCATCGTTCAGGAAGCGCAGCAGCTTGGCCTGCAGGTAGGGTGACATTTCGCCGATCTCGTCGAGGAACACGGTGCCGTGGTTGGCCAGCTCCAGCAGCCCCGGCTTGCCACCGCGCTGGGCCCCGGTGAAGGCGCCCGGCGCGTAGCCGAACAGCTCGCTTTCGGCCAGATTCTCGGGCAATGCCGCGCAGTTGAGCGCCAGGAACGGCTGCTGCGCGCGCGGGCTGGCGGTGTGGCAGGCGAGGGCGACCAGCTCCTTGCCAGTGCCGGTCTCGCCGAGGATCAGCAGCGGCGCATCGACCACCGCGACCCGCGCCGCGCGCGCCTTGAGCGCGCGTATCGGCGCCGATTCGCCGAGGATCGTGGCGAAGCTGCCTTCTTCGAAATGTTGCAGCGCATGCAGGCGCTGCCCCATCCGGCTCGGCGCGTGCAGCGTGACCAGGCCGCCGGCGGTCGGCGCGCCGGCCAGCGGTTTTGCATCCAGCAGGAACGGCTCGCCGTGCAGCATGACCTCGCGCAGCGGCGCGCAAAAGCCGCTCTCGACCAGTTCCGCGTGCAACGCCGGATCGCCGAACAGCGCGCCGAGCGTGACGCCGCCCAGCGTCGCCTCGCTGACATCGGCGACGCCCGCCGCAGCCGCGTTGGCGACTACGATGGTGCCGCTGGCATCGACCGCCAGCACCGGGTCGGCCATCGCTGCCAGCAACGCATCGAGGTAAAGATGGCGCCGCATGCCGGGCAGCATATCGACCGTAAGCACGCTCTGGACATTGCTGATGCTGCTAAGCGCGGTGCGCAGCGTCGACAGCTGTTGCGCGACCAGTTCTGGCGCATCGATGTAGATGTGCGGCGGATCCACCTCGACCGCGACCACGTTCAGCCGCCGTTCTGCGAGGACGAAAAGGATCTCCTGGGCAATCCCGACCCGGTCGAGAAACAGTATGTCGAGCCGCATCGTGTAATCCTTTCGGTACGCTGTAATGGAATGCTTACATCATAAGCCAATGCGGCGCGACGGGTTTTTTGATAAATATACTAATCCATGTATAAAATTTAACCGGCTGTTTTATTGCGTATACATGGTTGTTTTAAGGCATACTCATGAAATTAATTCTTCATGGCTAAAGGATGGATGGCAAATCAGCCGCCAAAATAAAAATGCCGCTCAGCTTCAGGCTGGACGGCATTTTTCGGGTGAAGATTACTTGTTCTTCGCGGCTTCAGGCTCGATTACGCGGCGGGCAGCTTGGCAAACTGTTCGCGCAATTTTTCCAGCGTCGAAGAGAAATTCGACAGGCGCTCCTTCTCCTGGTTGACTATGGCTGCCGGCGCGCGGGCGACGAAGCTTTCGTTGGCCAGCTTGCCACCGATCTTGCCGATTTCGCCCTCCAGTCGCGCCATTTCCTTGCCCAGGCGCTCGCGTTCGGCTGCAACGTCGATCTCCACCTTCAGCATCATCTTGGCGGTGCCGACGATCGATACCGGCGCCGGTGACTCCGGCAGCGCATCGACCACCTGCACTTCGGACAGTTTGCCCAGCGCCAGCAGGTACGGTGCGAACGATTCCAGCTGCGCTTTCTCGGCGGGACCGGCGGCTTCCATGATCAGCGGCACCCGCAACGCCGGCGACAGCTGCATCTCGCCGCGCAGGTTGCGGCAGGCGTCGGTCATCGCCTTGAGCTGGTGCATCCAGCCTTCGGCCTGTTCGTCGATCTTGTGCGGCTGCGGCAACGGGTAGGCTTGCAGCATGATGCTGTCGCCGGCCGGATTGAGCGCCTTGCCCGACAGCGGCGCCACCGTTTGCCACAGCGCTTCGGTGATGAACGGGATCACCGGATGGGCCAGGCGCAGCACCGTTTCCAGCACCCGCAGCAGCGTGCGGCGGGTCGCGCGCTGCTGCGCCTGCGTGCCGTGCTGGACCTGGACCTTGGCGACTTCCAGATACCAGTCGCAATACTCGTCCCAGACGAACTTGTAGATGCCGGACGCGATATTGTCGAAGCGGTAATCGGCAAAGCCTTTCTCGATCTCGGCCTCGGTGCGCTGCAGTTGCGACACGATCCAGCGGTCGGCCTGCGAGAAGTCGAGATAGCCGTCGATGCAGACGCCATCGACCTGGTTGTCGAGGCCGCAATCCTTGTCTTGGGTATTCATCAGCACGAAGCGGGTCGCGTTCCACAGCTTGTTGCAGAAATTGCGATAGCCTTCGCAGCGTCCCAGGTCGAAATTGATGTTGCGCCCCAACGATGCATAGCTGGCCATCGTGAAGCGCAGCGCATCGGTGCCGTAGGCCGGGATGCCGGCGGCGAACTCCTTGCGGGTCGCTTTCGCGATTTTTTCCGCGTCGCGCGGGTGCATCAGGCCGGTGGTGCGCTTGGCGACCAGCGTCTCGACATCGATGCCGTCGATCAGGTCGATCGGGTCCAGCGTGTTGCCCTTCGACTTAGACATCTTCTGGCCGCTGGAGTCGCGCACCAGGCCATGCACATAGACGGTGTTGAACGGCACCCGGCCGGTGAAGTGGGTGGTCATCATCACCATCCGCGCGACCCAGAAGAAGATCATGTCGAAGCCGGTCACCAGCACCGACGACGGCAGGAAGGTGCGCATGTCGACCGTGTCTTCCGGCCAGCCCATGGTCGAAAAAGGCACCAGGGCCGAGGAGAACCAGGTGTCGAGCACGTCGTCGTCGCGCCTGACCTGGCCGATGGCGCCAGCCGCCTTCGCTTGCGCCTGTGCTTCGGCCTCGGTCCTGGCCACGAAGATGTTGCCGGCCTCGTCGTACCAGGCCGGGATGCGGTGGCCCCACCACAGCTGGCGCGAGATGCACCAGTCCTGGATGTTGCCCAGCCACTGGTTGTAGGTCGTGCTCCAGTTTTCGGGCACGAACTTGATTTCGCCGTCCGCGACCTTCTCGAGCGCCACTTCGGCGATCGATTTGCCGGGGAAGAAAGTGCCTTCCGGCGCCGGCTTGCTCATCGCGACGAACCACTGGTCGGTCAGCATCGGTTCGATCACCACGCCGGTGCGGTCGCCGCGCGGCACCATCAGCTTGTGCGGCTTGACTTCCTGCAGCAGGCCCTGGGCGTCGAGGTCGGCCACGATCTGCTTGCGCGCGGCGAAGCGGTCCATGCCGCGGTAGGCGGGCGGCGCCTCATCGCTGATTTTCGCGTCCAGCGTGAGGATGCAGATTTTTTCGAGATGGTGGCGCTGGCCAACCGCATAGTCGTTGAAGTCGTGCGCCGGGGTGATTTTCACGCAGCCGGTGCCGAAGGCCTTGTCCACGTACGAGTCGGCGATCACCGGGATCTCGCGGTCCGTCAGCGGCAGTTTCAGCATCTTGCCGACCAGCGCCAGGTAGCGTTCGTCGGTCGGGTCGACCGCAACGGCGACGTCGCCGAGCATGGTCTCCGGACGCGTGGTCGCCACCGTCATGTGGCCGCTGCCATCGGCCAGCGGATAACGGATGTACCACATCGAGCCGTCTTCTTCTTCCGACACCACTTCCAGGTCCGACACCGCGGTGCCCAGCGCCGGGTCCCAGTTCACCAGGCGCTTGCCACGGTAGATCAGGCCCTGTTCGTACAGGCGCACGAAGACCTCGGAGACCACCTTCGAGCGCGCTTCGTCCATCGTGAAGTATTCGCGCGACCAGTCGGGGGAGGTGCCCATGCGGCGCATCTGGCCGGTAATGGTATTGCCCGATTTTTCCTTCCATTCCCAGACTTTTTCCACGAATTTTTCGCGGCCCAGGTCATGGCGCGAGATTTTCTGCGCATCGAGCTGGCGTTCGACCACGATCTGGGTCGCGATGCCGGCATGGTCGGTGCCCGGAACCCAGGCCGTATTGAAGCCGCGCATGCGGTAGTAGCGGGTCAGGCCGTCCATGATGGTCTGGTTGAACGCATGGCCCATGTGCAGGGTGCCGGTCACGTTCGGCGGCGGCAACTGGATGCTGAACGACGGTTTGTCGGCGTGCGTGGTGGCGGCGAAATACCCGCGCTTTTCCCACTCCGTGCGCCAGAACTGTTCAATATCGGCTGGCTCGAAAGACTTGGCTAATTCCATGATGTTGGTGTGTTTTTGCGAAAACAAACATTATAGATGACGAGTGTCACACTGCGCCTGTGACCGCCGGTATTTTCAGCTGCGGCTAGCGTAAAACGAGCTCCGTCATCCCATGCGAAGCGCCGTTTCGTCTCCTTGGCAGGTATCGCCCAAGACTACGCCGGACGCGACAATGCGATTTCCGGCCTGGTTGTAAACCACCAGGTGTTCCGGCATGCCCGCCCAAATCCTCTCCGTGTAGATATCCCGCCATAGCGCGTCATAGTAAGTCTTTGTGTATCCATTGCCTGTTTTTTCCTCGCGTGGTCGGCGCCAGTGCCCGGCGGTCAAGTCAAACTCGGACGCCAGCTCGCGCGGCTGACTTGATAATGCCCTAATTAGCCATGTGGCATCGAAACCGAAGAGAGCCGCCATAGGGGCTGGCTTAACCGTTGCACTGAAACATGGAAGGGATGCATAGTCGTTATTGGTCTTGAGAAACATCAATGCGACGGTGTTGGTGTGGAGCATGCTCATCGAACGCCCAACGCCGAGCATGAACGATATGAGCACGATTCCATTCGACCGATCCGATTTTTACTGCCAGCTTGGCAAGATAGAAGTACGATTGGCCGATGCGATCAAACATCGTTTGCTGGTAAGCGGCTCCTACACATCCCCTCATGCCAATCAGCACCGCGGACACTGGTTCCTGACGCGACGCTACGGAGTCCGGGCCGCGAATGTAAAGAAGGCTCTGGATGAATCGGAAGGCATCGCACTGCGGAGCCTGCAAGCAAAACTGGGTAGTATCAGCCTTGAGGCAATCTGGCTGGTGTTGCGACTCGTATGCCATGACGTTGCACTCTATCTGGGCGGCGGCGCATTGTCGGGCGCGGTCGTCGGCGGCGGTCTGGGCATGCTGGCGTTCGGTGTTGGTGCAATACCTGGTGCAGTTGCTGGTAGCGTGATTGGTATAAAGATCGGCAGCATGCTCGTCGGTTTTCTCGGGCTGAAGTCGGTCGTTGAATACATGATCGCCAGTATTCCGTTGGTGGCAGAAGCATACCAAGACGGATTCATGGAGGCGTGGGGACGCGTTCCGAACCTGAGCCAAAATTCGTTCGACTGCCCGCACTATGGATCGGACTTCGCGCTGCCGATAACCCACAATGCTGCGCGCGCATTTGCGCGTGGTCATGAGATCCTGGTTGTCGCCCTACTAACGGGAATCGTCACGTATCTGACACGCGGCAGGGGCAACCTTACCGCTCTGCTTTCGGAAGCCAGGCACAGTGCGCGACTAGGACCTAAGATCGCGAATTGGCTGGAGCAGAACGCAGACAAATTGCGTGGCCACCCCCTGCTGCAGGTGCGGAATAAGGGAGGGGGAGGTGCGATAGCGCAGAGCGCCGATCACGCACCGACAAGCAAACAGCCATTTGATATCGCCACTAGTACAACATCCCGTAAATAGGCTTAATAATTATTTACTTGCAGATACGGCTGCAGCAGTGAGGTGACCACTTCCGCCATCTCGTCAAGAGTGCCGGTGCCAGGCAGAGGTTCCCAGCGTCCACTGTGACTGCGGAAGGCGGCGCCATAACGATGGTGTCCAAT
>JAUYNR010000123.1 GCA_030698225.1 Oxalobacteraceae bacterium | reverse complement strand
TCCGCGATGGGCGGGGCTGCGCCAGTCGCGCTACGCGCGCCCTGCGCAGCCCCGCCCATCGCAATATCTAAAGACAACTACAAGACCATAAAATCAGACAACAAATCATCTAAAACAGCATACAAGGGCGTTAGCAAATATTCCGGCCGCCGGATTATGTGGCAAGGCCATCAAGTTTGCGCCTTGTTTTGGCCCACCTCGGCCATTGCATGCACCCTCTCCCCAACCCTCTCCCGCAGGCGGGAGAGGGGGCTTTCCATAGCGAGCTGAATAATTACATTTAATTTTAAAAAATATGGAGTATGGTTAAAAAACTTGTAATTTACGCATATTTTAATTGTGATATTTTAAATACCCTGTCTCAGTATATTTTTAAAATATCGCAGAAGCCCGCTTCCGGATCGTCAGTGTCTTGTCTTGCAATGCGTGTATCGATTGTGAGCAAGTGCAACTGCAGGCATGAACAGCGGGGATTTGCCTGATCGCCTACAATCGTTTTTTTCTCGAACGCGCAACATACCCATGACCGATACTGATCGTCCGGATACGCCTTGTGTCGGCGTATGCTCCACCACATTCGATGAAGTGTGCCGCGGTTGCGGTCGTACCGTGGCCGAAGTCGCCAATTGGGTTTTCATGCTTCCGGAGCAGAAAGATAGCGTCTGGCTGCGCATCACCGCTGCCGGGTATCCGCGCCGCAATACCTGAACCTGCATTCAGGATAAGGTGCTGCGCGTCATCTGCGCCGGCTGCACCCAGCGTTCGAAATCCTGTTCCGCCACATAGCCCAATGTCAAAGCCGCCTGTTTCAGCGTACTGCCGTCCTGGTGCGCTTTTTTGGCGATCTGGGCCGCGCGGTCGTAGCCGATATGGGGCGTCAGGGCAGTCACCAGCATCAGCGAACGCTCCATCAGTTCTGCAATGCGCGGCCGGTTGGCTTCGATGCCGCTGACGCAATAGCGATCGAAACTGCTGATGCCGTCGCGTAACAGGCGCAGGCTTTGCAGCAAGTTGTGGACAATCAGCGGCTTGAAGACATTCAATTCGAAATTGCCGGAAGCAGCGCCGAAACCGATCGCGACATCATTGCCGAACACCTGGCAGCACAGCATGGTGAGCGCTTCGCACTGGGTCGGGTTGACCTTGCCCGGCATGATGGAACTGCCCGGTTCATTTTCCGGAATACTGATTTCCCCCAGTCCCGAGCGTGGCCCGGAGGCCAGCCAGCGGATATCGTTGGCGATTTTCATCAATGCCACTGCCAGCGTCTTGAACCCGCCGTGGGTGGAAACCAGCGGGTCGTGGCTTGCCAGCGCAGCGAATTTGTTGGGTGCCGAAGTAAACGGCAAGCCGGTGCTGCGTGCCAGTTCCGCCGCCACGCGCTGGCCGAATTCGGGATGGGTGTTTAGGCCAGTGCCGACCGCCGTGCCGCCGACCGCCAGCGCATACAATGCCGGCAGCGTCGCGGTGATGCAGGTTTCCGCATGTTCCAGCTGGCTTACATAGGCGGAAAATTCCTGCCCCAGCGTCAACGGCGTTGCATCCTGCAGGTGGGTGCGGCCGATCTTGACGATGTCATCGAATGCCAGCGATTTTTCGATCAGCGCCATGCGTAATTTTCGTATTGCCGGCAGCAGTGTTTTCACAATCCCGACCGCGGTGGCGACATGCATTGCGGTTGGAAAGATATCGTTCGACGATTGGCCGAAGTTGACATCGTCATTCGGATGCACCAGCCGCGCTTCGCCACGCGTTCCTCCCAGCAGTTCGGAAGCGGCGTTCGCCAGCACCTCATTCATGTTCATGTTGGTTTGGGTGCCGGATCCGGTCTGCCAGATCGCCAGCGGAAACTCACCCTGATATTGGCCGCCACCGACCGCTTCTGCCGCCTTGATGATGGCATCGGCCTTGGCAGCCGGCAACAGGCCCAGATCCCGGTTGACGCTGGCGCAAGCACCTTTGATTGCCGCTAACACTTTGATCAATTCCTCCGGCATGCGCTCGGTGGAAATCGCGAAGTGCTCTAGCGCGCGCTGCGTCTGCGCTCCCCACAGTCGATCGGCAGGGACTTCTATCGAACCGAAGGTGTCGCGTTCCGTGCGGTTCTGCTCCATGCTGCTCTCCAATCAGGTTTGTCCGGGCTGAACTGCAGGCGGAAGTCGCGCTGCGAATCCTATCTACATTCCCTCCCAACCAATTCGATTCAGCAGCGATCAGGAAGTTCGGGCTTTCATGGCGCTGCTTCCAATAAGCTGCGCAGATTGCAGTCGCGCTGCCAGGCACGGTGCTCGGCGCTGCCTTGCGCCTCTGCAAACAGGACAGCATCGCTTTTCTCCAGCTGCGACTGGATCAACCTGTCGGCCAGACGCATATCCGGCAATATCGTGCCGAAAAAAGCAACTGTATCGCCGTGCTGGATCAATAAGGTGGGGAAATTGTCGATGTCGAGATCGCCGACCACACCGGCCTGATCCTCGATATCGATCCAGACCAGTTGCTTGTCCGGGTGGCGCGCGGCCAGTTCTTCAAAACTGCTCCGGAAATCATTGCAAGTGCCGCACCATGTAGCGCACAGGCATGCAATGAGCCAGCGGCCGTCGTTCAGTGCCGCAGAAACCTGGCTGCGATTATCGTTTTCGAGAGTCAGACTGAGCATAGGTGTGGAGCGCTTCAAACAAGGAGTAATGCGGGGAAGATTGATAATTTGATAATTATCAAATTTAATTTTTGCAACTTAATTATATTGAATCTCATCGCTGGCCCAAAATTTACGCAATGAGCGACAGCAGAATCACGATGATTGGCAGGGAGTACAGGTAGCGCCGGATACTTTAATTGCATCCGAAATAAATTATCACAGCGCATCAATCTTGAACAGTTAGTTAAAAAATATGGCTGGATATTCCATGCGCACCTTCTCGAAAGCATTACTCAAAAAAATGAGCTTGCTGGCATTAGTGCCCTGGCTTGCTGCATGCACTACAGTTTATCCTGGCATGCGGAACGACTCAAAATCTATCCCTGGGGCAACTCCATCCGGAACTGCTCCAATTGTCAAAACCATAACTGCGCAATTGTTGAAATCCGAGAAAGAGCAATATGAAAAACAATCGATTCAGAATATTAGTCAACTGCAGGTAACCGATCGGACGCCCTATAAGATTGGCGCCAGCGACATACTTTCGATTGTTGTGTGGGATCATCCTGAACTGGCCAGTGCGGTCATGCTGGGAAAAGCACCGGCAGGCATAGACGGGACCACTGACGCGTTAAAGCCGTTGCCTGCAGGTTTTGTCGTGGATCATGACGGCATGGTGCAATTCCCATACGCCGGCAGTCTCAAATTGGCCGGTTTGACTGAGGAACAGGCGCGAAACCTGCTTCATTCCAAGCTGGCCCGTTATATCAAAGATCCAAAGATTACCTTAAGTGTGCAGGCTTACCGCAGCAAGCGCATTTATATCGATGGCGAAGTCAAAACCCCCGGCCTGCAAGCGATCAATGATATTCCGATGACCCTGGTCGAGGCGCTAAACCGCGCAGGTGGTTTATTGCCAACTGCGGACCAAAGCCGGATTGTTATTACCCGTACGGATATAAGCTATCCAATTAATCTCTTGCAACTGGTTCAAAAAGGCGTTAATCCGGCCAGTATCATGCTCAAAAATGGCGACCTTGTCCGCGTTTTGTCTCGCGATGAAAGCAAGGTTTTTGTGTCGGGTGAAGTCATCGCGCCGAGACCGCTCACCATGCACAATGGCCGCCTGACGCTCAACGAGGCACTCGGCGAATCTGGCGGCATCAATCCAATCACGGGCGATGGCCGACAAGTCTATATTGTGCGCAAAACTGCCAAGGAGCCGATTGTGTACCAGTTGGATGCAAGTTTGCCGGGAGCGATGGCGATGGCGGAGGAATTCGAGCTTCATCCCAAGGATCTCATTTATGTCGCCGCCTCGCCGCTTGCCAACTGGAATCGCGGTATCAGCCTCCTTTTCCCCGGCGCATTATCGTCAGCTGTTGGGGTGGCCAAGTGATTGACAAAGTCCTTTTCATTTGTATCGGCAACATCTGCCGTAGCCCTATGGCAGAAGGCTTGTTTAAACAAGCGCTGCCTGAAAAATTGGTTTTCTCAGCCGGGATCGATGCACCCGTAGGCGAATCTGCTGATCCCTTGTCCGTCCAGTTGATGCGAGAGCGCGGTATTGATATCAGAGCACACCGAGCACGAAAACTCGGTTCCTGGATGGTGCATGAGGCTGATTTGATCGTGACGATGGATCGATATCAAAAATATTTTATCGAGATTAATTATCCGATGTTTAAAAACAAGGTTTGCCGACTCGGCGAATTCGACAATTACGATATTCCCGACCCTTACCTGCAAGGTTTGAATGCGTTCAGGGAGGCATGCAGCCTGATTGATAAAGGTGTCGGCGAACTGGTAGCGCGCATTGGTAAAAAAAGCAATCGAAATGGTGTGGCGTGCGTTCGAGATTTTCTCTAAGCCCTCCCTCTGCAGCGATGGGAAAGTCGGGAGTGCAAGAGAGTAATTAATTATGGCGTTCATGGAACACGCTAACTGCAGTAACACACGACAAAGGCCATGCGGCTATTGTGCGCGCGGAAAGTGTGGCGGTTATTAATTAAATTTGCCGTCATTTTTATGTACGCTTTTAATTATTCAGATAATCATCATGACAAATCAACTTATACCTCAGCCGGCCCTGGCCCCTGTTCAGCAGCCAGTTCCCGCCAGTATGCAAGATGATGATGAAATCGAGTTTGCAACGTATTTCAATATCCTTTTTGAGCATCGCTGGCTGATTATCAAAATTGCGATGGCGGTCACGCTGCTGGGCGTAGCCTATGCATTTATAGCGAAACCGCTCTATGAAGCAAATATGCTGATCCACGTGGAAGAAGAGATAGGGCGCAGCGAATCGAAAAATGTATTGGGTGAAATGGCCGCACTGTTCGAGGTAAAAACGGCAGCGACGTCAGAAATGGAACTCCTCCGCTCACGTTTAGTGGTTTCCCACGCAGTCGATAATTTGCGGCTCTACATCGATGCGCGTCCAAAATATTTACCTATATTCGGATCATTGTTTGCCAGTCACAATGAGCAACTTTCCACTCCCGGGCTATTTGGCTACGGAGGTTATGTCTGGGGTACGGAGAAAATCGATGTTCCCATCTTCAATGTGCCGGATGCGATGTTAAATCGTAATTTTGTGATCACGGCCGAAAGCAATGGTCAATTCAAGTTGAGCGACAGTAAACAAAATACTGATTGGAAAGGCCGGGTCGGAACCACGCTCAATTTCGAGACCGATAAAGGCAATATACAGTTGCGGGTGGAGCAACTCAAAGCTAAGCCAGGCGCACAATTCTTGCTTCGCCGGATCTCCAGGCTGACTACGATTAATAACGTGCAAAAGGCTATGACGCTCACGGAGCAGGGCAAGGAATCCGGAATAATTGAAGTGACACTTGAAGGCCGGGATCCGAAGATTGTCAATCTCACCCTCAGTGAAATCGGCCGCGAATACATGCGTCAGAATGGCGCGCGTAAAACGGAAGAGGCTGAAAAATCCCTCGCTTTTCTGAACGCGCAGTTACCCGTACTAAAGCAGCAGTTGCAGGTATCGGAAGCCAAATATAACCAGTTTCGTAATGCTCATGGCACGATAGATTTGGGGGAGGAGGCGAAACTGAGCTTGCAACAATCTGCCGCTGCAAAAACGAGACGGCTGGAACTGCAGCAAAGAAAAGCAGAATTACTGGCCCAGTTTACAGAAGCGCATCCGATCGTATTGGGGATCAATAGCCAGATCAGGGAAATGAATGAAGAAATCAAGACAGTTGCCGGCCACATCAAACAACTCCCAATGCTGGAACAGGAAGTATTAAGTCTCAACCGTGACATCAAGGTCAACACCGATCTGTACACGGCATTGTTGAATACCGCGCAGCAACTACGCCTGATTACTGCGGGCAAGGTGAGTAATGTGCGCCTGGTGGATGCATCCATGATGCCGGAGAAGCCGGTAAGACCCAATCGTCCTTTGATAGTCGCTTTGGCTGGGTTGCTTGGGCTATTTCTTGGCGTGGTTAGTGCCTTCATCAAGAAATCGCTCTATGGCGGCATTGATGATCCGGATGAGATTGAGAAAATGCTTGGTGTGCCGGTTTACGCCACGATCCCTCACAGCAAAGAACTCAAGGAATTGTACGAAAAGATCAGCAGCAAGTCCAAGGTGCTGCCGCTTCTGGCGAACATTTCCTCCGCGGATAGCGCCATCGAAAGCCTGCGCACTTTCCGCACTGCCCTGCAATTTTCGATGTCGAACTCTAAAAATAATATTGTATTGATAACCGGTGCAACACCGGGGCTTGGTAAAACATTTGTTTCGGCAAACCTTGCTGCCATTATCGCCACCACCGGCAAAAGAGTCTTGCTGATTGATGCCGATCTTCGCAATGGTCATCTCCACCAATATTTCGGACTAAGCAGACAAGATGGGCTATCAAATGCGATTAGCGGAAAAATCCCTTTGGAACAGGTAATTCATCGGGGAGTGATAGAGCATATGGACTTCATTTCGGCCGGTGGCCTGCCGGCTAATCCATCTGAACTGCTGTTGCACCAAAATGTCGGGGAAATGCTCCAATTACTGTCCGCTAGATATGATCTTATTTTGATCGACACAACTCCTATCCTGGCTGTTTCCGATACTTTAATTATTGGTGCGCATGCCGGCGCGATTTATATCGTGACACGTGCGGGAGTCACCACGGCAAGCGAAATTCAGGAATCGATGAAGCGCTTGAGGCAAGCGGGTCTTGCGGCCAAAGGGGTCTTATTTAACGATATCAAGCAACGAACAGGGCGATACAAATATTCGTACGCTAACTATCGCAACGATCAGAATGCGCCACGGGAAAAGACTCTTATTGAGACGTCGCCCTAACAGCCATTGCTTGTGATAAATGCTACTCAATAAATGAACGCGCCGTGGCCTCCTCCCCTGAAGGGCGCACATTCTCCTGCAAGTGAATGTCGTTCAGCAGGCGGGCAATATGCGGCCCGAAACCCGGCTTTGGAATCCTGCCAGAGTTCACAGTTTGGTATGACGATGAGTGGGAATGTACTCATGAGATTTTGATGGTTATTGCAAAAGTCGTCTTTAATTGAAAGAATTGCTACTTTAGATATCTCCAAAGATGAAAAAAATTGCCGTATTAATTTCATGCTTCAACAGAAAAAATAAGACTATAAAATGCTTGGAAAAATTATATTTTCAGAATATATCTGATTTATATGATCTAAATACTTTTCTGGTTGATGATGGCTCAACAGATGGTACGAGTGAAGCAGTGGCAAAACTTTTTCCAAGAGTCAGGATAATTAATGGTGATGGCAATCTTTACTGGAATCGCGGCATGAGCCTGGCGTGGAGCAGCGCTGGTTATCATGGTCATGATTATTATTTATGGCTTAATGATGATGTTGAATTATTCGATGGCGCTTTACTAAAGCTTCTTGAGAGTTACGAAACTGCTTCCGTAAAAAAACCATTTGTTCTCATAGGCAGCACCTGTGATCCTGTATCAGGCCAAGTCACTTATGGTGGTGCGAAACGGTCCGATATTCGATTTAAAAAGCTTCGATTTAATCTTATCAATCCAGGTGCTGAGCTTATAGCGGCAGACACATTGAATGGAAATATTGTATTGGTTCCAGAATATATTTCCAGTAATTTAATGGGGCTTGATCCACAGTTTAGCCATGCCATGGGTGACACTGATTTTGGATTGCGCGCCACTAAAGCAGGTTTTAGCATGCAGGTTGCACCATCTTATTATGGAACCTGCGCTCACAATTCGGTAGAAAGTTCGTACCTTGATGAGGCATTATCAAAGAAGATCAGATTCAAAAAAATGTTATCGCCAAAAGGGTTGCCATTGCGCGATTGGGCGATTTTCTGCCAAAGGCATGCAGGAAAGTTGTGGGTGGCATATTTTTTATGGCCGTACCTAAAATTTTTAATAAGACGATAATTTCATTGTATTTTTAAGGCGATAAATTGTCATGCTGTTGTGATTAAATATTTTTCCAGGTGCATTCATACCATTATTTTATATAAATTTAAAAAAACGCCGAAATCATGAAAACTGGAAAAGTCGAATATTTAATGGCATTTTGGCTAATCATGGTTTCTGGCAATCCTATATTTACCCCTAATCGGTGGCGCGAAGCAATTGTATTTAGCATTACTTTTTTAATATGTGTGTTGTATAGGAGTTTTTTTAAAAGAATAATATCAGATGTCGGTTTTATGATATTTTCTGCGTTATTTTTTTTAATTTTTATTATTCATGCATTTGAATTCAATTTTTTTCCACTTCAAAGCATTGCAAGTTTTTATATCCGGTTGCTTCTTGGGTTTATTCTCTTTCGTGCGATTCCATCAGGAACTGAGAAATATATAAAATGCTTATATTGGATTTGTGTAATAAGCTTGATATTTTATATTCCTTCGGAAATTTTAAGAATTCTATTTGGAGTGAGCTTAAGGTCATTTTTTGAGCCTTTGAAATTCATTTCTGGCGATATAAATTTATTACATGTCATAGTTTATAATTTTGATGGCGCTGGGGAGCCGAATAGAAATTCAGGTCCATTTTGGGAGCCTGGAGCATTCTCTGGGTACATATTAGTTGCGATTCTTCTATTGTCTCAATATAAAAATAATATTCATCCTAAATATTACTGGAAATATTTAATAATATTCATTATTTCAATGTTGTCAACAAAATCCACTACCGGATACCTATTGCTTCCTATTGCGCTTATTCCACACATGAATTTTGAGTTAACTAAAAATTCAAAAATGTTGGGTTTTCGTATGCTTATGGTGGCATCAGTAATATTAGTTGGTATTATATTTTCGCCCAGACTATTGCAACTTGATTTTATAGGAGAAAAAATATCTAACCAATATGAGGAGGCAGTCAATAAGCAACAAGGATGGGAAATCAATCGCTTTGGAAATTTTATATTTGATTTGCAATATATAAAGGAAAGGCCATTATTCGGGTGGGGCATCAATGAGAAAACAAGGTATGCATTGCACGGCGGTAAAGCAGTTATCGGTCAGGGTAATGGTTTTACGGATGGGATTATAAAATTCGGATTTATTGGATTTGGATTATATGTAATATCCTTGTTTTTCTCATTTCGAAGATTTTATAGTGGTAATTTGAAAAATATATTTATATCATTGTTGGTAATAATGCTGGCACTTAATGCTGAAATTTTTTTGAATTTCCCCATTTTTTTGGGATTAATTGCATTGCGTCGATCGTAATTTTAAATTTTCACGCATTTATTTTATTAAAGAATTTTTTGACTTTATCCTAGTGATTTTTTATTTATTTTCTTGAAGATATTAAGGGGCTGGTATGCGGACCTTATCGGGAAAAAATTCCTCATCAAATTCAGAGATAGAGGCTATCCGGTTTCGGGTCGCAATTGTAACCAATATGCCGGCGCCCTACGTGGTACCAATTCATAAACGGGTCGCGCGAACGCCTGGCGTTAGCCTTCACGTGATCTACTGTAGCCAACGGGAGCCAAACAGGCTATGGGACCTGCCACTGCTGGATTTTGACCATACATTCCTTCGCGAGCGGTTTTTTATGGTGGGTGGGCGTGGTGGTCACAACAATCTGGATGTGGCGTTAGGTGAACGTTGCATTCACAATAATCCGGATGTGATTTCAAACCTGAAACAGTTTTCCCCAGACGTGATTGTCACAGTAGGTTTTAATCCGACGTATCTCTACGCCTTTGGTTACGCATTATTTAAAGGACTGGCCCACGTGCCCATGACAGATGGCACATTTAGCTCCGAACGGAGATTAAGTGTCTGGCATAGGGCCGTGCGCCGTTTTATATATGCAAGATCCAACGCATTTGCCTCGGCGAGCCTTGGTGGACGAAAGATATATGAGAGTTATGGCATCGAAGCAGAACGTTGTTTCAAGTCTTGCCTTTGTATCGACAACACAGCATTTTCACCAGAGTCGCAGCGAGACCAGAAATTATTCGATTTCATTTTTTGTGGGCGAATTGAGCAAGGCAAGAATCCGCTCTTTGCACTAAATGTTGCACTAGATGTCGCAAATAAACTGCATCAAAAAGTTAAAATTTTGTTTGTCGGCTCCGGTAGTGAAGAAGAAAGCGTCAAGAAAGCAGCGGCACTGCGACCGGACCTTGTGGAAGCTGAATTTCATGGATTTGCAGCACAACATGAACTGCCATCACTATACCGATCCGCCCGTATATTTGTTTTTCCGACTATTTTCGATGTTTGGGGTGTGGTTGCAAATGAAGCATGTGCTGCGGGGCTACCTGTAATGGTTTCACCCCATGCGGGTGTTGCGGGCGAACTTGTGCTAGATGGGGAGAATGGGTTCGTTTGCGACCTAGATGTGGGCTTATGGGCGGAACGGGCAGCCTTTCTTTTGAGGCAACAGCATGTTTATCAGAGGTTTTCTGAGCGCAGTCGTTCTTTGGTAAATGAATATACCTTTGATAATGCGGCCTCAGGACTTGTGGCTGCTTGCCGCTTTGCCTTGTCGGAAAGTGGTCCAAAAAATAGTAAACGATTACTTCGGCAAAAATTGGCACAGCATCTCGATTAATTACCGGCCAGAGATGGCGTAAGCACCATCGTGTACCGCTGCACTATGGACTATGGGCCCTTCTTGATAAGAAGGTATCGAGCAGTAACAGCTGATCGTCCAGGTGAGGCGCAGATAAAAGAACATGGAGATCGTCATGCGGCGTAAAGGCAGGCCCGTGCTGGAAGCATTCATTGATGCATTGTCTTGGGATGATGTAATCAGGCAACTCGTGGTGTGGGGTGCTGCGCATGAGTCACGTTATGTTTGTATTTGTAATGTTCATTCGGTGGTGACAACAACCATGGATCCAGAGTTAAAGACAGTGGTGAACGAGGCGGATATGTCTACGCCGGACGGTGCACCTGTCGCTTGGGCTTTGCGCAAGCTGGGCTTCCCATCCCAAGAGAGGATTAATGGACCGGATTTGATGTGGAGGTATCTGGGCGAGGCGGAACGACTTGGCCAAGCCGTCTTTTTTTATGGTAGTACGGAAAGCACTTTAGCAAAGTTGCGCGAGTCTATGGCCGCCACCTTTCCACACTTGATTGTGGCCGGAACGCTATCGCCACCATACCGTCCATTATCGTCGGTGGAGGACGAGAGCGAAGTGCGAATTATAAATAGTACTAGAGCAAATGTTTTGTTTGTTGGGCTGGGATGTCCAACGCAAGAAAAATGGATGGCTGTACATCGCGGCCGGATAAACGCCTTAATGATTGGTGTCGGCGCTGCCTTCGATTATCACTCAGGTACCATCAAGCGGGCACCATTGTGGATGCAGCGTAAGGGTTTGGAATGGCTTTATCGTCTGTTAATCGAGCCACGTCGGTTATATAAGCGCTATTTAATCTGCAATACACTTTTCATTATAGGAATTTCCAAACAATTGATCGTCAGAATGCTGGCTCGCAATTGACAGGGATCTTTATATACATTTTTTTCTTTCGCCTGGTTTTCATATATCGCGTTGTTGTCTACCTGGTGCCAGACAGATAAGCCATTTTTTCACAATCACAAAATAAAAAAGGTTCCATCCTCAAAATTGCAATCAATTACTATCTAGAGGATGGGTATTAAACGCTAATTACTGATGTCATAAAAATGACTCTCGCATAGTCAGGTTAAAAAGCACATATAACGAGTTTTAATTAACAGGTTGTGTGTGAAGCACGGTGTGTGTTTTCCACTTTCACCACTGGATTACAGTCAACTTCGTAACATCAGTTAATTAGCAATTTCTAATAAGTGTGGCAGATGTTGGTGATTATGGTTCAGCTACCGCACTGAGGAAACGTCTCGTTCCAAATGTCGGGTCCGATAGAGGAATCTCCGAACACGTTATTGCTCATGGTTATTGGCCCGGAGTTACCACCATCCCAAAAGTTATTAGACACACCATCCCTATTAGTCCAATTTATACGATTTCCACTCACTTCATGGCCGTAAGACGCAGGTTCAGCAGCATTCCACTTCCAAACGGTCGCACCAATGTTTGACCAAGGAAAGGAGGCTGAGTAGACTTTGTTGTTAAGCAGTTTATTATTGTTCCCACCCGGAATTCCAATGCCATACTGTCCTGGATTGACTAGTATGTTTGTGTCGATGGTGACATACGAACCGCCGTTATCTCCAGCCAACAAGCCGCCGCCTGAGTTACTCGGCCCACCACCGCGAATCTTATTATATTTAACGAGTATTGGACTCGCTGCTGTGCCGGATGATCCGTACATGTTGACATGATCTTCAGTGCTTCCTTTGTAGCCAGGTGTCGTCTGATCACTCACATTGCAGGTGATTTTATTGCCGCTCCCGCTGACATTATTAAGCTGTACGAGCTGACCCCGCGGGTATGGCCCACGAATACGAGTTGCATAGTTATGGTCGAAGATGATGTTATTTGTGCTCGACACAGCATAGAGAGCACTCGCCACATCATCAAAAGAGTTATGGTCAATGCTGACGTCATGTGCATTATTCTGGATAAGGACGCCAACACCTTCCATGTCTGGGCCACATGGGCCGATCTTGTTGTTGTAAATATGCACATTAGACACCCCTGATCCCTGGATACAAGGACCATTTGGGTTTGTGATGTGAAGACCTGTGACCGTCTGGCCGGCGGAGAGGGTAATCGGACCGGATGGAGTGAACGTAGTATTCGTTGGACCGACAGCTGTTGCTGTTGTAGCCGTGCTTGTAGTCGTGGTTGGGCTAGTGGTCGTGGTAGGGCTTGTAGTCGTGGTTGGGCTAGTGGTCGTGGTAGGGCTTGTAGTCGTGGTTGGGCTAGTGGTCGTGGTCGGGCTTGTAGTCGTGGTTGGGCTAGTGGTCGTGGTCGGGCTTGTAGTCGTGGTTGGGCTAGTGGTCGTGGTCGGGCTGGTAGCCGTGGTGGGGCTGGTGGTCGGGCTTGCGGTTGCGGTCGGGCTTATGTAGCCTCTGGACTTGGGATTGGCGTTTACGCTAGCTAAATACGAAGGTTCCAAGGATTGAGCATCGCTCTGGGCGGTATCTCCACCCGAGCCTCCACCGCAGGCTGCAAGCAAAACGGTAAGACTTGTACACAACATGGCTCGGGGTGATTTGAGTGTCAGAGTTGTCATATTTATCATAAGAAGTTCTTTAAGTCACTTAATTAATCGAACTTTATTGATAAATGCCAACTTGCTTAGTTCCACTATTTTTAAAAAAATATTCCAAATTGCAATAAAATCAATTGACAAATTGAAATTTTTAATAAAAATATTCCAATGTGGAAATGCCGTTACATTTTAAAATTCTCCTAAGGAACGGTTAAATCACTATTTTTTATTGGTAAAAAAATCAGCAAAATAACGAACGAATACGCCTAATCGGATACAAAAAAACCACGATTTTTACAGAATTTACCTATGGCGGCTTTGCGCTATCAGCGAATATCCGGATCGCATTGTGCGGAGCATGGAATCGGAAGTATTTATTTTTCTTCATTTATTTCTCCATGGGAATTTTAAAAAAACATGTTAATTTTATATTTGAAATTAAATTATTTGTTTCTTGCTAAATCATAAATTGAAGCTTCGGCAACTTATTCATGATATGAAACCAGGGAAAAGGTTTTCGTATAAAAAATGCAGCACTAGGCTGCAAAACAGTGTTGTCTACGCCACTTGTTGCGGGGCGGATATATTTTGAATAATGAAACTCATCCGGCGTCATGCCGTTGAGCGAACTATTTTGCCTCCGTGTATTTTTTAATAGTCCATATATTTTCTAAGTAATCCAGCACAACTAATTTGATGAGAGAATGGATGGTAAATAACCCATCACAAGTAGCGTAAGCCAAGATGCCAAAGAAGTGGATAGAGCCGTTGACGGCAGTAGAAGAAGAGACATTAAAAGAGATGGGGCA
>JAUYNR010000122.1 GCA_030698225.1 Oxalobacteraceae bacterium | reverse complement strand
TGCCCCATCTCTTTTAATGTCTCTTCTTCTACTGCCGTCAACGGCTCTATCCACTTCTTTGGCATCTTGGCTTACGCTACTTGTGATGGGTTATTTACCATCCATTCTCTCATCAAATTAGTTGTGCTGGATTACTTAGAATACCGAATATCACGTTTGATTGATCCACATTTTTCAAGATGATTTGACCATATACGCTGTCCTCCAAATGCTCATCCTGCGGCCCGTAATATTTTGTATTGTGGTGGCATGGGCCAAGCGCAGAATAGCGCATGCGAATGAATAGCTATGGTACGCGCAGGTTAGGATTCATCAGGTAAAGTCTCAGAGCTGGTGCGGACGTGAAGGAGTTTTTCTACCGGCATTACCGCCACGATTCCGGCCCCTGGAACATCGGAGTGCGCGATATCTATAATCGCAGTTGTTAGCGTCTCAACCTTGGATTCTTCTACAAAAATCTCAATTTTGATGTGTTCAGTCAGGCGATTTTTTGAAAAAAAGTCCATGTATTCGCCGAATCCCTTTACTTTGGTTACGGTCATTCCAAGTACATGAAGACTGTCAAGCTTCACTTCCAATGCACTCAAATGGTCTGGTCGAATGATTGCGACCACATATTTCAAACTCATGATGTTCTCCTTGTCAATCGGATTACTGAAATGGCCCCCTTAATTTCTGATTCCCTTTTACATATCTTTTTCTCACTTAGGCTGACTTACCATCCTTTCCGATCAGCAGATGCGTGTCGCTCAAATATTTATGCGATGGAATCTCCAGATTGCGAGGCGCCGGCATATTCTTGAAGACGCGTCCGGCCAGATCGAACTTGGAGCCATGACACGGGCAGTAGAAACCGCCGGACCAATCCGACCCCAAATCGGCCGGCGCCATGTCGGGACGGTAACTCGGTATGCAACCCAGATGGGTGCAAACGCCGATCACGATCAGGTATTGCGGCTTGATTGAACGGGTGGCATTCTTCGCATATTCGGGCTGTTGCAATTTCTTGGATTGCGGGTCGGCCAACTGGTTGTCGTGCTTGCCGAGTAAGTCGAGCATCTGATCGGTGCGATGCACTATCCATACCGGTTTGCCGCGCCATTCCACCGTCAACAGCATGCCCGGCCCCACCGGACCGATATCCACCTCTACGGCCGCGCCGGCGGCCTTGGCCGCTTCGCTGGGCGACATGCTTTCCACAAACGGAATCGATGCCGCAATCAGGCCGACGCCGCCAACCCCCGCGGTCGCCACAGTCAGAAATTTTCTACGACGCGTGTCTGTTTCACGATTGTCCATGATACTTCTCCACTAAATGGATGATCCTGCCATCCAACATCAATCACTCCCGCCAATCACAGTCGCAGGGTATCGAACAGCCGGCCCCAGTCGCGCCAGCGCGGGAAAAACCTCGGCACCTGCTGCATATAATCCTGATATGCAGTACCGAACCGGTCGATCATATCCTTTTCCTCTTTGTGTGCCAGCCGAACATAGACCAGCACAATTACCGGGAATAGCGCCAAGGTAATGATCGTCGGCCAATGCACGATCTGGCCGAATACCGCCAGCATGATGCCGGTATATTGGGGATGACGGATCACGCCATACAGTCCCTCCCTGGCAAAGCGCCCTTCACGCCTTGCCTGGTAAACCGCACCCCAACCTGTGAATAACAGCACGACGCCCAGCACGATGAAAACGCCGCCAAGCAGCATCTCGATCATCGCGCCACCCGAACCGTAACCCAGCAGCGAAGCCCACAGATGCCCGGTGTTGGCGTACAACCGGATATCGATACCGAAGAATCCCGTCAGCAGGTAAATGGTCAGAGGGAAGCCGTACATCTCCGCGTAGAGCGCGATGATGAATGCCTGCACCAGTCCGGCACTGGCCCATTCGCGCCAGCTGCTGGGCGCTGCGTATCGATACAGGATCCATGACACTACCGCCACGATAATCGCAACGAGTCCCCAATGTCCGTAATGCCCGGCAAAACCGCTGATGTCATTCATTGCACATACTCCTTAACCGCCTTAAGGACTCCTCTAAAAACCGCTAATTCCCGCATCTCCTCCTACGTAACCCATTGATTTTAATGGAGTGCAATTTTTAATACTGAGGTTATTCGAAGTGGCCTTAACTAGCGGCGTATAGTTGAAGCGACACACATTTTTCTCTCGATCGATCACTTGTCGTCTTGATCCGGCTTCTTTTCCTTATCTTGCGGTGGTGTATTCTTATTGCCCATCATGAAAACCATCGCAATCGGGCAGGTCAAAAACAACACATAGGGTGCGATTGCCGTAATGAACGCACAATGGGCGCGATTCATGGCATCTGCACATGCCGCGCCCTTCCCACGACTGCGTTACTTCACAGCGGTCACGACATAGTCCGATCCTTTCTTCTTGAGTTCAACATTGACTTTCTTGCCGACCGTGAGCTTATCGAGCAGCATCTTGTCTGGACTGCAAAACCCAAAATGAAACGTGAGCATAGTGTTCAAGCCTTGACCAGATAGTTACGCATCAGTCCGGAATCTTCATGCTCAAGCATGTGACAGTGATACAGAAAAAGACCCGGATAATCCGCGAAGCGCAACAGAATTCGGACGCGCTCTCCGGGCATCACCAGCACCGTGTCCTTCCATCCTTCGTCGAGATAACCGGCCTTTACCGAGTCGTGAGCCACCGCGTAGTCGCCGCTGACAGATCGCCCGAGCACCCGGAACTGGAGCCCGTGCACATGCATTGAATGCGCCATCGGACCCATCATTCCAGACTGCGCGTCGTTGCGAAATTCCCAAATTTCATGCGTCCCCAAGCGCACGGTTTCGAGCGCTGTCGCGCCATGCATATCAAAGCTTCTGCCGTTGATGCCCCAAACCATCATGCCCATCGTGAGGTTGAACACCTTGGGACTGTTGAAATTGACGGCCAGCCGGGGATTGGGCGGTGGCAGTTCGACCAGTCGCTGCGGTAGCGAGGCGGCGTTTGTTGCGCCTTGCGCGACGCGCACTTTGAGTACCGGGAACTGCGCACCATCGGGCAATGGCGTCCCGCCCATCATGCCGCCCATCACCATGCCACCCTCGAAGGCGAGACTTTGCAGCGTCAATTCGGTGCCGGCAGGCCAACGGCTAAAATCCACCCATAGGTCTACCCGCTCGGCCGGGGCTAACATAATATAAGTCCGTTGCAACGGCCTTTCCAGCAGTCCGCCGTCGGTGCCGATGACCGTCAGTGGCGAGCCGTCATCCCAGGCCAGCTTGTACATGCGTGAATTCGACGCATTGAGCAGCCGCAGGCGATAGGAACGCCCTTCCAGCGATAGGCGTGCGTCCGCCTGCCCGTTCACCAGTATCCGGTCGCCCAGCACGCCCATCATCCGGGCCATCATCTGTCCCATCCCGCGCATTCGCATGCCGTTGTTGTTTTTTCCGCCCATCATGCCGTCTCCGCCCATCATGCCACCCATCATGCCGCGGTTGCCGGTGTTTTCCGGGCGTCCGCCGGCCATGTTTGCAGATGGATAGACGAATTGGTTGTCGGCATCGAAGGTGCGGTCCTGGACGACCAGCGGAATGTCATGGACGCCGCTCGGCAGGTTGAGGGCAGCTTCCTCATCATCGCTTACCAGAAACATGCCGCTCAGCCCAAAGTAGACCTGCTTGCCGGTACGTCCATGCGGATGTGGATGGAACCAGTAGCTGCCTGCCCGGTTGACGACGGTGAATACATAGACGTAGCGTGCACCGGGTTCGATCGCAAAACGCGGATGGCCGTCCATGGCTTCAGGCACGTGCAGTCCATGCCAGTGGATGATCGTCGATTCCGGCAATTCGTTGATCAGATCGATGCGTACCCTCTGGCCCCGCCGTACGCGGATCACAGGCCCCAAATAGCCGCCGAGCGACGGTTCCAGCGCATCCGCATCGCCGCTTACCAGCTTGCTCCGGTAGCGCCACACTCGGGTTTTCTTTCCGGGGCGGATCGCGATATCTTCCTCGGCCGCGCGCAGCTCGATGTGAACATCGATGGCCGATGGCGCGTCACCGGAAGATCCCCGCACCGGATTGCGGGCTTCGGCGTTGAAGTCGCGAAGGCCGATAGCGGCGATAGCCGAAGCCAGCGCCGAATGTATCAGGACACGACGTTTTTTGTTTGTCATGGCATTCCTCCGATCCGCTTTTCATTCCGCAACGGCATCGCCGTTCTATTGCTGCCGAACGTTGGACGTCGGCGTTCCGCAACTGCCGAAACCGTCCATCATGCTTACATGCATCGCGCCCATGCCAGCGATGCCGACAAGCGCGATGACGCCGACAATTGCTAGGACGACCAGTACGATGTTCAGCACCGGTGAAGCGCCGGCCAGCTTGTTCGCTGGTCGTTGTTCCGTCGTCCGTGGCGTGGTGCTGTCCTTAGACTCACTCATAACGTCGTGCCTTCCCTGGCGATCTGTGTCCATTTCTTGCCTCGATCTTTACTGACATAAACGCTGCGTTTGAACGTCGCTATGGCGAGCTCTTCGTGCCTGGAAGGGTTTTGCGCAATGAAAGCCACTGCATCGCCAGCCTCCACAGGGAGCCGAACATCCTCGACCTTGGCACCTTTCTTCAAGCTGATCCGGCTGAGGGCTGGCTTGCCGGCAAAGCTGCTGAACCAGAGGCGGTCACCACCCAGATCAAACCACGCGGCGAGTACTTGCTTGTCGCCGACCAGCCGTTCGAAATGGTCACCTGCATCACGCGACAGATACAGACCGTCAGCAGCACCCGCTGCAAGGACTTTGGCATCGCTCGGATGCACCGCGAGGCCGTTGACCTTGGTGCCAAGTCCGTCGGCGGCTGCCCGCCGCCATTTCATTCCATCGGACTCTGAGGAGTAAATGCCCGCCGCGCTCATCAGGGTGTTCGGCCGATGATTCAGCACATATACGGTGTTGGTCCCATAGCTGGCCGCCAATGTATGAAAATCCGCTTCGCCTTCCAGACCAAGCTTTTGCCATGTCTTGCCGCCATCCAGGCTCTTGATCACACCGAAGGGATTGACCTGTCTGGAACCCGGCGCAGGATGTCCGCTGCTGTAAAACGCGTCTCGCGTGGCAGAAAAGCCCATATAGTCATGTGCAGGACCTGCCATCTTCGACCAGCGACCATTCGAGTAAACGGCCATGCCGTCGTGGCTCGGAATGAATACCTGCTTGCCGTCGGCGCTGTAGGAGAGCCCGTGGATATGTATTAGTTCAATCCGCGCCGCATCGCCGGTACCAGCCGGCGCGTGTGCTCCGTTTGGAGCTGGCAGCGGAGTGCCCGCAACCGCCGGTTGTTGCCAGCCCAATGCGGAAAAGGCAGCGATTCCCGCTGCTGCCAATGCTGTAATTACAGTTTTTGAACCAATCATTTTTTTCTCCATTAAAAAGAGTTTCTGCCGTGGCGAGTCAGTCTTGCCACATGCGAGCTAGAGCGCAGCAAGGGCCAGTAAACCGATTGTTTGATAAAGCTTCTTCACCTTCGAAAGCGCCATCTATTGTCCAAACGGCCGAATCGGTACATCGACAAGTGTTGTTGTTTTGGTTTTATTGGCATGGATAAAGGTCATCGTCAATTGAATGGTTTCCGCTGCTTTGAGCTGCTTCCTTAAACCGAACAGCATCAGATGCATTCCGCCCGGCGCCAATTCGACAGTTTTTCCCGCCGGAATATCTAATCGTTCGTGCTCCCTCATTTGCATCACGCCGTTTTCCACACGCATCGCATGCACCCCTACCGTCTTCGCTGCGTCGCTTTCGATCTTGATCAATGCGGCATCGGAGGGGCTGTCGATTTTCATGTATACCGCACCGACCGGTTGCCCCGGCACTGTCGCGCGTGCCCATGCGTCGGTCACGCTCGGCGCGCGCGCGACACGAGCGGACGGCATATTTTCCGCATTACTCCTGTTTGCGGCATGAACCGTCAACGTGCACAATCCCAATAACAACGTAACGGCGATAGTCCCAATTGCTGTCTTCAAACAATTCTCCTCAATATCCGATTTCATACTGTGCTCAAGCCAGCGGGGGGCCACCATCACCATCCCGGCTCATTCCCAACTTTTTTCGAACAAACGTTTTCGTACTCAAGGCTCATCCGGCAAAGTCTCGGAGCGGGTACGGATGTGAAGGAATTTTTCTACCGGCATCACCGCCACGATTCCTGCACCTGGAACATCGGAATGCGCGCTATCCATAATGGCAGTTGTGAGCGCCTCAACCTTGGGCTCTTCCACAAAAATCTCAATTTTGATGTGCTCAGTCAGGTGATTTTTTGAAAAAAAGTCCGTGTAACCGCCGAATCCATTTACTTTGGTGACGGCCATTCCACCTACATGAAGACTGCCAAGCTTCACTTCCAATGCACTCAAAACGTCTGGTCGCATGATTGCGACCACATATTTCAAACTCATCCCATTCTCCTCAATAACCGAATTGCTGATTGAAATCGGCCCGTCTCGGTCATTGCCGGGTTTCACATGTTGCAAAGGCTGTGATTTTTACAAATGCATGGTGGGCAGTGCATCTCGACACTAAAAATGCGGCCGCCCATTCATCCCTTTACTTAACAGCGGTCACGACATAGTCGACGTCCTGCTTTACGAACTCAACCGTCACTTTCTTGTCGCCGGTGAGCTGGTCGAACAGGGTCTTGTCTTTGACCGCGAAACGCATCGTCATCGCCGTCCATTGCAAACTTTTGACCGGTCCATGCGCCAGCGTCACCGTACCCTTCACAGGATCGACCGCCTTCACCACGCCAGTCGCCTGGTGGCGCATTGCCTTGGGGGCCGTGCCTTCGGCCATCTTGCCCATGTCCATGCTCTTCATGTCGCCGGATTGTGCGATGGCAAAACCGGGTGCGGACAGGGCGAGGATCAGGGATAGGCTTGTGCTAAGTTTCATGATGATTTCCTTGGTTGTTTAAGATGCGGTTGTAAAAATTTGTTTATCGTGCGAAACAGCTTCATAAGATTGATTTTCGATCGGCGGCGCAAGGCTTTCTGCACGAATCCGGCGCCGGCGCAATAGCAGATACACGGCGGGAACCACGAACATCGACAGCAGCGGCGCGGTGATCATCCCGCCCACCATCGGTGCGGCGATGCGCTGCATCACCTCCGAACCGGTGCCGGCGCCGATCATGATTGGCACCAGGCCGGCGATGATGACGGCCACCGTCATCGCCTTCGGCCGTACCCGCAGCACCGCGCCCTCGCGGATCGCATCGAGCAGATCGGCCTCGCTGGTCTTGCCGGCTGCAACACGCTGCTCCCATGCTTGCTTCAGGTATAGCAGCATGATCACGCCGAATTCGGCCGACACGCCTGCCAGCGCGATGAAGCCGACGCCGCTGGCGACCGACAGGTTATGATCAAGCAACCACAGCAGCCAGATGCCGCCGGCCAGTGCGAACGGTAGCGTGGCCATGATCAGCGCGGCTTCATCGAAGCGTTTGAAGGTCAGATAGAGCAGCACGAAGATGATCACCAAGGTTGCCGGCACCACGACCTTCAGCTTGGCCGTGGCGCGCTCCATATATTCGAACTGTCCCGACCAGGAAATCGAATAGCCGGCTGGCAACTTGACTTCTTTCGCGACCGCCTGCTGCATGTCGTGCACCGCCGAGCTTAGCGCGCGCCCGCGAATATCGACATACACGTAGCCCGCCAGGCGCGCATTCTCGCTTTTCAGCATCGGCGGGCCGTCGTTGATGCGAATCGCGGCCACATCCCCGAGGCGGATTTGCGCACCGCGCTCGGTCAGCACCGGCAATTGGCGCAGCTTCTCGACCGAGTCGCGCACCTCACGCGGATAGCGTACGCTGATCGGGAAGCGCTGCAAGCCTTCGACGGTTTCGCCGATATTGTCGCCGCCGATCGCTGCCGCTACGATGCTTTGCACGTCGGCGATATTCAGGCCGTAACGCGCGGCCGCATCGCGATCGATGTCCACATCGATATAACGTCCGCCGTTCAACCGTTCCGCCAGCGCCGACGACACACCCGGCACCTGCTTGACGACCCGCTCGACGTCGCCGGTGATGCGGTCGATCTCCTGCAGGCTCATGCCGGCGATCTTGACCCCGACCGGACTCTTGATGCCGGTGGCCAGCATGTCGATCCGGTTGCGGATCGGCGGCACCCAGATGTTGGACAGCCCCGGCACCTTGACGATGCGGTCCAGCTCATCGACTAGCTTGTCGGTCGTCATGCCGGCGCGCCACTGGTCGCGCGGCTTGAACTGGATCGTAGTTTCGAACATCTCCAACGGCGCCGGGTCGGTCGCGGACTCGGCGCGGCCCGCCTTGCCGAACACGCTTTGCACTTCCGGCACGGTCTTGATCAGCCGGTCGGTTTGCTGCAGCAACTGCGATACCTTGCCGGCCGACAGACCAGGCAGCGCCGACGGCATGTACAGCAGGTCACCTTCATCCAGCGGCGGCATGAACTCACCACCGAGCCGCGACATCGGCCAGATCGTTACAATGGCAATCAAACCGGCAGCCACCAGCGTCGTCTTTGGAAAGCGCAGTACGCCTTCGAGCAACGGGCGGTACAACGCAATCAGAAACCGGTTGAGCGGATTTTTCTGCTCATCGGGAATCCGTCCTCGAATCAGGTAGCCCATCAGCACCGGAATCAATGTGACTGCCAAACCGGCGGCTGCCGCCATCGCATACGTCTTGGTGAAGGCCAATGGCGAGAACAACCGTCCTTCCTGCGCTTCCAGCGTGAACACCGGGATGAACGACAATACGATGATCAGCAGCGAGAAGAACAACGCAGGTCCGACCTCCGCCGCCGCATCGCCGATCACGTGCCAGTGATCGTCGCCTGTCAGCTTCTTGCCCGGATGCGCATGGTTCCATGCCTCGATGTGTTTGTGCGCATTCTCGATCATCACCACCGCCGCATCGACCATCGCGCCGATCGCAATTGCAATACCGCCCAGTGACATGATGTTCGCATTCACGCCCTGGTAATACATGACGATGTAAGCCGCCAGAATACCCAGCGGCAGCGACACGATCGCAACCAGCGCGGAGCGGATATGGAACAGGAAGATCGCGCAGACCAGCGCCACGACGATGAATTCCTCGATCAGTTTGTGTTCGAGATTGGTGACTGCGCGCTTGATCAGGCTGGAGCGGTCGTAAGTCGGGATGATCTCGACGCCGGGCGGCAAACTGGGCTTCAACTTTTCGAGCTTGGCCTTCACCGCATCGATGGTTTCCAGCGCGTTCTTGCCGGAGCGCATGATGATGACGCCGCCGGCGACTTCGCCCTCACCGTTCAACTCGGCAATGCCGCGCCGCATTTCCGGTCCGACCTGGATCCGCGCAACATCACCCAACCGCACCGAGACACCGGCGTCGGTGCTCATCAACGGAATCTTGCGGAAGTCGTCCAGCGATTTCAGATAACCCGAAGCACGCACCATGTATTCGGCTTCGCCCAGTTCCAGCACCGAGCCGCCGGTTTCCTGGTTCGCTTTCTGTACCGCATCGATCACTTTCCCGTGCGGGATGTTGTACGCGCGCAGCTTATCGGGGTCGAGCACGATCTGGTATTGGCGCACCATGCCGCCGATGCTTGCCACTTCCGAGACATTGGGCACCGCTTTCAATTCATACTTCAGAAACCAGTCCTGCAGCGCGCGCAATTGCGACAGGTCCATCTTGCCGCTCTTGTCCACCAGCGCATATTCATAGACCCAGCCGACTCCGGTCGCATCCGGCCCAAGTGCGGTTTTGGCTTGCGGCGGCAGGCGCGATTGCACCTGATTCAGGTATTCGAGCACGCGTGAGCGCGCCCAATACGGATCGGTGCCGTCCTCGAACAGGATGTAGACGAACGAGTCGCCAAAGAACGAGTAGCCGCGCACCGTTTTCGCCCCCGGCACCGACAGCATGGTCGTGGTCAGCGGATACGTGACCTGGTTCTCGACGATTTGCGGTGCCTGGCCCGGATAGCTGGTGCGGATGATGACTTGCACATCCGACAGATCGGGAATCGCATCGAGCGGCGTGCGCGACAGCGACCAAACGCCCCACGCGGTGAGCATGACGGTTGCCAACAGCACCAGAAAGCGGTTCGCGATCGACCAGCGGATCAGTTTGGCGATCATTTGGCGGCTCCCGCCGGCTTGGCAGGTACTGCAGGCATCTTCATTGCGTTGTTCATCTCCGGCGCGGGCGCGGCAGCGTTCGGGGAAATGGTCGCAATTTCGAACATGCCATCCTTGAGCGGGCGAATCTCGAACACAACGCTGTCCCCCACTGCGAGGTTTTTGGGCAGGCCGCTCACCGGCACTTTGAAGCCCATCGTCATCGGCCCCCATTGCAGGGTCGGGATCGGGCCGTGCGAGATCGTGATCTGGTCCTTGGCTATGCTCTCTACCTTGCCTTCGCCGCGATGGGGCGGACTTGCTGCCTTGCCGCTGTCCGGCGCAGGCATATCGCTCATGCGCGTCGCGGTGCCTTTCAGGCTGGCTTCGGAATCGATCAGGAATTGGCCGGAAACGACCACCTTTTGCCCGGTTTCCAATCCTTTTCGTATCTCAGTCTGACCGTTTGTTTCGGTCCCGATCACGACGTCGACCGGGATGAACTTGCCATCTCCTTGCGCCAGCATCACGACGCTGCGGGTGCCGGTCTGGATCACTGCTTCCGTTGGTACCAGCAGTACGTCCTTGTGTGGTGCAGAGGTAAAGTTGATCGTGGCAAACATGCCGGGCACAAGCTGGCCGGACGGATTGGCCAGTTCGATTCGCGCCTTCAGCGTGCGTGTCGCGAAATTCACTTCGGGCAGGATCGCACTGACTTTGCCTTTGAAGACAGTTGCTGGCAGTGCAGGGGTGCGCGCTTCGACTGCGTTGCCCGGGCGCACCTGCGCGGAAAGGTTTTCCGGCACTTCGGCATTGACCCAGATGGTGTTAAGTCCATTGATCCGGAACAACGGTGCGCCGGTCATCACGGTCATGCCGTCGCGTACGATGAGCTCGGAAATGACGCCGCCGATCGGCGCAGTGATGGTGAGGCGAGGCTGCAGCTTGCCGCTAGCTTCCACCCCGCGAATTTGATCATCGCTCATGCCGGCCAGACGCATGCGTTGGCGTGCGCCGTCAATTAATAACGCTAATGAGGCATCCACGCCGCTGCCCTGCATCCGTCTGACCGACAGGTACTCTTCCTGTGCCGCCACCCACTCGGGTACATACAGCTCGGCCAGCGGCTGGCCCTTCTTCACCGAGTCGAGCGGCGCCCGCACGTAAAGCCGTTCGACGAAGCCGTTGCTGCGCGCTTGCACCACCGCCACATCGCGTTCGTTGTAGGCGACGCTGCCGACCGCTTCCACGACCGATTCCAGGTTTCCCTTGGTGACTTCGGCGGTGCGAATCCCAAGATTCTGCTGCACACGCGCACTGATGTTGACTTTACCTTCATCACCGGCATCGTCCGCATAGACTGGCACCAGTTGCATATCCATGAACGGTGACTTGCCGGGCTTGTCGAATTTTTGTCCCGGAACCATCGGGTCGTGCCAATACAGCACTTTTTTGTCGGCATTACCGGTTTTCTGTCCACTTGCCGCAGCGGAGTCTGTCGTGATCGGTGCGGCCATTTTCATGCCCTGGTTCATGCCGGTCCAATACAGGCCGTAGCCCCCTGCGCCAATGAGACCTGCTGCGGCAAGCGCGAGGATGATTTTCTGATGTTTCATTTCGTATCCTTGATGGTGATCAGCGCCGCGTGCGCTGCCATGTTCGCTGTCGGAAAGAGGAAGTTGAGTTGCGCCCACAGACGGTCGGTGTCGGTCGCCAGTTGCAGCGCCTGGAGGCGCACGTCGATTTCATTGCGGCGGGCAGCCAGCACATCGGTCAGGCTGGATTTACCGCCGCGGTAAGCCGCAATTGCCGCCAACGTACGTTCATTTGCCAGCGGGATCAGTTCGCGCTCATAGCGTGCATGGCGCTCGCGGTCGTTTTGCCATTCGTTGATCATGGCGCGCGTTTCGGCAACATGCTCACGAAGCACCTCTTCGCGTTCGACTTTCGCCTGCTCCGCCATCGCCAGCTTCGACGACAGTTCGCGATCCTGACGGTTTTTTTGGTCCCACTGCAACGGGATCGAGACGCCAACCGAAATCATGTTGGAGTAGGCAGGGCTGCGCTGCTGATAGGCCACTTCGACGCTCCAGTCCGCTTTCTTGTTGGCCTGCGCGAGCTTTACTTCAGTCTGTGCGATTTCCTCCTGCTTGGTCATCACAGCGATTTGCGGATGATGGGCAAGTTGCGTATCGAGCGTTGCCGGGTCCAGGCGGATCGCATCGGTGGCAGGCTTGCCGCTCAAGGGCAGGTCCGCCGCTTCCCCTATCCAGCGTGTCAGCATGGTCTTCGCGTTTCGAATGCGGCGCTGGAGTTCGCTGGCGCGATCGTCGAACGAAGCCAGCGCGCTACGGGCTGCAAAAATATCGGCTTGGCTGCCTCGGCCGGCACGATAAGCGCCTTCGGCGGCTTGCATTTCGAGCTTGGCTTGCGTGCCCTGCTCGGCGATCACTGCCGCCATCGCTTCCGCGTAATAACGGTCAAGCCAGGCCAGTGCGGTATCGCGCTCGATCACCGCAGTGATCTTGTTCTTTTCGGCAAGAGACTTTCCCGCTTCGCGCTCGAAGCGGTCGGCGCGCAACTGACGCTTGTCGGCACGCGTGATTTCCTGCATCACGCCGACTCGGCGCATCGTCATGAAATCGTTGGTAAAACTAAAACGATCCGAACCATTGACTGGCAAGCTATCGACGCCGAATTTGAGTACCGGATCGGGCAATTGACTGGCTGCGACCGCCATTTCCTGCGAAGCGGTCACCGTAAAATCTTGTGCGGACAATTGGCGCGAGCGTGCCACTGCCAGGCGCTGCGCTTCGGCCAGCGGTAGCGGCAGCGGTGCCTCAGCCGCGAATGCGGCGTTGGAAAGCGTCAGAACGGCAGCCAGCGTGGCTACAGCGATTCTTGCACCAATAGGAAGAACCGTATTGCACTCACGATTGAGCGCTGTAAACGGGGATGACATGAAACCTCCAGAGTGCATTGAACAACATCGTCTGCGCATGATGCGCAACGATGACGGACTAAGCGATCTGGAGGATTAAATGCGGAAACAGCAGTTGCGTATAGAGAGCGGGGGCGCGGTGGCCCGCGTCAGTAGAACAGAGTCTGACTGTGCGGAAATCGGACTGTATGCAGGCAGGGTGGCATCGAATACCAGCGTAAGTGCTGCAGCCATAAATGGTTGAACATGGGGAAGTTCCGCCTTATCGAGCGACTGATTACCCACTTGATCGTGCGCGTGACACAGACTGGGCTGCGCCTTGTCCATTCCCTGGCAACCAACCATATTTTGATCGGCAGCATCGGTCGACATTGCAGCCGATGCGCCGGCTTGCCCAATTTGCAGCCCCGGACATACGTACGATGCCACGGCAAGCTGCATGAACAGCATGCCGAACAGCGCGATAAGCGCGGCAACGAAGCGAAATTGTCGGGACTGATTCATTTGGTTATTTGGGTTAAATTTTTTTGCTTAATTTATGATACGTAGGGATCAAGTCTGTTGTCAAGTACCGACTTGATAACAGTACCGACGTGATAAATCCTTTGACCCTGGTCGTAGAACGGCGCGAACACTTACAAAAACCTAAAGTTAGGAAAACCAGATTCGCCGTTTCCATTGAATAACTTGACTTTATTGCATGTAATTGGCCCAAGCATGCTGATGCTGCGCACTTGGCGATATTGGCTTGGAACGATCACGCGTGACAGGACGGCTCGCTCTGCTCCCCCGCCAACGCGGCAATAATTGGACAGGACTCGGCACAGCCGGTCGCCTCGCATTCGTGGATCAAGTGAGCAAGCACGCTTTCCATCCGTTGAAGATCGGTAATCTTGCTGCGGATTTCCTCCAGCCGGTCGCCCGCGGTCTTGCGAATGGCTTTACGGTCTGTCCCATCTTCGAGCTGCAACAGTGTGGAAATTTCATCCAGAGAAAAGCCAAGATCTTGCGCTCGCTTGATGAAGTGGATTCGGTCTATCAAATTGAGCGGGTAATGCCGAACGGCGCCGCCTTCCGGGTCGGGCCTCGGCAGCAGATTGCGGCGTTGATAGTAGCGAATGGTTTCGATACCAACATCGGCCGCACGCGCCAGTCGTCCGATCGTCAATTCAGATTTATTCATGGTTTTACTCAAAAAAAAATTCTTGACTCTGTGGATAGGTACAGAGTCTATGATAGAACCATGGTTGACTGGAATCAAGCAGAACTTCGCGAAATGGATATGGCCTAATAAATAAATTAGGCGAGTCAATTTTGGACAAGGAACTAGAACAGTTTTCACAAGCAGCAGCAAAAACCACATCCCAGGTTGGAAGGAAGTAATTAATAGCTAACAGAGCAATATTTTGACGGGCCGCAAATGCGGCCCGTTTTCATTGTGCGCCCAGCATGGGCGCAATCTTGGAGGTGCAAGTCCTCCCGTAAGCTGACCACAGCGAACGAAGTGAAGCGCAACTGCGGAAGGGTGACCGACCGTGGGGAGGAAGCGTGGATCGAAACTGCGAGCCGATGGACAA
>JAUYNR010000117.1 GCA_030698225.1 Oxalobacteraceae bacterium | reverse complement strand
GATGTCGGCATCACCCACTCTTTCTGATCGGATTGCAGCAGTACTTGTCCGTGTGAGAAACACCTGTACTCGGCTGCACTTGTCCTGACAGCCGGGAGTGGTGTCTTGGCGCCGTGCATCGATGATGGACGGCGCTTTTTTTCCGGGACCGGCTTACTTGTCCAGCTTCAGAAACAAATCGCGGTCGGGCGCAAAGTTCGCATACAGCGGCAGCAAGGCACCGCCGATCGCCCTGGCGTCGGAGCCTATGGTGCCGGCCAATACGACCGGGCGCTCGATGCCTTCCCATCTGTAGTAATCGAGTGCCGTTTCCACTTCCGTCATCAGTCTGTCGAGCAGTTTCCGGTCGATCGAGCCATCGATAATCACGCCGTCCAGATCCAGCAGGCAGGTTGCGCTATTGATCGCCAATGCGATCGCGCATGCGGCGTCGTCCAGCCAGGCGGCGGTATGTGTCAGCCACGGTGCCTGCAGTGCCCGCGCATCCACCGCTGCAGTCTGATCCAGACCTGCAGCGTCGAACAATTGTTCCAGATTGAACAGCGAAGCATCGCTGAGCAATTGCTCCGGCGGCGTAGCCTTGTCGCTGCTGGCGAGCCCCAGCGGGATCGAGCCTACCGCTCCCGCATTGCCATGCCGTCCGCTGCGCAGATGGCTGTCAATCACCAATCCGCCGCCGATGAAGGTGCCGACGAACACATACAGGAAGCTCTTGATGCTGCGTCCGCGGCCGGCGACCAATTCCGCCACGCAGGCAGCGGCTGTGTCTTTCGAGAACTCCACCGGCAAATCCGTCATCGCTTGCACCCGTTCGCGGATATCGATCCGGTGCCACTTGTCGGCCTGGTCCGCTTCGATACTGAGCAAATGCTGCCATCCGCCCAGCGCCAGCGGTGCGGCGATCCCGATGCCGCTGAGCCGCAACTCTCTTGTTGGTCCAAGAACAGCGCGCATATTGTCGAGTTGCAGTGCGATCTCGGCGAACAGCAGCTCGGGGTCGGGGAATGCATACGACAATGAAGAGCGTTCGCGTACCTGCCCGACGAAATCGACCAGCAGCACATCCATGCTGCGGCGACCGATCTTGATACCGATCGAAAATGCACCGTCGGGATTGAGCGCTATCGGCACCGATGGCTGCCCGACCTTGCCGCGCAGGGACGCCAGCTTGAGCACCAGCCCCTCTTCCAGCAGACGGTTGATGATCAGCGATATCGTTTGGGTGCTGAGGTTGGTGAGCCGGGCGATATCCGCTTTCGGCATGCTGCCGTGAAAGCGGATCGCCTGCAGCACGACACGCTCATTGAACTGGCTCATCCCGATCTGATTCGAGCCGCGTGGCCTGAGTCGCTTGATACCGTCTTCACTGGGCTCGGTGAAGGCAGTGTGCATAGGTGTGTCTAACATAGCCAAACATTATGCCAGAGCGTCGGCGATAACCCCCTTCTTGAAAGTGAAGTTCGCATACGGCTGCATTTCGCCGGTTTGCACGATCGCATACGCTTGCTTTACGCGGTCATAGAAGGCAAAGCGTTCTATCGCCTCGCATTGTGCCGGGCCTGCCGAACCGGTTTCTGCCAGCAAGTCCAGCACCGATTGTTGCAGCGCCGATGCGTATCCTGCCGGCGTGTCGCATACCTTCATGTAGGCAACCGGTTGCGCGACAGCCGCATCCAGCGGAAACACCGACAGCACCGCCTGGCATGCGCGATGCAGGCCGATGCCAGGCAGGCGGATCAGTTGCTTGCCATGCCCCAGCGTTTCGGCGGTGAAGTTGGCATCCGCCACAAGAATCTCGTCGCCATGGCCCATTTCGCACAACACCTTGAGCAACTCCGGCGACAGCAGAGGATCGACACCCTTAAGCATGGGCGTCCTCCGGCAAGTCTTGCGGATTCTTGGCGCCGGTCATCACGGCGACCGCATCCGACATGCTGATGGTTTTGGGATTGACGACCGCCGCCCGCTTGCCCAGGCGCTGGATATGAATACGGTCCGCGATCTCGAACACATGCGGCATGTTGTGGCTGATCAATATCACAGGCAAGCCCTTGTCGCGCACGCGGCGGATCAGTTCCAGCACCATATTGCCTTCCTTTACGCCGAGTGCCGCGGTCGGCTCATCGAGTATCACCACATGCCTGGCAAATGCGGTACTGCGCGCCACTGCCACGCCCTGACGCTGGCCGCCGGACAAGGTTTCAACCGCCTGATTCATCGAGCGGATGCCGATTTTCAGGTCCTGCATGTGGCGGGTCGCCTCCGACAGCATCGCTCTCTTGTCGATCAGCCGCAGCCATTGCCCCAGGATCCCCGGGCGCAAAATTTCACGGCCGAGAAACAGGTTTTCAGCGATGGTCATCGCCGGGCAGACGGCGAGATCCTGATACACGGTCTCGATCCCGTGCTTGCGCGCATCGATTGGCGAATTGAAACTTACCTGCTTTCCATCCAGAATCATTTCCCCTTCATCCGGCACCAGTGCACCGGAAAGTGCCTTGATCAGCGAGGATTTTCCGGCGCCGTTGTCGCCGATGACCGCCAGGATTTCTCCGGCGCGCAAATCGAAATCGACCCCATCGAGCGCGGTGACATGGCCGTAGCGTTTCACCAGGCCGCGCGCCTGGAATATCGTGGCTGAAGATGCGGTATTCATGAATCAACCTTTCTTGTGCGTGAGTTGGTCGGTCGCAACCGCCATGATGACGAGCACGCCTGTGACCAGGATTTGGAAAACCGATGGCACGCCCATCAGCGTGAGTCCGTTACGAAACACGCCGACGATCAGCACGCCGACCAGGGTGCCGATGACCACGCCGCGGCCGCCGAACAGGCTGGTGCCGCCCAGCACGACGGCGGTGATGCTGTCCAGATTGTCGGTTTGACCGGCCTGCGGATCGCCTACTCCCATGCGGGCAATCGACAGCAACGCGGCAATCCCGTAAAAAAGGCCGGCGACTGTATACACGCCGATCATCACCCGATTGGTTGCGATGCCGGTCAGGCGCGCGGCTTCCTTGTTATTGCCTACCGCATACAAATGGCGGCCCGGTGCGGTTTCACGCAAGACCAGCCAGGTCAGCAGGTACAGCGCGATCATCAGCACCGTGCCGTAAGTAATATTGGTCTGCAAAAACTGAAATGTATTGCCCAGGAACAGCATCTCCGCTGGCAGATCGGTGATGGTCTGCGCTCCGGAATACAGCTGGGTGGTGGCAAAAATGATGTTCATCATGCCCAGCGTGACGATGAATGACGGCAGCTTGAGCATCGTCACCAAGGCGCCATTGGCGAAACCTATCAAAGCGCACACCAGAATTCCGCACAACATCGCGAGGTAGGGATTCATCCCGTACGCCACTGCAAATTTGGTGATGACGATGGAACCCAATGCCATTGCCATGCCGCAGGACAGATCGATGCCGGCGGTCAGGATGATCAATGTCTGGCCGATCGCGATCACGCCGATGACCATCACTTGCTGCAGGATCAGTGAAAAATTTTGTCCGGTCAGGAAACGGTCGGATTGGAAGGCAAAGAAAATACACGCCGCCATCAGCGCAAAGAATGGCCCCATTGAAGCCAGGGACGGCAAACGGTCGATGATCGATTTCATCGCGTTGGGTTTTTCAGAACCCAGAGATATATGAGCAGTAGACAAGGCGGTCTCCCGAATTTAAGTATGCATCACCAGCGGATGCGGTGGAACGTATGGCTGCGGCTTCGATCAGGCCATGGCGCCGATGCCGACAGAATCGGACGCCATGGTTCGAAATCTTCAGTGATTCATCAAGAATCCGATCCCGGTCTTATTTGTTGCCCCAGCATGCATCGAGACCGTATTTGGTATCCTGGCTCTTGACGCCTTTGACTGGCTGATGCGCAATCAGTGTCACGCCGGTATCGTAATAGCCGGATACTTTTCTGCCTTTATTGGCATAGGCAATGCCTGCGCCGACGCCCATCTCGGCCATTTTCAATGGGTATTGCTGGGAAGTCGCGGCAATCACGCCGCGCGCAACGTCCTTGATGCCGGCACAACCGCCATCCACGGAAACGATCATCACGCCTTTTTCCTTGCCGGCAGCCTGCAATGCCTTGTAGGCGCCTGCGGCAGCCGGCTCGTTGATCGTATAGACCAGATTGATGTCAGGATTTTTTTGCAGGCAATTTTCCATCGCGGTCTGGCCTTTTGCCTGATCGCCGAAACTGTCGGCCATACAGACCACATCGGCGGTCTTCACCAGTTCAGTGGTCTTGGCATCGATCCCGGCGGCACCAAAACCGGACAGGAAACCGTTATGGCGGGTAATGCCGACCGGGTGCCCCGGGAACAGATCGAGCATCGCTATTTTTGCCGGCTTGCCGTTGAAGGATGCCTTCGCATACTGGCCGATCAGCATGCCTGCCTTGAAGTTGTCGGTAGCAAACAAGGCATCGACTGCACTCAAGGGGTCGGTCGGGCTATCCAGCGCGATCACCATCACACCCTGGTCGCGCGCTCTCTTGATGGCCGGCACGATGGCTTTTGAATCGCTAGGCGTAATCAATATCGTCTTCGCGCCTGCTGCAATCATGTTTTCAATTGCTGTTATCTGGCCGGCATTATCGCCGTCCGACTTGCCTGCGGCTGTCAGCAGTTTGGCGCCATGGGCTTTCGCTGCCAGCTGCGCGCCTTCTTTCATTTTCACGAAAAAAGGATTGATCTCGGTTTTTGTGATCAAGCCAACGATAGGCTCTGCGGCCATTGCCACGCCGGACATGGTGGTCAGGATGCTGATTGCGGCGATATGTTGAAACTTCATTGGGTGTCTCCTCATGGTGTTTTGGATTGGGTTACGGCAAAAAATTTGTTTTGCATATGAATACCGATGTTTTGCAAATTAATACTTTACTGCGGCAACGATTCGGAATATATTCCTTAAAAATTAATAAATCAAGTGGTTTTATTAATTAACTGATTTCAGGGGCAGCGCAGTAGATTTCAAGTTCCACCTATTTGTGATGTGTTGTTGTTTTCATCTCTACCACTAAGAATATACGAGCAAATTATGATCGCTACTATCGGTGAGGCACTGGTCGACTTGATTGAGCAGGCGGATGGCCGCTTCGAAGCCTGCCTGGGCGGTTCCGTCTGCAACTTCACGCAAGCACTTGCGATGCAGGACGTGCCGACGACTTACCTCAGCCCCTTGTCGCACGACAAATTCGGCACGCAGTTTAGCGAACTGCTGCTGAAAAAAGGCGTGACCCTGGCCACCGGCATGCGCAGCACCTGCCCCACTTCGCTGGCGATCGTCAGCCTGGACCAGCAAGGCTCGCCTACCTATGCGTTTCACCGCGAAGCGGTTGCGGATCGCGACATCACCGCCGACCAGCTGATCGCCAGCCTGCCGCTGCCATGCACGTTGCTGCATACCGGCGGACTGGCGCTGGTGCCGGCCGATCTCGACAAGATACTTGCCACCATTGGCACTGCGGCCAGCCGCGGCACCCTGATCTCGATTGACGCCAATCTGCGCCCGATCGCGGTCAAAGAGCGCAGCAACTACATCGCCGGCGTCAAGCGCGCATTGCAACAGGCCCACATCGTCAAAGTCAGCGATGAAGACCTGGAAGTACTCGGACTGGGCGACGCCACTGTGCAGGAACTGGCGGCCGCGCTGTTTGAAGAATCGAGCGTACAACTGATTGCCCTGACCCGCGGCGCTGCCGGCGCGACGCTCATCACGCGCAAGCGGCACGTTGCAATGGCGACGCCGGACAAACTGAAAGTGATCGACACGGTGGGCGCAGGCGACTGCTTCCAGGCCGGTTTGATCGCCTATCTGGAGCACGCAGACAAACTGACATCCGCCAGTTGCCTGGGGCAATTGGATCAAGCGTTGCTTCAGGCTGCACTGCAACATGCGGTCGCCGCCGCCAGCATCAACATCATGCGCACCGGTTGCGATCCTGCGACCTGGGAGCAAACCACTGCATTCAGCAAAAGCCAATTCAAGTTCCAGCAATAGGAATTGCCATCCAATGGCACAGCGGACGCTCGCCAGCCGGAGAGCGCCAAATTAACGGGCGGCATTCACGCCCGCATAAACAGGAGACGTAACAGCATGAACGCACTCAACAAGAATCTGATTTCCGCCGCCGTCATCGGCGCCACACTGGCCATCGCCTCATCGGCGGCACTGGCGCAGTCGAACGTGACCCTGTACGGCAACCTGTCGCTGTCGCTGACCAAGGCCAGCGGCACCCCGGCTGCCATCGACGAGACCGGCTTCGGC
>JAUYNR010000111.1 GCA_030698225.1 Oxalobacteraceae bacterium | reverse complement strand
GCATCGCGCACGTCCACGCATCGTTTAACAACACCATCATCACGATCACCGATCGTCAAGGCAATGCCCTGTCGTGGGCACCGTCCGGCGGTGCAGGCTTCAAGGGTTCGCGTAAATCGACCCCGTTCGCAGCGCAGGTTGCGGCTGAAGCAGCAGGCAAGGTCGCTGTTGAGTGCGGCGTGAAGAACCTCGAAGTACGCATCAAGGGCCCAGGTCCTGGTCGTGAGTCGGCTGTTCGCGCACTGAACAACCTGGGCATCAAGATCACCGAGATCCAGGACGTGACGCCAGTACCGCACAACGGTTGCCGTCCTCCAAAGCGCCGTCGCATTTAATTCATTGCGGGACGGACCGGGGTGTATCGCTTTCGGTCGGTCCTCAACTGATTTGCAGTGTGTACGTCAAGGCGGAAACGTCTTGCCGTCGTTAGTTGAAAAATAGATTGCCGGAGCAGACCCCGAAAGGGTATACTGCCCGGCTGTTCTTGCCTGCCGCGTTCCCGCGTGCGAGCCGGAACGTGATCTGCACATTTTTTTGTCAGCCACGTTCGCTTGAAAGTGAAGCGGACTAGCGCCTGCCCACCGCAAGGTGTCGCCGGGGCGTCATAATTTAAAGGAAATATTGTGGCACGTTATATCGGACCTAAAGCAAAACTGTCCCGCCGTGAAGGTACGGACCTGTTCCTCAAGAGCGCACGCCGCTCCCTCGATTCGAAATGCAAACTGGACGTCAAGCCAGGCCAGCACGGTGTCAAGTCCGGTGCTCGTACCTCGGACTACGGCAACCAGCTGCGCGAAAAGCAAAAAGTCAAGCGCATGTACGGCGTCCTCGAGCGTCAGTTCCGCCGCTACTTCGCTGAAGCCGACCGCCGCAAGGGCAACACCGGCGAAACGCTGCTGCGTTTGCTGGAAGCGCGTCTCGACAACGTCTGCTACCGCATGGGCTTCGGCTCGACCCGCGCTGAAGCGCGCCAGCTGGTATCGCACAAGGCGTTCACCGTCAACGGCCAGGTCGTCAACATCGCTTCGTACGCAGTCAAGACCGGCGACGTCATCGCCGTGCGCGAAAAGTCGAAGAAGCAAGTGCGTATCCTCGAAGCGCTGTCGCTGGCCGAGCAAATCGGCATGCCGGCCTGGGTCTCGGTCGATGCCAAGAAAATGGAAGGCACCTTCAAGTCCCTGCCAGAACGTAACGAAATCGCTCACGACGTCAACGAATCGCTGATCGTCGAATTGTATTCGCGTTAATAGCATTTAGCCGCAACTTCCGCCCACTCATCGAGTGGGCGTTTTCACATTATTTACCAATGCCATCAGCCTTATCGGTGTAACGAACCGAGGGTATTGAAAAGGACATTTCATGCAAAACAGTTTACTAAAGCCACGTATTATTGATGTTGAAACTCTTGGTGCGAGTCATGCCAAGGTTGTGATGGAGCCGTTTGAGCGTGGTTACGGACATACGCTTGGGAATGCTTTGCGTCGTGTGCTGCTCTCCTCCATGGTTGGTTTTGCGCCAACGGAGGTTACAATCGCGGGCGTTGTGCATGAATACTCTTCCCTAGATGGCGTGCAGGAAGACGTTGTTGATTTATTATTAAACTTGAAAGGTGTTGTATTCAAGGTTCATAATCGAGATGAAGTTACTTTGACACTTAAGAAAGAGGGTGAAGGCGCTGTTCTGGCTTCGGATATTGATTTGCCGCACGACGTTGAGCTGGTCAATCCAGATCACGTGATTGCCCATCTTACAGCCGGTGGCAAGCTGGATATGCAGATCAAGATTGAAAAGGGTCGAGGCTACGTACCCGGTAACGTTCGTCGCTTGGCCGAAGATACTAACAAGACAATCGGCCGGATTATCCTGGATGCCTCTTTCTCGCCAGTACGTCGGGTGTCTTACGCGGTTGAGTCGGCTCGCGTTGAGCAGCGTACCGATCTGGATAAGTTGGTCATCAATATTGAAACCAATGGTGTGATTTCTCCCGAGGAAGCAATTCGTCAATCAGCGCGTGTGCTGGTTGAGCAATTGAGCGTATTTGCAGCGCTGGAGGGTACGGAGGCTGCTGCGGAGGCGCCATCCCGTACGCCGGCAGTGGACCCGATTCTGCTGCGTCCGGTTGATGATTTGGAATTGACGGTGCGTTCCGCCAACTGCCTCAAGGCCGAGAATATTTACTATATTGGTGATTTGATCCAGCGTAGTGAAAATGAACTGCTCAAGACCCCGAACCTTGGTCGCAAGTCCCTGAATGAAATCAAGGAAGTGCTTGCTTCGCGCGGCTTGACTTTGGGGATGAAACTTGAAAACTGGCCACCTGTCGGTTTGGAAAAGTAACATGTGGCGCGAATAAGATTCAACTTATTTGCGACTTGTTTAGTATAATCACGCACTTAAATTTACCGGCCCGCGCAGTGACAGATCGATGTCTCTGCGATAGAAGAGCTGGAATCAAACTTAACTCGAAAGGAATTACCATGCGTCATCGTCACGGTCTTCGTAAGCTCAATCGCACTTCTTCCCATCGTTTGGCGATGCTGCGCAACATGACAGTATCCCTGTTGCGTCACGAGGCGATCAAAACAACCCTGCCTAAAGCCAAGGAATTGCGCCGTGTTATTGAGCCGATTCTCACCTTGGGTAAGTCAGATACACTGGCTAACAAGCGCCTCGCATTTAACCGCCTGCGTGACCGCGAAATGGTGGTAAAGCTGTTTGCTGAACTAGGTCCTCGTTACGCCAACCGCAACGGAGGCTATCTGCGCATCTTGAAGATGGGCTTCCGTGTTGGCGATAATGCGCCTATGGCCTTTATTGAATTGCTGGACCGGCCGGATACAACTGAAGCTGTAGAGATTGCAGATGCAGAATGATTAGTCGCTAGTTTTATAATGCGGCATCAAAAAAAGCCAGGCTCTGCCTGGCTTTTGTTCGTATTGCGCAGATAAATCTTGATTTTGCCGATCGTACTGGGCGGGCCGGGTGAGAAATGGCGGTAGGATACGATTTGTCTTTATACCGGCAAGGGATTTTTGAATGCGGCAGTCTGATATTTTATCTGTAGAAAACCTGTTTAAATCCTATGGTAAGGGGGATCTGCAAAGCGTCGTAGTAGATTCGCTGAGTTTTTCCCTGCGGCGCGGCGAGTGTTATGGATTGCTAGGGCCAAATGGCGCCGGCAAGACAACCACGCTGCGTTTATGCCTAGGGTTGACGGCACCGAACAGCGGCCGGATCACTCTGGCAGGGCAACGCATCCCGTCGCAGGCCCGTCAGGCGCGTTTGCGGGTAGGAGTCGTACCGCAGGCAGATAATCTTGATCCTGACTTTACTGTGGCGGAAAACCTGTTGGTGTTCGGGCGTTATTTTGGCATTCCTGATGCAGTAATTGCAGCACGTATTCCGGCTCTGCTTGAGTTCGCCAACTTGACTGCTAAAAAAGATGCTGGCATAGCAGAGTTGTCGGGTGGTATGAGGCGGCGTCTGATGCTGGCTCGCGCACTTGTCAATGATCCTGACCTTATTTTTATGGATGAGCCGACCACAGGGCTGGACCCGCAGGCCCGTCATATGATCTGGGAGCGCCTGAAGATTCTGGTGAGTCAGGGCAAAACCATTTTCTTGACCACCCACTTCATGGATGAGGCTGAACGTTTGTGCGACCGCCTGGCAGTAATCGATCATGGCAAGATGATTGCGGAAGGCTCTCCCAGAAATCTGATTGCTCTGCATATCGAGTCGGAAGTGGTCGAGGTTTATGGCGAAGGTGCCCGTCCATGGGGCGATAATTTGGGGCGCCAGCAATCGGTCCGGATCGAAGTAAGCGGGGAGACTGTTTTTTGTTATACCAATGACGCGCAACACTTAATAACCAGCTTGCATGCAACTACGGATGTCCGCTTTGTGCATCGCCCGGCAAATCTGGAAGATTTGTTTCTGAAGCTGACCGGTAGAGAAATACGGGACTAGGATGCATTCTTCGCACTACGCATTACCTTCATTTTCGCTGCGTTTTCGGCCTATCTGGCAAAGGAATTTCCTGGTCTGGAAAAAGCTCGCTGTTGCCAGCATTATCGGCAATATCGCCGATCCATTGATTACTCTGGTGGCCTTCGGTTATGGCTTGGGAAGCTTGCTCAGGCAGATCGAGGGAATTCCTTACATCAATTATCTGGGCTCAGGCTCGATTTGCATGTCAATCATGATGGCTGCATCTTTCGAGGCGCTGTATTCAGCCTTTTCGCGCATGCATGTGCAGAAATCGTGGGACGCCTTGCTCAATGCGCCGCTGGCGCTGGATGACATCATCCTGGCCGAGATGCTGTGGGCCGCCAGCAAAGCCTTATTCTCGGGCGTGGTCATTCTGGGCGTGCTGCTGTTCTTGGGTATCGGTCTGAATGTGCATACGGTGCTGGTGTTGCCCTTGTTGTTCATCATCGGCATGACGTTTGCGTCGATGGGGTTGGTAGTCAATGCGCTGGCGCGCGGATATGATTTTTTCACCTATTACTTCACGATGGTACTCACGCCAATGGTATTTTTGTCTGGAGTGTATTATCCGGTCGCACAATTGCCGGACTGGTTGCAGTCGGTTTCTCATGTACTGCCGCTTGGTGCTGCAGTCAATCTGGTGCGGCCTCTGATTCTAGGCGCCTGGCCCGTGGCGCCGGTGCGCGATTTGGTATTATTGATCGCATATTGTATTGCCGGATTTTATCTGGCGACGGTGCTGACGCGACAGCGCCTGCTGAAATAGACGTCTGCCCGAGCGGCTGCGTGGGCGTGCCGGCGTCTACGCGATGTTGTTTTTGGGAACGTATTGTCGGTGCTGCGGTCCATCCATCGCCGTTCAAGTGCGTCGCCCCACTCGGGCGGGTAGTTAAGGTGCATGTCAGGCTGAAGTTTTGATGTGTTTGCCTCAGCATTCATCGGATTGATGTGGCAATGAAGAAAGATTTGCATGTATAAGCGTTTATCCCAACATCCGTCATCCAGGCAAGCTGCATTTGCCTGGATTTTGTTCTTTGCGTTGCTGGGGATCCTGTTGCCCCAGCATGCCTTTGCGAACGAAGATTTCCTGGAGTCGGAAGCAGCATTCAAGTTCGCTGCCAGGATGCAAGATCCGAGCACGATCGTGCTGACTTTTGCCATCGCCGATGGCTATTACATGTATCGCGAACGTTTCCAGTTCAAGGCTGTGGGAGCCGCCTTGGGTCCACCTGAACTGCCGCGCGGCATCATTAAATTCGACAAGACATTTGAGAAAGATGTCGAAAAGTATCACAAGCAGGTAACGATTACGCTGCCGGTGCAGGCCACCGCACCGTTTGTACTGACAGTCACTTCGCAGGGCTGCGCGGATCAGGGATTGTGTTACGCGCCGATGGAGTCGGTCGCGAACTTGTCGCCGACAGGGGGTGGCTTGCTGGCAGCAGCAGGTGCGATACAGGGCGTACTGGGCATGGGTGGCGACACCAGCGGCGCCCAGATCGGCCGGAATAACGCTGCATCCGAGCAGGAGTCGACGACAGCAGGCTTGCCGGACGGCGAAATGGGCAGCATCGAGGCATCGCTGAAAGGCCGCAAATTGCTGGTCATCCTGCCCTTGTTCTTCCTGCTCGGTCTAGGTCTGGCATTTACTCCTTGCGTGCTGCCGATGGTCCCCATCTTGTCTTTCATCATCGTGGGAGAGGGCGCCCATGTGCCGCGTTCGCGCGCCTTTGTCCTGTCGGTCGCGTACTCGCTTGGGATGGCGATCGTGTATACCGCGCTCGGCATAGCGGCCGGCCTGATCGGCGAAGGCTTGGCTGCCAGTCTGCAAAATTCCTGGGTGCTGGGCCTGTTTGCGCTGCTGATGGTGACTCTGGCGCTGTCGATGTTCGGGGTCTATCAGTTGCAGGTGCCGGCGGTGATTCAATCGCGCCTGATGCAAGTGTCGGAGCGCCAGTCCGCCGGCAAGTTGTTCGGGGTATTTGCCATGGGTGCGATTTCAGCCCTGATTGTCGGGCCTTGTGTGGCGGCGCCGCTGGCCGGAGCACTGGTGTATATCAGTCAGACTCGCGATGTGGTGATCGGCGGCGGCGCGCTGTTTGCGATGGCGGCTGGAATGAGCGTGCCGCTGCTGTTGGTCGGGATCTCTGCAGGCACCCTGTTGCCGCGGGCTGGCGCTTGGATGGAAACGGTGAAACGCTTCTTCGGCGTGTTGATGCTGGGTCTGGCGTTGTGGATGGTGGCTCCGATTCTTCCTGGCTGGCTGGCGATGCTGGGCTGGGCGGCACTCGGCCTGGGTTATGGAATCTTCCTGCTGCGCCCGCTTAGCGGCGGATTTTCGATTACGCTCGGTATCGTTCTTGCAGCATTCGGTCTGGCGCAACTGGTTGGCGTAGCCAGCGGCGGCCGGGATGCCTGGGCACCGCTGTCGCACCTGATCGGCAATCCCGAAAAGCCGCTGCAATTTACCCGCGTGCGCTCGGTCGGGGAACTCGATGCGGCGCTGGCATCGACGCAGGGCAAGACGGTGATGCTCGATTTTTACGCCGACTGGTGCGTTTCCTGCAAGGAAATGGAGAAGCTGACCTTTACCGATCAGCGTGTGCGCGAGCAGATGTCGACGCTGTTGCTATTGCAGGCGGATGTGACTGCGAACAATGCGGATGACAAGGCGATGCTCAAGCGTTTTAATCTGTTCGGCCCGCCCGGCATCATCTTCTTTAACGCGCAAGGAGCGGAGATTCAGGGTGCGCGGGTAATCGGCTATCAGAATGCAGAGCGATTTGCGCGGTCGTTATCTCTGGTGTTTTGACGAAAATTTCATTTTTACTGAGTATTTTTAAAGTCGCAATAAATATATGCGGGAAATGCATGGTTTTTCAGCATACTCCTAAAGTGGTTATTAATCCGACTTGTGCGATTGGCAGCTACGATAAACGAGCAGGTTAGGAGGCGCGATAAATCGCGCCTGTGCATTAGCCGCTCAGACCTGTTTCAGCAAGCGCGCGATGTCGCGCGCGAAATAGGTCAACACACCATCGGCACCGGCGCGCTTGAAGGCCATCATCGACTCCATCATCACCTTGTCGTGTTCCAGCCAGCCGTGGTGGGCGGCAGCTTTGAGCATCGCGTATTCGCCGCTGACCTGATAGGCGAAGGTTGGGACCTTGAACTCATCCTTGATGCGACGCACGATGTCCAGGTACGGCATGCCCGGCTTGACCATCACCATGTCGGCGCCTTCGGCCAGATCGAGCGCGACTTCGCGCAGCGCTTCGTCGCTATTGGCCGGATCCATTTGATAGGTCGCCTTGTCGCCTTTGCCCAGATTGGCCGAGGAGCCGACCGCATCCCGAAACGGGCCGTAAAACGACGATGCGTATTTGGCCGAGTACGCCATGATGCGGGTGTGAATGTGGCGGTAGGTTTCCAGTGCGCTGCGGATGCTGCCGATGCGGCCATCCATCATGTCGGACGGCGCCACGATGTCGACGCCGGCCTCGGCCTGCGTTAGTGCCTGTTTGGTCAGCATCGCGCAGGTTTCATCGTTCAAAACATAGCCGCTCGCATTGATCAGGCCATCCTGGCCGTGACTGGTATACGGGTCGAGCGCGACATCGGTCAGGATGCCAAGCTCCGGGAAACGGCGTTTCAGTTCCTTAACCGCGCGTGGCACCAGACCTTTCGGATTCAGCGCTTCACTGCCGTCCGGCGTTTTCAGCGACGATTCGATAACCGGAAACAACGCCATCACGGGAATCCCCAGCGCCACGCAATCCTCCGCCACTTCCAGCAACAGATCAACCGAGAGCCGCTCCACGCCTGGCATCGAAGCGACCGCTTCGCGCTGCTGCGTGCCTTCCAGAATGAAGACCGGATAAATCAGGTCGGATGCGGTAATGCAATTTTCGCGCATCAGGTTGCGGGAAAACGCATCCTTGCGCATGCGGCGCATGCGGGTGGCGGGAAAGTGGACAGGTGTGGAGAATAGTTTCATGGTGGCATGGGGCGAAAAAGTGGTTGAAATTGAATGAACTTTTTATATCAGAAGATATCTTATTGACAGGCGAGTTCGCTTGCCTCCCGCTTCCCTCCCTGAGCGGGTGCCAAATCGCGACATACGCGAAAAGGCTCTTTTTCCCTGGAGATCATTCCCCTTTCTCCAGGGATTTTTTATTCCGGAAAACGCTGGTATCTTGCTGCGCTGTCGGCATCCTTGATGAAAATATACTCGCATTGGTATATTTTCACTCGCTCAATTAACCTGCGACAACAAGGCATTCTAAATCATACTCCCTTGATTTCATCTATTCCTGCGATGGCGCAAGGTTTGCCTGATCGGGCGTTTCTGCGGGACTTGCGATGGCCGTCAGGCCGCTCAGTTCCATGATCTTCTGGTCCGCCTCTTCCAGGCCGATGCGTTTCAGCGATGAAAACAATTGTGCGGTGTACGGGAAGGGTGTGCCTGCGCTATCGACGTAACTTCCCAGGATGGTGCGCGTGACGCGTAGCGCGTTGGCCGATTCGTTGCGATTGAGCTTGTCGGCCTTGGTCAGCAGGCAATGTACCGGTTTGCCGGTGGTGGCGAACCATTCCAGCATCTGCGTATCGAGCGCGGTAAACGGGCGGCGCGCATCCATGATAAGTATCAGTGCCGCCAGCTGCGCCCGCCTGCGCACGTAGTCGCCGAGCAATTCCTGCCAGTGCAGCTTGGCCGAGCCGGACACCTCCGCATAGCCGTAACCGGGCAAGTCGACCATCATCGAGCGGATCTCGTCGACCTTGGTTTCATCCTTGCGATGCTGGCCGACGTGGGCGCCGCCGATCGAAAAGTAATTGATATGCTGGGTGCGGCCGGGTGTTTTGGAGGCGAACGCCAGTTTCTTCTGGTTGCACAGGATATTGATGGCGGTGGATTTGCCGGCATTGGAGCGGCCGGCAAAAGCGACTTCCGGGACCTGTGTATCTGGCAAATCACGCAGATGATTCACCGTGGTAAAGAAGCGGGCTTGCCAAAGTATGGACATAGGGATAATCAAAAAAGGGGCAAAAACGCCGGAAAGCTATTGTACAATAAGGGGTTACGTATGGTTGCGCCGCAAACAAGCGAGCTCGCGTGCAATGACTGCAAGTCGTGCAAACGTAGCAGGATGGCTGCCATTAGGGCAAATTTTAATATTCAGTCTCAAGGTGTTTGAATGAACCGTGTTTTTTTGCCAATTGTAAAATCCCTGTTTGTTGCGGCTCTGGCCGTATCCACCGTTGCCAGCGCAGGTGCCGCTGAACAAAAAGCAGCAGCCAAGGTCGATCCGGCCAAGGGCGAAGCCCTGTACACCAATGGCGACAGCGCCCGCAACATTATTGCCTGTGCCTCGTGTCATGGTGCCGCCGGCAATTCCACCATCGCGCTGAATCCGAAACTGGCTGCGCAGCATGAGGGCTATCTGCACAAGCAACTGGTCGACTTTACCGGAGCCACGCGCAATAACGCGGTCATGACTGGTTTCGCCAAGGCATTGAGCGACGATGACATGAAAAATATCTCCGCGTATCTCAGTGCGCAAAAACCTAGCCCAGGCGCCGCCAAAAACAAGAATACCGTCGATGCCGGCAAGAAAATTTATCGCGCCGGCATCACCGGAGCAAATATCCCGGCCTGCGCCGGTTGCCACAGCCCGAGCGGGGCGGGCATTCCCGCCCAGTTCCCGCGCATTGGCGGTCAGCATCAGGATTATACGGTCGCGCAATTGATCAGTTACCGCGCCGGCACCCGCAGCAACAGCGCGCAGATGACTGCTATCGCCAAACGCATGACCGATGACGAAATCAAGGCTGTGGCAGACTACGTGGCTGGCTTGAAGTAATCAGACATACACCATAATAATTACGAGAAGTACTGAGGGGGTGGCCAAGGCTACCCCTTTTGTTTTTTTAAAGATGACGATCGTATAGCATGAGCATGAACACAAGCACTGCCGGATTACAGATCAAGACTCACCGCCGCTGGCTCGCCGACGCGGTGGAACTCCTCTCCTCGATGCGTTTCGCAATCAGCCTGTTGACGCTGATTGCGATCGCTTCCGTGATCGGCACGGTGTTGAAGCAGAGTGAGCCGATGTCGAATTACGTCAACCAGTTCGGCCCGTTCTGGTTTGAAGTATTTGACAAATTCGGCTTGTACGCACTCTATTCAACCTGGTGGTTCTTACTGATCATGGCTTTCCTGGTGCTCTCGACATCACTGTGCATCATCCGCAATGCGCCCAAGATGCTCAAGGACATGCGTAGCTGGCGTGAATACGTGCGGGAAGAATCCCTGCGCAATTTCCATCACAAGGCCGAGTGGGCTTCCAGCGCATCCCGCGCCCGTCTGACGCAGCGCCTGGTCGCCCAGCTGGCTGATCAGGGTTATAAGACCAAGGTCGTCGCAAAAGAGCAGGCAACCCTGATCGCTGCCAAGCAAGGCGCAGCCAACAAATGGGGCTATATTTTCGCGCATAGCGCAATCGTCATCATCTGCATCGGCGGTTTGCTGGATTCGGACATGCCGATCCGCTTTCAGCAATGGTTCATGGGCAAGACGCCCTTTGCTGGCAACGGCATCATTGCCGATATTCCGCAGCAACACTGGCTGAGTCATGCCAATCCGACCTTTCGCGGCAATACCCTGATTCCCGAGGGCGCCAGCAGCGATACAGCCATCATTCCGCAGCAGGATGGCGTGCTGATCCAGGGATTGCCGTTCTCGATTCAGCTCAAGAAATTCACCATCGATTTCTATTCCACTGGCATGCCAAAGCTATTTGCCAGCGACGTGGTCGTGACCGATCACCAGAGCGGGAAGTCTTTCCCGGCTACCATCAAGGTTAACGAGCCGCTGATTTACAAGGGCGTGGCCGTCTATCAATCGAGTTTCGAGGACGGCGGCAGCAAACTGAAGCTGACCGGCTACCCGATGGCCGGCACCAAAACATATACGTTTCCGATTGCCGGTGTGGTCGGCAACACGACGGTACTGAGTAAGGCCGATCAGCCGGGCAGTGGCGGCGAATACACGGTGGAGTGGTCCGGCTTTCGTCCGTTCAATATTGAAAACATGGGGCAGGGGCAAGATCTGCGCGCGGTTGACAAGACTTTCAATCAGAAATTATCGAGTACGCTGGACCAGCATCTCGGCTCTGCCGCCAAGAATGCCAACGACAAGAATCTGAAAAATGCCGGTCCCAGCGTGCAGTACAAACTGCGCGACAAGAACGGCCAGGCGCGCGAGTTCCAGAATTACATGCAGCCGGTACTGCTCGACCGCGCCTATGTGTTCCTGGCCGGTACGCGCGATACGCCGGCAGAGCAATTCCGTTTTCTGCGGATTCCAGCCGACGATAACAATACCGTGCAGGAATGGATGCGCTTGCGCGCCGCACTGCTGGACCCCGCCTTGCGTGAACAGGCGGCGCAACGCTATGCGGGGCGCGCACTGCAGGGAGGGTCCGATGGCGGCAGCAAGCTGGGTCCCCAGTTGCAGCAATCCGCGAGCAAGAGTCTGACGGTATTCGCCGGCGACGGCACTGGCACTGCAGCCGGCTATCTCGCGGTATCGAAATTTCTCGACAATATTCCGCCCGCCGAGCAGGAAAAGGCAGCCGATATTTTCATGAAGATACTCAACGGCAGCATGTGGGAGCTGTGGCAGGCGGCGCGCGAAAAAGATGGCTTGAAGCCGATCGAAGCCACTGACACGCATGCGCGCTTCCTGCAATTGAGCACCAGCGCGCTATCCGACGCCTTCTTTTATGGCGCGCCGGTGTATCTGCAATTGCAGGGTTTCGAAGAAATCAAGGCTTCAGTGTTCCAGGTCACCCGCTCGCCCGGCAAGAAGGTGGTGTATTTCGGTTGCCTGCTGCTGACGCTGGGCGTATTTTCGATGTTTTATATCCGTGAGCGTCGCCTGTGGGTTTGGCTCAAGGATCGCGATGCCGGTTCGGTTGCCCTGATGGCGATGAGTTCGCAGCGCAAAACGCTCGACTTCGAGAACGACTACCGCACTCTCAAGCAGCAAATGACGCAGCCGGACCCGCCTGTGCAGTGATGGCGCGATAGGACTACACTTCTGTACTGATTATTGAGCAGGTTGTCCCGGCGGCAGTCTGGCAACAACGGAGAAACATCATGGAATTGACGCAACAAGCAAGCTATTCGCCGCAACCCGGCTATTTCAAGCGTCTATCGCCGCTCGACTGGCTGTATGCGGCAGCCCTGGTGGCGGCCTCGCTGACCGGCTTGAGCATGTATGGCCATTTCATGGACATTTACGAGAAGTCGATCCTGGTGCTGGCGGCGCCGACCTTCGCCTGGCTGGGCTGGAACTGGAAGCCGGTGCGCGGGCTGTTTGTCGTGCTGGCGGTCCTGAGTCTGTCGGCCATCGCGCTGTACGGCGGTGCGCTCGAGATGGCGAACCAGAAATTCTTGCTCAAATACCTGTTGTCGAGCCAGTCGGCGATCCTGTGGATGGGAACTTTATTCCTGCTTTCGACCTTTTTCTACTGGATCGGCCTGGTTGCCCGGTCGGATTTCGGCTCTGCGGTCGGTTCGGTTTTGTGCTGGGCTGCGGTGGTGATGGGTTTCGCCGGCATGCTGGTGCGCTGGTACGAGTCGTATCTGATCGGTGCCGACATCGGCCACATACCGGTGTCGAACCTGTATGAAGTGTTCATCCTGTTCTCGATGATTACCGCGTTGTTTTACCTGTATTACGAACAGCATTATGCAACCCGCCAACTGGGCCCGTTCGTGCTGCTGGTGATTGCCGCCGCGGTCGGCTTTTTGCTCTGGTATACCGTATCGCGCGACGCCGCCAATATCCAGCCGCTGGTGCCGGCACTGCAAAGCTGGTGGATGAAAATCCATGTGCCTGCCAATTTCATCGGGTATGGCACGTTTGCGCTGGCTGCGATGGTGGCGGTTGCCTACCTGCTCAAGTCCAAAGGCATGCTGGTCGACCGGTTGCCGTCGCTGGAAGTGCTGGATGACGTGATGTACAAGGCGATTTCAGTCGGTTTCGCATTTTTCACCATCGCCACCATCCTCGGCGCGCTGTGGGCTGCCGAAGCCTGGGGTGGCTACTGGTCGTGGGACCCGAAAGAAACCTGGGCACTGATCGTCTGGCTGAATTACGCGGCCTGGCTGCACATGCGCCTGATGAAGGGCTTGCGCGGACAAATGGCCGCATGGTGGGCGCTGGGCGGTTTGCTGGTAACGACGTTTGCCTTTCTGGGCGTCAACATGTTCCTGTCCGGCCTGCATTCCTACGGCGAATTGTAAGTCGCGCCGGACGGACTGCGCGGGTCCCGGCTGACCATGTCGGCCGTGCTGCAGGCGCAGCGCAGACGACTGGCCGGCCGGGGATGACCATCATGAGTCTCCCCTCTGTATATCCGAACCGGTCGGCTTGGCCCGCATCCGCTATGCCCGACCTGCGGTATCGCCAATTACAATAATCTTGTAAGGTTGCGCCGGCGCGCCAGACCAACTGACATCATTTACCGGCAACATCGCAAATTGGAGTCATCATGTTGATCAAGCGCAGCCCGAACGGGGTCGATATTCCGTTTGCTTCCGAAATCACTCCGAAGCACATCTTTGAATCGCGCCGCAGCTTCATCAGGCAGGTCGCGGTCGGCTCGATCGCCGGCGGCGCCCTGCTGGAGATGGCCACGCGCCAGGCGCTGGCACAGAATGCCGCGCGGAAACTGGCCGGCAAACCGAATCCGGCCTATCCGATGATGGACCGGCAGAGCGCCTACAAGGATGCGACCACCTACAATAATTTTTATGAATTCGGCACCGACAAGTCGGACCCGGCCAAGTACGCGGGCAGCCTGAAGACGCGGCCCTGGAGCATCGCCATCGAGGGCGAAGTAAAAAAGCCGATGACGCTGGATCTGGATAGCCTGCTGAAGCTGGCGCCGCTGGAAGAGCGCATCTACCGCTTGCGCTGTGTCGAAGGCTGGTCAATGGTGATTCCGTGGGTCGGCTATTCGTTGTCGGCGCTGATCAAAAAGGTGGAGCCGACCGGCAACGCGAAATTCATTGAATTCGTCACGCTGGCCGATCCGAAGCAGATGCCCGGCCTGCGCAGTCCGGTGCTGGATTGGCCGTATGTGGAAGGCTTGCGCATCGATGAGGCACATCATCCGCTGGCGCTGCTGACATTCGGCATGTACGGCGAAGTGTTGCCGAACCAGAACGGTGCGCCGGTACGCATCGTGCTGCCGTGGAAATACGGCTTCAAATCGGCCAAGTCGATCGTCAAGATCCGCTTCGTCAACGAGCAGCCGAAGACTGCATGGAATATCGCAGCACCGCAGGAGTATGGTTTTTATGCAAACGTCAATCCGGAGGTCGATCACCCGCGCTGGTCGCAGGCCAGCGAACGGCGCATCGGCGAGGACAGCTTCTTTACCAGGAAGCGCAAGACGCTGATGTTCAACGGTTATAGCGAGGTCGCATCTCTGTATGCCGGGATGGACCTGAAAAAACTTTTCTAAGGTTGCCGCGCGATGACCTTCCCCGGCAATCCCCCCTTTCATCCGACGCCGCGCCAATTGAGCGGCATCAAGCGCTGTGTTTTCCTGCTCTCGCTGCTGCCGTTTCTGCGCTTGGTGATATTTACGCTGACCGACCGGCTCGGCGCCAATCCGCTTGAATTCATCAGCCGCAACAGCGGCGACTGGACGCTGTATTTCCTTTGCATCACGCTGGCGGTGACGCCGCTGCGCAAATGGCTGCAATGGCCGTGGCTGATCAAGTTGCGCCGCATGCTTGGCTTGTTCGTCTTCTTTTACGCCTGCCTGCACTTCATGACTTTCGTCTGGTTCGACCATTTCTTCGATCTGAGCGAAATGTTCAGGGACGTCATCAAGCGACCTTTCATTACGGTCGGCTTCATCACCTTCGTGCTGCTGATTCCGCTGGCGGCCACCAGCAGCAACCGCATGGTACGGCTGTTGGGCGGCAAGCGCTGGCAATGGTTGCATCGCCTTATTTACCTGATTGCGCCGCTGGCGATCGTGCATTTCTGGTGGATGAAGGCGGGCAAGCATGACTTTGCCCAGCCGATCCTGATGGGACTGATCGTGGCATCGCTGCTGCTGGTGCGGCTAGTGTCGCGTGTCAGGCAAAGGCGCCAGCAAAAACGCTTCATTAAGATCTCGCCGATTTGAAGCGCTTGCTAGTGCAGGCACCCAAGCCTGCACTGGATTTATCGGAGTATGCCAAAAAACACTGGCATTGCCGCATATTTTATATGCGATGGATAAAAATACATGGTGCAGTAACAATCTGGATGGGACCAGTCAACCGATCAGGGCTTCGAGTGCGAACAGATCGGCCGCCGTTTCGCGCTTGCGGATCAGGTGCACCCGGTCGCCATCGACCATCACTTCGGCTGCACGCGGGCGGGTATTGTAATTCGATGCCATCGTCATGCCATAGGCGCCGGCAGACATGATGGCCAGCAGATCGCCCGGTTCCAGCGCCAGCTCCCGGCTGCGCGCCAGCCAGTCGCCCGATTCGCAGATCGGGCCGACCACGTCAAAGGTCTGGGCCGGCTGCTGGCGCGGCACTACCGGCTGCACCCGGTGCCAGGCTTCGTACATGGCCGGGCGCATCAAGTCGTTCATGGCCGCATCGACCACCGCAAAATTCTTGCTTTCGCCGTGTTTCAAATACAGGGTTTGGGTCAGTAACACGCCGGCGTTGCCGACGATCGAGCGGCCCGGCTCGAACAATACCTTGATCGGCGCGCCGCCATGCTTTTCTGCGCGCCAGCCATCGATTCTGGCGAACAGGCGCGCCAGATATGCGCCAACCGGTACCGGCTGCTCGTCGTCATAGGTGATGCCGATGCCTCCGCCGATGTCGAGATGATGGATCCGGATATCTACTGCAGCCAGCGCATCGATTAGATCCAGCAGTTTGTCGAGCGCTTCCAGCAGCGGCGCATCGTCCAGCAGTTGCGATCCGATATGGCAGTCGATGCCGACCACCGCCAGATGCGGCAGTGCCGCTGCGGTGCGATAGGTTGCCAGCGCATCGTCGAAGGCGACGCCGAATTTGTTGTCCTTCAGCCCGGTCGAGATGTAGGGATGGGTATTCGCATCCACGTTCGGGTTGACGCGCAGGCTGACCGGCGCGATCTTGCCCATCTCGCCCGCGACTTCGTTCAACAGGTGCAGTTCGGGAATCGATTCGACGTTGAAGCACAGGATGCCGTGCGCCAGCGCCAGGCGCATCTCGGCGCGCGTCTTGCCGACGCCGGAGAACAGGCATTTGTCGGTGGCGCCGCCGGCGGCGATCACGCGCTGCAGTTCGCCGCCGGATACCAGGTCAAAGCCCGCGCCCTGCCGGGCCAGCAAGTTCAGGATGGCGAGATTGGAATTGGCTTTCACCGCATAGCACACCAATGCATCGTGGCCGCTGCAGGCATTGGCGTAAGCAGCGAAGTTCTCGCTCAGCGCGGCTTTGGAGTAGACATAGGTCGGAGTGCCGAACTGCTCGGCAATGCTGTTCAAGGGCGTGTTTTCGGCGCACAGAACGCCAAACTGATAGGAAAAATGCGACATGGAGAGTGAGTTATTGAGTGACTGGGAGCGGTGTGCTGGCGGGGGTGCTGGCAGGTAATGCTGCCGGTGTTGCGGCAGGGGCGGGCGCCGGCTTGGCCTGCAGATACAGCGGCCCTCTTTGGCCACAGGCGCCCAGCAGGCTGATCAGGATGGCAAAAACGGCAATGGCGGCAGAGCGCGGCAAACTGAAAGGGGAATTCACGATTAGAATCACGGTTACATAAACGGATTGGAGTGTAGCATGACGGAATCGGAATTCTTGGCGCTGGCCGAGTCGACCCTGGGCGCAATCGAAGTTGCACTGGAACGTGTCGCCGCGTCCGGCGATCTGGATGTCGAATGCAGTCGCAGCGGCAACGTGCTGGAAATCGAGTTTGTCGACAACGGCTCCAAAATCATCATCAATAGCCAGGCACCGATGCAGCAGATGTGGGTGGCGGCGAAGTCGGGCGGATTCCATTACAAGCGCGACGATGCGCGCTGGGTCAATACGCGCGACGGCTCGGAGTTGAGCGCCGCGCTGTCGCGCATGGTTGGCGAACAGGGTGGTGTCGGCGTGGCGCTGGACGGATTCTGATTCCATTTCCAAATCAACCGTGCACTCTGTCGGCTTCGCTTGCCGTAGCTGCGTCCTGTCTGCACTTCACCTGCGCGTTCACGATTGATTTAGAAACGCAATAGGCGTAGAAGCCTGCCGGATCAGAACAGTTCGTTCTTGACTTCGTTGCCGTTCTCGTCGGGAGTGCCGGCATCGTCCAGGCCGAGGCTTTGGACGCCGGTGCCGGGCGGATTTTCAGCATAGTAATAGTCGCCATTGTCTGCGATGATGCCGTTCGGTATCGGGCGCTCCTCAATTGGCAAGGTGTTGACGACTTTTTGCATGTAACCGATCCAGATCGGCAGCGCCAGGCCGCCGCCGGTTTCCCGGTTGCCCAGATTCCTGGGTTTGTCGAAGCCCATCCAGGCGATTCCGACCAGTTTCGGCTGGTAACCGGCAAACCAGGCATCGATCGAATCGTTGGTGGTACCGGTCTTGCCGGCCAGGTCGGGACGTTTCAGCGTCAGCGCCTTGGTGGCGGTGCCGTGGTTGACCACATCCTTGAGCATGCTGTCGATCAGGAACGCATTGCGTTCGTCAATCACCCGGTTTGTTTCGTCACCCGCCTGGTCGGGCGCGACCTGCGACAATACGTTGCCATCGGAATCGGTGATTTTCGAGATGATATAAGGGCTGACCTTGTAGCCGCCGTTGGCAAATACCGAGTAAGCTCCGGCCATTTGCAACGGAGTGACCGCGCCAGCGCCCAGCGACAGCGTCAGGTACGGCGGATTCTTGTCGGCATCGAAGCCGAACCGGGTCGCGTATTCCTGCCCGTACTTGGCTCCGATCTTGTTCAGGATCCGCACCGAAACCATGTTTTTTGATTTGCTCAAACCGGTGCGCATCGTCATCGGGCCATCGTACATGCCGTCGTAGTTCTTCGGTTCCCATAACTGTCCTCCGGTCAGGCCGCCGCCGAAGGAGATTGGAGCATCGTTGATGATGGTGGCCGGCGACATGCCTTTTTCCAGCGATGCCGAATAAATGAAAGGCTTGAACGAGGAGCCGGGTTGGCGCCACGCTTGGGTGACATGATTGAATTTGTTGCGGTTGTAGTCGAAGCCGCCAACCAGTGATCGAATTGCACCGTCATCGGTACTGGCCGAGACGAAAGCCGCAGCCACTTCAGGCATGTGCGTGATGCTCCAGCTCTTGCCATCCTGGGTCACGCGAATCACCGCGCCGCGCTTGATGCGGTGATTCGGCGCTGCCTTGGCGGACAGCCAGCTATTGGCAAAGCGCAGCCCGCTGCCGGTAATAGTGATTTCTTCTCCGGAAGACAACACCGCGCGGATTTTTTGCGGGGTTGCATCGAGCACGATCGCTGCCACCAGATCGTCACTATCGGAATAGTCGGCAAGGGTTTTTTCGATCGCGTCGTCGGCCTCGGTCTTGTCTGACGGGATTTCCATGTATCCTTCCGGCCCGCGGTAGCCATGGCGTTTCTCGTAATCCATCACGCCACGGCGCAACGACAGATAAGCAGCATCCTGATCGGCCTTGCGGATAGTGGTGTACACATTGAGTCCGCGCGTATAGGTTTCTTCCTTGTACTGCTCATAGACCAGTTGTCTGGTCATCTCGGCCACGTATTCGGCATGCATACCGAACTCATTGCTGTAGGTCTTGATGCGCAGTGTCTCGTTTTTTGCCAGATCCCATTGTTCGTCGTCGATATAGCCAAGTTGGTGCATCCTGGTCAGGATGTATTGCTGGCGGGCTTTGGCCCGCTTCGGATTGACCACAGGATTGTTGGCCGAAGGGGCTTTCGGTAGCCCGGCCAGCATGGCCGCCTCTGCCGTGGTGACATCCTGCAGTCTCTTGCCGAAATAAATCTGAGCTGCCGACGCAAAGCCGTAGGCGCGCTGCCCCAGATAAATCTGGTTCATGTACACCTCGAGAATCTGGTCCTTCGACAGGCTTTTCTCAATTTTCCAGGCCAGCAGCGCTTCATATATCTTGCGTTTGAAGGTCTGTTCGCTGGATAGAAAGAAGTTGCGCGCCACCTGCTGGGTGATGGTGGAGGCGCCCTGTCTGGCGCCGCCGCCCAGGTTGTGGACCGCCGCACGGAGGATGCCCTGGTAGTCAATACCGCCGTGTTCATAAAAGCGGTCGTCCTCAATGGCAAGAACCGCTTTTTTCATCACATCCGGAATATCCTTGATGCGCACCATGCTGCGCCGTTCTTCGCCAAACTCGCCGATTAGAACATTATCGTCAGAAAAGATGCGCAAGGGCATCTTTGGCCGGTACACTGTCAGCGCATCCAGCGCTGGCAAATTCGGGTACGCCAGCGCCACTGCAATGCCGAGCACCAGTACGCCGATCAGTGCCAGGCTCAATGCCAGCCCCGCGGTGCCAATCGTGAGCCGGGCAATCCAGCCGGTCGGACTTGAAGGTGATTTTTTTGTGGATTTTTTGGCGTCGTTGGATGTCATGCGCGGTTTCTTGGTGAAGTCGTCATCGGCGCCATTATAGCGGCAGCCGCAAATTGTCCATTGCTAAGGAGGCGTGGCGGCACAAGCAGTCGGGCCAATCGTGTCTTGCCAGCGGTGCAGGCAAAGTCGGATATTGGCAACGCATATTGTGTCTTGGCGGAAAGTTCTTTACACTTTCTGGCGCTTATTGCTAGGATTTGAAGTGATTCTGGATAAGTTCCGCCTAAGTTACGGTTTTAAAAGCAAATAATTTGCATTTTTTACACTGCCCGGCAAATTGGACAGTCAATCAGGTGTTGCGTTCACACGGTGCGTCACGTTAAGGGGACTGTCTTTGGCTATTGAGATCAGATCGTTATTCGGTACCAGGAATCCGCCATTGATAGGTCTGGATATCAGTACTTCGGGGGTCAAGCTAGTCGAGCTGTCCGAAGTGGGCAAAAACGAATTGCGCCTGGAGCGCTATGCATTTGAAGCTTTGCCGCGCGGGGCCATCGTGGACGGCAACATTGAAAATATCGAGCAAGTTGCCGAGGCGGTACGCCGCATATGGAAAAAAAGCGGCACCCGCGCAAAAAATGTCGCATTGGGAATGCCGCCGGCCTCGGTCATCACCAAGAAGATTATCTTGCCGGCAGGAATGTCGGAGCTGGAACTGGAGCTGCATGTCGAGTCGGAGGCCAGCCAGTACATCCCATTTGCATTGGATGAAGTCAGCCTCGATTTCGATGTAATTGGCCCATCCGGCAATTCTCCCGACGATGTTGATGTCTTGCTCGCAGCATCGCGCAAAGAAAAGGTGGAGGACAGGGTGGCGGTAGCCGAATCGGCCGGTTTGAAGCCGGTAGTCATGGATATCGAATCGTATGCGGCCAGGTCCGCACTTGAACGTGTCAATGCCGAGCTGCCCAAGGCAGGCAAGGGACAAATCATCGCGTTGTTCCAGATCGGCGCGCAATTGACGCATTTCTCCGTGGTACTGGATGGGCAGGTAATTTACGAGCGCGAGCAGCCGTTCGGTGGCAACCAACTGACCCAGGATATCGTGCGCACTTATGGTGTGGCCTTTGAAGAGGCCGAGATCAAGAAGAAGGCTGGTAATTTGCCAAGCAACTATCAAGCCGAGTTGCTGATGCCGTTTCTGGAAAGCGCGGCGCAAGAGATCACCCGTGCGATACAGTTCTTTTTCACATCGACGCCACACGCCCGCATCGACCGGCTGTTTCTCGCTGGAGGCTGCGCGGTCATTCCTAATCTGGTCGATATCGTCACCAGCCGGACCAAGATTGCCAGCGCGGTCGTCAATCCGTTCGCCGGCATGAAGCTGGCAGACGGGGTGCGCGAAAAGCAATTGCGCATCGACGCACCCGCTTACCTGGTCGCCTGCGGCCTGGCGCTGCGGAGGTTCGACCTATGATCAAGATTAACCTGCTTCCGCACCGCGAAGAAAAGCGCAAAAAACGCCAGAGCGAATTTTACGCAATGCTGGGTCTGGCCGGCACTGTGGCGGCGTTGGTGGTGATTCTGGTTGGCTTTGGCATCGGAAATAAAATTTCCGAACAGGAGCAGCGGAATACTTTCATCAAGACTGAAAATGCCAGGCTCGATATCCAGATCAAGGAAATCTCCACGCTGAAACAGGACATCGAGGCATTGAAGGCGCGCCAGCAGGCAGTAGAGGATTTGCAGGGCGATCGCAACCAGCCAGTCTATTTGATGGATGAACTGGTCAAGCAAACTCCCGAGGGCGTCTATTTACGTGCCTTCAAGCAGGAGGGGCAGCGTGTGATCATGAATGGCTACGCACAATCGAATGAGCGGGTATCGGAGTTCCTGCGCAATCTCAGCAATAACTCTCCTTGGCTCAATTTGCCCGAACTGATCGAGATCCGTTCCAGCAACCTCGGGCAAGGCAAGGACACAAAAAAAATCTTTGAATTCACCGTCAACGTGGGCATCAAGCGGCCGCGTGACAAAGAGCAGGCAGAAATTGCCGGTGTCTCACCCGCGAAACCCTGACAACACAGCACGAGAGGCGCGTCATGGCAGATTTAAAACGGGTGATGGATTCACTCAAGGCACAATTCCAGGGCCTGGATGGGCAGCAGCCAGGGCAGTGGCCGCTTGCGCCACGCCTGCTGTGCGGCGTAGGGGTCCTGTTTGCAGTTCTGGTGTTGGGTTGGTATTTTTACTGGAGCGACCAGATTGCAGCGCTGGATGCCGGGGTGCAGCAGGAGCAAAAACTCAGGGACGAATATCGCAGCAAGATTGCTCAAGCGATGAATCTTGACAGTCTGCGCAAACAAAAAGAACTGGTGGGCCAGTATGTCGCCACTCTCGAAAAGCAGTTGCCGAACAAGGCAGAGATGGACGCACTGCTGTCCGACATCAACCAGGCTGGCATTGGGCGCGGCCTGCAATTCGAACTGTTCAAGCCAGGCCAGGTGGCAGTCAACGACTACTATGCCGAGCTGCCGATCAATATCAAGGTTGTGGGCAGCTATCACGATGTCGGTGCGTTCACCAGCGATATCGCCAATTTGCCGCGCATCGTCACGCTCAACAGCATGAACCTGGTCGCAGCCAAGGATGGTGTATTAAGCCTGGAAGCGATCGCCAAGACGTTTCGCTATCTGGACCCGGAAGAAGTCGCGGCCCAGCGCAAGCTGGCTACCGATAAGAAGGGAGGTAAGAAATGATGCGCTCCCGACGGATGAAGGGCTTGCCGCTGCTCCTGCTGGCCGCACTGGGAGGGTGCGGCGACAACGATCAACTGGAAGTCACACAGTGGATGAGTGATGTCAAGCGGGACACTAAAATTGTCGTTCGGAAAATTGACGAACCCAAGAAATTCACGCCATTCGTCTATGGTGCCGTCGATGCGGTAGACCCTTACAACCCGATCAAGCTTTCCGTGGCACTGGCGAAAATGCAAGCCAAATCCAATGGAGCGCTCAAGCCTAATCTCGAGCGGCGCCGGGAAGTACTGGAGGATTATCCGCTGGACACGCTGAGAATGGTCGGCACCTTGCAAAAGCCCGGTCTCAGCTATGCGCTAGTACTGGTTGATAAAGCGGTGTTCCGAATCAAGGTCGGGAATTATGTCGGTCAGAACTTCGGCATGGTGACCAAAGTGACCGAAACCGAAATGGAGCTCAAGGAAATCGTTCAAGATGCGTCCGGAGAGTGGACCGAGCGCCAAGCCAAGCTAGAGTTGCAGGGGAGCAAATAATGAATGCATTAAAAAAACAATATAACGGCCATGGCGAAAATGCCACCCCAATACATGAATGCACCATGGCCGCCCTCTCCCCCAACCCCTCTCCCGCAGGCGGGAGAGGGGAGCGAAGTGAGTCGCTACGCGGCTTTCACGTTAAAAGCTTGGGTCCGGTGCTGGCTGCAAGGCGGGCCATACAGGGATCGGCAGTGTTCTGCCTGTGGCTGGCCAGCGCTTTCGCGCTGGCGCAGGCGCCTGCCGAGAATGTGATCGAGTCGATCGTAGCCAATCAACAGGGCGCGAACGTGATCGTCAAGGTGACACTTAAAAAGCCGGTCGCCAAACCGCCGCTCGGTTTCGCGATCACCAGCCCGGCCCGGATTGCGCTCGACTTTCCGGGTGTTGGCAATGCCACCGGCAAGTCGACGCAGGACATCAACCTGGGCGATGTCACCAATGTCAACCTGGTGCAGGCGGCAACCCGTTCGCGTCTGGTGTTCAATCTGAAGCGACCGCTGAATTACGCCACCGTAGTCGAAGGTAATATGGTAATCGTGACGATTGACGGTTCCGGCGGTATTGCAACCCCAGTCGGCGCATCCGGCCTGCCGGTTGCAACAGCACCGGCGGTGACCAGCAGGCAAGAGATCCGCGACATCGATTTTCGACGTGGTGTGGAAGGAGAGGGACGCATTATCGTCGATTTGCCGAACAACCAGATCGGTGTCGATGTGCGCCAGCAGGGGCAAACCATTGTGGTGGATTTCCTGCAAGCCAGCCTGCCTGAGGTGCTGCGTCGCCGCATGGACGTGGCCGATTTCGGCTCGCCGGTGCAAACCATCACGACGCTGCCGCAAGGAAGCAATGTGCGCATGACCATCGAGCCCAAAGGACTGTGGGAGCACAGCGCCTACCAGAGTGAATCCCAGCTGGTGATCGAAGTCAGGCCGATCAGGGAAGACCCCAACAAGCTGACCCAGGGAACGCAAGGCTACCGGGGCGAAAAACTGTCGCTGAACTTCCAGAATGTCGAGGTGCGGGCGGTGCTGCAAGTGATTGCCGACTTTACCGGACTGAACATCATCACCAGCGACAGCGTCAACGGCAACCTCACCCTTCGGCTGAAGGACGTGCCGTGGGACCAGGCGCTCGATATCGTGATGCAAGCCAAGGGCCTCGACATGCGCAAGAATGGCAACGTGCTCTGGATCGCGCCGAAGGATGAATTGTTGACCAAGGAAAAACTGGAGCTGGAGCAAATGGCCCAGATCGCCGAGCTGGAACCGCTGCGCTCGGAATCCTTTCAGTTGAATTACCAGAAGGCAGACGCATTCAAACTGGTCTTCGGCCTCGATGGTGCGGCCGACAGCAAAAACCGCATCCTGTCGAAACGCGGCAGCGCAGTCATCGACCCGCGCACCAACCAGTTGTTTGTCACTGATATTGCGTCCAAACTGGAAGATATTCGCAAACTGATCCTGAAGACCGACATTGCCTCGCGTCAAGTCTTGATCGAGGCGCGGATTGTCGAGGCAGACGATAAATTCAGCCGCAACCTGGGCGCCAAGTTCGGTGTGACCGATCTTCGCACCCTGCGCGGCGGCGATTCCGGTTATTCAGTCGGGGGCGATAATCGCCTTACTTTTACCGGCAATTATCTCGGGGTGGGTGAACAGACCGGCCAGGCCAAGGTGACCGACGGTAGTTATATTCCGAACTCACAATTCGTCAATTTGCCGGCAGCCGGCATTGGCGGCCTGAATCCCGGCAATCTTGCCATCAGCCTGTTCTCGGCTGCAGCCAACCGGTTCCTGAATCTGGAGTTGTCGGCACTGGAAGCCGATGGCAAGGGCAAGATCATCTCCAGCCCACGAGTGGTAACCGCCGATCAAATGAAAGCGTTGATCGAGCAGGGCACCGAATTGCCGTATCAGGAAGCCTCCAGTAGCGGCGCGACTTCGATCGCATTTCGCAAAGCCAACTTGCGTCTTGAAGTCACGCCGCAAATCACGCCAGACGGCAACATCATCCTCGATGTCGATGTCAACAAAGACAGCGTCGGTGTGGAAACCCGCGCCGGTTTCGCCATCGATACCAAGCATGTCAAAACGCAGGTGCAAGTTGAAAATGGCGGAACCGTCGTACTCGGCGGCATCTACCAGCAAACCCTGCGTAATTCGGAAACCAAAGTGCCGTTCTTCGGCGACATTCCGGTGTTCGGATACCTGTTCAAGTCGACCGGCCGGGTCGATGACAAGACAGAACTGCTGATCTTCATCACGCCAAAAATCGTCGCTGATCGTCTGTCAACGCGCTGATCGAAAAATTTAAAAAATAGTTAGGGAAAAATAATGAGACTTGGTCAGAAAAATAACTCAAAAAATACATTCCGGAATATTGCTGCCGGATTATTGGCTGCCATCATGCTGACAGCTTGCGGCGGCGGCGGCGGTTCGCCGGGTACGCCTTTTGGAGATACCGGTACCACCCCTACAACGGACACAATAACAACAGGCACCTCAACGCTGAAGTTGTCGATTGTTGATGGAAGCGGAGTTCCGATGACTACTTTGTCGGGTGGACAAATCGGCACTGTCCGCGCAATTTTCATAGATGGCGCGGGCGCCGTGGTTCCTAATGCCGTAGTGAAATTCACTGCATCGGATTCCTCTCTGCTTCAATTTACACCGGTCTCCGCTTCGGCGCTGACCGATCAGACAACCGGTATTGCAGTTATCAATTTCAAGCCTGCGGATTTCAACTCAACGGGGGCGCTGACAATCAAGGCAGAAGCAACTGCAGGGATCAAGTCTGCCACTGGAGAGGCCAATGTGGCCATCGGGGCCGCTCCGTTGACCGTGGGGACACTTTCAGTTACACCAACGCCAACCGGTAACCTTCCGGCATTCAATACAGTATCGGTGAATATCCCCGTAACAAGCAATGGTCAACCTGTGAATATAGCGCCTGGGCTGACTGTAACGTCACAGTGCAAGGGCGATGCGAAGGCCGATATCGTCTTAGGGGCAGTATCAAATGGCGTGGCGACTGCAACTTATACAAATACAGGTTGTACTCGTGGTACCGACGTAATCACCGCAGCGATTGGTAGTTCATCGAAAACTATTTCTATCGGTGTCGATAGTGCCTACATTGGTACGATTCAATTCACGGGAACAGATAGTGCCGATAAATCGATAGTATTGAAGGGCTCCGGTGGTTTGGGGCGTAAGGAATCGGCGGTAGTGACTTTCAAAGTGGTGGATCAAAACAATAATGGCCTTTCCGGTGTGGCGGTTGCATTCAAAGCAACAACGACAACGGGTGGCCTGACTGTGTTGCCAAGCAGTGGTACGACTGACGCTTTGGGGAATGTGACAACTACAGTATCTTCCGGCACCATTCCAACACCAGTTCGCGTGATTGCCGAGGCCGTGCGTAATAGTGTGACCATCAGCGGTTTATCGGATGCACTCACCATTTCTACCGGACTGCCAGTTCAAAGATCCATGTCTCTCAGTGCCGATAAATATAATATTGAGGGGCTAGATTATGACAATGTGATAGCAGATGTCACTATACTTATGGCAGACCAGTACGGAAACCCGATTTCGGATAATACTGCAATCAATTTTGTAACAGAGGGCGGTGCGGTTGGATCTTCTGCACAAGGAGCATGTACCACATTAGATGGCGGTTGTACGGTGACGCTCAAGAGTCAACAGTTCAAGCCAATTAATGGGCGTGTCACTGTTTTGGCATATGCACAAGGTGTTGAGGATTTTATTGATTCAAATGGAGATGGACAATACTCGTGTACAAACTACGTTGATGTAAATGGGAATCTCCCTGTGACCTATCGCCCATTAGTGGACATTTGTGTGAGTGGAGGTGAGCCGTTTTCCGATATGGGAGACCCATTTTTGGATGCGGGTTCACTTGCTGCAACCAGTGGCTTTTCTGGTGCAGGCACGCTAGATGGTGTTTATACTCCTGCAAATGGAGATAAGCCTTTCCCATACAATAGCCAAGTTTATAGTGCAACTGGGGACGGCAAGTGGGGAATTAATTATATTCGTCGTTCTGCCGAGTTTATCTTTAGTGGATCTTCTGCCACCTTGGTCAGGCAAGTCTGCGATTCTTCCAGTTGCCGTGACTGGGCGGAGGCAGACGGGAATTCATCAATTATCCAGGGCTTGGCGGGGGCCGGTTGTGCAAGTAAAACGTTGGTTTTCCGATTAATCGATGAAAATAATAATCCGTTGCCGTCTGGAACAACTGTTGCCAGTGCAGATGCCGACAAGGTTACTCCCCAGACTTTCTACCCGGCTATTATTCCTTCATCCACTTTGATTGGCGGAACCTTTCATCAAGTAACTATCAAGAAAGAAGATAGTTGTGCAGCGGGCAGTTTTAGCGTGAAGGTAACAACACCAAAGGGTAAAGTTAGCGTTTTTTTCTTTAACTCAAATTGACATCAGAAAATATTTTCCTCATAGGCCTGATGGGCGCCGGCAAAACCACTGTCGGGCGCCTGCTGGCCAAGAAGCTGAACAAGCGTTTCGTTGATTCCGACCATGAGATCGAGGCGCGTACCGGCGCGTCGATCCCGTGGATTTTTGAAATCGAGGGCGAGGACAGTTTTCGCCGGCGCGAAGCGGAAGTGATTCGCGACCTGACTGCCGAGCAGGGCATCGTGCTGGCTACCGGCGGCGGGGCGATTCTCGATGCGCAGAGCCGGGCTTACCTGCACGCGCGCGGTACCGTGGTGTATTTGCGTACCAGCGTACAGAATATCTTGCAGCGCACCGGGCACGACAAGAACCGGCCGTTGTTGCAGACTGCCGATCCGCGCAAACGGTTGGAACAGCTCAGCCGCCAGCGCGATCCGCTGTACCGCGAAATCGCCGATATCGTGATCGATACCGGTCGACCGAATGTACAATTCATGGTGCATTCCATTTTGAACCAACTGGGTTTTGCAGCGCCGAGTGTGCATACTGCGCATTGCTGTGGGCCAGACGAACACCAGAATAATCAGCAACAGATGAATACTTCCCAACAACACCCGATGCAACTGAAAGTCGACCTGGGTAACCGCAGCTATCCGATCATCATCGGCCAGTCGCTGCTGACGGACTCCGGTCTGCTCGCTCGCCACATCCAGGGCCAGCGGGTGGCGGTGGTGACCAATACCACGGTGGCGCCCCTGTATCTGGGACCGTTTGTGCATGCGTTGCAGCTTGCCGGCAAGCAGGTGCTGACGATCGTCCTGGCCGACGGCGAGGAGCACAAGAACTGGGCCAGCCTGATGCGGATTTTCGATGCGCTGCTGGAGGCGAAATGCGATCGCAAGACGACCCTGATTGCGCTCGGCGGTGGCGTCATCGGCGACCTGACCGGCTATGCGGCGGCCAGCTATATGCGCGGCATACCATTCATCCAGGTCCCGACCACCTTGCTGTCGCAGGTCGATTCTTCGGTCGGCGGCAAGACCGGCATCAACCATCCGCTGGGCAAGAACATGATCGGCGCGTTTTACCAGCCGCAGGCGGTGATCACCGACACCACCACGCTTGCCACCTTGCCGGCGCGCGAACTGGCGGCCGGACTGGCCGAAATCATCAAGGTGGCGGCCATCATCGATGCGCGATTCTTTGACTGGATCGAGGCGAATATCGGTCAATTGGTGGCGCGCGACACTGCCGCCATTACCGAGGCAATCCGCCGTTCCTGCGAAATCAAGGCCGATGTGGTGCGCCAGGATGAGCGCGAGGGCGGTTTGCGCGCGATTCTCAACTTCGGCCATACTTTCGGCCATGCGATCGAATCCGGTCTCGGTTACGGCAAGTGGCTGCACGGCGAGGCGGTCGGTTGCGGCATGGTGATGGCTGCCGATCTGTCGTACCGGCTGGGATTTATAGATTATGTCAGCAAGATTCGAATCAGCAATCTGGTGCAGGCGGCCGGCTTGCCGACAGTGGCGCCGGATTTGGGCCAGGCACGCTGGCTGGAGCTGATGGAAGTCGACAAGAAAAACGAGGGCGGCCAGATCAAGTTCATCCTGCTCAAGCCGCTCGGCAGACCGGCGATCATGAGCGTGCCGCCGGACATCCTGCAAGCGACGCTGCAAGCCGCAATCCATTAAGCCAAACCTATGAATATCGACGCCCACCTTGCCCCCTATGCCGCCTTGTCGGCCACATCGCAAGGCAGGCGTTTTGCGGAGCCGCCGTCTTCCTCGCGCACCGAGTTCCAGCGCGACCGCGACCGCATCATCCACTGCGCCGCCTTCCGCCGCCTGGAATACAAGACGCAAGTCTTCGTCAATCACGAGGGTGACCTGTTCCGCACCCGTTTGACGCACAGCCTTGAAGTGGCGCAAATCGCCCGCTCGGTGGCGCGCAATCTGCGCCTGAACGAAGACTTGATCGAAGCGATTTCGCTGGCCCACGATCTGGGGCACACGCCGTTCGGCCATGCCGGACAGGATGCGCTGAATGCCTGCATGCGGGACTACGGCGGCTTCGAGCATAATCTGCAAAGCCTGCGCGTGGTGGATGCGCTGGAACAGCGCTACGGCGCTTTCGACGGTCTGAACCTGACTTTCGAGACCCGCGAAGGCATCCTCAAGCATTGCTCTTTGAAAAATGCGGCCGGGCTCGGCACCATCGGCCAGCGCTTCATCGACCGCAGGCAGCCGTCGCTGGAGGCGCAGCTGGCCAATCTGGCCGACGCGATCGCCTACAACAATCACGATATCGATGACGGCTTGCGCTCGGGCTTGCTGACGGTCGAGCAATTGGCCGAGGTCGATCTGTTCGCGCGCCACCGGCACGAAGTCGAAGCGGCATTCCCCGGCATCAGCGGGCGCCGTGCGATCCATGAAACGGTGCGCCGGATGATCAATGCACTGATCGTCGACTTGATACAGACTTCCGCGGCCCGCATCGCGCAGGCGCAGCCGGCCTCGATCGACGACGTGCGCAGCGCCGCCAAGCTGATTGCGTTTTCGGACCGGATGCGCCAGGATGCCGCGCTGCTGAAGCGTTTCCTGCACGAGAATCTGTACCGCCACTATCTGGTCAACCGGATGACGACCAAGGCGCGCCGCATCATCACCGCACTGTTTGACGCCTTCATGGAAGAGCCGATCCTGCTGCCGCCGGACTACCGCCTGCCTGCCGGGCAGGACGGCTTGCAGGCGCGCAAGATCGCCGACTACATCGCCGGCATGACCGACCGTTATGCGATGCGCGAGCATCGGCGCTTGTTCACGGTGGAAGAAATCTGATCATTAAATATACACTGCAATGTATTTTTAATGTCGCATGTGAATCATGCGGGAAATGCACTATTTTTTGCGATACTCCCCATGTTTTTATTGATCAATCGAGGCTGCGCAGCGGGTGCGCGTGCGGCGGCCAGGCCGGCGCGAAGAAGCCGGCGATCATGTCCGGCGTCACGTCCGCCAGCGTGGCCGGGTTCCACTGCGGCGCGTTATCCTTGTCCACCACCAGCGCCCGTACGCCTTCCATGACTTCCCCATGCTCGAAGCAGTGGCGCACCATGCTGCGCTCCATGCGCAGGCAGTCGGCCACGCTCAGTGCGGTGCTGCGCCGGATTTGTTCCAGCGTTACGCACATCATCAGCGGCGAGCATTTTTGCATCACGGCCAGGGTTTTTTGGGCGAATGGCGAGTCGTCCAGCGCCAGCGATTCGATGATGGCCGGCACCGTATCCTGCGCAAAATGGCGATCGATCGCGGTCCGATCGGTTGCAAGCATGCTTGCCTCGGGCGCAATGTCGAAGCCGTCTGCGAAGTCGCATATGGCCGTCCGCACTTCGATATCATCGCCGCAGAGAAGCATTTCTGTTAGCAGCGGCAATTGCGCCGACGGCACGAAGAAATCGGCCAGGCCCGCATACAGGGCGTCTGCCGCTGTGATGATCTCCCCGGTAACGCCCAGATAGGTGCCGAGTTGCCCTGGACAGCGCGACAAGAAATAGCCGCCGCCGACATCCGGGAACAGGCCGATATTGACTTCCGGCATCGCCATTTTGGTGCGCTCGGTCACGATGCGTAGCCGACTGGCAGGGCCTGCCTGCGCGACGCCCATGCCGCCACCCATCACCACGCCATCCATCAGCGCGATATACGGTTTCGGATAGCGATGGATCAGATGGTTGAGCGCATATTCTTCGGTGAAGAAATCCTCCAGCAGGGCGCTGCCGCCGCGCGGCGTTGCGGCGCCGACATCGTAAAAGAAACGAATATCGCCGCCCGCGCAGAAGGCCTTTTCGCTGCTGCTGCGGATCAGCACAGCGCGAATGTCTGCATCCGTGCACCACGCCAGCAGTGTTTCCGTGATGCTCCGGATCATCTGCAGGGACAAGGAATTGAGCGCCTTGGGGCGATCCAGCGTGATGCATCCGATCTGGTTTTCGGTCGAAATGTGAACGTGTTCTGTCATGGTGGAAGGTGGTGCTGGCCGGAATGGTGAATCGGATGGGCGACTGCCGCAGGTCTCTGCCTGCCGCCGGATAAGTGTATCAGCTGCAAAAAAGGGCGCAAACTGTGCGCCCTTGATTTTACGAGTCGAATTGTTCGACTATGCGTATTTCCTCTCAGGAAATCGCGGATGCTTCCGGCAGCTCGGGTTCTGGTTCTGCGCCCCGGTGCTTGATCGCATCGTGCTGGTGGTCTTGCAGCTTGCCTTTGTGCTTGATGATCTGACGATCGAGCTTGTCGAGCAGCATATCAATGGCAGCATACAGGTTCTGGTCCGTGCTTTCAGCGTGCATGGCCTTGCCGCTGACATTCAGGTTGATTTCGGCGCGTTGCCGCTTTTCTTTTTCAGGAAGCTTATCAACGGTCAGGATGACCGCTATATCAATGACATGATCGAAGTGGCGCTTGATGCGCTCGATTTTGGCTTCTACATATGTGCGAATTGCAGGGGTTACTTCGAGGTGATGTCCACTGATGGTGAGGTTCATAAAGCACTCCTATGGAAGTTGTCGCTGCCTGCCCCGGGCTTGAGTTGCGGGCCAGAGTCAAAGACACAGCAACAGTAACTGCATTGCAAGAACTACAGACGACTGGACTACAGAGACTTTCGCAGATTGACAGGCGGGATTTTGAGCGCTTCGCGGTATTTTGCGACGGTACGACGTGCGATGACCATGCCTTGCTCGCCCAGCATGTCGGCGATTTTGCTATCGGAAAGTGGGGTTTTCTGGTTTTCAGCTCCTATCAATTGTTTGATCAGTGCGCGGATTGCCGTGGAGGAAGCTTCTCCTCCGGTTTCGGTGGCAACATGACTGCCGAAGAAGTATTTCAACTCAAACATGCCATGCGGTGTGAGCATGTATTTTTGGGTGGTGACGCGGGAAATTGTGCTCTCGTGCAGGTCTAGTGTATCAGCTATTTCACGCAAGACAAGAGGCCGCATGGCGACTGCGCCATGACTGAAAAAATTCCGTTGCCGCTCAACAATTGCTTGCGCGACGCGCAAAATCGTATCGAAACGCTGGCGCATATTCTTGACCAGCCACTTGGCTTCCTGCAGCTGCGACGTCATCGAGCCATCGCCCTTGCCTTGCTTGAGCATGCTGGCATATAACGCATTGACCCGCAGGCGCGGCATCACATCGTGGTTCAAGGTGACCTGCCAGCCATTTTTCCAGGGCCTGACTATGACGTCCGGCACCACATAGTCGGAACTGCCACCGGAGAATGCTGCGCCCGGGTGCGGGTTGCATTGCTTGATCAGCACCTGTGCCTCGCGCAAGTCTTCATCATCGCAATCGAGCAGTTTCCTGAGTTTGCTGAAGTCGCGTTGTGCAAACAGGGTCAGGTGCTGCTCGACGATGGCAAGCGCCAGCCGGCGCGTCACAAACGGCGCTTTGGGCAGGCGGCGGATCTGCAGCGCCAGGCATTCCGACGGGGTGCGCGCACCGACCCCGGCCGGATCGAAACTTTGCAGCAGGGCCAGCGCGAACGACAGATCTTCCGGTTCGATATCGAGTTCGGGCGGCAAGCGGGCATGGATGGCTTCGAGCGACTCCTCCAGATAGCCATTGTCGTCGAGCGCATCGATCAGCAGCTCCAGCAACGCACGGTCGCGCTGCTCGCGCAGGCTGACATGGGACTGTTCCAGCAGGTGCTCGCGCAGCGTGCATTCGTGCGCGCCGAGCTGGGCCCGGCCGTCATCGTCTTCCGGCGCCTTGTTGGTACGCGCCACGTCGTCAAAGCTCCAGTCCGATTCGGCGGCGGACGGCGCATCCGGGGTATCGAATCCGGTGTCGGCATCGGCCGTGGCGCCTGCTGGCGCGTCGGCCTGTGCATCGGCCGGGCCGATTTCGCCTGCGGTCTCGGTATGGCTGGCGCTGATGGCGCCATCGGCCAGCAGGCGCACCGAATGGTCGAGCGGATCGTCGAGCCGTTCCAGCAACGGGTTGTCGGACAGAATCTGTTCCAGCTCCTGATGCAGCTCCAGCGTCGACAACTGCAGCAGGCGGATCGATTGCTGCAACTGCGGCGTCAGCGCAAGATGTTGCGAAGTGCGTAGTTGAAGTGATTGCTTCATACCGAAAGGACTTGTTGCATCGGATAACCTATATTTACATGCGGAAATGTTCGCCCAGGTACACCCGCCGTACCGAGGCATCTTCAATGATGTCGTCGGGCAGGCCGCTGGCCAGCACCGCACCCTGATTGATGATGTAGGCGCGGTCGCAGATGCCGAGGGTCTCGCGCACATTGTGGTCGGTGATCAGCACGCCGATGCCGCGTTCCTTAAGAAAGCGCACGATGCGCTGGATCTCGATCACGGCAATCGGGTCGACCCCGGCAAACGGCTCGTCAAGCAGGATGAAGCGCGGATTGGTGCCCAGCGCGCGGGCGATCTCGACCCGCCGGCGCTCGCCGCCGGACAGCGACAGCGCCTGGTTTTCGCGCAGTTTTTCAATCTGCAAGTCGGCCAGCAGGCCGTCCAGGCGCTCGTCAATGGCGGCTTTCGAGAGCGCTTTGCCGTTTTCCTTTTGCAGTTCCAGTACCGCACGGATATTTTCCTCGACCGTCAGCTTGCGAAAAACCGAGGCCTCCTGCGGCAGGTAGGACAGGCCGAGCACCGCGCGGCGATGGATCGGCAACCGCGAGATGTCGACGCCGTCGAGATCGATGGTGCCGGCATCCGACGGCACCAGGCCGACGATCATGTAGAACGAAGTGGTCTTGCCGGCGCCGTTGGGGCCCAGCAAGCCGACCACTTCGCCGCTTTTCACTTCCAGCGAGATATCGCGCACGACCAGGTGCTTGCTGTAGCTTTTTTGCAGGCCGCGCACGCACAGGGTGCTGGATTGCTTCATCTTATTGGCCCTTTGCAGTGCGTGGCTGAATTATCACCTTGATGCGTCCGCTGCCCGGTGTGCTGGCGCCGCTGGTGCTGTTGGCGACGTTGAAAAATTCGCTGCTGCCGTTGTAGGAAATGAACTCGCCTTCGACTTCGTCGATGGTCTTGCTGCCATCGAGTCGCTTTAACCTCGCGTTCGAAAACAATTTGGCAATTTCGGTCCTGGCATCGTATTCGATTCGCCCGGCCTGACCTTCGATCCACAGGTCGGGGCCGCCGTCGCGCTTCTGGCGGAAGCTCGCCGCTGCGCCCGGTGCGCCGTACAGGGTGGCGAACTGATAGCCGGCCGGGTCGGTCGTTACGATCACCTTGTCCGCTTTCATCAGCAGCGTGCCACGCGTCAGGACCACGTTGCCGGTGAAGGTATTGATCTGCTTGAGGTCATCGTAAGCCATCTGGTTGGCTTCGATGTTGGTCGGCTTGTCTGCATCGGCTTTTTCGGCCAGTGCACTGGCTGAGAAAGCCATCCCGAGCAGCGTCAGGGACATCAGAAAAAACCGTTTCATAACGCTATTCCTATCATAGAGGAGTGGTTGCCGCAGTTTTGCAGCTGCCGGCATCAATGCGCCGACGACGCTGCGAAGCTGCCGCGGACCCTGCCCGCTACGCGCAGCTCCCGGGTTGCGTTGTTGGCAAACAGGCTATTGCCTGTGAGCGTGGACTGGCCGAGGGTTAATTTCACCGGCTGGTCCGACTGCATTACATCCTCGTCGGGCAGCAACAGCAGGTATTCGGTTTCGAGTTGCAGGGCCTGACTCTGGCCGGAAGCGGGGCGGTCGATGCGGACCTTCTTGTGCAGATGCACTTTGCTGTTATCATCTTCGATCGTCGCGCTTTCTGCGTGCATCGTCATTGGCGCACGTGCCTGTCCCAGGCTGATAATGACCGGCCGCTCGACCTGGTACGAGTCCTGCAGTGGCTCGTGGGTGAGCCTGGCGCCGGATATTTTATAGTGCATCTGCCCGCTTTTGGCGACCTGAATGAATTTAAAATCATTGACATAGAAGTCGGGTTCGCTGCGGGCAATGTGCGGCGCTTGGCCGATATTATTGTTGCGCATCACTTCCAGTACCCAGAAGCTGGCCAGCGTCATGGTCACGCCCAGCGCAATGATCACGATCAAGCGCAGGCGGTAGCTCGAACCGGCGTTTTTCATGTCAGGTACGGTGCCAGTGCCGCCGCGTAATTGCCTTGCGCGCGCAGGATGAAGTCGCAAATCTCGCGCGCCGCGCCGCGCCCGCCGCCGGCCCCGGTCACGTAATGGACGCGTTGCTGCACTTCGGGATGGCCGTTCGGCACGCTGGCGGCAAAACCTACCCGCGTCAGGATCGGCAGGTCGATCACGTCGTCGCCGATGAAGCCGCAGGCATGCATCGGAATTCCGGTCTGCTCCAGCAGTTGCTCGAAGGCGCGGCGCTTGTCGTGTATCCCTTGCTGCACATGCACAATGCCCAGATCGGCAGCGCGCCGGGCCACGATGGCCGACTGGCGCGCGCTGATGATCGCGGTCGCTACGCCCGATTGCTGCAGCAGCTTGATGCCGTGGCCGTCGAGCACGTTGAAGCTCTTGATGACTTCGCCATCCGGGCCGAAGTGCAGGCTGCCGTCGGTCAGGATGCCGTCAACGTCGAAAATCATCAGCCTGACCTGGGCTGCACGTTGCCGGGCACGGCTGACGCGGTCGTTGTCCGGCATCATCAGATCACCTTGGCGCGGGTCAGGTCGTGGATGTGCAGCGCCCCGATCAGCACGCCATCAGCATCTGCGACCAGCAATTGGTTGATGCGGAATTGCTCCATGATTTCCACTGCTTCCACCGCCAACTGGTCGGGGCCGATGGTGCGCGGGTTGGCGTGCATCACGTCGGCGATTATCAGTTTGCTGAAATCCTGCGCATGTTCGATCAGGCGCCGCAAATCGCCGTCGGTAAACACACCGATCGCATGAAACCGATGATCCACCACGGCGGTCATCGCGAGGCCTTTGCGGGAAACTTCCAGCAGGGCGGCAGTCAGCGTGGCGTCGGCAGGGACGGCCGGAATCGCGTCGCCGCTGCGCATGACGTCGCGCACATGCGTCAGCAGGCGACGGCCGAGTGCGCCGCCGGGATGCGAGCGGGCGAAATCTTCGGCGCGGAAGCCGCGCGCGTCCAGCAGCGCCACCGCCAGCGCATCGCCCAGCGCCAGGCTGGCGGTGGTGCTGGCGGTCGGCGCCAGATTCAGCGGACAGGCTTCGCGGTCGACCCGGGCGTTCAGGTGCACGTCGGACAGCAATGCCAGACTGGACGCATCGTCGCCCGTTATCGCGATGTGTTTAGCGCCCATGCGCTTGATGATCGGCACGATAGCCACCAGTTCAGCCGCTTCGCCCGAGTTGGAAATGGAAATGAAGACGTCCTGCGCGGTCACCATGCCGAGATCGCCATGCGCCGCTTCGGCCGGATGGACGAACAGTGCCGGGCTGCCGGTCGAGGCCAGGGTCGAGGCGATCTTGCGGCCGATGTGGCCGGATTTCCCCATCCCGGATACCACCACCCGTCCGCGGCAAGCGAACAAAATGGCGACTGCCTGACCCAATCGGTTGTCATCGGCGCAGAGCCGGTCCTTTAGTGCCAATATCGCGTCCGCTTCGATTTGCAGTGTTTCGCGCGCCAGGTCGAGCGCGCGCAGCGCTTGCTCGGCGCCGAACACTGCCGGCAAGTTTTTTGCAGTAGATTGATTCATAGTGAAAGTATAATCCAATTAGCAAAGCAAAAAACCTGCCAGTGGTAACAAAACTGTCTGTCCCGCATCTACTCATTTGAAATCATGTTCTCAGCCCTGGAAATTACTCTCATCTTGTTAAGCGCTGCGGTGTTGGGCGTGGTCGCCTTTCGCATGCTGCAAATGCCGCCGATGCTGGGATATCTGGTGGTGGGCATGCTGATCGGGCCGCATGCGCTCGGTTTGGTCGAAGATAGCAAAAATACGCACCAATTGGCGGAATTTGGCGTAGTTTTCCTGATGTTTTCGATTGGCTTGGAATTTTCGCTGCCGAAGCTGGTTGCGATGCGTAAGACCGTGTTCGGGCTGGGCATGGCGCAGGTACTGCTGACGATTGCGGCTGCCATGGTCTTTGCCTGGATGATGGCGGAATTGCTGCCGCAGCTGATGTCGATCAGCTGGCAGGCCTCGTTTGCATTGGGCGGCGCGCTGGCGATGTCGTCGACTGCGATCGTGTCGAAGATGTTGACCGAGCGCATGGAACTGGAAAGCGAGCACGGGCGGCGCATTATCGCCATCCTGCTGTTCCAGGATCTGGCGCTGGTGCCGTTGCTGATCCTGGTGCCGGCGCTGGCCACGGATCAGGGAAATTTGCTCGAAACGCTGGCCTGGGCCGGGTTCAAGGCGGTGATCGTGCTGGTCTTGCTGTTGGTCATCGGCCAGAAGCTGATGCGCTGGTGGTTCCAGGTCGTGGTCAAGCGCCGTTCGCAAGAGCTGTTCATGCTGAATCTGCTGCTGATCGTGCTGGGCGCGGCCTGGATTACCGAATTGGCCGGCTTGTCGCTGGCGCTGGGCTCGTTCGTCGCCGGGATGCTGATTTCCGAGACCGAATACAAGCACCAGGTGGAAGAGGACATCAAGCCGTTTCGCGATGTCTTGCTGGGCCTGTTCTTCATCACCATCGGCATGCTGCTCAATATGACGCTGGTATGGCAGAACTGGTGGCTGGTGCTGCTGTTGCTGCTGATGCCGGTGCTGTTCAAATTCGTGCTGATTGCCGGTCTGGCCAAAGCCTTCGGCGCTTCCGCCGGGATTGCCGTGCGCACCGGACTGGGGCTGGCGCAGGCGGGCGAGTTCGGCTTCGTGTTGCTGAATCAGGCCGGCGCGCTGCGGCTGGTCGATCCGTTCATGATCCAGCTGATTCTGGCCGCGATGGTGTTATCGATGCTGTTGACGCCGCTGATTCTGGCCAAATCGGACGCCATCGTGCTGAAATTGTCGGCCAACGAATGGATGACGCAATCGCTGGCACTGACCCAGATTGCCGCGCGCACGATGTCGCACCAGAAACACGTGATCATCGCCGGCTTCGGGCGCAGCGGCCAAAGTCTGGCCAAGCTGCTGGAAGAGGAGGGGCTGGCCTATCACGCGCTGGATCTCGACCCGGAACTGGTGCGCGATGCGCAGGGGTCGGGCTCGCATGTCTCGTATGGCGATGCGGCGCGTCGGGAAAGCCTGGTGGCGGCCGGCATCCATCGCGCCAGCGCGCTGGTGGTCACCTATGCCAGCACGCCGTCGGCGCTCAAGCTGCTGCATTGCGTGCATGAGCTGGCACCGAATCTGCCGGTCATCGTGCGCAGTTACGACGATGCCGACCTGGACAAGCTGCGCGCCGCGGGCGCAACGGAAGTGGTGCCGGAAGCGATTGAAGGCAGCCTGATGCTGGCTTCGCACGCGCTGATGCTGCTGGGCGTGCCCTTGCGCCGCGTGGTGCACCGGATCCAGGCGGCGCGCGGCGAGCGCTATGCATCGTTTCGCGGTTACTTTCACGGTCTGGCGGTGGACGCCAGCGATGTCGACCACTTGCAGATACGCTTGCGTTCGGTGACCTTGAACGATGAAGCCAGGGCGATCGGCAAGCCGCTGGCGGCGCTGGAGCTGGACGGTATCGGGGTCGACATCATGACCGTGCGGCGCGGCCTGCAGAATCTTGATCTGTCCGCCGGACTGGTGCTGAAAATGGGCGATGTCGTCGTGCTGCGCGGCGCCGTCAGGGCGCTGGTGCTGGCGGAGGCGCGTTTATTGCAGTAAGCGCCGCTGCCCCGATGCATATCAAATACGCTTATCAATCACGCGCACGTGGGCACGACGGCGCACGACGCAGCTGTGCCGTCCCCGCGACAATAAATAACAACAGGAAATCAAATGGAAGTATTTGAACGCATCCTCGGCATTATCCTGCCGGTCTTTTTCAGCATCGCGATCGGCTTCGTGTATGGCCGCTTTCGTGGCCCGGCGGTCAAGTCCGATATGATTGCGGTGAATCGGGTCAGCATGGATGTGCTGGCCCCGTTGCTGGTATTTACCGCGCTGGCGGCGAAAGAATTCGATCTGGCGCAAAATGCCACGCTGATCCTGGCCGGGGTGCTGATCTCGCTCGGTTCCGGCCTGCTGGCATGGCCGGTGGCGCGGCTGTTCGGTTACGATGTGCGCAGCTTCGTGCCGCCGATGATGTACAACAATTGCGGCAACATGGGGCTGCCGCTGGCGGTGCTGGCGTTTGGCGCGGCCGGCCTGTCGGCGGCGGTGGCGCTGTTCATGGCCTGCAACCTGATTTACTTTACCGTCGGCGTCAAGATTCTTGAGTCCGGCCATGCCAAAAGCGCCGAATCCCACTGGGCGTTCCTGAAAGGCCCGATGATGCTATCGATGATCATCGGCGTGATTTTCTCGTTGCTGAAATTCCCGATTCCGGCGCCGCTGTTCCAGGGCTTGAAGCTGCTGGGTGAGGCGTGCATTCCGCTGATGCTGTTTTCACTCGGCGTGCGGATGCTCGACATTACCTTCAAGAGCTGGCATATCGGCCTGGTCGGCGCCATCGTTTGCCCGGTGGCCGGACTGATCGTCGCCTTCGGACTGGATCAGATCCTGATCATGGACCCGGCGCAACGCGGTCAGATGTACCTGTTCGCAGCGCTGCCGCCGGCCGTGTTCTGCTTCATGATGGCGGAAAAATACCAGCAGGAGCCGGACAAGGTGGCATCGATCGTACTGTTGGGCAACCTGGCCGCGCTGGTTTTCGTGCCGCTCGGCTTGTGGCTAGGCTTGCAATGAGCCGCAGCCTGCTATTACTGCCATTGGTATGCTTAAAAACAACGGCATCTCCGCATATTTTCAGGCGCTAGCTAAAAATACCCCATTATTCCGACTGGTTGAGTGTGCGCAGCTTGCGGTACAGCGAGCGCTCGCTGATGCCCAGTTTCGCGGCCAGTTCCGCGCGGCTGCCGCTGTGCGTCCGGAGCTGCGCTTGCAACGCGTCCCGCTCAATCTCGCGCAGCGACCGGCCGGGCCCATGGCGCGCGGCTGATGTGGAGCCCTGTGGTGACAATCGGGCCGCAGGATCGGGGCGCGGTGCCGGGCGTGCCTCGGAGCCGAGCGCCCGTTCGACATGCACGCGCTCGATCACAGTGCCGTCGCATAACAAGGTTGCACGCTCCAGTACATTGCGCAGTTCGCGCACGTTGCCCGGGAATGCGTGTTCGCTCAAGCGCAGCAGTGCGTCGCGCGACAGGCTGAGCCGGCGCTGCGGCGCCACCCGTGACAGCAGCGCCGTTGCCAGCAGCGGAATGTCGTCGGCACGTTCGCGCAGTGCCGGCAAGTGAATCGGAAAGGTGCTGAGCCGGTAGTACAGGTCTTGCCGAAAACCTCCGGCGGCGACCAAAGATTGCAAGTCGCGATGCGTGGCCGATACGATGCGCAGGTCGGTGCGGCGTAGTTCGGTGCTGCCGACGCGGCGGTAGGCGCCGCTCTCCAGCAGGCGCAACAGCTTGACCTGCATCGGCAGCGCAATATCGCCGACCTCGTCCAGGAACAGCGTTCCGCCGCTGGCCGATTCCGCCAGCCCGGCTCTGGCGGCATTGGCGCCGGTAAAGGCGCCGCGCTCGTGGCCGAACAGCTCGCTTTCGAACAGCGTCTCGGTCAGGCTGGCGCATTCCACCACCACCAGCGGCGCGCCGGCGCGCGCACTGGCCTCATGCACCGCACGCGCCACCAATTCCTTGCCGGTACCCGACTCGCCCAGCAATAGCACGCTGGCGTCCGATGGCCCGACGCGCGCCACCAGTTCCAGCATCTGCTGAAAGGCTGGTGCGCGGCCGATCAGTCCCTGGGCTGCCGGCTGCCCGTGCGCCAGCCGCAGCGGCTCCATCTTCTCGACGAAATACGCCTGATCGCCTTGCGCGTCGTACAGCGGCACCAGCTCGATGTTGACGTAGGCCTGGCCCAGCGGCGTGTGGTGCAAGTGCAGCACACGTTCGCGCTGGCCGGATTCGCGGGCGCGTGCCAGCGGACAACTTTCGCCGGACTGGTCGCACGGCGCGCTGAAGTGGTGCGACACATCAAAGCAGGTGCGCCCGATCACCGAAGCTTGCGGGCTGAACTGGCGCCGGTAGGCTGCATTCGCGGCAATGATCCGGTACTGGCGATCGAACAGGATGTGCGGCTCGGGCAATTCCTCAAGGTAAGACACCAGCTCAGGCAAAGGACGGGACATTTGAAATTCTCCGGAAGCAGGGCGGAAAGACGCCGCCACAAGACTGTCATTATGGCATTGGCTGCCAAGATGGCAGTTAATGCTCTGCCATTCTGGCATTTTATGATTCCGCGAAATATGCAAACCATTGTTTTTAATCAATTTTATTGATATTCGCCGTGTGGCACAAATCGTGCACTGCTAAAAGGATGGCTTGATATTCGCCGTGCCGCTCAGCGGGATCAGGCGCGGCGCACGAACGATTGACGACCTGGGCCACGTGAGCTGCCGTATCCTCGCATTTCTGGCTCCGGCGATCCATACTGAGTCCATTCAAATATTTTTTCCAACCCAGGAGAACCCATGAAAGCCTTTCAGGACTATTACCCCGAAAACCTGTCGCATTGCTATGGCTGCGGCCGGCTCAACACGCACGGGCACCAGATCAAGACCTATTGGGATGGCGATGAAACCATCACGCGTTTCACGCCCGAGCCTTACCACACGGCCGTGCCGGGCTTTACCTATGGCGGCCTGATCGCTTCGCTAATCGATTGCCACAGCACCGGCACCGCCGCCGCAGCGATGTACCGCGCCGAAGGCCGGGACATGGACACGCTGCCGCCGTTTCGTTTCGTCACCGGCTCGCTGCATGTGGATTACCTCAAGCCAACGCCGCTTGCGGGCACGCTGGAGATTCGCGGCCGCGTCAAGGAGATCAAGGGCCGCAAGGTGGTGGTGGAAACCACGGTGCTGGCCGATGGGGTAGCCACCGCACGCGGCGAAGTGGTGGCGGTGCAAATGCCGGAGAATTTCGGCGCGGCCAGCGCCTAGAGCGGTGCTGATAGAAACTTATTAAAACTTGGAGTATTGCCATTTTTATGGCATTTTCCGCATATATTAATTGTGAAAAAAAATATACTCATGCTGTTGTTGAAGGGGCGTTGAATACGTCTGCAGGGTTAAGCACCGTCTCAACCAGCGTCACCAAGGATTACGATGAAAACCGCTCATGATCTCGTCACTGCCGCCAGGACCCGCATCCAGGAAGTTTCCGTGGATGACGCCGAACCGACGATCATCGACGGCGTGCGCTGCCTGAAGATTCCCCTCAACCTGCTCTGAGCCGAAACATGGACGCCACACTGCTCGCCGTTGCACTGGGCACGATCGTCGGACTGGTAATGGCGCTGACCGGCGCCGGGGGTGGCGTGCTGGCTATCCCGCTGCTGGTATTCGGCCTGCAGCTGCCGGTGCAGCATGCTGCGCCAGTGGGTTTGGTGGCGGTGGGCTTGGCGGCGGCTTTGGGTGCCGTGTTCGGACTGCGCCAGCGCGTCGTGCGCTACCGTGCGGCCGCGTTGATCGGCGGCACCGGCATGATGATGGCGCCGCTCGGGGTGTTCCTGGCGCAACGGTTGCCGAATCGCCCGTTGCTGGCGGCTTTCGCCGTGGTGCTGGTCTACAGCGCGTGGCGCATGCTGCGGCGTCCCGCGCTTGCAGAACAGCATCCGCCCGAGGTGCCATGTCATCTCGACAATGCAGCGCAACGCCTGACATGGACCCGTCCCTGCGCCCGCGCGCTGGCGGGCACCGGCCTGATTTCGGGCCTGTTGAGCGGACTGCTGGGCGTGGGCGGCGGTTTCGTCATCATTCCGGCACTGACGCGGTACACCGACCTGGATATCCGCAGCGTCCAGGCCACGTCGCTGGCGGTGATTGCACTGGTCTCTGTGAGCGGGGTTTCTGCTGCGGCCTTGAACGGGGCGGTGCCCTGGGGCGTAGCGCTGCCGTTCGCCGCCGGCGCCATGCTGGCCTTGCTGATGGGGCGACTGCTTGCCGGCAAGCTCCACCCCGCCCATCTGCAGCAAGCGTTTGCCTGGTTCACATTGGCGATTGCGGTCTTGATGCTGGCAAGAGCCTCCGGCGTGGCGCTGACCTGACATGCAGTTGAGCCTATGGTTCGCCTCCAGAAGATTTCAAGTGCGGCATTCCTTCGCCGGCACCAGCTTAAAAACCGGGGCAGCGCCGTTCCGCTGCAAGTGATATGTCCCCCGGCTTAAAACTGCCTGAGCGGGCGGAAATTATCGTTTTTACTGTGAAAAAACCATGCAAAAACACATCATTCTTTCCGCATTAATCGCGTTGACCGCACTCCCCGCTCTGGCTGACGACCTGAGCAAGTACACGGAAGAAAGTCGCGCCGCCGTCATGCCTTTTTCAAAGGCGCTGATGGCTGCAAACATCAAAGCGATAAAGGAAGGCGGCCCGGAATCCGCGATCAAGGTGTGCAAGGAGATCGCGCCCGCGATGGCGGGCGACATCTCGCGTCAAAACGGATGGAAACTCACGCGCGTCAGCTTCAAGGTACGCAACCCGCTGCTCGGCACGCCCGATGAATGGGAGCAAAAGACCCTGATGCAATACGAAGAGCGTGTGGCCAAGGGGGAAAAAGCGGAAACGCTGGAAAGCGCCGAGATCGTCAATGAACCCGGCGGCAAATATTTCCGCTACATGAAGCCGATCGTGATGCAGCAGGGTTGCGTGGCTTGCCACGGCACGCCGGACAATATTTCGGCCGGGGTGCGGGCGCGTCTTGGCGCAGATTACCCGCACGACCAGGCAACCGGCTATCTGCCCGGGCAGTTGCGCGGCGGCGTGAGCATCAAGCGGGAGATTAACTAATCACGGCGTCATGCAGCCGTGCTTGGCTTGAGCGTCGGAAGGCGCTGCGCTTTTCCGACCTTGTATTATGTTTTTACAGTCACAGTTTCGATAGTACTTATTTCGATGGCGCCGCGTTGGGGGTGGCGCAGGGAGCGCGTAGCGCGACCGGAGACGCCCCCAACGCGGCGCGCGCCGAGATGAGGTAACAGTTCTCGAT
>JAUYNR010000100.1 GCA_030698225.1 Oxalobacteraceae bacterium | reverse complement strand
GGAAGTGGTTTGCGTCGGCGAGAACGGCGTCACCGAAGCGGACCTGCTGGTGCACGATGAAACCGCCGGCAGCAGCGCGCTGGCATTCCTGCTGGCGCAGCTCGAAGCGCCGGAGTTCCCGGTGCCGCTGGGCGTGTTCCGCGCACTGGAAATGCCGACCTACCAGCAACGCGATGCCGAGCAGGCCGCCAATGCCCGCCAGGCCAAGGGCAAGGGCAGCCTTGCCAGCCTGCTCAACAGCGGCGATACCTGGACCATTGATTGAGACAATTCCGGGAAAAAGCGGTACGATAAAGATATATTTCTATTACAACTTTAAGGACACCATGACCAGCGAAGCCGCCGTTACCTCTTTGCCGGATGTCGAAGCCATCCGCGACATCTTGCGCCAGGTGATCGATCCCGAGGTGGGGATAAACATCGTCGATCTCGGTCTCGTGTACCGCATCGAGGTCGCGCCTGAGCGTCTCCGCGTAGAGATGACCATGACGTCTCCGGCTTGCCCGATGGGCGAGATGATCGTGAACGAAGTCCACGTGGCACTCGCGGAAGCGCTGCCGGATACCTGCCAGCCGGATGTCCGTCTGGTATGGACGCCGCCTTGGGACCCGTCGATGATGAGCGAGGACAGCAGGCTACATTTCGGCTGGTAGCGACCGGCAAGCAGCTTCCGACCGCGACGCGCCGCCTCGTATTTCATTTGCCCACAGACGAGCAAGACCATGACCATCGCACAATCCTTCAAAACCGCCATCGACGTCCGCGCCCCTGAAACCTGCCACGCACGGGTCGAAACCTGCTGTGCGCAATGAAAACGCGGCAATGAGCGATCTGCGTCCCGCTGCCCGCCTGCCGCTGCTGGCGCTGGGCATGCTCTCCCTGGTCGGCGGCGTGCTTACAGGCTTATCGCGCCTCGGCTGGGAGGTGCCAGCGGCTGCAACGACCGATTGGCACGGGGCGCTGATGATTTCCGCCTTCTTCGGCACCGTTATCAGCCTCGAACGGGCCGTTGCCCTTGGGCGCGACTGGGCCTATCTGGCGCCGGCCAGCGCCGAACTCGCTGGCGTGGCACTGCTCGCCGGCGCGCCGCTTGCGCTGGCGCAAATCCTGATGATCGCTGCCGCCGCCACGCTGGTGGCCGGCAGCGTCCAGGTACTGCGACGGCTGGTCGCGCCGTTTACCATCGTCCTGGCCATCGGCGCACTGTGCTGGCTGATTGGCAACCTTGCCTGGCTGGCGACGGGCGCCATCACCGTTGCCGTGCCGTGGTGGCTCGCCTTTCTGGTGCTGATCATCGCCGGCGAGCGGTTGGAACTGACACGATTCCTACCCACGCCTGCGGCAGCGCAGCGCATCTTTTTTGTCATCGTCGGCGCCATACTCGCCGGCGCATTGGCCAGCTTCTGGGTGGAGAGCGCCGGCCTCGGACTTTTCTCCGCCGGCCTTCTGGCGCTTGCGTCATGGCTGCTGCGCTATGACATCGCCCGGCTCAATGCGCGACAGCGGGGGCTGACGCGCTTCATAGCTATCTGCCTGCTCTCCGGCTACTGCTGGCTCGCCGCCGCCGGACTGCTCGGCCTCGCGGGCGGATTCGTGCCGGGCCACCCGTGGCGCGACGCGACGCTGCACGCGGTCGGGCTCGGCTTCGTTTTGTCGATGGTTTTCGGGCACGCGCCGATCATCCTGCCGGCGGTAGCCCGGGTGAAAATTCCCTATCACCCGGCGTTCTACCTGCCTCTGCTGGCGCTGCACGCATCGCTTGCCCTGCGCGTCGCCGGCGTCATCGGCGGAGATTTTGCGCTGCGGCGCGAGGGCGGCCTGGCCAACGCAATCGCGCTGTTGCTGTTCATTGCAGCCATGGTCACGAGCGCTATACTCGGCAGACGAAAGAGAAGTGGTCGCGCGGCGGGAGACGCGACACGATAGCTGGATGACGGCCCCGGCCGCACCCGCCTTACTGACGCAAAAATACGGGAGTATGCATATTTTTACAAAGTTTCCCGCATATCTTCATTAGTTGTTTAAATATACAACCACCTGTACATTAATACCGCCACCTGCTTCGGCATCGCTGGCGGTTGTCGCGCCCCCCATTGATGATGTTGAAAAATAGCCTTGCATCAGGCAGGCTTGGCGGCGGGCAGCAGGCGCGGGGGAACCTCGTGCGAGCGGAGGGAGTCCATAATGGAGGCAATTTTCATCAGATGCAGAACATGAAGTCCATTTCCCTTTTTGTCACCGTGCACCCCCGAAGCGCTATCGGCATCGGGGTCTCGGTACTGATTCATGCGTTGATCCTGTTCTTTGCCATGATCCAACCCTCCCCGCGCGATGAAGGATCAGGCGAAGCGGCACAGATGCCGCTAAGCGCGCGTCTGATCCCGCGACAGCCGGCACCGGAGGCGACTCCGTCTGCGGCAGTCATGCCGAAACCGGTCCCTCCACCAAAAAAGGCACCGCATCAAAAGGTGCTGCCGCGACCGGAAAAAGTCATCGTACGGAAAAAAGCCGATTCGAAAAAACCAGACACCCCTACCCTGCCTCAATCGCCGCTGCCGGCTCGGGAAGCGCCGAACGCGGCGGCGCCGACAGACATGATGGGCATGATCAATGCAGCCCGCGAGCGCCGGCGCGCCGAAGGCATTGCAACCGAAACCGTGGATGCAAACAGCGCAAGCCCAAAGCCCGGAGACAATGATATTGCAGCGGCCAATATCGCCCACAGCATGCAAGTGGAATCGCGCGGGCGCAATGGCGCCGGCGGCGTATTTCAGATTACCCACAAGGGTGTGCGTAATGCGCAATTTCTGTTTCGTGGATGGAACGCAGGCAACGAAGCCAATTTACGTCAATTGGTGGAAGTCGATGCAGGACCGGATGGTGACGTTGAGCTAGCTATCGTTCGGAAGATGATCGACCTGATCCGCAAGCATCAGCCGAAAGAATTTAGCTGGAATTCGCACCGCCTTGGCCGCGTCATTGTGCTGTCGGCGCGCATCGAGGATAGCGCCGAATTGGAAAAATTTCTGAAAAATGAATTCTTCGACGCTTTTCCTTGACCGTTAGCCTGTCGCTGACGCTATTTTGATAGCCATCCCCTCACCGCGTCATCAAGCTGATCAAGACCGCACCTGATCTCCGCTCAAGGAGCGCGAATTCCGCAAACGACCGGGTTGCCGGGATCGCGGCTCCATTCGCACCATCCGCCGTCATATACGCTGATGCGCTCCCAGTTCATTAACCAGGCATAGAAAAAGGCCAGCGAGGCGCGCCAGCCGGTGCCGCAGTAAAACACCGCCTGCTGGCCGGACTGAATCCCATCTTCCCTCCAGAAACCGCAAATCTCGTCGGGCGGCTTCATCGTGCCGTCCGCGTTATGAAACTCGCTCATGCTGTTGATATCGTCGTCATTTCCGGCGCGCCCCCAACGTGCTCCCGGGATGTCGCCTCTGGCTTCGATATAGCTATAGCCCGATGTCTTGCCGATAAATTCACTCCAGGTGCGAATGCTCACCAGAACGACGCGATCCGGCTGCTGCAATAATTTCCTGGCTTGCAGCATATCGGTCAGGTATTCCGGGTGCGCCGGGAAGTCAGCGCCGAAATCGCTTACGGCCGGATGGTCGAGCGCAAGCCCTCGCGCAACAGGAAAACCTGCGCTTTCCCAGGCGGTGAAGCCGCCATCGAGGATGCGTATATCCGTTACGCCCGCATACAGCATCAGATGCGCGGCGCGGGCCGCCGCCAGGCTGTTGCGGCCATACAGCACCACAGTGGTGTGATGACGAATGCCTTTGTCCAGCAGAAGTTGCAACAGGGCTTGGTCCGAAACCTTGTTCCACAACGGCTCCTGCTCTAGTTGGTTGGTGTCGATGTATCCAGCGCCAGGAATATGGCCTAGCAAAAACGGCGCCGAACCATCGAATCCGATCTCAAACAAGCGCCAACCAGCAGATGGTGCGGCTTCAACCGGCTGCCCCGAAATGAGCCCGGCCATCCAGGCCGGCGTCACAAGCTGCTGCCATCGCACCAAATCCCGGCGAAATACAGAGGGATCGATCTTGTCTTTGATGGTCACGTTCATCTGTTGCGGGAAGTGGCGCATTGCGCAGCTGGATAGTAGAGGGTTGGTATTGTAAAACAGCGCGTGGTCGATAGGAACCGAATCCGGCTATCTGCGGGCAACGGCGGGACCGTTTTGACTCCAGCCTCAACAAGTTCCGAGAACGCCGGCTCTCGTCCCCCACTATGCACAAGACCGACTGTGCCCAGCTCATGACGGCGACGGATGAATTTTCCGGGTTACGGGCAAAGTACGCCGCTGGTGCGCTGCTAGGTGTTTGAAATGGTGCCGCCACTTCAGGAGACTGTGCGCGGCAAAAAATAGTTTCCTCTGTGGTCGTGCTTGCCTGATAAATCCTTCCCTGATGTTCAGGGTAACTATACGTGCAAAACAAGAAATATGATTTTTTGCGTCCGACCCGTTTATTGTTAATTCGCAAAGCGCCGTTCCAGATGCCGTAACAAGATATGTGGTAACTGCCTTGGCATTGATCCCTTCGCGTGCCAATACTGTGCCAATACTCCTGGCATCCTGTAGCGCCTGCCGCGCTCAAGGAAACATCATGCAAAATATACCTGTTTCGATTCGTTCCTTTTCCAATTTCGCAGCCGTCGCCGCTCTCGCGGCGTCCCTAGTTGCTTGCGGTGGCGATTCTGCACCAGCGTCATCGGCCGCGTCTACAGACACAGCAAGCCTTTTGGCTTTGACCGCCCAGGTGAAAGCCACGCCTGTATACAGGTTCACCGACCTTGGCGCACTCAGCGTGGATGGTAGCGTACCCTATACCGTTACACGGGCAGCCTTTGGCATCAACAAGGCTGGAGATGTGGTTGGAATTAACTTCACTGCTGGCGAATTAGCCGAGCATGCGACGCTCTGGAAAAAAGGCAACGTGATCAACCTTGGCACACTCGACCCACTTAGCTCAGGGTTTAGTGTCGCTACCGGCATCAACGATCGCGGACAGATAGTGGGGTATAGCGGCTTCCCCCCTACTCGCGCGCTTCTTTGGAATGGCACCACCGTGACCGAATTGGAAAGTCTAGGCGGATTTTTCACCGCTGCCACCGCTATCAACAAAGCCGGTCGGATAGTGGGGTGGAGCCAAATCGCCCCTAACGCTCCCGGGCAGCATGCGGTTGTCTGGGATGGCACCACCGCCGCAACCGATTTGGGCACACTCGGCGGATCGGGAAGTTCCGCTACTGCTATCAACGATGCCGGGCAGATAGTAGGGAGTAGCTCAATCGCTGGCAACGTCGAGTCTCATGCGACGCTCTGGAAAGAAGGCGCCGCCACCGACCTCGGCACACTCGGCGGTTCGGAAAGTCACGCTTCGGCAATCAACGATGCCGGGCAGATAGTGGGGAGTAGCTCAATCGCTGGCAACGTCGAGTCTCATGCGACGCTCTGGAAAGAAGGCGCCGCCACCGACTTGGGAACTTTAGGTGGGCAATACAGCCATGCCAGCGGCATCAACAAAGCCGGCCAGATAGTGGGGTATAGCCTTACTGCAGACAACGCCACCGCTCGCGCTACCATTTGGAATGGCACCGCTGCAATAGATCTCAACACGCTTCTCGATTCCAGTGGCACAGGCATCACGCTTCTCTATGCGACCGCCATCAACGATGCAGGGCAGATTGTAGGCACCATGACTTATGCTAATGGTGCTAGCAACGCCTTCTTATTGACGCCAATAAATAGTCGTCACAACGAGAAAAAAATAAACCTAAAAGATGATTGGAAGGGGGCATCAATCGGATTGCCGTAACGCATAGCTAAGTCGCCGCGCAGCTCTCTCATTCGATCACTCCGAGCTTGCCGCTGTGGCTGCCCATGTACCACAGGCGTCCCTTGGCATCGACGACCATTTTGCGTATCCCTTCATTCTTGGTCGGCAGCCCAAACACACGGAATTTTTCCGTGGCCGGGTCGAACAGCGCGACAGTGTCGGTGCCGATCTCATTCAGCCAAACCTTGCCCGCGCCGTCGACCGTCACCGCATATGGTTTGCCGCGCGGTCCGGCCGGCGTGCCGTAGCTGTTGATGACCTTGGCAGTTTTCGCATCGATGTGCGTCAGTTTACCGTCGCCGTAGCGCACTACCCATAAGGTGTTGTCGGGGGCGGCGGCAATCCGGCGCGGCATGGAACCGCGGCCCAGATCGAGCTCGCTCACCTGCCCGGTGCCGGCATCGATGCGGCCCACGCGCTGGCCGCTGGCCTGGCAAAACCATACGTTGCCGTCGCGATCCATCGCCAATCCGTAGGGGCCGTCGTGCGTGGCGAATTCCGTCATTTTTTTGCTGACGCGATCGAAGCGCGTGACCTTATTTGCCGGCTGGTTGGTGAACCATAAAGCATTGCGTCCATCGAAAATGATGGTGTGCGGACCGCCGCCGGACGGCGTCTTGTGCGCGATCATCGGGCCCGGCTGGCCCTGTTCGAACGGGATTTCCAGCAGTGTGCCGTTGCCGTTGCCGGTCATCCAGACCGTGCCTTTTTCATCGACCACCAGGCCGTGCGGCCTGGTGCCGTCGGGCAAGGCCCATTCATCGAAGGTCCGGGCAGCAGGATCGAAACGGGCCAGTCTGTTGCCGTGCATGACGGCAATATAGATACGGCCATCCGGCGCGGCGGCCGGGTCGCGGGCAAATTTCGGCGTCGGCACCGGCCATTCGGATATCTTGCCTGTCGGCTGCGAGATGCCGGGTGTCACGGTATAGTTGGAGCCGCCTGCAGTCGCCAGTGCGGGCAGCAACATCAGTATCGATAGAAGGGTTCGCATAGTACGCTCCTTTCAGATGGTGAATGGCACTGGGTACCATGCTGCCAGTGCTGCAGCACAGACTCCGGACCGGCGCTTGTCTCTGTAAAAACAGTTTTATTGTAGCCGGATATGTAGCAGCCATCTGGTCGATATAGTCAAACTGAGTCAAAGTGGGATCAAAAAAACCATACCGTTTCCGCACCTTTAAAATTTCAGAAATCGCCATATATATCATGCACTTGATAAATGTTTATGAACCACAACTTCCCCGCAAATTCTGCCCACACAGCAACTGAAACCATTACATGACCTTCCAAAAAACTCGTTCCCATCCCGTCCCTGCGCTGCGCGCTGTCGTAGAAGAATATGAAGATCCGGCTTTCGGCGCCCGTCACATTCATTTACGCAGCGACGATCAGGAAATGGTTTTTCTGGTGGCCTTCCCCACCATTCCGCAGACCAGCGACGGTCGTGCCCATATTCTGGAGCATCTGTCGTTGTGCGGTTCTGCCCGCTTCCCGGTGCGCGATCCGTTCTTCTCGATGACGCGGCGCTCGCTGGGGTGGATGAATGCGATGACGATGCCGGACAAGACCGTGTATCCGTTTGGGACCACGGACCGGACCGATTTCTTCAATCTGCTTGAGGTGTATCTGGATGCCGCTTTCTTCCCGACGCTGGACTATTACGACTTCCTGCAGGAAGGATGGCGGCTTGGCTTCGAGGACGGCAAGCTGGTGTATCAGGGCATCGTCTTGAATGAAATGAAAGGCGCGTATTCGGACCCGATTCGCGCGCTGGATCACGGCATTAACCAGCATCTGTTCGAGAACACCACTTACAGGGTGGAATGCGGCGGCGATCCGCTGGAAATACCGGCTCTGACGCACGCGGCATTGAAGGATTTCCACGCCCGGCACTATCACCCTTCGCAGGCGGTATTCATGACCGCCGGCAATGTCGATGTCGCGGCAGTGCAGGCGATGATTGCCGAGCGGGTGCTGGCCCAACTGCCGGGCCGCAGCGAGCGCATGCTGCCGCAACTGGCTGCCGCATGGGATGCGCCTCGCAATACCACCATCGCCATTCCCGCGCAGCAAGGCAGGAGCAATGAATACGGTTTCCAGATCAGCTGGCTGCTGGGCGAGTCGTCCGATCCGGTCGCGCATCTGCGGGCCAAGCTGCTCGAAGCCGGATTGTTCGGCGATGCATCGTCGCCGTTGTCGCTTGCGATGGAGTCGGCCGGGTTCGGCCGCCCATCCGCGATGAACCATGTGGAAACCAGTTCGCGCCAGATGACTTTTCATGCCGGCATGGAGGGCTTGAAGAAATCGCAGGTTGGCAAAGCCAGAATCCGCATTTGGGACGCGCTGGAAAAAGCCGCCATCGACGGCGTGCCATATTCGACGCTGCAGGCAAGCTTGCGCGACATGCGCTTTCAGCAGCGCGAAATCACCAGCGGCGGCTTGCCGTACGGCCTGCATCTGCTGTTGAACGCACTGCCGTTCGAGATGAATGGCGGCGACATCATGCAAGCTTTTGATGCGGAACCGGTATTGCGGCAATTGGACGATCAGATCAAGGATCCGGCGTTCTTCAAAGGCTTGGTCAGGGCATTGCTGGATAACCCGACCCGGCTGGAATCCACCGTTTTTGCGGACGCCGGCTACGACGTCCGCCGCATCGAGCAGGAAGCGGCCAGTCTGGCGCACATCGAACAACGTCTGAGCGCGCAAGAGCGCGCCCGCATAGAGCAGGAAGCGGCGGAATTGCTGCGCCGGCAGCGCCAGGTGATGAACAAGGATGTGCTGCCACGGATCCGCCCGGCCGATGTATCGCCGGTGGCGAAACCCAGCTTTCCGGTGCCGGAACCGGTGCAGCAGGCGATCATCTTGCCGATCGCATCCAACGGCATCAGTTACGCATCGATTCTGTTCGATGTATCGGACTTTTCCGACGACGAATGGTGCTGGCTGAACCTGTATGCCAACCTGATGCCGGATCTGGGCGTGGCCGACAAGACCTATGAAGCGGCCAGCGCATGGCGGCAGGATTTGGTGCCTGATTTCGATGTGCATCTGAACGTGCGCCAGGCGCTGGATGCAAGCCGGCCGCTGCAGATCTCGGTCGAGTTTTGCGCCAAGGGACTGAAAGAAGAACAGGGCAAGATGCAGGAAGCGCTGCTGGAGACGATTGCCGGCGCCCGCTTTGACGAGCTGGAGCGCATCGCGTTCCTGATTGACAGCATGGTGCAGGATGTGCAAAACGACCTGGCGGAAGACGGCAAACGCTACGCGTCGCTGGCCGCATGCGCGCCATGGTCGCGCATCAGCCATTTCGAGGAAAGCGTGTTTGGCGCCAGCGGCCTGCCCTTCTTTGGCCAACTGCAACAGCAGATCGGGCAGCCGGAAGGTGTCCGGGCCATTGCGCGCCGGCTCCAGGCGCTGCATGAAAAGATCGCCAGCAGCCCGGTCACGGTGATTGCAGCGGCCGAAGCTGACGTTGCCCCGGCCCTCGCGCAGTCATTGACGCCAGCCTTCGCCGCGCAGGCAAGACCATTGGGGCTGGCCGCAACGCCGGACGCCGCAGCGCCGGCCAATGCCGCACTGCACGCGTCGGCCCAAATCAATCACTGTTTCGCGGTGTGGCCGGGGCCGGCGATTGCGGAGCCGGATGCTGCGTTTGTCTCGGTGCTGGCAGAACTGCTGACCAATGAAGTGCTGCATCGCACGATCCGGGAAGAAGGCGGCGCCTATGGCGGCCAGGCCTCGCATGCGCTCGATACCGGCATGATCACGATGATGTCGTATCGCGATCCGCGCCTGTCGGCCACCTATGCCGATTTCGAGAGGGCGATTGCCTGGGTGCTGGAGTCCGAATTGAGCGACGAAAGCGTCGAGGAGGCGATCATCAGCGTGTTGCAGGGAATGGACAAGCCGCAATCTCCGTACCGGGAAGCGGTCAGCAGCTGGTCGCGCAAGCAGATCGGGGTCACCGATGCGATGCGCACCCGGTATCGGCAGAATGTGCTGCGTTGCTGCGCTGCGGATATAAAGGCGGCGGCGGAAAAATGGCTTTTCAACAAAACGCCGAGCCGCGCAGCATTTGTCGGCAAAACCACGCAGGACATGGCGGGTCTGACTTTGACCGGTCTGGCTGCGTTGCTTTGAGACTTTGAGAGGTTACGGAGCCGACATCGGGCGTCAGGGCGCGCGCGGGCGTGTTAATGTTGCATTTTGCAAATGTAACGGCGTCAACCCTGGACGCGTCACCTGACATCCATGCGGTACCAGAGCATTTTTTGCATGCTGCACCGATTTATATTGGAGACACTTAATTATGCCCGGCCTACTCCCCGATGTTGACTCTGATGGACTTCTCGAATATTCAGTGGTGTATACCGACCGCGCACTGAACCATATGTCGCAGGCGTTTCAAACCGTCATGCAAGACATTTCACGCATCCTGAAACAGGTCTACCACGCTAAAGCGGCGATCGTGGTTCCTGGCAGCGGCACTTTCGGCATGGAAGCGGTCGCGCGCCAGTTTGCGACCGGCAAAAAATGCCTGGTGATCCGAAACGGATGGTTCAGCTATCGCTGGACGCAGATTTTCGACATGGGAAACATTCCGTCCGCATCCACGGTGCTCAAGGCGCGCCGCATCGAGGACGGCAAGCAGGCGGCATTCGCACCGGCCCCGGTCGAGGAAGTCGTTGCACGCATCAGCGCAGAAAAGCCGGATCTGGTGTTTGCGCCGCATGTCGAAACGGCTTCCGGGATGATGCTGCCTGATAGCTACCTGCGCGCAGTGGCCGACGCTGTGCATGCGGTCGGCGGCCTGTTTGTTCTGGATTGCATCGCTTCCGGCACGATCTGGGTCGACATGGAGGCCAATGGCGTCGATGTCCTGATCAGTGCGCCGCAGAAGGGCTGGAGCGCCTCGCCGTGCTGCGCGCTGGTCATGCTCAGCGCCCTTGCTCGGGAAAAAATCGAATCGACCAGCAGTACCAGTTTTGCCTGCGATCTGCGCAAATGGCTGCAGATCATGGAGTCTTATGAGAACGGCGGATATGCGTACCACGCCACGATGCCGACCGATGCCCTCACCCTGTTGCGCGATGTGATGCAGGAAATGCAGGAATACGGTTTCGACAAGGTCTGTGCGGAACAGCAAGAACTTGGCGCCAGAGTGCGGGCGCTGCTCGCCAGCAAGGGCATAAAGAGTGTCGCGGCCGAGGGCTTCCAGGCCCCGGGTGTGGTGGTCAGTTACACCGAGGATGCGGGCATGCAGTCCGGCAAGAAATTCCTCGCTGCCGGCTTGCAAACTGCCGCAGGCGTGCCCTTGCAGTGCGATGAGCCGGCGGATTTCCAGACTTTCCGTCTCGGACTGTTCGGCTTGGACAAGCTGCACAATATCGATCGCACCGTCGACCATCTGAAGAAAGCGCTGGACCAGGTACTTTAATCCGCGCGCCCGATTGAATGCCGTTCTGTTCCGATTCGGATGCCGGCATTCGGCCGATCCCAATACCCGAGCGCTTCATTTTGCGTCAGAATAGCCGATTGTCGGCCTGCGTTGACCGCACCGTTCAAGACAATCCCGTATTTGACTGCCCCCCTTTTTTACCTGGAGCTATAACCATGTTTCAACACGTCGAAGCCTATGCCGGCGATCCCATACTTTCTCTGAACGAAGCGTTTGGCAAGGATCCCCGCACCGACAAGATCAATCTGTCCATCGGGATCTACTTTGACGATGCAGGCAAGATCCCGATGCTGGCGTCGGTCCGCGCGGCCGAGTTGCAAGTGGTTGCCGAGGCTGGCGCCCGCCCTTATCTGCCGATGGAAGGCGCGGCCAATTTCCGTACCGCGGTTCAGCATCTACTGTTCGGCGCGGATCATCCGGCGCTGAAAGCCGGCCGCGTCGTGACGATACAAACCGTCGGCTCCAGCGGCGGCCTGAAAGTCGGCGGCGATTTCATCAAACGTTATTTTCCGGCCAGCAGCATGCTGATCAGCGACCCGACCTGGGACAATCACCGCGCAGTGTTTGAAGGTTCCGGGCTTCCTGTACAAACCTATCCTTATTACGATGCAGCAACAGGCGGCCTGCGTTTTGACGCCATGATCGCCGCCCTGAAACAAGCCGAAAGGAAAAGCATCGTCTTGCTGCATGCCTGCTGCCACAACCCGACCGGCGTCGATCTGACTCGCGCGCAGTGGGAGCAGCTGGTGCCCGTCTTGCAGGAGCGCGAACTGATTCCATTCCTGGACCTGGCGTATCAGGGCTATGGCGACGGCATCGAAGAAGATGCGTTCGCGGTGCGCTTGCTGGGCGATGCCGGCCTGAGCTTTTTCGTCGCGAATTCCTTCTCCAAGAGCATGAGTCTGTATGGCGAGCGTTGCGGCGCGCTGAGCGTCGTGTGCCCGGATGCGGCGCAGGCGGTGAACGTGCTGGGCCAGATGAAAGCCAATATCCGCCGCAATTATTCGAATCCGCCGCTGCATGGCGGCCAGATCGTGGCGCGCGTGCTGACCGACCCGATATTGCGTCCGATGTGGGAAGCTGAAGTCGCGACGATGCGCGATCGCATCCTATCGATGCGGAGCAAATTGCACGACGTGCTGAGCGCCAAACTGCCCGGCCGGGACTTCAGCTATTTCCTGACCCAGCGCGGCATGTTCAGCTATACCGGCCTGAGCGCAGAACAATGCGACCGGCTCAAAGAACAGTTCGGCGTGTATCTGGTGCGTTCCGGTCGCATGTGTGTCGCCGGCTTGAATACCGGTAACGTGGAAGCGACGGCCAGCGCGATTGCCGCTGTGCTGGCGTAATTCATTGAGGGTGCTCTCCGGTCGGTGCTGATTTTTTGATGCGCACCGCTTGTTTACCCGGCCTGAACTGGCAAGGAGCCGGGCATTGCGGGGTGTACAATTAATTCCGGTTTCAGACAAATCAAGCTGCGCCAAGTTTGTTGTATCCATTCAATTTCGAAAGGGAGTTTATGTTTACGAATCCTGAGCAATTTGCGAGCGCAACGAAAGCCATTTTTGAGTTCCAGATTACGACCTTCAATATGCTGACCAGCAAGACGGTCGAAAGTGTGGAGCAGGTCTTGGCATTAAACATGGCGACCGGCAAAGCAGCACTGAAAGACTCCCAGGCGACTGCCAAACAGTTTGCCGACATCAAGGATCCGCAAGCAATGCTGGCGCTTACCGCAGCAAAGATGAATCCCTCCGGCGAATCAGCAACTGCCTACAACAGCCAGCTGACTGATATCATTACAGAGATCAAGACTGATTTCACGAATGCGGCCGACGCCCATATCACCGAAGCCAAGAATAATCTGACCGCACTGATTCATGATGTCACCAAAAATGTTCCGCCCGGCTCAGAGAATGCCGTGGCGATTATAAAAACAGCAATCCAGAATGCCTTCAGCGGTTATGAACAAGTCACCAAGGCGACCAAGCAAGCGGTGGCCACGGTGGAGGCCGAAGTCAGCAAGGCAGCCGAGCAATTTTCCAAAGTGGGGAAAAATAAGCACCCGATCTAACTAATTAATTTAAATATCAATGGGTTACAGTTTTTGTCTGTAACCCATTTTTTATTCTATCGGGCAAATTCAATATGAAACCGATCACACCGCTGCAACCGGACCATGCCGCCGTCACTGCTGCCAGCATACTGAGCGCGCGCCGCAAGTCGGGCGAGCAGGGGCCGCGCCTGCCTAAATCCTGCCGCCCGGCCGATCTCGACGCTGCGCTGGCGATACAGGCCGCGGTGACCGCACAACTCGGCGAGCGCATCGCGGCATGGAAATGCGGCGTGCCTGCCGCCGGACGCATGGTGCTGGCGCCGATCTATGCCGGCACCGTCCATAACGACAGCAACGCGCGATGCGCGCTGTGGGTGCGTGCCGGTCAGGCGCGGGTGGAGCCGGAGCTGGCGTTCGTCCTCGGCCGCGACCTGCCGGTGCGTGAATCGCCCTACACGCCGGCCGAGGTCGATGCCGCAATCGCGCGTACACACCTCGCGCTGGAACTGATCGACAGCCGCTACGGCGATGCGGCCGAACTCAGCTTTGCCGACAATCTGGCCGATGGCCTGCTCAATCAGGGCCTGTTCATCGACCCGGAAGTGGATGGTGCAGCGGCGCGCGCCGCCAGCGCCATGCCGCTCAGCATCAGCTGCGCCACCGGCGCGGCAAGTCAGCTTACGGGCCGCCATCCGAATGACGATCCGCGCGCACCGCTGTATTGGCTGGCCGAGTACTTACGCAGCACAGGCCGGGGGCTGCAAGCCGGTCAGGCGGTGATCACCGGCTCGTATGCCGGCTGCATCGACTTGCCGCTGGAACAGGAGATCGCGATTCGGTATGGCGAACTGGGCACGCTGACGGTACGTTTTACACAGAAATGAGTGGTGCCGCCGAATTGCCGGGCCGGTTCCGCCCGCGCCTGACGCTGCAAACCCTGGGCCGTGGCGACGGGTTGCTGGGGATGAAGCCTTCCAGCGCATTCGGGCCGCGCGGCGGCAGCGTGACGGTGGCGCAGATCGACTGGATCTATACGACCGACAGCGGTTTGGACACGCCGGCGCCGACCGTCTTGCTGAACCGCCGCCCGGCCTCCACGCAAGAGCTGACCGACGCGCACTGAAAAATCGTGCTAAAGCGTAGTAGAGACAGCTGCCTCATGCCGAAACAGGCGTTCGATGCCTGTAACATACAGCCATTGGTATATTTTAAGACACAATAAATATATGCGGTAATTGCCATAAAAATGATGATACCCATCATTTTTTCTCACACATCGCGATCGCAAGATGGTTGGAGCACGGAATTAACGACTGGCACTCCTTCTTTTCCGTTGCAGCCATTCATTAGAACCTGCAATTGATTCTGCGCAGGTCCCTGGCTGGCGCAGGCTGTAAAATAAGCCGCCTTTACCAAGCGCCAATGAAATTGATGGTGAAGCACTATTTGGCCAGCCGCATTTGCGGCCAATTTCATCCTGTGCGTCACACTGCGCACGCAAGCAACCGCTGCCGGACACGCCCGCCATACGGCAGGCAAACAGGCGATAACGCCACAGATAAATCACCCGTTCGGCCCAAGGCCGGAGCACTCAGGAGCAATCAATGAACAAGCCGAATACGACGCCGCAGAATAAGCCAGAGCCATCCTTCTTTCAAAGGATCCCTCTGGCTTTCGGTGCATTCTTCAGCATTCTTTCCGACGCCGGGTTTGCCGCGCGCATCCGCGACCTGCCCATGGGGGCCGCGCAGCCGCAAACCGCAGTGCATGAGATGCCTAAAGCCGTCGTCCCGCGTCCGTTGCGGGAAACCCCCACCGATGCGGCGCTGCAGCTGCTGGGCTTGCTGCAGCGGGACGCGCGTCTGATTGATTTCGCCGAAGAAAACCTGAGCAGCTATTCCGATGCCGACATCGGTGCCGCCGCCCGTCTGGTGCACGAAGGTTGCCGCAAGGTGCTGCGCGAGCATTTCACCATCGAGCCGGTGCGTCCGGAGGAGGAAGGCAGCCGCATCACCCTCAACGAAGGCTTCGATGCAAGCGCGATCAGGCTGACCGGCAACGTAGTCGGCCAGCCGCCATTCAGCGGCAGTATCAGCCACCGCGGCTGGCGCGCCACCGAGGTCCGGCTGCCGAAACTGACTGATAGCCATGACGCCACCGTCTGCGCGCAAGCGGAGGTCGAGTTATGAGCGGACCGCTGTTCACCATCGGGATCGACCTCGGCACCACCCATTGCGCGCTGGCCTACGTTGACGTCAATGCCTGCGACGGCGAGCACACCAGCCACGGCGTGCTCGCGATCCCGCAACTGACGGCTCCGGGCGCGGTCGAGCAGCCGTCCCTGCTGCCGTCCTTCCTGTACCTGCCGCACGCCGACGAGCTGGCGCCCGGCGAACTGAGCCTGCCGTGGAGCGAACCGGACAACGACGGCGACTATGCGGTCGGCGAACTGGCGCGCAGTCGCGGCGCGACCACGCCGATCCGTCTGGTATCGAGCGCAAAAAGCTGGTTGTGCCATCCCGGCGTCGATCGCCGCGCCGCGATCCTGCCCAGCGATGCCCCGCCGGAAGTCGCGCGCGTGTCGCCGCTCGAAGCATCTATCCGCTACCTGTCGCATCTGCGCGCGGCCTGGAATCACGCCCATCCCGAGGCGCCGTTCGACCAGCAGGACGTGACCGTCACCATCCCCGCCTCCTTCGATCCGGCGGCGAGGGAGCTGACCGACGAAGCGGCCAGAGCGGCTGGTTTTACCTCGCTGACCCTGCTCGAAGAACCGCAGGCCGCGCTGTACAACTGGATACAAACCAGCAACGGCCAGTGGCGCAAGGATGTCCGGCCGGGCGACATCATCCTGGTGGTCGATGTCGGCGGCGGCACCAGCGACTTGTCGCTGATCGCGGTGCTCGAACACGACGGCAAGCTGGAACTGCACCGGATTGCGGTCGGCGACCACATCCTGCTGGGCGGCGACAATATGGACATGGCGCTGGCCTATGCTGTGGCCGGCAAGCTGGCGGCCGCCGGCACCAGCCTCGACCCCTGGCAATTGCGCGCGCTGACCTATGCGTGCCGCAGCGCCAAGGAGCAGCTGCTCAGCGATGCCCAGCTTGAGACGGTGCCGCTGGTGGTTCCCAGCCGCGGCTCGAAACTGATCGGCGGCTCGATCCGCTCCGAACTGACGCGGCAGGAAGTCACTGCGACCATCCTCGATGGCTTTTTCCCGCAAGTCGATGCCAGCGCGCGTCCGGCCGGCCGCGCGCGCGCTGCCCTGACCCGGCTGGGCCTGCCGTATGCGCAGGATGCGGCCATCACCACCCATCTGGCCGCCTTCCTCGGGCGTCAGGTGGCAGCGACCCAGGATCTGGAAGGCTTCGTCACCCAGCAGGATGAAAGCGCCAGCTTCCTGCATCCGACCGCGGTGCTGTTCAACGGCGGCGTATTCAAGTCCGGCCTGCTGGCAGAACGCACGATCGACACGCTCAACGGCTGGCTCGCGGCGGAAGGCGCGCCGGCGGCACGCATGCTGGGCGGCGCCGACCTCGATCTGGCGGTCGCGCTGGGCGCCGCCTATTACGGCTACGTGCGGCGCGGCGCCGGCGTGCGCATCCGCGGCGGCACCGCCCGCGCCTACTATGTCGCGGTGGAGTCGGCGATGCCGGCGGTGCCCGGCATGACGCCGCCGGTGCAGGCGCTCTGTGTCGCGCCGTTCGGCATGGAAGAAGGCAGTTCGGCGGAGCTGTCGACGCTGGAATTCGGCCTGGTGGTCGGCGAACCGGTGTATCTGCGCTTCTTCGGCTCGTCGGTGCGGCGTCAGGACCAGATCGGCACCCTGCTCGACTTCTGGCAGCCGGACGAACTGCAGGAACTCGAAGAAATCCGCGCCACGCTGCCGACCGAAGGCCGCCAGCCGGGCGAAATCGTCGAGGTCAGGCTGCAAGCCAAAGCCACCGAAGCCGGCACGCTGGAGCTGTCGGCAGTCTCCACCAGCGGCGGCGAACGCTGGCACATCGAGTTCGACGTGCGCGGCAACAACCAAGCTGAGTAACGTGAAGCGATTCATCGTCGGCATCGACCTTGGCACCACCAACACGGTGGTCGCCTATACCGAGCTGGCCGCACAGACCGGCGGCGCGGAGATCCGGCTGTTCGACATCGAGCAGCTGGTCGCGCCCGGCGAGATCCAGGCCTCGCCCTTGCTGCCATCGGTGCGCTACCATGCGGCGCCCGGCGAACTGGCGGCCGGCGAGCTGCAGCTGCCCTGGCCGCAGACTAAGGCGGGCGCGGAAACGGAAGTCAACACTGGCAATCAGAACATCGTGTTCGGCCAGCTGGCGCGCAAGCTGGGATCGCAAGTCCCCGGCCGGCTGGTGACCAGCGCCAAGAGCTGGCTGTCGCACGCCGGGGTCGACCGTCTGGCGCCCATCCTGCCGTGGGGCGCCGATGACGGGGTCGGCAAGGTGTCGCCGCTGACGGCCAGCGCCAGTTATCTGGCCTACCTCCGGGCCGCCTGGAACTGGCGCTTCCCGGACCAGCGGCTGGAACAGCAGGAACTGGTGCTGACCGTGCCGGCCTCGTTCGACGAAGGTGCGCGCGCGCTGACCGTGAGCGCCGCGCGCGAGGCCGGGCTGCCTAATCTGCGCCTGCTGGAAGAGCCGCAGGCGGTGTTCTACGATTGGCTGTTTCGCCATCGGCACACCCTGAACCAGGAACTGGCGCACACGCGCCTGGTGCTGGTGTGCGACGTCGGCGGCGGCACCACCGACCTCAGCCTGATCAAGGTCGACATGCAGGAAGGCCAGCCGCAACTGACCCGGATTGCGGTCGGCAATCACCTGATGCTGGGCGGCGACAATATGGACCTGGCGCTGGCGCATCTGGCCGAAACCCGGCTGGCGCAATCGACGCCGGGGCAAGCGGCCGCGCGCCTGTCGGCCGGCAAGCTGTCGCAACTGATGGAGCGCTGCCGCGCCGCCAAGGAAGTGCTGCTGGCGGCGCAGGCGCCCGAGCAAGCGCCGGTGACGCTGCTCGGCGGCGGCGCCAAACTCATCGGCGGCGCCCGTTCGATCGACCTGAGTCGCGATGAAGTCGAGCGGATCATCGTCGACGGCTTCTTCCCGAAAGTCGCGCCGGACCAGCCAGCCAAGCGCAGCCGCGGCGGCATCGTCGAGTTCGGCCTGCCCTACGCCAGCGACCCGGCCATTACCCGCCATGTCGCCGGCTTCTTGCGGCAGCACGCGGCAGCAGTGCGCGAGGCGCTCGGCGACCATGCCGGCGCACCGGATCAACTGGCGCTGCCCGACACGCTGCTGCTCAACGGCGGCGTGTTCCGCGCCGATGCGCTGGTGCGGCGTCTGCAAGACACGCTGCAGAGCTGGCGCGGCGCGGCGCTGCAGCTGCTGCACAACGACAATCCGGACCTGGCAGTGGCCCGCGGCGCGGTCGCTTACGCGCTGGCCGGCCAGGGACGGGCGCCACGCATCGGCGGCGGCGCGCCGCGCAGCTATTTTCTGGTGCTCGACGAAGACGGCAAGCAGCAGCGTCAACCAGACGGCACGGCATCCCGCCGCGCGGTGTGCGTTCTGCCGCGCGGCAGCGAGCCGGGCGAGGAAATCCTGCTGCATCAGCGCACCTTCGCGTTGCGTGTGGGGCGGCCGGTACGCTTCCATCTGCTGTCGTCGATCGCCGAAGCCGGCAACCAGCCGGCGCCCAAGGCGGGCGAGCTGATCGACCTGGCGCAAGGCAACTTCGTCCGGCTGCCGCCGGTCGCGATGGTGCTGCAAGCCGGTTCCGGCACCAGACAACAAGAGATTCCGGTGCAACTGGCAACTGCACTGACCGAATTGGGTACGCTGGAAATGCACTGCGTCGAGGCGACTGAAAATCGCGACCACCCCGGCCAGCGCTGGCTGCTGGAATTCCAGTTGCGCGGCGCACACTCCGGCTCCGGCGCGGAAATCACTGAAGAAAATCCATTGCCGCCCCGCATCAAGGAAGCGATCGAGAAAATCGAGCGCATCTTCGGCAGCCGCGCACAGCAGGTGACGCCGAAGGAAGTCAGGCAGCTCAGGCTGCATCTGGAGCAGCTGCTGGGCAGCCGCGAGCGCTGGCAGACGCCGCTGCTGCGCCAGTTGTTCGACGCGCTGCTGCCGCGCGCGCGCGGCCGGCGGCGCTCGGCCGAGCATGAACGCGCGTGGCTTAATCTGGCCGGCTTTTGCCTGCGGCCGGGCTTCGGCGCGCCGCTCGATGACTGGCGCATAGCGCAGCTCTGGCCTTTGTTCGAGCAAGGCGTCCAGCACGGCAAGGACAGCCAGGTCTGCGCCGAATGGTGGACGCTGTGGCGTCGCGTCGCCGGCGGCCTGGACGCGCAGGCGCAGCTGCGCCTGCTGGACGACTTCGCATTCAACCTGCAAGCCGACGAGGCGAAAACCGGGCCGCGCCCGGCCAATCTGGTCCGGGGCAGCCATGACGACATGCTGCGCCTGGGGGCATCGCTGGAGCGCATCCCGCCGGACTACAAGGTTGAAATCGGATCATGGCTTCTGGACAACATTCGCAAGCCTGATCAGAGCGGCATTCAGGCCCGCCGGAACCTGTGGGCCCTTGCGCGCGTCGGTGCTCGACAGCCTTGCTATGGCAACACACACGACGTTGTGCCGCCCGACATCGTTGCCGGCTGGCTGGAAATGGTCCTGACCCTCGACTGGAAACGGGTCGAGCCGGCGGCATTTGCCGCAGCCCATATGGCCCGCATGACCGGCGATCGCATGCGTGACCTCCCGATTCCACTGCGCGAGCAGATCATATGGCAACTGAGAGACAGCGATGCGGCGCCCTCATGGATCGCCATGGTGGGCCAGATCGTGCAACTGGACGAGGCCGACGAGCGACGCATGCTTGGCGAGTCCCTACCGCCGGGGCTCAAACTGATCGCCTGATGCCATCGCAGACGCCAGGCCAGTATTCAAAACAAATGTCGTATTGGCGCTATTACGTGCATTTGAACCCGATAATCGGAACTGAGCGGGAGTGCAATCGAAATCTTTGTCACGGCGACGGAAAGGAAGGAAGCCGCTCGTCTATCAAGTTGCCATCATGGACTGGGCCACGGTGCTCGCACACGGGTTTCGATCAGTATGACCCCGGATTTCTGTATTGAAGCGCTCACCGACGCGATCGCCAAGTACGGCACGCCGTTGGAGAACCCGCCGGCGCTCAACGAGCGGGCGTCGGGCAACCCTCAAGGGCGGGAAGCTTCGTAGAAGTCAGAACGGACTTTATGTTGTTAGCCCGCCCCGCGCGGGACATTCATCGTCCACCACCGTCATTTCCGCGGTTTAACGACCTCAAAATAGTACTGCGGCTAAAGTCTGATGGCTGCTGTGGTGTCGCCTCAAGGCGACGCCCTCCGCTGCCGCCGTCTCCAATCTTGCCATCATGATGTCGGCGACGCTCTCCATCCTGTAATCGATCACGACCATCACGGAGCCCATGGCGATCACCACGGACTCCGCGACTGCCACGAGCGTCATAATGGCGATCTGACTCGAACCTAAAGTTGTAAGACGCAGGCGGCGCCACATAATACGGAGCACTTGAATAATAGACTGGCTGCCCATACGGATACGCATCACCCGCAAAAGTGCCGCCCTCCGGGTTGTATGGCTCATAGACCGCGCATCCTCCAAGGGCGAATGCGACCAGTAGCGAAATTGTCAGGCGTTCCGCTGTGCCTTTCATATAAGTAACCATAAATATTAGATGAGCGACATTGCCAGCAGTTCTGCAAACTCACACATTGTTACATTGTCATCTCCCTGAGCACCCTGCTCTCACATTTGAGAACATTCCTCAATTTTTGCGCGACTTTAGATGGATGTCGTCTGCCTTAGCCAGGCATAATGGCTGGCCCGAACAGGCAACTGCGACATAGCCTTAAATAATGGTTTCATGCATCATGCTTCTTGCGATGGGATTCACTGGTGAAGGCGGACAGCAACGCCGATGTCGTGAGCACGTCTTCAGCGGCAAGCAACTCCGCATGAGCGGGCTTACTCTCGGTTTCAGTGGGGGGCGTAACGCGCAGAGGAGAAAATGTTTGCTCTTCGGTATTCATGATGTTTCCCATGGGAAAATATAAGAGAGATCAAAAAAGCCCAAAAGTTCCCCATCTACGGGGGAATCAAGTGTTCAAGTGTAACGGCTCGCCCTGCGGCGATAGCAATACAATGGGCTGATTAAGCCGGCTCCAGCTCCCGTGGCCGGATTTCCTTGATGATCATCTTGAGATCGTAGGCTTGTTGCAGGTTCAGCCAAGACACAATGACGCAGACCTTAACGTTGGTATGCAGTCATTCTGGTCCGCAGTGAAGTACGTAGCTCCAACGCATAAATCAGGAGCATACCGTGGGTGCGCGACGCCCACGGTATGATCGATCTCATAATATGAAGTTGGCGTTGCCTAATTTGGCAAATATACTGGAGCAAGCAGCGTGGCGACATGCTTAAATCAGGTGTTGTCTAAAAGAGGAGATATACATGTACCGCAAAATCCTAGTCGCTTATAACGGCTTGCCAGAAAGCCGTTCCGCCTTGCACGAATGCATTCGCATTGCGCCGGGCACATCAGCAGAGATACATCTGCTGGCCGTGGTCCACCTCTCATCGTATCTGATGGGCGAAGAATACGTGCCGGAAGACGCGATCGCCATCGAAGGAAAAAAAATGAAGCAAGAATTGGCCGAGGGTCATGCACTCATGGCAGCAGCAGGGCTGAACGTGATCGAACATTTGGAAGTTGGTGAGCCCGTCAATGTCATCGGGAAACTGGCAGACGAATTAGGCATTGAACTTGTCATCGTGGGGCATTCTCGCAATCAGTCTTGGGCGATGCGCTGGTGGCGCGGTTCCACCGACGCTTTACTGGTTGAAAAAGTCAGATGCAGTCTGCTAGTGGCCGCCGATGCGAAGCATTGATCTTTGGAATGAGAGGCCGCCCCCGCCCGAAGCGAGAATTTTAACGCCCACCGCCGTCATTTCCGCGGTTTAATGACCTCAAAATAGTACTGCGGCTAAAGTCTGATGACTGCCGTGGGGTCGCCTTGAGGCGATTCCCTCCCCTGCCGCCACCTCCAACTCTGGCGTCCTGATGTCGGCGACGTTCTCCACCCCGGAACCCATCACGGCCACCCCGGACTCCATCGCGCCGGAACCCATCACGACCACCCCGGAACCCATGGCGATCGCCCCGGAACCCAGGACCACCATGGAACCCATGATGGCGATCTGACTCGAG
>JAUYNR010000098.1 GCA_030698225.1 Oxalobacteraceae bacterium | reverse complement strand
CTGCCGCATACAGACGCCGTTGACGTTCATCGAGAACACTTTCAAGCGATTTATATCGAGCTGCAATTAACGCATCATTATCCATGCGACAAGTTTACGCGAAAACAAAACAACCAAGTAATTATTTAATGAGTCCTTAGGCGCATAAAACGGGGGCGGCTTCCGCTTTGGTTGCTGGCCAGATATTCACCAGAGCGATTGAGTGCTTCCAGCACTTTGAGCGCCGCAAAGGCATCGTTCGCTGCATACAACAATTGATTGTTTGTCAGCTCGGGCAGGGCCCAATTGGAAGTCGTTATTTTTTTTGATTTGCGAAATTTCTGATGGAGTACGATCCCGATCGCGGCCCGGACCCCCATCTCGTCACGGTAGCCCTCCTTGCGAAAGACGTGGTTGAGATCGAGTACCGCGCTTAACTTGATACCAAGTTTGGCGTGGATGTGACCGCGATCCGATTGCAGGCCGAATCCAACCTTGAGGACATGGTCTGATTGCAGCAGTTCGATCAAGTATTGCCGGCAGTCCGCCCGATGAAGTTGAAATATGAATGCCTTGTTGTGGACTGCGAACTGAACGATGTGCGGGCCGTCACTGATATCGCCCGTCACAAATGTCGGCTTCGATTCGGTGTCGAATCCTGCGATTCCCGAGGCTTTTATTTCGGCTGTGGCAGATGCAAATTGCACTTTTGTCGTTGGGACGTGGATGTGTTCAAGCGGGAGTCCAACGAAAGGTTCCAGCAATGCGATATCAGCCTTGGAGGGGGTAGATTTTTTCATGTTGCGGGAACGCCTAACTTTTTTATCATGAGATCGTTTAGCGCCTTAATCGCGGCGTGAAATGCGTTGAGAACGCCATGCCGCCGAGCGTGCAAAGCGGCAGGTCGAAACGTAAGGATTCAGCATACACGCAGTACGCACGATAGGTTACTGGAAGGGAATTTCATGAAATACAGGTACTGGCTGGCTTTAGCTAGTCACAACAGGAACAGCTCGACCCAGATGCAAACATTTCAGTTTTGCTGTCGAATGATGGCTTTGCAGCGATTCCGCACATCGGGAAATAATGAATTTGGAATGCTGGCGTGATAAGCATGGTTTCGTGCGGAGAATTTCTGCACGGCTGCTGCTCTGCCGATTGCTGTCGTTCAAGGCGCCGCAAGCAAAATTCTGTTTAGCCCGGTCGCGAAAGGCAGCTTCCAGATAACACGAACTCACCTTCACGACCCATTGCTGCCCATCGACAAGGCGGAAAGCCGCCGTTTAACATCCTGTTGGCCAGATCGCTAGCGCATCGGCGCTGAATAAAAAGTTAGAAAAAGAGCTGTTACAACTGCGCGGCGGCGAAACCACCGGCGACGTCGATGTGGTAATCATGCCGGCGCACCAGACCGTCCGCTCCGAAATAGAAATCCTGCTCCCTGCTGTGGGTTGCGATGTGCTCCGGAAAGCGTGCCCGCAATTCGCGCCAGGTTTCGCCGCCTTCCTTCCATGGCTCGATTTCGGTCAGTTCGAATCCGGGCATCGCCATGAAGAAGGGAGTGGTCAGGTAAAGCCGCAACGCGTAGCCGTTGAAATAGGCACGATGCAGCGGATCCCACGGCATGTTCATCGTGTGGCCATCGAACGACTTGCGCGCATCCCTGCGTTCCTGCACGACTCCGCCCTGGAGCGTTTCAATCGCGACGCGCTCGGACGTGAACACGGTGCGCCCCCCCGGGCTTGCCGAACGGCGTGACGGATGCGTATTCGGTGTGCATGCGCACAGAGACCGTGCGCGGATTGACATCCTGAACCTGTCCCTTCAGCGCCCACAATGCGCCACCCGTCACGATGGTGGCGCTGAGCGTTTCATGCCGCTTCCAGCGCGCCAATCCCCCATGCGCCTCCACCATCCGCGCCAGCAATTCGTGCATGTTCCGCTCCTTGACCGGGCTTGCATGGCGGATCAACGGCCCTTGAATTCGAGCACCGGGCGCGGCGTGCCGGCCTTCAGGGCCTGGATGGCCGAAGCGAGCCCGACCTTCGCGTCTTCCGTCTCGAACAAGGGCATGGCAATGTTGAACATCACATCGTCGGCCGCCTGGACACCGCCGTTGGCCCAGGTGCGCAGCAAGGCCTTGTGCGCGGCGTGGGCGCGTGTCGGGCCGTGCACGAACTTCGCGGCGAAGGCATGCGCTTCTGCAAGCAGCTCGGCATCGGCGACGACGCGGTTGATCACGCCGAAGCGCTCCATCGTCGCGGCGGGGACGCGCTCGGAAGTCAGCGCCCATTCCATGGCACGTGCGCGTCCTGCGCGTTCGGCGACGCGGTAGATGCCGCCCAGCAGGGTCACGATGGCAAGCAACTGTTCCGGATGGCAGAACGTTGCGCTTTCGGCGGCAAAGATCACATCGGCGCGCAACGCTAGTTCGAAACCGCCGCCGGCGCACAAGCCGTGCACCACCGCGATGACCGGCAAGGGCAGGCGTTCGAAGCGATTGAAGACGTCCATGTAACCCTCGAAGCGCGCACGCAACTGGCGGGGGGTGTCGTCAGGCCAGGGCATGATGTCGCCGCCAAAGCTGAAGTTTTCGCCTTCGGCGCGCACCAGCACGACGCGCGCATCACTGCGTTCGATCGCGTTGATCGCTGCGGCCAGTTCGTCAACCATCTGGTCGTCGATGCGGTTTTGCGGCGGGCGGTCGAGAATGATCGTGGCAATGCCATGCTCGATGGTATGGGTGAGATGAGACATGTTGGGCTCCTGTGTTGTCGCAAGTTGAGGTTACGCGAGGTGTTCCTTGAACCAGTCCAGCGCGGCGGCACTGGATTGATCGAATCTGGTGATGTACGGATCGAAGTGGCTGCCGGGGATCGTCACAAGGCGCTTCGGCTCAAGGGCGCGCTCGTAGGCGGCCAGCTCGAGATCGGTCAGCGTGATCGTATCCTGCAGCCCGACAATCATCAGCAGCGGCGTGGGAGACACGCGCGCAATCCACGCGCCCGGCTCGTACATGCGCGCGGCGCGCGTCGAGCGCACCGTGACACTGTTCTCCCAGGCGCCGTCGGGCACGGGCTGCAGGTAGAACTCGATGGCATCCTTGGCGCGGTACGAAGCGGGTATGGTCGGATCCGCACTGACGATCGTCTGCCGGCGCGGCGGCTCGCCGCGTGCTTGTGCGCGCTCGTCCGCCGCGAAGGCATCTTCGATGGCGGCGACGGCGTCGGGCGGAATGCGGCGCAGTCCCTGCTCGTAGCCGCTGATAGTCGGCACCTGCGCGACGACCGCGCGCAAGCGGCGTTCGGTCGCACCAAGCACGAGCGCATGGCCGCCGGAATAGCTCGTGCCCCACAAGCCGATGCGCTTCGCATCGACGACGTCCTGGTGTTCGAGGAAGCTGATCGCGCGCCGCCAATCGGCGATCTGGTGCCACGGGTCGATATCCTGGCGCGGCGTGCCGTCGCTGGCGCCGAAGTTGCGGTGATCGTGCAGGAGGACGACAAAGCCGTTGGAGGCGAATTTCTCGGCGAATCGCTCCAGGCCGTGCTCCTTCACGCCGGCATAGCCATGCGCCATGGTGATGGCGGGATAGGGGCCGGTGCCGCCGGTGGGCACATAGAGCCAGCCGCGCAGCGTGACGCCGCCCTCGGCTTCGAATGCGATATCGGTACGTTGAAACATGGGAGTTCTCCTTGTAGAAAGATGTCAGGCGGCGCCGTAAAAGTGACTGGCATCGACCTTGCCTTGCAGGCGGCGACCGAGTTCCGCGGAAAATTTCCGGACGCCATCGAGCGGCCGGTGATGAATCGCTGCGTGCACGATCTTGCCGTCGTCATTCTTGGTGAGGATCGTGACGCCGCGCAGGACCGTGTCCTCGAATGCCGTTACCTCCCATTTGAGATAATGGCGGTCGCCATGGCTGGCATCGCGGGTGAAGGCGAGCGAGGTGTAGATGCTGCTTGCCGCGGCCATGACAGTCTTGACGTGGTCGCGGCCTTCGACGGAATGCCTGAGCGCGCTCGCTTCGAGCACCACGCCGGATGCGAATGCATCGGAAGTGGCCGCTTGGGTTGACTGGAAGCCGCCTGACTTCCGCTGCAAGCCGCAACCGCCAGGCCGGCAGTTGCGGCGGTGGCCGATAGCAGGACATGCGTAGCGACAGCTCGCGCCTTCCACCCTTTTGCTCCGGTCGCTCGACGCCAAGTCAATCACCCGGTCGCTCAAGCGTGAAGAGCTGCCCCGCGCCGATTTCGAAGTAGTCGGCCGGCCCACCGCCGCGCAGGATCGGGCGCGCCTGCACAGTCTGGTACACGCCGTCCTTGATCAGCTGCCGGTCAATGTGGATCGCTACTGCTTCGCCCAACACCAGCCACGCCGGGAGCGCCGCGCCGCCCTGCGCCTCAAGCTGCACGATCTGGGTGACCACGCACTCGAACTGCACCGGGCTAGCCGCAACGCGCGATGGCCGCACCTTGGCAGAGGGCAGCGTCTCCAGCTTGGCCAACTCGAACTCATCGACGTGCGCTGGCACCATCGCCGCGGAGGCGTTCATCGCCTCGGCGAGCTCTCGCGTCGCCAGATTCCATACGAACTCGCCGGTGTCACGCGCGTTGGCGAGCGAGTCCTTCGCACCAAGCGAGCAAAAGCCGACGATCGGCGGCTTGTAGCTGAACAGGTTGAAGAAGCTGTAGGGCGCAAGGTTGCGCACGCCGTCGTTAGAGACTGTGCTGATCCAGCCGATCGGTCGCGGAGCGACGATGGCGTTGAGCGGATCGTGACGCAGGGAATGCCCCTGCGCCGGTTCGTAGAAATGCCAGTCGGTCATAGCTTTACCTCTTTTGGGACGGGCGCAAAGAATGCAGCCTCCAACGCCTCCGGCTCGGTGCGCGTCCGCAGCACCAGGGCCGGAGTGGTGGCTGTATTCATCCCGATACCCGTCCAGAGAATGGTGTCGGATCGGAGCCACATGAGCCCCACGCCTGAGAAACGAACGAGACATCCGTTTCAAGTCAATTTCGCTGCCCCGTTTCCAAGAACAGGGCAGCTTCGTCTTTCTTACTTGTTTACCCAAGGCATAGAGAGGTCGATGTCAGAGACCAGCTTTCCACCGCCGAAGCTCATGCTCTCCAAGGGAATGGCATACATCATCAGGGTGACATCGTCCTGGCTGACGCCAACCTTTTCTACTACGTATCGGGTGACCAACTCCGCGAGCTTGCGTTTCTGCTCCACCGTCCTGCTCGTACCGGACGTCACCGTTACGATCATGCGCTTGTCGGATCTCTTCATGTCAGGAAAAGTCGGATGGATGAAGAATTCATCGTCCTTGTGCTCACTGATGATGACAAAACGGTCATCCATAGGCGTATCCATGGCTTCATGAAGAGCGAGATTTAAGGCATCCGCCAGAGCCCGCTTCTCTTCGCTAGAGAACTTTTGAGCCGGAATGTGGGCATGAAATATTGGCATGAGTGTTTCCTCGGTTGTGTTGTTCAGGTTAAATGAGGCGATAAAGTGTAAGCGTTCAGCGCTACCATATGCAGGTGTTGACTCAGAACGGTTTTAGGCGCTGCAATGGGAGTAGGTCATCGATATCGCTGTTGCGACAGGTCGGCAATTTTTCGAGAGTGCTCTTGAGCCAGGCGGATGGATCGAG
>JAUYNR010000064.1 GCA_030698225.1 Oxalobacteraceae bacterium | reverse complement strand
ACAAAGAGCAGACCGACATTCTCGCTGCGCTGACGATCAAAAAACCGACACTCGACACTCAATTGACCCTCTTGTAGTGGCACAATTCAACGTCGCCCCTATATAAATCAATAACTTACGCGCTCAACTGTCGAACTCTGGAGGCAAGCGGCACCTTGCCCCGTAATATTTGGATTGATTTCATTGCAGCCCATTACGATGCGCAATTAATCGTAAGTGTTCCATAAACCCCAAACTTGTCGGCATCTTCTGAGTGCCGCATTCTTACTCCACCCTGCTGAGAGGTGGCTCGGGAAATTCAGACGGACGGCTAAGGAGTCGTAAAAAAATAACTTGGTCTTTTATATGGCGTTTGGAGCGATTACATAATTCCATTCTCCATGGAAAACATCTTGATCTATGCGGATCGTCGCGAATTCCTGATCGGTCACTTTGATGCCATTTTCATAAAGGCCTGGATCAAGTTCGGCGCGTACTTTCAAGCCTTTCCTGGTTGTCGTCCCAGCGATCAGGCTGACGATTACTTCGTGGCTTACCAAGGGTTGTCCGCGCCAATTCATGCTGATATGCGAAAAAAGTCGGTGTTCGATCTTGTTCCATTTGCTCGTGCCAGGCGGGAAGTGACTGACCCGGATCGGGATGCCGAGTTCATTGTGCGCGGCGGCGTGAAAGTGCTCTGAAATCGGCAACTTGAAAGTGACAGGTTATTTTCGCGTCGTTTCGTGAATTTTTGCCTGTAAATAGGGCATGGGAAGAGTTCCGACGACCGCCGTTGACAGGCAGGCACGGGTTCGCGGGCGCAAGCAAGCCAATCGAGATTGGCATCGCCGGCGTAGTGGGAAGTGTCGCGTGGCTACACCTTCAAATTTGGCACCTGATCTTTCATCCGATAGCTTTGGCCCTCGATGAGTACCGTTTCGGCATGATGCAAGAGCCGGTCGAGCAGTGCCGAGGTAAGCACGCTGTCATTGTTGAAGATTTCGGCCCAGTTTTTGAATGCGCGATTCGAAGTGACGATGGTGGAACTGCGTTCATAGCGAGCGCTAATTATCTGGAACAAACAGTCCGCGCCGAATTTGTCGATGGGAAGGTACCCCAATTCGTCGACGATCAAGATCGATGGTTTCAGATATTTGTTCATTTCACGCTTGACGCCGCCGGACGCCTGCGCGGCCGAGAGCGAATTGATGATATTGATCGCCGTGGTAAACAGCGCCGAGTGACCATGCAGGCAAGCAGTATGGGCGAGCGCGGTCGCGAAGTGGCTCTTGCCCAAACCGACGTTGCCGATAAAAATGATGTTGCCTTTATCCTTCAGGAAAGCAAGGCGAAACAGGTCGCGAATTTGCATCTGGTTGATGCTGGCAGGCCAATTCCAGTCGAATTGTTCCAACGTTTTTAACACAGGAAAGCGGGCGGCCGCGATGCGCCGGGAAGTAGCGCGATCCTCGCGGCTGCAGCTCTCGCCATCGATCAATTGGGCCAGATATTGAACATGGGCGGATTGTTCCAGCGCAGCTTTCTGCCCGGCCGCCTCAAAGTGTTTCGCCACATAGGTCAGATACATCGCCGCCAATTGCGTGCGCAGGCGAGCCATGTCGGGTGAATCGCCTGTTTCATTTTTGCCGGATTTTGCTTTCGTCATGATGCACCTCGTAGAGTGAGAGATCGGGTTTGGCAAGGTCAAGCTCAAGCAAATCCTGACGCCTCGTCAACTGCAAGGGGCTGGCCTCCGGCAGTACGCGCGCCCGCGCTTCGAGCAGGTTGGTGATGTATTCGCAACTGAAGGCATCGAACGCCAACCCATCCTCGATCGCCCGGCCGGTTGCCGCATCGCCGTAAATTTCGGCCAAGGCATTGATCTTGGCGACGTGATTGCGCCAGTTGAGACGCCGCGCCATGAGGCCGGCGTGATATTCATCGGCCTTGGGCGTCAATGCCAGGAAACGCAGCAGCAGCCGCTGTTCATTGGCGTTGCGGCGTTGCGCGATCAGGGCTTTTGGGTGATTGGCATCTTCGATATCCTTGTGACGGTCGTAGCTTCGGTCATGCCGGGCGATCATTTGGTCGGCATAGTAAATGCACAGGCGGTCCGGATACGCCTTCAGTGTCACGATGACGCCGACATAATTCACCGGAACGGAATAATGATTCGCATCGAACGCCACGCGAAATTGCTTGGACACGCGCACCGTGCTGATACAACCGATGTCGTACGTGGCTGGATTTTTTGGCAGCAGATGCGCTTTCTCTTGCTCGAACAGATCTATCGGCCGCTGCCGGGTTTCGCTATGGATGCGCACATTGGCGACGCTTTCCAGCCACAGCATGGCGGCCGGATTGATGGCGCTGAAATCGGCCAACTCCAAACCGTTGAGGAAGTTCTTTTTGACATAGCCGACTCCGTTTTCCACACGTCCCTTTTCATTTTTATGATGTCGACATCATAAAAATGAGTATGGTGTGGTCAAAAATATGTGCTGTTCGATAGCAATCATGGCCAAGACAGCGCATTGCGGAAATCGAACAGCACATAATATTCGGCTACAAGGTGCGGAGGAAGGCCATCAGGTCGGGCTGGTCGCGCCAATGCTTTTGTCCTCCCGTATCGCTTTCCACGTCACATGTCGCCAACGCCCGCGCCTTTGTTTCCAGATTGATCTCGGCGTAGATATTGGTCGTCGTCAGCGAAACGTGTCCAAGCCAGCCGCGTATCGTGTTGATGTCGACTCCGGCTTGGAGCAGCAACGAGGCAGTCGTGTGGCGTATGACGTGCGGATGCACTTTTTTGCCAGCCATTGACGGCGCCGTGGTGCATGCGCGCGCAGCGCAGCGCTTGACCAGTGCATGAATGCCGGAGCGCGTCATGGTCTGGCGAAACCGATTGAGGAACACTGGCTCGGGTGTGGCCCGTCCTTCGGTTTGCGAGCGCAACTCGTCGAGCGTGGATTGCCAGAGCGGGCAGCGGCGTTGTTTGTTCCCTTTGCCGGTAATGCTGACCGATCGCGTGTGCCAGTCGACGTCGCCGATCCTGAGCTGAGCTGCTTCGCTTGCACGCGCGCCGGAGTTAAACATGAACAATAGCAACGCATGTTCTCGGCGCCCTTGCACTGTAGGGACGTCGGATGCGGCGAGGAGAGCATCCATTTCCGGTTTGTTGAGATAGCTGATCTGCGGTTGACTGGTTCTCTTGATGGGAATCAAGTGAATTTGCGCCCACCAGTCGACGTATTCCGGTGCATGTTCGCCGATGAAACGAGCAAGTGGGTATTCCGGACCATCGTGACCGGTCATTCCGGCGCATCGTGACCGTCCATTCCGGTGCATCGTGACCGCTCATTCCGGGCGAACGTGACCGATTTCGGGTAACTTCCGGAATCGCCGGTCACGATACCGGAACGGTGTCGTACAGCACTGAAATGGTGTTACGCATATAAAACAACCGATCGGGTAGGCTTCCAGCTTTTTTTGTCTGGAAACTGCATGCCCGCACCGAGGATTACTATGCGTAAACTGCAAGAGG
>JAUYNR010000060.1 GCA_030698225.1 Oxalobacteraceae bacterium | reverse complement strand
GCCATCGATGAATATATCGTTCACCACAACAAAAATCCCAAGCCTTTTATCTGGACCGCAAAAGCCTCTGACATCCTCCAAAAAGTCATCAGAGCCAACAGTCGCTTAAGTTCCAAACAAAATGCCACACTACACTAGCGGGGCTATACCCCGCCGGCGAAGGTGACCTTGAGCTCTTTGACCACGCCGCCGTGGCTGGACGGGATTTCCATGGAGGCTTTGTCGCTCTCCACGGTGATCAGGCTCTGCTCGGGCTTGATGGTGTCGCCCACTTTGACCATGAGCTCGATGACGGTGACTTCAGCGAAATCGCCGATGTCGGGAACTTGGATGTCGATGGATGCCATATCGTGTCTCTCTATTTAATTCCTGAATCCGTGATGTGATTTCGAAATGCCCTTCTGAATCAACGTGCTACGCCACTTATCCACTCACCCAGCAGAGGGTGTGAATATGTTATTTAACCATTTGATTTTAAAGGATATTATTTATTTCCCCTCACGGATCCAGGTAATTTTAACCCATCTTTGTCACTTTTTTGACGTTTTTGACCTTTCGTCGCCCGCAAACCCGCATGAATGCTGGGGTCGCTCAAAAAAGTGAAATGTTGTGCCATAATATTTTGTAACAAGTGGATTTTCCGGTTGACTTTGGTGTAATATCGCCTGATGTTTATCAGGCGCACTATTACAAACAGCCGCAAGACGGACCAGGCCTACTACACGTACCGCCTGGTCGAAGGCATACGCACCGGCAGTGTCGTGAAACAAACGACTCTGCTCAACCTTGGCAGTCACTTCGATGTGCCGCAGGCCGACTGGCCCGCACTGGCGGCACGCATCGACGCCTTGTTGCATGGCCAGGCGGCGTTGCAGCTGGAACCGCTGTCGGAAGCCGTCGAGACCATCGCACAGCGCTGTGCAGCGCAACTCATTGCACTGCAATCGATCGAAAAACCCGAAGCATCGCCGGCCACGACAGCAGAGCCCAGCGATGCAGGCCGTTTCCAGGAAGTCGACCTCGATTCGATTGAAATGGTGCGTCCGCGCAGTGTCGGCGTCGAGCATGCCGCCCTGTCTGCGATGCGGCAGTGCGGCTTCGAAGACAAGCTGGCCGAACTCGGTTTCAATCGCCCACAGATCGCCGCTGCGGTGGGCAACATCATTGGCCGCATGGCGCATCCGGGGAGCGAACTGGCGACTCATGCGTGGCTGCAAAAGCGCTCTGCACTGGGTGAATTGATCGACTTTGATTTTGAAGCGATGGATTTGAATCGCCTCTATCGGGCTTCCGATGCACTCTACAAGCACCGTGACGCCTTGCAGGACCATCTGTTTGGCGCGGCCAAATCGGTGTTTGGCTTCACTGACACTGTCACTTTGTACGATCTGACCAATACCTACTTCGAGGGCATCGCTGCCGGCGTTGGCAAGGCTGCGCGTGGCCGCAGCAAGGAGAAGCGTAGTGACTGCCCATTGGTCACGCTGGCGGTGGTGCTCGATGGCAGCGGGTTTGTCCGCAGGAGCCGGGTATTTGCCGGCAATGCCAGTGAGCCGCAGACCCTGCAGGAGATGCTGACCGGCCTGTCGGCACCCAAAGGGGCTGCGGTCGTGATGGATGCCGGCATTGCCACCGAAGCCAATCTGGCCTGGCTCAAAACGCATGGCTACCACTACGTGGTGGTGTCGAGGAAGCGCGAACGACAGTTTGATCCCGAGATGGCAAGTGAAGTACAAACCGCCGGCGATGTGACCATCAAGATACATCGGGTGGTCGATGCGGACAACGGCGAAGCCCACCTGTACTGTCACTCGCCGGCCCGGGAGCAAAAAGACCGTGCCATCGACGATGCCAAGAGCAGTCGCTTCGAGGCGACATTGCAGAAACTTGCCGATGGCCTTGGCAAATCTACCGGCGCCAAAGCGATCGACAAAGTCACAGAGAAGATCGGGCGCGCCAAGCAGAAATATGCGCGTGCTGCGCAGCACTACCAGATCAACGTCGTGCCCGATGAGAGCGGGAAAAATGTCGCCGCCCTGACATGGGAAAAACACGTCAAACAAGGCAGCGCCGCAATGTACCCGGGCGTCTATTGCCTGCGTACCACGTTGATTGATCTGGACGATGCGACGCTCTGGCGCACCTACACCATGCTGACCAATCTGGAATCGGTGTTCCGAAGCTTGAAGACCGATCTTGGACTGCGTCCGGTCTACCACCAAGTGGAACGTCGGGTGGAGGGCCATCTATTCATCAGCGTGCTGGCTTATCATTTCGTCCATACCTTGCGTCTGCAACTGAAGGCGCAAGGAATCGATGACGCGTGGGAGTCGCTACGCGAAACGCTTGCCGGTCAGCAGCGCATCACCACCACGCTGCAGCGCCGCGACGGCCGTGCGGTGCATGTCAGGAAAGCGACCAGGCCCGAACCCCATCAGCAAAAAATCGCAGAAATGCTCGGCTTGGCTGCCAACCCCGGCGGCACTCATCGCGCTGTCATTTGACTCAGCAAGCATCCCACCTCTCGACTGAGAATGGCATAAATGTTGTGCCATAACGACCAAACAAAAATCGTAAGCTATTGATTTAATTCATGTTTGTTGTGCCATGTGACAAACTTGGGTTAACATGTCGTGCCGCGTTGCGATATAACCCCTGCAGACCACTTTAGCGAGTCGATCCATGACGATCAAAGTAATAGACAATAAATTTTGTAGTGAACAACTAGTCCGCTTTTCCTATTGCGATCCAGCTGGAATAGTCTTTTTCCCGCAGTATTTCATCATGTTCAATGGCCTGGTGGAGGACTGGTTCAATCAAGGACTGGGGCTGGATTATGCCAAATATATTACCGAGCACCGCTTGGGATTTCCTGTGGTTAGCCTTAACTGCGATTTCATTGCGCCATCCAGAATCGGCGAGAGAATCACACTGACACTCAAGCTGGAGCACATGGGTAAAAGTTCATTGAAACTGTCAGTGACCTGCAATTACAAAGGCGAGGAAAGAGTGCGAGCGAACTTGGTGCTGGTCGCCATGGATCTTGACAAGGCGAAAGCCATACCGGTACCGGAGGATTTGAGGTTGCTCATGACGGGCTTCCAAAATGGAAAGTTCGACATCAATCAATTCGATGAATAGCTGTTGTGATTAGATGGGCTTACCCATCATTGCTACATCCTGGAAACAGGCAATGATTCTTACCGCTTCAAGCATCGCAAAAATCACCCTCAGCAAACCGACGTGCGGATGTCGGAGAAGCACCGCGACAAATCGGGGGACTGGGTGGCAGCGGAATTGTGTGTGCCGACGACATAAAAAATGCTCCGTAAGTCCTTGAACTTACGGAGCATCCTGGCAAAACTTAAACGCAACTTCCGCAGATCAAGCCAGGGAATAGAGATAAACCCGCTGGCTTTTTCCGACTGAGACGCAGCAATGCAAATAATGCAAGCCGCGCCAGCAGCGCCGAAAAATTAACGCTTGGAGAATTGTTTTGCGCGACGTGCTTTGCGCAGACCGACCTTCTTACGCTCGACTTCACGCGCATCGCGTGTGACGAAACCGGCTTTCGACAGTTCTGGCTTCAGCGTTGCATCGTAGTCGATCAGTGCCCGCGTAATGCCGTGACGCACCGCGCCGGCCTGGCCGGACTCGCCGCCACCGTTGACGTTGACCTTGATGTCGAAACGCTCAAGGTTGTTGGTCAGTTCCAGCGGTTGACGGATCACCATCAGACCTGTTTCGCGCGAAAAGTATTCGTTGGCAGGTTTGCCGTTCACGATGATCTGGCCTGAGCCGACCTTGATGAAGACGCGAGCCACTGCACTCTTGCGACGGCCGGTTCCGTAATTGTAGTTACCGATCATGTCTATTCCTTAGAGTTCAAGTGCTTTGGGTTGCTGCGCAGCGTGCGGATGGGAACCTTCCGCGTACACTTTGAGCTTCTTGATCATCGCGTAGCCGAGCGGGCCTTTAGGCAACATGCCCTTGACCGCTTTCTCAAGCGCGCGACCCGGAAAACGCTCTTGCATTTTCTTGAAGTTCGTTTCATAGATACCGCCTGGATAGCCAGTGTGGCGATAGTATGTCTTGTCTGTTGCCTTGGTGCCTGTGACACGCAGTTTGCCTGCATTGACAACGACGATGAAATCGCCGGTATCGACGTGCGGGGTAAATTCCGGTTTATGCTTGCCGCGCAATCGGAGTGCCACTTCGCTGGCAACACGTCCGAGGACTTTGTCCGTCGCGTCAATCACCAACCACTCGCGCTTGACCTCATGGCCTTTAGCGGAAAAAGTTTTCATGTTGACTTCCTAACTAGATTAACTCGCTCAAATTGGTGGTTCCGTGCCGCCATTACTGACACTACGGACTCGCCCTTATCTACTTTCCTGAGCAAACGAAAAGCCGCAAATTATAGCCTTTTCAATGACCTGACGTCAAATCCCAAAAAAACGACAACCAGACTTGGGGCCGACCGGAATGCTGTAGGCAAAAAAAACCCGAAGCACGTAGGTTTCGGGTTCAATCCACACCATTGGGAGGGTGGAGGAGACAAATGCATGATCGGCGCAACAAAGCTTTACTGCGTCGCTTTACTGCGTCAATCGATAAGTTAATTATAGCGAGGCAATTGTGCATCGCAAGATATTTTTGAAAAAACTTTATTCATTGATTTAAAACAATCTACGCGAATAAAATAAAGCCATACAAATCAAATACTTAAAAATAAATCCCGCATTTCGAATGTATTTTTCATATGGCGGCCAATGCTGCGTCGCAACATTCATAGCTTGTCGAGAATCAATGGGAGCGCAATCCGGGATTGCCAGTCCAGTTACAATATGCGCTGTCTTTTTCACTGCGAGAACTCCATGGAATGCACGATACGCTGGACGGGATTGTCCGGCATGACTTTTTTAGCGGAAACCGGTTCAGGCCACATCACGATGATGGATGGCGCACCGGATGGCGGCGGGCGCAATCTGGCGCCGCGGCCGATGGAACTGGTGCTGGCCGGCACCGGCGGCTGCACCGCCTACGACGTGGTGCTGATCCTGCGCAAAAGCAGGCAGGATATCCGTGCCTGCGACGTCACGCTGAAGGCGGAGCGCGCCACCGAAGATCCGAAAATATTTACCGGCGTCCACTTCCACTTCACCGTGCGCGGGCGCAAGCTGAAACCGAATCTGGTCGAACGCGCAATCAAGCTTTCACACGAGAAATACTGCTCGGCCTCGATCATGCTGGAAAAATCGGCCCGAATCACGCACTCGTTCGAGATTATCGACGACCTGATCGAAACGACGCCAGCCGACTGAATGTTGCGCGCGGCGCAATTAAATCCGGTAGGCAGTAAGCGTCATCAGCTTCGCCATCGCCTGCATCGCCAGCCGCACAGGTACCGGCGTGTCTGCCGCGCCGAGCGACTGTGCCGCCGCACCGTGGGCAATTTCGTCGATGCGCATCTGATCGACGATCGCCCGGGAACGGGCATCCTGGGCTGGCAAGAGGTCGAGGTGGCTATTCAGATGCGCTTCTACTTGGCGCTCGGTCTCGACCACGAAACCCAGGCTGCGCGCATCGCCCAACTTGGCAGCGATGGCACCCAGCGCATAGGCACCGGCGTACCACAAGGGATTGAGCAGGCTGGTGCGGGCACCCAGTTCCTGCAATCGCTGCGCAGTCCAGGCCAGATGATCCTCTTCCTCGCGCCCGGCGCGGGCGAACTGCTGCTGCAATTCCGTATTTTCAGAAAACCGCCCCTGGGCGTCATACAGCGCCTGCGCACACACTTCCCCGACGTGGTTGATGCGCATCAGGCCGGCGCTATGGCGCCGCTCCTTATCGTCCATCTCGCCGCCCTCTGCCAAGCCTGCCGGGCAGGGCCGGGATGCGGCCGCAACGCCCGACACCACGCGCAAGGCCTTGTCCAGGCCAATGATGAGTGTATCCAACTGACGCATATCGATAACCTTTCAGAATTGCACTGCATTAATCCGGACATGTTGCATTTTTCGCTGCCTCCGCGCACGCAGTAGATTTTAACCTTTGCAAGCGGCCGACGAGCTTTTCCATGGGTAAATGCAATTGGCGAAAAAGTCCAGGTACAGCTCAAGCGCGGCGCAGATTCACCATCACAACCCCAGCCAGCACCAGCACCGCACCGACGGCAAAACGCAGCTTGATCGGGTCGTCGAGCAGCAATACGCCGAACGCGACACCGAACAGCGGCGTCAGGAAGGAGAACACCGAAACCCGCGACGCCAGATAATGGCGCAACATCCAGAACCATGCCAGGAAACAGGCGAAGGCCACGATCACGCTCTGAAACAACAGGCTGGCCCAGGCGATGCCGCTGATCGCAACGATCGAAGACTGGTGCAATCCGCCCGCAATGCCCAACAACAGCACCGCAGCCACCACCAGTTGATACAGCAGGGTGCGAGTCGGCGCTGCCTCCGACAGCGCAGTAGTGCGTACCAGGATGGTGGTTGCGGCCCAGAACAAGCCGCCCAGCACCGCCAGCATATCGCCCAGCAACATGTCGACAGTGGCGCTTCCGTCGCTTCCAAGACTGTCCGAAAACGCATATGCAATGCCGCCAAATGCCAGCAGAACGCCGATCCACTGGATTCGCCCGATGCGCTCTGCCGCGACGAAATAATGCAGTCCCAGCACGGCAAAAATCGGCGCCGTATACAGAAACACCACCATGTGTGATGCGCTGGTGTAGCTGAGGCCGACCGACACGCAGAGAAATTCGGCCGCGAACAGTACGCCAGCCGCAATCCCCGGCCAGAACGTGCCGTCGCGCACCGAAAAACTGCCGCCGCGCCACCACATCAGCGCGCTCACCAGCAGCGCTGCGACGCCGCAGCGCAACGCCATCTGCATTATCGGATGGATGCTTTTCGCCGCCACCACGACGGCCACCTGCTGCAAGCCGAAGCACAGGCACAACATTAGCATCACCACGACGGCGAAACCGTCCAGCGGCTTGCGAACGACCAGCAAAGCGCTCATACCGGCGCCCATTCCATGCCAACCTGGTTGGCGTAGGCCGGCGGCGCGGCTTCGGTGCGCTCGAAGCTGACGATTTCATAAGCATCCGGCTGCGCCAGCAGCGCGCGCAGCAGCTGGTTGTTCAGGCCATGGCCGGATTTGTGGGCGACATAGCTGGCCAACAACGGATGGCCGACCAGGTACAGGTCGCCGATCGCATCGAGAATCTTGTGGCGCACGAACTCGTCGTCGTAGCGCAAGCCATCCATGTTCAGGATCCGGTATTCATCCATCACGATCGCGTTTTCCATCGAGCCGCCGCGCGCCAGGCCCAGGCCGCGCAGGGTTTCCACGTCCTGCATGAAGCCGAAGGTGCGGGCCCGCGCGACGTCGCTCACATACGACACCCGATCGAAATCGACTTCCGCCTGCTGGCTGGTACCGTCTACCGCCGGATGGTTGAACTCGATGAAGAAGCGCAGTTTGAAGCCGTTGAAAGGCTCCAGCCGCGCCCATTTTTCGGCAGCGCCCTGCCCTTCGCGGATTTCCACCGGCCGCAGGACCCGAATGAATTTCTTGGCTGCGTCCTGCTCCTGCATGCCGGCCTGCTGCAGCAGAAACACGAAAGACGAGGCCGAACCGTCCATGATCGGAATCTCTTCGTCGCTCACGTCGATTACCAGATTATCGATGCCCAGCCCCGCGCAGGCCGACATCACATGCTCGACGGTCGATACCCTGGCGCCCTGATTGACCAGGGTCGAAGCCATGCGCGTGTCACCGATGCCCATTGCCGCAGCCGGGAAGCTGACGACCGGGTCGAGATCGACGCGGCGAAAGGTGATCCCGCTATCCGGCCCGCTCGGGCGCAAGGTCAGTTCAACCTTGGTGCCGGAATGCAGCCCGACGCCGACGGTCTTGACCGTTTTTTTGATGGTTCTTTGTTTCAACATTTTTTATTATTACCAACTCAAGTACTGTCCGCCAAATACGAAAGGCATGAAGCAACAAGACTAGCCCTGCAATTTCCACCTGTTCCAGGCCGCCAGCACCGCATTCGGATAAGCCGGCCGGCCGCGGCTGCCGTTATAACGGCCCAGAGCCAAGTACAGATTACCCTTTTCCATATCGATATACATGCGCAGGATCGCGCAGCCGTAACGCAGATTGGCTTGCATCTGGAACAGCTTGCTGTGGTCGCTATCGCCGATGACCTTGGTCCAGAACGGCATTACCTGCATATAGCCGCGGGCACCGACGATCGACATCGCATATTTGCGGAATGCCGATTCGACCTGAATCAGGCCCAGCACCATGGCCGGATCGAGTCCGGCGCGGGTCGCTTCATACCAGACCGACTCCAGAAATTCCTGCCGCATCTGCGCATCCGGGATCTTCTTCTGCAGTCGCAGCGACATCTCGCCCAACCAATGCAGGTATTGGGTGCGCTGGCTGGCATCCTCGATCTGCGGCTTGGGCGGACGCCCATCCGCAATCGCATGAGCCAGCGCAACCCGCACCGAATCAGCCAATGCGATTTCCTTCTGGTTGCCCGCCTGTACCGGCAGGCAAACGCTCAGGCAAAGCCCCACGACAAGCTGCGAACAGATTACATACATATCTCTAGTATCAACTAAAAACATGCATCTGCCGCAATATAACCATTCGACTTCATAAATACTCCCATGTTAAATATCAACACATCAGGATCGTGAAGCCGCCAGGCGGGCACAAACGAAGTCCGACATTTCCGTTGCCGGCACTGCGGTTGCCGCGCTATCGCGCCGGCCCTGGTATTCCAGCTTGCCATCCTTCAGGCCGCGCTCGCCGATCACCACCCGATGCGGCACCCCAATCAATTCCCAGTCGGCAAACATCGCGCCCGGACGTTCGCCGCGGTCGTCCAGCATCACATCGACGCCGGCGGCCAGCAGCGTCGCGTACAGGCGGTCAGTCTCGATCTTGACCGCTTCGCTGCGGTCGTAGCCCATCGGGCACAGCACCACCTCGAACGGCGCCAGCGATGCCGGCCAGATGATACCTTTATCATCGAAATTCTGCTCGATAGCCGCCCCCAGAATGCGCGTCACGCCGATCCCGTAACAGCCCATTTGCAGCAGTTGCGGCTTGCCGTTCTCATCCAGGTAAGTCGCCTTCATCGATTCGGAATAGCTGGTGCCGAGCTGAAACACATGCCCGACCTCGATGCCGCGCTGGATTGCCAGCACGCCCTTGCCGTCCGGCGACGGATCGCCGGCCACCACGTCGCGCAAATCGGCGACCATCGGCTCCGGCAGGTCGCGGCCCCAGTTGGCGCCGGTGAAGTGGTAATCCTCGGCATTCGCGCCGCACACGAAGTCGCCCATGTGGGCCACCGTGCGGTCAGCCACCACCCGGATTGGCTTGATGGTGTTGATCGGCCCCAGATAACCGGGCTTGGTGCCGAACCATTCAAGGATTTCATCTTCGGTGGCAAAGCGATAGCCGGCTATGCCGGGAATCTTGTTCGCCTTGACTTCATTCAGGATGTGGTCGCCGCGCAACAGCAGCAGCCAAACTTCCTTGCCTTCCGGGTTGTCGACCGTCAGCACGATCGACTTGACGGTTTTTTCCAGCGGGATCTTCAAGTACTCAGCCACCTGTTCGCATTTGGCCTGTCCCGGGGTGGCGGTCTTTACCAGTGCTTCAGTTGCCGCGGCACGTTGCGCGGCCAGCGGCAACGCCTCTGCGGCCTCCATGTTGGCCGCGTAATCGGAGCTTGGGCAATACACGATCGCGTCTTCGCCGGTGTCGGTGATTACATGGAATTCATGCGAACCGGAGCCGCCAATGGCGCCGTTGTCGGCCGCCACCGCACGAAATTGCAGGCCGAACCGATCGAAAATGCGCACATAGGCGTCGTACATCAGCTGATACGACTGCTTCAGACCTGCCGGGTCGCGATCGAACGAGTAGGCATCCTTCATCGTGAACTCCCGACCACGCATCAAACCGAAGCGCGGCCGGCGTTCGTCGCGGAACTTGGTCTGGATATGGTAAAAATTGAGCGGCAACTGCCGGTACGACTTGATTTCGGAGCGCACCACATCGGTGATCACTTCTTCCGAAGTAGGCTGGATCGCATAGTCGCGACCGTGACGGTCCTTGACCCGCATCAGTTCCGGACCCATCTTGTCCCAGCGACCGGTTTCCTGCCACAACTCGGCCGGCTGCACCATCGGCATCAGCAACTCGATGGCGCCCGCGCGCACCATTTCTTCGCGCACGATGGCTTCCACCTTGCGGATGACGCGCAAACCCATCGGCATATAAGTGTAGATACCGGAGCCGACGCGCTTGACCATGCCGGCACGCACCATGAGCTTGTGACTGACAACTTCAGCGTCTGAAGGTGCTTCTTTAAGGGTGGAAATGAAAAAACGGGAAGCGCGCATGACGATGGTTTCTTTTAAAAAGAGAGAGTTATAATCAACTCAATTTTAAAGTATTCGCAGGCTGATGCATCACATCTTCATACATTTGGTTCAAGACACCGCGCAACCTCGCTCGCTGGCAGCTTGTGTGCGGTGCATGACAGGCGCCAAATTCAGGACGAGGTGCAGCTAGCGGCAGAAAGTATCGAGGTGCAGTATGCTGGATCGTGAAGGGTTTCGTCCCAACGTCGGCATTATCCTGCTCAACACACAAAATGAAGTGTGGTGGGGCAAGCGGGTGCGCGAGCACTCGTGGCAATTCCCGCAAGGCGGCATCAAATACGGGGAATCGCCGGAACAGGCAATGTTCCGCGAACTGGAGGAAGAGGTCGGCTTGCGGCCGGAACATGTACGCGTGGTCGGCCGCACCCGCGACTGGCTCCGATATGAGGTGCCGGACAATTTCATCAAGCGTGAAATCCGTGGTCACTATCGCGGTCAAAAACAAATCTGGTTCCTGCTACGCATGGTTGGCCGCGATAGCGATGTCAATCTGCGCATCAGCACGCATCCGGAATTCGATGCGTGGCGCTGGCACGACTATTGGGTGCCGCTGGAAGTGGTGATCGAGTTCAAGCGCGACGTCTATCAAAAAGCACTACAGGAACTGTCGCGCTTCCTGTCGCGTCCGGCCGCCATCACGCTGCCGCAGCGGCAGACAGCGCGCTACTTGCGCCAACCTCACGCGCCCCGCATGCCGGAAACGGAATCCAAGGATGAATAAATTTCTCATGCAAAAATGCAACGTGCTTATCGTAACCCGCAGAAAATCCACAATTTTTCTAACAACAACATTACTGGCACTGTTTGCCAATAACGCAATGGCTCAGGCGCAGTCGCCCGCCGAAGAAAGCGACAGCATCAAACCGTGGCAGGAACTGGCGGTGGAACTGCCTGCGGCCCCCGATACGAATACATTGCTGCACTTCGCCATTACTCCGAATACATCCCAACGCTTCCATATCGACCCTAAGGCACTGACGGTCGGAACCGATGGCGTGGTGCGTTACACACTGGTGGCGAAAAGCAGTACCGGGGCCAGTAGCATTAGTTATGAAGGGATACGCTGCCAGTCGTTCGAAAAGAAATTGTTTGCATTCGGTCGTGCCGATGGCAGTTGGTCACGCGCCAGGCGGGATGAGTGGCAACCAATTTTCAAAAATGCCGCAAACCGGCAACACGTGACGCTGGCTCAGGATTATTTCTGCCGCGACGGCCAACTTGCAGGTAAGGCGATAGAAATCATCGACAGGATACGCAACCGGCGTCCACTGTCGATTTCAGGTGATTAATGCGAAAGTCGCGCAGCGACTTACTGCGCAGGTTCTTCCGCAGCTCCGCAGTTGGGATGCCGAATCGGGTTCACAGCAGCACAAGATTATCGCGGTGAATCAGTTCGGGCTCTTCGATGAAGCCCAGGATCGATTCGATGTCGCCTGAAGGGTGCCGAATGATGCGGCGCGCATCCGAACTCGAATAATTGGTCAGGCCGCGCGCGATTGCGCGCCCGCCTTCATCGGTGCAAGTAATGACCTCACCCCGGCTGAACTGGCCATCCACCCGGGTGACGCCGATCGGCAGCAGGGATTTTCCTTCGTCGCTTACTTTTTGCACCGCGCCCGCGTCCAGTACGACCTTGCCGGCAGTCTGCAAATGATCGGACATCCATTGTTTGCGCGCGGTCAGTTGCCCGGTTTGGGCGGTCAGTTGCGTACCTATCAATTCCCCTGCCGCCAGACGGGTCAGGACGTTTTCCTCACGCCCCCAGGCGATGACCGTATGAGCGCCGGAGCTGGCGGCCCGCTTTGCCGCCAATATCTTGGTCAGCATGCCGCCCCGCCCGATACCGCTGCCGGCGCCGCCGGCCATAGTTTCCAGCGCCAGATCGCCCGCCTTCGCCCTGTGCACGAATACCGCATGCGGGTCCTTGCGCGGATCGGCAGTGTACAAGCCCTTCTGGTCGGTCAGGATGATCAATGCATCGCCCTCGATCAGATTCGTCACTAGGGCGCCCAGGGTATCGTTATCGCCGAACTTGATTTCGTCGGTGACGACCGTGTCATTCTCGTTGATGATCGGCACCACGCCCAAGCGCAACAGGGTGAACAGGGTCGAGCGCGCATTCAGGTAACGCTCGCGGTGCGCCAGGTCGGCATGGGTCAACAGCACCTGTGCGGTGCGCAGGCCGTGCGCCTGAAAACTGGTTTCGTAAATATGGGCCAGCCCCATTTGCCCTACCGCGGCACAGGCCTGCAGCTTGTCGATGCCGGTCGGACGCTTCTCGAAGCCGAGCCGCAGCATGCCTTCGGCAATCGCGCCCGAACTGACCAGCACCACTTCCTTGCCCAACTGGCGCAGGCGGGCGATTTGATCGGCCCATTTTGCGATGGCCGCATGATCCAGACCGCGCCCATCGTTGGTCACCAGCGAGGAGCCCACTTTAATTATCAGGCGTTTGGCGTTTTGAATTACAGAATGCATATTTGTCGGTAACTGCCGCAAAAAAAATCAGTCAAGGATCGGCTCGGCTAACAATCAGTGCGCCCATGCGCGCTTGCCGTTGCATCGAAAACGGCGGTACCGGCACTCGCCGTTCCGCCGCTATGGGGATCCAAATGGAAATACAGCTTAATCGATTATCTTGAAGCGTGGATCGTCCGGATCGATCGATGCGATGCCGCGCGCCTCTTCGGTCATTTGCATTTCTTCTGCGCGATGCTCGGCGTTGCGCTTTTCTTCAAGATGATGGTAAATTGCCGTCACCAGCTCTTCACAACCTTCGCGATTAAGCGCTGAAATTTCGAATACCGGGCCTTTCCAGCCGAAGCGCTTGATGAAATCCTTGACGCGCTTCTTCCGTTCGTCTTCGGGTATCACGTCCAATTTATTCAAGACCAACCAGCGCGGTTTGTTTACCAGCGACTCATCGTATTTCTTCAATTCTTTGACCAGCGCCTTCGCTTCCTTGACCGGATCGACCGCGTCATCGAACGAGGCCAGATCGACGATATGCAGCAGCAAACCGGTACGCTGCAAATGGCGCAGGAACTGGTGTCCCAGACCAGCGCCTTCGGCTGCACCTTCGATCAGGCCGGGCACATCGGCAATCACAAAACTCTTCTCATGGCTGACGCGCACCACGCCCAGATTCGGATGCAATGTCGTAAAAGGATAATCGGCAATCTTCGGTCGCGCATTAGAGACTGCCGTGATGAAGGTCGATTTACCGGCGTTCGGCATGCCCAACAGGCCGACGTCGGCCAGCACCTTCAGCTCCAGCCGCAGCTCGCGCCGCTCACCTTCCTTGCCGTCGCTCTTCTGGCGTGGCGCCCGGTTGGTCGAGGATTTGAAATGGATATTGCCCCAGCCACCCTCACCGCCCTTGGCCAGCAAGACTTGCTGGCCGTGCTCGGTCAGATCGGCAATCGCTTCGCCGGTATTGTAATCGGCGATCAATGTACCTACCGGCATGCGCAGCATGATGTCATCGGCGCCCTTGCCGTAGCAATCCGCACCGCGGCCGTTTTCACCGTCGCGCGCCTTGTGCAGCTTGGAGAAACGGAAATCCACCAGCGTATTGATGTTGCGATCGGCCACCGCATAAATGCTGCCGCCCTTGCCGCCATCGCCGCCGTCCGGGCCGCCGAAAGGTCTGAACTTTTCACGGCAGAATGACGCGACGCCGTTGCCGCCGTCCCCAGCAATGACTTCAATTTTTGCTTCGTCGATAAACTTCATGTTGTGCCGCCAAAAAACTAAAAAGGCCCTACCTTGAGCAGAGCCTTTCGATTGAAGGCTTTCGCCTTACACTGCGCAATCGTTACAAACGATGTTTACGCAGGTACTACTGCTGCAGGTGCTGCCGGTACTACTGTAACGAACTGGCGCTGCAACGCGCCTTTGATGACAAACTGCACCTTGCCCTGGATCAGCGCGAACAAGGTGTGATCCTTGCCCATGCCGACGTTTTCGCCAGGATGTACTTTTGTTCCGCGCTGGCGAATGATGATGCCGCCGGCATTGATTGCCTGGCCGCCGTAAACTTTAACGCCAAGTCGTTTTGACTCGGAATCACGACCATTTCGCGTAGTGCCGCCGCCTTTTTTATGTGCCATTTGAAACTCCTTGGTATCTGGTTAGTTCGAGCAACGCCGGTTTTAAGCGTTGATGGAAACGATTTGCAGTTCGGTATAATTTTGACGATGGCCTTGGTGTTTCTGGTAATGCTTACGACGACGCATCTTGAAAATCTTGACCTTATCGTGACGCCCTTGCGCCACTACCGTAACCAGCACCGTTGCACCTTCAACCAGCGGCGCACCAAATTTAATGGTGTCACCTGAGCCCACTGCGAGCACTTGATCTAGGGTGATTTCGGAGCCAATGTCTGCAGGTATCTGTTCTACTTTAAATTTTTCACCAGCGACAACTTTATATTGTTTGCCACCGGTTTTTATGACCGCGTACATGTGGAACCTCATCAAATGATTGAATAAACGTTCTTTTCCGAAACATGCAAAAAACGCCTGCCTAATACGGAAAACCGCAAATTATACATGGACTTGCGGCGCCGGTCAAAATCTGCTCCGGTCGATTGCCGCAAGAATGCTGCGCGCGCTCCAGGTCCGCCCCGTACAATCTCGGCCATTTAAAAATACTTGAGCTGGTATTTTGCAGAACGCCCGCAATACATGCGAATACGCCGCCATATTAACGATACTCCGGATATCCGCTCCGCTGCCAGCAGCATCCGGGTAGCCGCGGCGGCGGCACGACAATAATACTGGACAGGCCAGACAGCCGAAACGGATCACATCGCAACGATATTGTCATCGTATAATTCCGGCAATTGATGATTTTTTACAGGCGCCATCTTGTCTACCGCAACCGACCTCACCGCCAGCAGTTCACTACAATCCATCGGTGCCGACATGGACGCCGTCAATCGCGTGATCCGCACGCGCCTGCATTCCGATGTTCCGCTCATCAACCAGATTGCGCAGTACATCATCGGCGCCGGCGGCAAGCGCATTCGTCCGCAACTGCTCTTGCTGGTCGCAAATGCCCATGGCTATACCGGAACGCACCACCACGAACTCGCTGCCGTGGTTGAATTGATCCACACGGCCACCTTGCTGCACGACGACGTGGTCGATGAATCTTCAATGCGGCGCGGACGGAAAACTGCCAATGCCCTGTTCGGCAATGCGGCGTCTGTATTGGTGGGCGACTTCCTGCATTCGCGCGCTTTCCAGATGATGGTCGCAATCGACGACATTCAGGTCATGCGGATTCTGGCCGATGCCACCAACGTGCTTGCAGAAGGTGAAGTACTGCAATTGCTCAATATGCACGATTCCGCAGTGACAGAAGAGCGCTATTTGCAGGTCATTCGCTCCAAGACTGCCAAGTTGTTCGAGGCGGCAGCACAATTGGGGGCGCGGGTCGCCGGCGCCTCGGACGATGACATTGAAGCGGCCGCCGAATACGGCCGCTCCCTGGGCACCGCCTTCCAGTTGATCGACGACGTGCTGGACTATTCCGGCAATGCTGCCGAAATCGGCAAAAATGTCGGCGACGACCTGCGCGAAGGCAAGCCAACGCTGCCATTGATTTACCTGATGCAACATGGCACGCCGTCACAGTGCGAACTGGTGCGCGCCTGCATCGAAAACGGCGATGAACAGCATTTCGACCAGATACTCGCTGCCATCACTACCTCCGGCGCGCTCGAATACACCACAAACCAGGCGCAGCGGGCGGCCGGAAAAGCGACAGCGGCGCTGGCATCGTGGCCCGATAGTCGATTCAAAAATTCTTTGCTAGAATTGTCTAGCTTTGCAGTCAAACGCAATTACTGAAACAATGAAGCTTCTGTCTGCATCGCAATCGGGGTGTAGCTTAGCCTGGTAGAGCGCTACGTTCGGGACGTAGAGGCCGGAGGTTCGAATCCTCTCACCCCGACCAGGATTGTGCATATATTCAATGACATAGCGATTATGCCAAGCTCCAGAAAATCGTCAGTCATCCCAGCTTTGCTAATTCTGTGCCACCAACCACATGTTCGCGCCATGCGCATGCACAGAAATATAAACTCCCACTTCTATAGCCTGAATTTTGCACAAAAAGGGCAAAGATCACCGTAAGTGGTTGATAGAATGAGAGTTATTGAGAAACGCATTCGTCAACACCAACAGGACTTTGCCCTGCATGAATTCTACGCCAGAACAACTGCGCTTTGCATCAATTCCGGGCTGTACCATCCGCGCTGATTTTCAGGGCGGCGGCTTATCCTCAGACTTCGGCCCGCTGTTACTCAAGGGCATTGACCGTCAGATTGGTCTGACCGAACGGCTCAGCGCAGCAATCAGCGACACGCGTCATCCCGGCTATATCACCCACACCCTGCACGACATCCTCAAGCAACGCATCTACCAGATCGCTTGCGGCTATGAAGATGGTAACGACTGCAATACCTTGCGGCATGATCCTGTGTTCCGACTGGGCGTAGGACGCAAGCCATTCGATACCGATGACGCCGCAGGTGCGCTGGCCTCCGGATCGACGATCTCCCGACTCGAACACGCCGTCAGCAGCAAAGATATTTATCGCTTCAGCGAGGCGCTGGTCGATCAATTCATCGCCGGTTACGCAACACCACCGGAGGCACTGGTGCTCGATATCGATCACTCGGAAGATGCCGCATACGGTCAACAGCCGCTGGCTTTTTACAATCATCATTATCAAAGCACGTGCTACTTGCCGTTGATGATCTTCGAGGGCTTGTCTGGCGCACTGGTGGCAGCGGTGCTGCGTCCCGGCAAGCGACCAACGGGTGCGGAAAATGCGATGATTCTCAAGCGGGTGTTGACGCGCATCCGCACGCACTTTCCGGATACACAGATCCTGGTGCGCGGTGATGGTCATTTCAGTACGCCGGCATTGATGGACGTGATTGACGCGATGCCGCATACCGATTTCATCTTCGGCTTGCCCAGCAATGCGGTGATCAATCGACTGGCGGAGCCGGCCATGCAGCGCGCATGTGCATTGTGGGCGGAGGTGCAGACGCAGGACGTGGTGCCTGATTCTGTGCGCGTGTATGAAGAGTTCTCTTATGCTGCCGGTTCCTGGAGTAAGCCGCAGCGCGTGGTGCAGAAGGCCGAAGTGATGGCGCTGGGTGAGAATCCGCGCTTTGTGGCGACTTCGCTTGAAGCGCCCACGCCTGCACGTATCTACGAAGACTTGTACTGTGCACGTGGACAGGCGGAGAACTGGATCAAGCACCTGAAATCCGACTTGGCGTCAGACCGCACTTCATGCACCACGTTTCTGGCCAATTTCATGCGTTTGCTGGAACATGCTGGAGCTTATGTCTTGCATCAGCAATTGCGTACCCAGGCGTTGCAACATACGGCGTTGGCAAACGCCCAGCCGTCATCGGTCATTGCGAAGCTGTTCAAGATTGCGGTGCAGGTCAAGCAATTCAAAGACCGCGTGATCTTGCATCTGCCAACGTCCTGCCCAGTCAAGCAGTTGCTGCAGACGGTGACGGAGCGTTTGTTTGTGCCCAAGCCAGCAAGATTGCTGCACTCCCCCTGACCTGGACACGTCCGGTCAGCCGAGAATAGACCGCCCACCTTTCCCAATCACTGCTCAACCCTATCGCCACCTTCCAATTGAATGGGTAGGGCAGACTTTACCTGTCTCTCTGGCGCGCCGTAATTTAGACTCACCATCTCATCAACTTCTTGAGAGCGGACTATTTGTGTAGAGTAGAGATGTGGCGCGGTAGCTCTGGAACTTCATCATGACCCCGGTTCCACATCCCCCTCATCGAACCGGACAGGCGGATTTCCCGCATCCGGCTCTCGGACAAGATGTCACACGTTCGCCCACGGAAAGCTGCG
>JAUYNR010000059.1 GCA_030698225.1 Oxalobacteraceae bacterium | reverse complement strand
CACCTTCAGCATCGGCGCGGCCGGGGTCTGGACCTACGCCATGAACGGCGCCCACAACGAGTTCGTGGGCGGCACCGACTACACCGACAGCATCACGGTGGCCACGGCCGACGGCACCACGCAAGTCCTGACCGTCACCATGCACGGCACCAACGACGTGCCGGTGATCGGTGGCGTGTCCATCGGGGCGGTAACCGAAGATGCGACCACGCCGAACCTGAGCGCCAGCGGTGCGCTGACCATCGCCGATGTAGACACCGGTGAGTCAAGTTTTGTGGCGCAGGCCGGTACGGCCGGAACCCATGGCGTTTTCACGCTCGATGCGGCCGGTGCCTGGACGTACACCGCCGACAACAGCCAGAGCGCGATCCAGCAGCTCGGCGCCGGCCAGTCGATCACCGATTCCTTCACCGCGTTCTCCTCCGACGGCACGGCCAGTCAGGTTGTGACGGTGACCATCAACGGCACCAACGACGTGGCCACGGATATTGGTCTCAGCAGCAACTCCATCCTTGAAAATGCTGATGGTGCGGTCATCGGAGCATTAACCACCACTGATGTCGATAATGGTGACACGCATACATACACAGTGAGTGATGATCGCTTTGAAGTTGTTGACGGTAATTTGAAACTTAAGGAGGGTGTATCGCTTGACTTTGAAAATAAGCCGGCTGTAACAATTACCGTCACTACCACCGACAATCACAGCGCATCCTTTGACAAGGAATTTACGATCAACGTCACCGACGTCAACGAAGCGCCGACTGTGGCATTACCCTACACCGGAACTGGCGATCCAAATGATTTTGATGGTTTGGTGGGAGTAGCGTCCGGTAGTTTTACGCTCGTCAATGGAACTGATGAGGGCGACACAATAACGCCTGGCCCAGCAGGCTCAGACACATCGAAAAATGACAAAGATATCATTAATGGCTTCGCTGGCAATGACACCATTAATGCCGGTGATGCCACCGACCAAGTCTATGGGGGTGACGGTGACGATGTCATCAATGGCGGAGATCAAGTCGACAGTCTGTACGGCCAAGCCGGCAGCGACACGATCCATGGAGATGCATTCGGTGACATAATTTACGGCGGTTCCGGTGGTGACATTCTCTATGGAGATATTGCTGACGACATAATATATGGCGGTTCCGGCAGCGACATCATTTATGGTGGCGATGGCAATGACACTATTATTGGCGGCTACGGCGCGGACACACTATCTGGAGGCGGAGGCAACGACACCTTCATGTTCCTGGACGTACTCGACACAGGGGACGTCATCACCGACTTCTTGCCAGGTACCGATACCCTGGATTTCTCTGCGATCGCGGGCATCACCGGTATTGCTGAGGCTCCGAGCAGTACGGTTACAGCCAATAGCATCAATTATTTCCAGCAGGGAAATGACATGATCGTCTGGGCCGACACCGACGGCATCACGTCAACGGTGGAGTTTCAGGTTACGCTCACCGGCGTCACGGCGACAAGCAGTGATTTTGTCCTCTGATTGACCGGGAGCGTGGTTGGTTGAGTCTTAATCCGTATCGCGCGCTCGCTGAGTTCGAGCTGATCACAAACCGGGGTGGGCGAAAGGCGGCCCCGGTTTTTGCCAAGCAAGTGTGGCGGGGGCGCTTGCTGTGACTTGGCGACAGCTTGCCTTCCTCGGCAAATGCAGCTCATAGAGGAACTAGCCCATGCATTGGCGGGCAGGTTGGAGGTTCGCATAGCTGACGCCAGCCGGCAAGCTCGAAACTGAACAATGCGATACGTATAACCACATTGTGCAGAAGGCTGCAGCCGGAAGATCCTGGGTTACGGACCTGTGTGCAGTGCAGAAAGCATGGAATGGCGTGAGACGGTCTTGTACCGCAAATGCGACTCGCGCAATGAGGAGCTGAATTCATGCAAAACATTACGGTGGCAGTTGCCGGTCGACAAGCGGCAGCAGTGGCGACTTGCGTGCGCCTGCTGCGGCAGGAACCGGATACCGAGGTGGTCGGGCAGGCGGCGACCTGCGCGGAAGTCGTGGCCACTGTCCGCAAATTCAAACCGCGTGTCCTGGTGTGCAGCTTCGAGATGTGTGCCGATACCGATTATCCGCTGCTGCTGGAACTGCGCCGGGAGTGCCCGGCCACCCGTGTGGTCCTGCTGGGTGGCGACCTCATCGAGGAAGACCGGCTCATGCATGCGCTGGCCATCGGCGCGCGCGGCTATCTGGGGTACGAAGAGATTCCGCTGCATCTCGCCAAGGCCGTGCGCGGGGTGGATCAGGGCGAGGCCTGGGTGCCGCGCAAGATGCTCGGCAAAATGGCGGAACTCGCGTTGCATTAGGGTCTGTACGAGCTTGGCGCTTGCTCCAACGGCGCTGTTGCCTTTATGTATTGTTTCGATTGGTTATGGCTATCGAAACAATACAATTAATCAATTTCACATATAGACAATATCACCCTATCATTCAAACTCATCATTTCAACCCGTAAAGGAAATCACCATGTCTCTCGTCAATACCGAAATCAAGCCGTTCAAGGCGACCGCTTTCCACAATGGCAAATTCGTTCCGGTAAGCAATGAAGACCTGAAAGGCAAGTGGTCTGTATTCGTATTCTATCCAGCCGACTTCACTTTCGTTTGCCCAACCGAGCTGGGCGATCTGGCTGACAACTATGCTGAATTCCAGAAGCTGGGCGTCGAAATCTACAGCGTTTCCACCGACACCCATTTCACGCACAAAGCCTGGCACGACACATCCGAGACGATCAAGAAAATTCAATACCCGATGCTGGCCGACCCGACATTGGCGCTGTCGCGCAATTTTGAAGTGCTGATCGAAGAAGAAGGCCTGGCGCTGCGCGGCACTTTCGTCGTCAATCCCGAAGGCCAGATCAAAGTGATCGAAGTGCATGACCTCGGCATCGGCCGCGATGCGAAGGAATTGCTGCGCAAAGTGCAGGCAGCGCAATACGTTGCTACCCATCCGGGTGAAGTGTGCCCTGCAAAATGGACCCCAGGCGAAGCAACGCTGACGCCGTCGCTGGATCTGGTTGGCAAGATTTAATTGCTGATTTGCCCGCTGTCCGCGAAAGGCGCGGGAAGGAAAGCCCCCTCTCCCGCCCGCGGGAGAGGGTTGGGGGAGAGGGCGCATGCAATGACCAAGGTGGGCCAAAACAAGGCGCAAACTATATGACCTTGCCACATAATCCGGCGGTCGGAATATTTGCTAACGCCCTCTCCCCCGGCCCCTCTCCCACAGGTGGGAGAGGGGAGCAAGGCAGTGGTGGATTGGTGGCTGAATAGTTGCGTCTTTTTAAGGTATATGTTGTGGGGTATTGCCAAAAACATGCCATTTACCGCATGTATATTGTGCATATTTAAAAATACCCGATATATTGGAGCTGAGCTCGCGAAGCCCGACACTGTGCACTGTTTTTATTGTATTGCCTGAGTGCCGTGCGCTCGGGCACATCACCCCGAATCACCGTTGTGAAATGTGAGGCAGTCATGCTAGACAGCAATCTCAAGAACCAGTTGAAGTCTTACCTGGAAAAGATGACGCAGCCGGTCGAGCTGGTCGCTTCCCTCGATACCGGCGACAAATCGCGTGAAATGCAGTCGCTGCTGCAGGAAATCACCACTCTGTCGGACCAAATTACGCTGGCCGAACGCTTCGACGATGCCGAGCGCAAGCCGTCGTTTGCGATCAATCGTCCCGGCGGCGAGATCGGTATCCGCTTTGCCGGCATTCCGATGGGACACGAATTCACCTCGCTGGTGCTGGCCTTGCTGCAAACCGGCGGTCATCCGCCCAAGGTCGATGCCGAGGTCATCGAACGCATCAAGGCGCTCGATGGCGATTATCAGTTCGAGACCTATATCTCGCTGACCTGCCAGAATTGCCCGGAGGTGGTGCAGTCGCTGAACCTGATGGCGGTGCTGAACCCGCGCATCCGTTCGGTGGTGATCGACGGCGCGCTGTTCCAGCAGGAAGTCGAGCAGCGCGAGGTGATGGCGGTGCCGACGATTTACCTGAATGGCAAAGTCTTCGATCAGGGCCGCCTCGGCGTCGAAGAAATCCTGGCCAAGCTCGATACCAATTCCGCCAGCCGCGAAGCGGAAAAAATCAATGCGAAGGCACCGTACGACATGCTGATCGTCGGCGGCGGTCCGGCCGGCGCGGCCGCGGCAGTGTATGCGGCGCGCAAGGGCATCCGCACCGGCGTGGTGGCCGAGCGCTTCGGCGGCCAGGTGCTGGACACGATGGCGATCGAGAATTACATCTCGGTACCGGAAACCGAAGGCCCGCGCTTTGCCGCCGACCTGGAGCGCCATGTGCGCAGCTACGATGTCGACATCATCAACCTGCAGCGCGCCGAGCTGCTGGTGCCGGGCGACCTGATAGAAATCCGGCTGGCCAGCGGCGCGGTGCTGAAGGCCAGATCCGTGGTGCTGGCCACCGGTGCCCGCTGGCGCAAGATCAACGTGCCCGGCGAGCAGGAATACCTGAACCGCGGCGTCGCCTACTGCCCGCATTGCGACGGCCCGCTGTTTAAGGGCAAGCGGGTGGCGGTGATCGGCGGCGGCAACTCCGGCGTCGAGGCCGCGATCGACCTGGCCGGACTGGTCAGCCATGTGACGCTGCTGGAATTTGCCGCCGAATTGCGGGCCGATGCGGTACTGCAGCGCAAGTTGCACAGCCTGCCGAACGTGACCGTGATCACCAGCGCCCAGACCACTGAAGTGCATGGCGACGGCCACAAGGTCAACGCGATCAGCTACCAGGATTTGAGCTCCGACGCGCTGAAACGGGTCGAGCTGGAAGGCATCTTCGTGCAGATCGGCCTGGTGCCCAACACCGAATGGCTGAAGGACACGGTGGCGTTGACGCGCCACGGCGAGATCGAGGTCGATGCGCGCGGCCATACTTCGGTGCCCGGCGTGTTCGCCGCTGGCGATGTCACCACGGTACCGTTCAAGCAGATCGTGATTGCGGCCGGCGAAGGCTCCAAGGCCGCTCTCGGCGCATTCGATTACCTGATCCGCTCGTCGGCGCCGGCCGCAGCCTGATTATTCCCGGCTTATGTAGCAAGATAGGCAGCAAGATAACAGTGTGCCGGCTTTTCTAGCCGGCACACTGTTATGCTTTATGGACTTGTCACTTGCTCAATCACGGGGAATGCATGGAAGCCTTATTGCTGGCGTATGGCCTCGAATGGCTGAATCTGATCGTGCGCTGGCTGCACCTGATCACCGGGATCGCCTGGATCGGCGCCTCGTTCTACTTCGTCTGGCTCGATAACACGATACGCCCGCCGCTGCCGGGTTCGGATCTGGCCGCCAAGGGCGTCGCCGGCGAGCTGTGGGCGGTGCATGGCGGCGGCTTCTACAACCCGCAAAAATACCTGGTCGCGCCGCAGCAGTTGCCGTCCGAGCTGCACTGGTTCAAGTGGGAAGCGTATTGGACCTGGCTGTCGGGCTTCGCGCTGCTGGTGATCGTCTACTACTTCAATGCGTCGGCGATGATGATCGACAAGTCGGTGGCCGACATCAATACCTGGCAGGCGGTAGCCATCGGCATCGGCACGCTGCTGGTCGGCTGGATCGTGTACGACTTGCTGTGCCGCTCCGGGCTGGGCCGGCACGACTTCTGGTTCGGCATCGTGATGTTCGCCTTCATCGTCGCGGTCGGCTATCTGCTGTCGAAATGGCTCAGCGGGCGCGCCGCATACATCCATGTCGGCGCGATGATGGGCACCATGATGGTGGGCAATGTGCTGATGCTGATCATTCCCGGCCAGCGCAGGATGGTCGACGCAATGCTGGCCGGCAGGACGCCGGATGCGATCCACGGCCAGAAGGCCAAGCAGCGCAGCGTCCACAACAATTATTTCACGCTGCCTGTGCTGTTCATCATGATCAGCAACCATTACGCGATGACCTACAGCCACGCCTACAACTGGCTGGTGCTGGCTTTGATCATGGCGGCCGGCGTGCTGATCCGGCACTTCTTCAACCTGCGCCACAAGGGGCGCGTCGAATGGCGCTATCCGGCGGCCGGCGTCGCGATGCTGCTGGCGGTTGCGGTCGCGATTGCACCGAAGCCGCCCGCGCCAACTGCAGCCAGCGCCGATTTTGGCCGCGTGCAAGCGATCGTCGGCCAGCGTTGCGCGGGCTGCCATGCGGCGCAACCGAGCCAGCCCGGCTTCGCCGCCGCGCCGGCCGGCGTGCTGCTCGATACGCCGCAATCGATCCGGCAGAACGCCGCGCGCATCTACCAGCAGGCGGTGCAACTGCGGGTGATGCCGCCGGGAAATATCACCGCCATCACCGACGATGAGCGCGCGGCGCTTGGCAGTTGGTACGCCGGCGGCGCACAATAAGTCAGGAATTACGCAATATTATTAAGTAGTGCAGGCCTCCGTGCCTGCATGCAGGCACGGAGGCCTGCACTACTAAACCCAACCCGAAGCCACGCGCGATGACCGATAACAACCTGCACACCCGACTTGCCGCCTGGATCGACGCCCATTTCGACGACGAAGTGGCGTTCCTGCAAGACATGATCCGGATTCCGACCGACACCCCGCCCGGCAACAATGCGCCGCATGCGGAGATGGTGGCCGACAAGGTCGCCGCGTTCGGCTGGCATGCGGAACAGCATCCGGTGCCGGCGCAACTGGTCAGGGATTGCGGCCTGACCAGCCTCACCAATCTGATCATCCGGCGCCACTATCCGCAGCCGGGGCCGACGCTGGCACTGAACGCGCACGGCGACGTGGTGCCGCCGGGCGAAGGCTGGAGCAAGCCGCCGTACGGCGGCGTGATCGAGAACGGTCGCATCTACGGTCGCGCAGCGGCGGTGTCCAAGTCCGATTTCGCCACCTTCGTGTTCGCCGCGCGGGCGCTGGAAGCGCTGAATGTTGCGCTGAAAGGCGCGCTGGAACTGCATTTCACCTACGACGAGGAATTCGGCGGGCTGCTGGGGCCGGCCTGGTTGCTGGAGCATCAATTAACCAAGCCGGATTACGTGATCGCAGCCGGTTTCAGCTACCAGATCGTGACCGCGCACAATGCCTGCCTGCAACTCGAAATCACCGTGCACGGCAAAGCCACCCACAGCGCGATGCCGGAAACCGGCCACGACGCGCTGCAGGCCGCCACCGCGATCCTGCAGGCGATCTATGCGCAACTGCCGGCGTTGCAACACATCCGTTCCGCGATCCCCGGCATCACCCACCCGACCATGCTGGTGGGCCGGATAGAAGGCGGTACCAATACCAATGTAGTGCCTGGCAAGGTGGTGCTGAAAATGGAGCGGCGCATGATTCCGGAAGAAGACCCGGCGCTGGTCGAGGCCCAATTGCGCGCGCTGATCGAAAATGCGGTCGCCGGACTGCCGGGCATCCGAATCGAGATCCGGCGCCTGCTGCTGTCGCAAGCGCTGCGCCCGTTGCCCGGGCATGAAGAACTGGTGGATAGCCTGCGCCGCAATGCGAAAGAGGTGATCGGCGAGGAGATCCCGGCAGTCGGCGTACCGCTGTATTCCGACGCGCGGCTGTACGGCGAACACGGGATTCCGACCGTGCTGTACGGCGCCGGGCCGCGCACGGTGCAGGAAGCCAACGCCAAGCAAGCCGATGAAAACCTGCGGCTGGAAGACTTGCGGCGCGCCACCAAGGTGGTGGCGCTGACCTTGCTGGACTTTTTATACTAAACATGGCGTAAATACCCTGTTCAAAATCAAGTCTTTTTCAGGCTGAAACATCGGCGCCGTAGGTGCGAATTTATTCGCATCAGCTCACATGAAATATTTAAGAATGCGAATAAATTCGCACCTACGGATGTTACGCACCTCCCAAGCAGGACGAGTCGGAATCAGCATCGTAGGTCGGGTTAGCGATAGCGTAACCCGACATTCTCAGCCGCAAATGTCGGGTTGCGCGACGAAGCCGCTAACCCGACCTACAAAAGCTTTATCAAAGCAACCCGCCAAGCCTATGCCGAACTCCAGGCTCTGCGGCCTGCGTATCAGTTACTCGAAAAAACGGGATCGCAGGTGCTTCGATGGGCCGTTGCACGGTGCGCTGCCCGGCTGTCTGGTGCAAATTTGCAACATGTTTCCAATTGAAACAAAGTCGCGCAAGAACTTTCCATTTGTCTATATTGGCGGCAGGTCGTTGTGTACGTTCGCGCACATACACCTTGTTTTTTCCGCTTTATATTCAGGCCGTGGTTGCACATCATTTACAACGCTAACTGCCCACATCCGATCTGCTTTTTTTATGCGCTCTTTATGCGCATTCCAAACAAGGACATGCGATGAAAAACACAACACGAACATTAAGCCTGGTCGCCAGCGTGTCGGCTGCCGCAGTACTCGCGGCCTGCGGCGGCGGTGGCGGTGGATCAGCGCCCGGCACCCTGAGCGTGGCGATGACCGATGCGCCGTCCTGCGGCTATGACGCGGTGAATGTCACGGTCAAGGCAGTGCGGGTGCATAAAAGCGCTTCTGCAGGCGAAAACGATGCCGGCTGGACCGATATCACGCTGAACCCGGCACGCAAGATCAATCTGCTCAACCTGACCAACGGCGCGCTGGAAGAACTGGGCCAGACGCCGCTGGCGGCAGGGCATTACACCCAGATGCGCCTGGTGCTCGAACCGAATACCGGTGCTAGCCTGGCCAATTCGATCATTTTGACGACCAGCCCGGCCAACGCCAACGAAATTGCGCTCAAGACACCCAGCGCAGCCCAAAGCGGCATCAAGCTGAACCACCCATTCGACGTCGCGTCGGGCCAGCGGGTCGATCTGGTGCTCGATTTCGATGCCTGCAAATCGATCGTGAAAATGGGCAAGAGCGGCGGTTACGGATTAAAGCCGGTGGTCAACGTGATTCCGACCGTCCTGAACGGCATCAACGGCTTCATCGATCCCGCCTTGCTGGGCAGTCATGTGCAGGTGTCGGCGCAACAAGACGGTACGGTGGTGCGCTCCACGGTGCCGAATGCGAACGGCGAATTCTTCCTGGCACGGCTGCCTACGGGTGACTATGACGTGGTCATCACCGCCGACGATAGCGCGACGACCGTGATTGGCACGGTGCCGGTTGCCGACGCCACCAGCGTAGTCACCGTCAACACCAATACTGCGCCGATCGGCTTGCCAGCGGCTGCCACGGGAGCAATCAGCGGCTTGGTCACGCTGAGCCCGGCCAGCGACGCAGTCGCTTATGTCGCGGCCCAGCAAAGCTTCGCTGCCGGCCCTACGGTGACGGTCCAGTACCAGGGCGCGGATCTGGAAACCGGTGAATATACATTGTCGAATCTGCCGACAACTGCGCCGCTGTTTGCGCAATACAGCGCGACGCAGCCGCTCGCGTTCGCAGTGCAAGACAATACCGTTCCCGGCACCGGCAAGTACCAGGTGGAGGCATCGGCGACCGGTTATGCAACCCAGTTCACGCCGTCGGTGGACATCTCGACCACCAATCAGTCGGGCGTCAACTTCGCGCTGATTCCTTGATCGTGCAGTAATCGGTACAGTCCCTAGGACTGCTGGCAGCGCACACCCCGGTGTGCGCTGTTGTCGTTTACGGGCACTCGGCTACAATGGCCGCTTCCAGCCTTAGCCATCATTCCCAGACGTGAAATCCCCTTTACCGATCCGCGACGGCGTCGCCCCCAGTTACCTGTGGCTGCAGCCGGGCGCGTGGCCGCAGCTGCTGGCTTTTCTGAGCGAGCGTTTCCCGGACGTCGCCTCCGCTACCTGGCTGGACCGGATGGCGCGCGGCGAGGTGGTCGACGGCGATGGCGTGCGCCTGCAGCCCGACAGCCGGTATCGCCCGGGCATCCGTATTTTTTACTACCGCGAAATCGAGGACGAGACGCCGATCCCGTTCCAGGAACAGATCCTGTACCGGGATGCGCACATTCTGGTGATCGACAAGCCGCATTTCCTGCCGGTGATACCGGGCGGGCGCTTTTTGCACGAAACCCTGCTGGTGCGCCTGAAGAAGAAGCTGCAGCTACCGGATTTGACGCCGATCCACCGGCTCGACCGCGAAACCGCCGGCGTGATCATCTTTTCGCACAATGCGGCCAGCCGCGGCGCCTATCAGTCGCTGTTTCAAAAGCGCGCGGTGCACAAGGTCTACCAGGCGCTGGCGCCGGCCCTGGATGGCCGTGCATTCCCGTTCACCTACCGCAGCCGGATGGTCGACGGCACGCCATTCTTCCGCATGCAGGAAGAGCAGGGCGAGCCCAATTCCGAAACCCGCATCGATCTGATCGAGCGGCGCGGCGCGCTGTGCCTGTACCAATTGCAGCCGGTGACCGGCCGCAAGCACCAGTTGCGCGTGCACTTGGCCGCGCTCGGCATACCTATCGTCAACGACCCCTTCTATCCCGATTTGCAGCCTTGCAAGGCCGACGACATGTCGCAACCGCTGCAGTTGCTGGCGCGCGCGATTGCCTTCATCGATCCGATCAGCGGGCAGCAGCGGTCCTTTGAAAGCGAGCGGACGCTGCTTTATAAATCCGGAACGAATAAAGTTAGAACCGGATTCCCTCCCTTGCAGGGCGCATCTGCGCTTGCAAGCGCAGACCGTTTCGCAGGCGGTCAGCATGCTGACCGAATTCCCTGCTCCACCCCCGCCCCTCTCCCAGAGGGAGAGGGTGAGAATGGCGGCCCGGAAAATCAAGCCTTTTCCGAGCCGAATCAATAATCGCCGACGCAACGCATGAACCCGGCAAATATTGCCGCGAAAAACCAAGTCGGTGCATAATCGCTGAAACATTGTCCGAAATCAAGATCGACATTTTTAGGGTTTCAGCAGGTTCCTTCTCGCTTCGACAGGTTCCTTGACTGGCATGAACCGGGATAATCAATGAAGCATTCGCTATTCCGCCTGCAACTGCGCCCCGATAGGCTCACCCCGGCCGGGGCCGCCGCCCTGTATGCAGCCTTTGCCGGCCTGTGGATAGTCGCCTCGGGCACCGTGCTGGCGTTCGCCGTTGCCGACCCGGTGCTGCAGGCTTACATCGAACTGGCCAAGGGCCTGGTATTCGTGGCCGTCACCAGCGGCCTGCTTTTCCTCGGCGCAACGGCGCGGGACCTCAGCGCGCGCGCAGCCGAAGCGAAAATTCAGCGCCTGACCCAACTGTATGCGGTCCTGAGCCTATGCAATCAGTCGATCGTGCGCTGCACCAGCGAGCAAGAGTTGCTTCCAAGAATCTGTCACGATGCAGTGCAGTTCGGCGGCATAAAAATGGCATGGATCGGACTGCTGGACCAGGCCAGCGGGCAAGTCAGGCCGGTAGCAGCATACGGCGACGGCATCGAATATCTGGACGCCATCGGGATTTCAACGCATGACGATGGCGCGGCCGGACTCGGCCCGACCGGCACTGCGATCCGCGAGCAACAGCCGGTCTGGTGCCAGGATTTCCAGAACGACCCGGCCAATGCGCAGTGGCGCGAGCGCGGCGCACGTTTCGGCTGGGGCTCCTCCGCCGCATTGCCGCTGTTCAGGAACGGTGTGGCGGTCGGCGCTTTCTCGCTGTACTCCACCCAGACCGCCCACTTTGATGACGCCGCGCGTGGACTGCTGATCGAAATGGCGACCGACATCAGCTTTGCGCTCGACAACTTCGCCCGTGAATCGGCGCGCCAGCAGGCGCAACAGGAGCTGCGCGACAGCGAGGAGCGCTATCGCGCCGTGACGCACTCTGCCAGCGATGCGATTATCACCGCCGATGAAGCGGGTAATATTGTGAGCTGGAACCGGGGTGCCGCAGCGATCTTCGGCTACGCGCAGGCCGAGATTCTCGGTCAGCCGCTGACGCTGTTGATGCCGGAACGCTACCGGCACCGGCATCAGGCGGGCATGCGCCGGATACAGTCCGGCGATGCGCCGAACATCACCGGTAAAGCGGTCGAGCTGGAGGGCTTGCGCAAGGACATGAGCGAGTTTCCGCTCGAACTCCTGCTGGCAAAGTGCGAAGTGGCCGGCGGCTGGTTCATGACCGGCACCATTCGCGATATCAGCATGCGCAAGCAGCACGAGGCCCAGCTGCATCTGGCGGCCAAGGTGTTCGAGCAAAGCGGCGAAGGCATCATGATCACCGATACCCAGCACAGGATCGTGATGGTCAACCATGGGTTTACCGAGATTACCGGTTACAGCGAGGCCGAGGCGTTGGGGCAAAACCCGCGCATGCTGTCCTCGGGCCGCCAGGATCATGGCTTCTATCAGGCCATGTGGCAGACCATCGATATGCAGGGCCACTGGCAGGGCGAGATGTGGAACCGCCGCAAGGACGGCAGCATATTCCCGGAGTGGCTCTCGATTAGCCAGGTACGCGATGCCGGCGGTGCGCTGACCCACTATATCGGCATCTTCAGCGATATCAGCCAACACAAGGCAGCGCAGGATCAGATTCAGCGTCTGGCGCATTTCGATTCGCTGACCGGACTGCCGAACCGCAGCCTGCTCAAGGACCGCGTCAATCATGCGCTGGGCAGCGCGCAACGCAACCACGAGCCGCTGGCGCTGCTGTTCTTCGACCTCGACCATTTCAAGAACGTCAACGACTCGCTCGGTCATCGGATCGGCGACGAACTGCTGATCGCGCTGGCCCAGCGCCTCAACCTGGTGATGCGCGAACAGGACACGGTATCGCGCCTGGGCGGCGATGAATTCATTCTGGTGCTGCCGGACACCGATGCCGACGGCGCCGCCCATGTGGCGGAAAAACTGCTCGAATCGGCGCTGCAGCCCTACCACATCGAACAATATGAACTGACCGTCACGCCCTCGATAGGGATCGCGATGTACCCTGGCGACGGCGACGATTTCGATACGCTGTCGAAACGGGCCGACGCCGCGATGTACCGCGCCAAACAAAGCGGGCGCAACAATTACCGCTTTTTCACCACCGAAATGCAGGCCCGCTCGGCGCACACGCTGGAACTCGAAAATGCGCTGCGCCGCGCGCTGGAGCGCGGTCAGTTGCTGCTGCACTATCAGCCCCAGGTGCGCCTCGAAGACGGCTGCATCATCGGCGCCGAAGCACTGCTGCGCTGGCAGCATCCGGAGTTCGGCATGGTGTCGCCGGCCGAATTCATCCCGATTGCCGAAGACAGCGGCCAGATCCTGAAGATCGGCGAATGGGTACTGCGCCAGGCAGCGCGCCAGTGCAAGGGCTGGATCGACAGCGGCCTGGCTCCGATGACGATCGCAGTCAACCTGTCGGCGGTGCAGTTCCACCACCCGCGCCTGCCCGAACTGGTGATGCAGATACTCGACGAAGTGCAGTTGCCGCCGCGATGCCTGGAGCTGGAACTGACCGAAGGGGTCGCGATGGACAACCCGCTGGCCGCGATTGCCGTCATGGACCGGTTGCACGAGCGCGGCATCCGGATGTCGATCGACGACTTCGGCACCGGCTACAGTTCGCTGAGCTACCTGAAACGCTTCAAGATCTACAAGCTCAAGATCGACCAATCCTTCGTGCACGACATCACCGAGGACCCGGAAGACAAGGCCATCGTCGGCGCCATCATCAGCATGGCCGGCAGCCTGGGCATGCAAACCATCGCCGAGGGCGTGGAAACCGCAGGGCAACTGGCATTCCTGCGCGAACAGGGCTGCGACGAAGTGCAGGGCTATTACTTCAGCAGACCGTTGCCGGCGGAACAGTTCGAAGCCTTGTTGCAGGCCTGGCAGCCTATCTCTGCATAAAAAATACATATATATGTATTTCTTATGTGCCACTAAATATATGCGGTAATGTTATTGTTTTTACATATACCCTCACTAGTGTCCGGTTAATGTAGGATTAAGCAGCAAGCTCGCGGCCAGGGCGCGTGAAACTTGGCTTGACGTGCCCTGGCCGCGCAAAGAAATGCGTTGCATGGCGTGGCATTTGTCGCTCACTCGGCAAAGAGATCGAGCGGCAATTTGATGGCGCGCAAGATGGCTTTCGAACACCGTCGACTTCGGAATTCAGGCTGTCAAACGCGACTATAATTCTTTGCATGTCCAATTCGACCGCGCTAACTCAGCCACTCAGGCATGCTACCGCAACTGAGGTCGCGGTCCTGTTCGCCGACATCGCCGGCAGCACCCGTCTGTATGAAACGCTGGGGGATGCGCAGGCCAAGGCGATGATCGACGAATGCCTCGACGCCATATGCACGGTAATCGCACGCCACGCCGGACGCGTCATCAAGACCATCGGCGACGAGATCATGTGCACCTTTCCCGACGCCGATTGCGGTCATCTGGCCGCTACTGACATGCAATTGAACGTCGCCGCTTTGCCGATCGTGTCCGGCGTCAAGCGTTCGATCCGGATCGGATTTCACGCCGGCGTGGTGATCGAGGAGCGCGGCGACGTGTTTGGCGACACAGTCAATACCGCCGCGCGCATGCTGGGCCTGGCAAAAGGCGATCAGATCATCACTACGCTATCGACCGTGGCGCACCTGTCGCCGATGCTGCGCGCATCGACCCGGCGCATCGCCGCGCTGGCGATCAAGGGCAAGGCCGGCGACATCGAAGTTTGTGAAGTCATCTGGCAGGGTGGCGATGACCTGACGATGGTAACGCTGTCGAGTGACGACTCCGCGCCACAGATCGAGTTGCATCTCACTCATGGAACGCAGAGGCTGGTGCTCGAACCTGCTGGCGCCGGCATCGTACTCGGGCGCGACGCGAGTTGTGAGATCGTAATCGCCGACCGCAAGGCGTCCCGCCTTCACGCGCGCATCGAGCGCCGCCGCGACAAGTTTTTCCTGGTCGATCAGAGTACCAACGGAACTTTCATCAGCTTTGCCGGCGAAGCCGAAATCGGCCTGCGGCGCGAGGAAATCATGCTGCGCGGTCACGGCCGCATTGTATTCGGTCACAGCGTCCGCGAATCCGATGAGGAAACCGTCGAATTTACCGTGCGCGGATGACGCAACGGCGCACACCGCGCTGACCCCACAGGCCGCTGTTGCTCGACTCTCGGCAGGCGTCTAAACAGACTTTCGTTGCGCATAGAGCAAGCAACAAACGATGATTTTCTGCCTCTGTTTGGTTGCATCCAACATTTTTCGCTCCGCATGTGCTGCTCCGGCAGGTTTGCAGTCGTTTTCGACGCCGAATTCCACGATCGCAGCGAATGTGTCTGGCTCTATCCGACAGTTGCGATGAAATCTGTTTGGCAACTCCGAACACATGCGCTGCAGCGCCTTGACAAGCATCGATAAACCTTCGACTGCAACCTGAATATTTCCATATTTTTCAAGTACTTACGCAGTCTCCTGCGGCGCATGGCTTGGGCTGGCACGCTCTATGCTATATGTCTATCGAGCGCAACGAAATGCTCACAACCCAACCAACCAAACCTTTAGGAGAACACCCATGAAATCGACTCTGATGATCAAAGACCTGTCCCTCGACAAACAACTCGACCGCAAGTCCATGTCCGCCGTGCGCGGCGGCAGCAACTTCAACATCGGCAACTTCAACGCCGCTGCCGGCGGCGGCTTCGCCAGCCCGGCCATCGTGGTGGCGCCGGTTACACAGGTTGACGCGCGGTCGTTTATCGATACGACCACCCTGCAGAACTTTGGCGGAGTGCAGCTTGCTGCGCTGAATTAATAAATCTATCGAACCCCAACCCAACCTTTAGGAGAATTACCATGAAATCGACTCTGATGATCAAAGACCTGTCCCTCGACAAACAACTCGACCGCAAGTCCATGTCCGCCGTGCGCGGCGGCAGCAACTTCAACATCGGCAACCTCAACGCCGCTGTCGGCGGTGGCTTCGCCAGCCCTGCCATCGTGGTGGCGCCAGTCACCCAGGTTGATGCGCGCTCGCATGTCGATACGACCACCCTGCAGAATTTTGGCGGATTCCAGTTTGCTGCGCTGAATTAATAAATCTATCGAACCCGAACCCAACCTTTAGGAGAACACTCATGAAATCGACTCTGATGATCAAAGACCTGTCCCTCGACAAACAACTCGACCGCAAGTCCATGTCCGCCGTGCGCGGCGGCAGCAACTTCAATATTGGCAACTTCAACGCCGCTGTCGGCGGCGGCTTCGCCAGCCCGGCTATCGTGGTAGCGCCGGTCACACAGGTTGACGCGCGCTCGCATGTCGATTCGACCACCCTGCAGAATTTTGGCGGATATCAATCTGTTGGGCACCCTTATTGGTAAGGCAACATGAAAGGGATGTGAGAACCGCACCTGCAGGGAAGCACTATCCCCTGCGGTGCGGCTCGCCGCTTGGCCGTCCCTGGCAATTTTGAAGATTTGGAGATATAGCATGGCTGCAATAACAATCAATGACCTCCTCGCAAACCGCGACCTGGATCGAGCAGCGATGTCGGTCATCAGAGGCGCCGGGGGTGCGCCGTGGGTCTTTGGCGCTTTCAGCGCCTCATGTTGATGCGACTCCCAGCTTTGCTCCAGTCGTCAACTTCTATCAGGTCAACAACAGCTTCTTTGCCGAACAGATGATCAATCAGTCCCAGATCGTCAATATCAACAATTCGGGGGCCAACTCGACCATTAACGCGGTCCTTCTCAGCTCCCTCACCCCGTCATGACCGAAGCCGGCCAGGATGGGAAACGCATTGCCTGGAGCAGTTTATGTCAAGAAATATCAGGTCTTTTTCTCGTTTTGCGATGCACCATGAGGTCGAAAGTCCTTCGAATGGATGCCGTGCTTCTTCAGTAATATTTGCAGATGAGAACGGTTCATGTTGCACCGCCTAGCCAACTCCGTCACGGTGCCGCCAACTTCCTGCAGGCCCCGCTCCAGAAACCCTCTTTCTGCCGCATCGCTTGCGGCGCGTTTGGCGTCGCTCAGCGCGGTAAAACTTGACGCGCCGACAGCGCCGTTTCCGGCGCCACTGTAAGCAGCCATGGCTGGCGAGCTGGGCCGTATATCCTCGGGAAGGTGCTCCAGATCTGCCGCATCCCCGGCCAGGCATGAGAGGCGGTAGATCATATTGCGCAGCTCCCGTATATTGCCCGGATAAGAATAATTCAATAGAAAATCGCGCAGTCGCGGCGTCATCTTTATCGGGCGCCTTTTCAGGGCTTCCGCGGCCTCGTCTCCAAAGAACGCAAACAGCAAAGGAATCTCGTCCTTGCGATCACGCAGCGGCGGCAATGTCACATGGATGACGCTGAGCCGGTAAAACAGATCCTCCCGAAACACGCCCTTTTCACTTAGTTGACGCAGATTTTTGTTGGTCGCGGCCACGATGCGGGCGTCCACTGTAATGGTTTCATCCGATCCCACTCTTTGGATCTCATGCGACTCCAGCACGCGCAGCAACTTCACCTGTCCGTGCAGCGGCAACTCACCAATTTCGTCGAGAAATATGGTGCCCTTGTGCGCGCTTTCGAACTTGCCTTTGCGATCGCCGGACGCGCCCGTGAAGGCGCCTTTCCTGTGACCAAACAGCTCGGATTCCAGCAGGTTGTCCGGGATCGCCCCGCAATTGACGGAGATGTACGGCTTGTCGGCGCGCGCGCCGTTGGCATGGATGACCTTCGCCATCAGTTCCTTGCCGGTCCCGCTTTCGCCGTCTATGAGTACCGGCAGATCGGTGGGGGCCGCCTTCTCCGCGATCTCCAAGGCCTCAAGCAGCTTCGGGTTATCCCCAAACGTGCCTTCAAAAACGAAGCTGCGATCGAGCAGCGCCTGGCGCCGTTGGCGCGGCAATTGGTCGGCCTGGGTCGGCTCTGCAACCGCCGCCTGCACGAAGCGCTCCTTGTGTGACAACTGCATCACTTCGTCGCGCAGGGATCCGGCTTGCCGCAGCAGCTTATCGATGTCCGGTCGCTCCAAGCGTGAAGACCAGCGCAGCGTCGAGCGCAGAATTTCTATTTTTTCGAGCAGCCCCGCGTACGAGATCGCCGATCGTCCGGGTTCGCTTTGGTCGAGTATCTTCATCGGATTGTGCTCTGCAATATCGCGTCGTTCACGGCGGCGTAGTTGACGCACTCAGTTGCTTCTGGACCAGTTGGTAATACATGCCCTTGCGTTCCACCAGCTCCTCGTGCCGCCCCTGCTCCACGATCGCGCCCTCGTACAGCACCAGGATTTTGTCCGCGCGCATGATGGTGCTGAGCCTGTGCGCGATGATCACGGCGGTACGCCCCTTGAGAATGTCATGCATGTTGCCGAGAATGTTGCTCTCGGACTGGGTATCCAATGCCGAGGTCGCTTCATCAAAGACCAGCAGGCGCGGATCGTGGTACAGCGCCCGGGCGATGCAAAGCCGCTGAATCTGCCCGCCGGACAAGCCGATGCCACGCTCACCCACCACCTGGTCGTAACCCAGCGGCAATTTGCTGATGAATGCATGCGCATCCGCCATCTTCGCCACTTCCTCAATGCGGCGGCGATCCGAACCGTCATCGCCGCTGGCGATGTTCTCCGCGATCGTCCCCGAGAAAAGCAGATTGCTTTGCATGACATAACCGATCTGCGCCCGGTAATATCCCTTGTCGATCACGCTCAGGTCATAGCCATCGACCAGCAATTTTCCTTCCGTCGGCGGATAGAAGCCGACCAGCAACTTGGCCAATGTCGTTTTCCCCGAGCCGCTGCGACCCACTATCGCGACCAGTTCTCCCGGCTTGATGTCGAAGCTGATATTTTCGAGGACATAGGCCGTTTCATCGCCGCCGTAGCGAAAATAGACGCCCTCCAGGCTGATCGCCCCCTGCAGATCAGGCAACATGACGCGCGACGGCAAGTCCTCCGGCTTTTGTTCCGGCTCGATGTCGAGCACGTCACCGAGGCGTTCCATCGCCACGCCGGCGTCGGCCAGGAGGTTCCACAGCCCGACCAATCCCATCAGTGGCGTCAGCACACTGCCCGTCAAGGCATTGAATGCGATCAACTGGCCGATGCTCAGTTCGCGCGTCAGCACCAGACTCGCGCCCACCCAAAGGAGGGTAATCGTGGTCGCTGCGTGGAGCAGCTGACTGGCGAGGCCGACCACGATATGGAATGCCTGCGCCCGATACTGGACTTCGAGCGCCTTGGCGTATTTCTTTTCCCATTTCAGACGCACCGGGCGTTCGATACCCATGCCCTTGATGGTCTCTACGCCACCGAGCGTTTCCATCAGGAAGGCCTTGGCGTCCGTCGACGTGGTAAACACTTCACGTGCATAATTTTTAATTTTCGGAGTGGCCAGCGCGGTCAGGAGCATGATGGGGATGACGAACGCGATCAGTAGCAATGTCAGCTTCACGTTATAAAAAAACATCACCGTGAAGTAGATGAACACCATCAGCAAATTGAGCGCCGTCGTGACGGTCGATTCCGTCAGAAAGGCGCGTATTGTCTGATTTTCCTGGAAGCGCGCAAAGATATCCCCGGTCTTGCGTTTGGCAAAGAAAGAGTACGGCAGCGACAGCGTATGCCTGAAAAACTGCGACATCATCGCGAAGTCCATGTTGCGCACCATGAAGTTCGCCAGGTAGGCCCGGATCGTCGCCATGATCTGGCTGAAGAGATTGGAAATGACCAGGCCGATGATGAGCAAGTTCAGCAGGCCCAGGTTTTGATGAACAATGACCCCATCGAGGATGTTTTGAATAATCAGCGGCGGCACGATCCCCAGCATCTGGATCACGAAGGTTGCCAGGAACAGCAGCAAGAGGATTCTTTTATAGGGCTTCAGATAACCCGCGAACCGGATCCACGGCGAGCGCGCTACGGCCGTCTGCACCATATTCTGGCTGGACGTGAAGAGCAGACAGGTGCCGCTCCAGCCACGCTCGAATTCTTCGACGCTCATTTTCTTGAAACCGACCGCCGGATCCGCTACCCACACCCACTGTTTTGAGATACCGTACACGACGACGTAATGGTAACCTTCCCAGTGCACGATAAAGGGCAGCTCGAAGCCCATCAGAGATTCATAAGTACACTGGATGCCGCGCGTGGTGAAGCCGAGCGATTCGCCCGCGCGCGCCAGACTATCGAGCGTGGCGCCCTCGGTCGTGACGTTGGCCAATTCGCGCAGCTTGCCCAGCGTCATCGGGATGCCGTAGTGCCGACACAGCATTGCCAGGCAGGCGGCGCCGCAGTCCATCTCTTCGGCTTGCTCGACCAGCGCAAAGCGCTTGATGAGCTTCTCGCCGAATTCCGGTTTGGAGCGCAGATCGAGCGTGACCGGTCGCTTGCGTCGTTCCGCCAGTTTCCTTTGGCGCTGCAGCTCCCTTTCGGAAAACCGAATGCGCTCTTCCAGTACTTCGCGCAACTTCGGGTTGCGCTCCATAATGAAATGAACGGTCTTCTCGGGAATGACCAGCAGCGTGGTATCCGCGTTCGCAATCGCCGAGGCCATCTGTTCCTGGCGCATCACGCAGGCCTTCTCACCGAAAATCTCACCATGCCCCAGCGTTGCCAACGGATACTCCGTGCCTTCATCGTGACGCACGATGCGGACTTCGCCCTGGCGCACCACATACAGCCTGCGGTCGTCTTTGGAATCCTGTTTCAGAATCTCCTTGCCGGCACTGACGCGTTTCACGCCGACGCTTCGAACCGCGTCCTCCAGCTCACTCTTGCTCAGCTTGCCGTGCAGATCAAATAGACGGGTAACAAATCCCCCCGCCGAATTGATCGCCACGTAACTGGCAACGAAGGCTTGTGCTGCAGGGTTGCGAGACAGGATAGGCTCGGTGACGGTGCGCGGTATGAACAGCAGTTCGGTTTTCGCTGAGGCGCGTACCGAGGATTCGTGCTGATGCTCGCGCAGCATCGCGATGTCGGCAAATACCTCGCGCGCCTTGCGCACACCCATGCTGATTTCTTTGCCCTGCTCTTCCGTGAAGATGCGAACGGAACCGGACTTGATCACAAACAAGCCGTCAGCAGGCTCACCCGCATTGCACACGGTTTCTCCGTAGGCAAAAAACCGGGACTGCGCGTGCTCAGCCAGTCGCTCCAGCTCATCACGCGTGAAGGGGGACAATATCTCTACAGACGATAGAAAATCTGCGAGGGAATGCAGTTCTGATGGCGCGTCCATAGGCCACTAACGCGTCTCGATGATGTGTTCCTGTGCCCTCGCCAAAAGCCATTGTTCGCGCAGCAGGCGCCGCACTTCAACCGTGACATCCTCGTCCAGCGTGGCGGGATGTTTCGCGCTCACCGTAAAGATTTCGTAAAAAGAACGGTCGGATGAGCAGAATGGCCCGAGCAAATCCCCAACCGCCGCATTAAATACCTTCGCTTCGACATCGGTCTTGAGGGAGCCGCGCAGGACCTTGCCGATGACGCCTCCCTGCTCCCGCGTATCGGCGATCGAATACTCACGCGCCATTTCAGCAAAGCTGTCCGGATCATCCCTGAGGGAAGAGATCATCTCTTTCGCCATGCCTTCGGTATCAAGAACAATATGGCTGACCTCGACACTATCGAACTTGGGGGAATTCAGTTTGAAGTAATCTTCCACCGCCTGGTCGCTGCAGACCTGCGCCATCATCTTCTCTTGATACAGACTATCCGTGATGAAGATTTCAAATTCATCCAGGCTGACCCCGAGCGCGTCGAGATAGCGGTTCATATCGGTCGCTCTGTGCAAGCCCTGGACCCTGCGAAGCTGATCGGCCCGCTCCTGTATCTCTTCCGCAGACACGGAAATACCTTGTTTCTTCGCCGCGCGAACCGTGAGTTTGTCTCTGACAAGTTGCTCAATGAGGCTCTCGAACTGTCCGGTGAGCTTCAATGTCCTGACAAAATCCTCGATGCCAATGACTTCGTCATCGATACGCACAATTACCGTCATCTCATTTGCTCCTTGACATTGGGGCCAAAATTTGAAGATTGCGTCTTGTTCGCACTCATGTTGCCGGGCACTGTTGTCTCCGGTTGCAGGAGCGCTATCCCATAATTTTGAGTCTAGTATACGGAGCATCCGTTTGCAATGGACGCATCCGCCAATCAAACCAGTAGGCTGCAGAACCATGTCCGACAGGACTCTGATGACTTGACTGGATTCTATGCCGCGGGGCTGCTCAAGCCCTGCCTATCCGCTTGCTTACCAAAATGTTGAAAATAGGCGAGAACCGTTGTCGAGCGCGCCTAGCGAAAACCACGAGACGGCGCACTATTTTTAATAAAGTGACGGGTATGCATTAAAATAGCACAGTTTCCGCATAGTTTAATTGCGTATTAAAAAATACACTATATAGTATATTTATGGATCCGAGCCTGTCAATTTGCTTATCAAGGGGCAGAGTCACCCCCCAATCTGCCGGAACGGGTCCAGAGCCAGATCGATCAGGCGGCGTTCGCGGACAACAATTTCTACGGTTGCCGTCATCCCATAGCGCAACGGATATTTTTTATCTGCGACCAGGTAATGGTCCCGCTCCAGCGCTACGCGCCCCTCGTACACCGGCTGCTTGGTTTGCAGCGCTGGTTTGGTAGCCGGAGAAATATATTCCAGCGTGCCGCTGATGAGGCCATACCGCTGATAGGGAAACGCATTGAATTTCAGCTTGACCGGCAGGCCTTCGTTCAAGAACGCCCGATCGTACTCGGCAATCTCGGTCTTGAGAATAGGGCGCGCGTCTTTCGGCGCAATCCCGCCGAGCGGCGAATTGGCCTGAATCTTATCCCCCAGTTGCGTGGCAGTGACGTCCGTGATGACGCCGTCTACCGGCGCAACGATCAGCAGAAAGTTGTCCTTGTCGATGTTTTCAAAGCGGATTCTGGCTGCTGCCTCGGAAATCAGACGCGCCGTCTGTAGCTGCAACCGTAACTTGTCTTCTACATTGGCGGCCTCCCTGGTGGCCGCTTCGTACTGCAGGCGCAGTTTGGCGAGTTCCTGGCCGCTGGTCTCCAGTTGTGACTTGGCCTGTCCCGACTCCAGGCTTTGCCGGGCGCTCAGCTCTCCGAGTCTTGATTGCGCCACGCGCACGGCGTTTTCAGCCGCCAGGACGGCATTTTTTTTGCCTTCAACCTGAAGCTGCGATACTCCGCCACCGCCGGGCAGCGCGAATAGCCGCGCGTACTTGTCCGCCTCTTCCATGGCAGCGCTGCGGGCCCGCTGCGCATCGTCAAGATTGGTACGTGCTTCCTGCAATTGCGCTCTCTGCCCTTCCGCCAGCTTGGATGTTCCTTCGGCGATGCGCTTCTGGTGCTGATGCTCTTCCAGTTCCATCGCCTGTTTCAAGGTCGTTGCCCTGCGCTCCATCAGCGCTTTCTTGTCCGGAAATTCCCGCCATTCCCGTTCGGCATTTTCGAGTTTCAACTGCGCGTCGAGCGCGTTGGTTGCTGCTTCAATCGCGCCCCTGGCGTTAAGCCTGGCCACCACGTCACCCTTCGATACCGGCTGACCTTCCGAGATGTAGAGATTTACCAATTCGCCGTCAACCGGCGCATAAAAACGCCGCACTTCCGACTCGGGCAAAAGCGTCCCCTGCGCCGTCACGATCACATCTGCCCGCCCGAAAAATGACCAGACCAAAGCAGACAGCATCAACGCGACCATTGCGATGACAGTAATCTGGGTAAACCGCCAGGGTTCCGCAGTCAGAATCGCGATGCCATCGGCGCTGTGATCCTCCAGTGCCTCGGTCAACGATCTCGGGCGATGGTCATTTTTCATTTCATCCTCCAAGGCTTATTTGGCCTGAGTCTGAGTGCTTAGCAGAGCCAGCTTTGCCGTCAACAGCCCGGGCGCCAGGACCGTGCGCAATTCCAGCAAGGACCGGCGCTGCTGTTCTGCTTCTGCCTTGATCTCATCCTGAATCCTGCGCCAATCCGCGGGAGTGTCCACTTTCAATTGCGTGTAGAGCCGCATGCCTTGTTGCACGTTTCCATACGCCACGGAAAGCAACCGGGCTTGTGTCCGAAACTGGGGCGATATCTGGTCCTCGAGCCGCTGTTCCCCTGCAATTGCCCCGTTCTCCCGATATTGTTGCCACTGGGCCTGGGCTCCGCTCACCAGATCCTGCGCCCGCTTGAGTGCCTTGTCCTTGTAAAGCCCGATATCGGCCTCGGTAGCCCGGAGGTAGTAGACGTCTTCGTCCGGATCGAGCGCTCCGTAAAACGATAGCAGGCGCTCATCATACCCATTGGCGCCGCGCGCCTTTTGTAGCGCCGCGAACTGTTCGGCGATCGCTGTCTTGTGCGCCAGCTGCCGTGCGGCCACCTCCGCCCAAGGACCCGCGGCCATCTTTTGCAAACCGGCGAAGGCCTGTTTCGTGTCCCCAGCCCGCCAAGCCTTCGATATGGCTTGATACTGCCTGACGACCTCCGCAGGAGGAAGCCGGCTATCAGATCTCAGGGCCCGAAACTTGGCCTGAAACGGCGGGCTTGAAAACCGGGCATTTGCCAGAAGAACGATGAGTGGGCCCAGACTTCCGGCGCGCAGGTTGCTGTCGATTTCTATGTACTGGCGCAAGTCCTGGCGCACGCTTTCCAACCCGCCTATCCGGGGATACTTCTCCGCATACTCGGTCAGGACCGCTTCCAGCGCTTCAGGGCGATCCTGGCTCAACTCGGTGCTGATGGCCGTCTTCAAGCGTTCGATCGCAGCCAGATACACCGAATCATCGCTCTGGAGCTTGCGCAGATGGCTGAGCGCCTCGGCGTACGTATCCTTGAATTCCGGAACATAGGACAAGATTCTGGCGAGCGCCCGTTGGTGTCCCATTGGGTCTTCATTCCATCGCTGCAGAAGTGTATTGATCTGTTGCTCATCCGCGTAGATTCGAATTGGTGCATCCAGCCCGCCTTGGCCAATCACGAATTTCTCGAGATTACCGATCCATTCGAGCTCACTCACCAAAGCCTGCACGTCCGCATTGCGAGTGCCGAGTTTTTTCATGTTGGCAAGCGCAGCGCTCGCACGATCGAACTCGCGGATTTTCAACAGGGTCACCCACTGCGGCACGCTAGCTTTGAGTAGCGCTTCGGTACCCAGCGCCTTGACTTCGGCATTGTCCGGAAAGCGCTCCAGGTACTGGTTGGCGACCGTCGCCGCCCGACCATAATCGCCGCTTGCCATCAGGTTCTTCAAATCCCGTTCAGACGTTCCGCTGTGATAGAGCAGCAGCGCAACCATCGCCAACACCGCTGCCAGCGCTGTACCCCACCAGAACGCATGCCGGATGCCCTTGCGTTCTTTTTCCGCCAAGGCCTCGGTCAGTTCCGAGATGAAAATCCGGAATTTACCCCGCGCCTGGCGTTGCTCTGTTTCTTTCCTGGCATCGTCGCCCTGTTGCAACGCTTCGTGGTTGACTTCATCGTCCAGTTGTTGCGCATGGTCGACACAGAATATGTCAAGAAACGAGCCTGCGGCGCCCACAAATGTGGTCCTATCCATATCGCCGGAATCTTCCGTAGCGGCGGGGCTCAACTTCGTCACTGTCGGATCGACCTCGGACTCTTCCTGTTGCAAACTCACTTTGTAGACAAAATAATGCCCACCGAATGCGATTGAGTCGCCATCCGTCAAAGCAACGGCGTGCTCGTCCAGACGTTTTCCTGCGACGAAAGTGCCGTTGGTGCTGCCCAGATCCTCGACGAAAGGTGTGCCGCCTTTCAGGAAAATATGGGCATGGCGCCGCGAGATATAGTTCACCTGGTGCGGGTGCGCGTCCTTGTAACGCGCAAAGGTCACGTCCGCTTTGCTGATCAGGAACGGGAACTGCGTCACGACAATCGGCTGGAGCCCCAACTCGCCGCACTCCGGACTCAAGGTCAGGCTGACGAGCTTCACCGCGCGTCCCGGCGTCTGCACGCACGCGCTCAGATGTACCTGGTACGACAGCGCCCGTCCGAAGCAGATCTCGTCGCCTTGCTGCAGCCGGATGATTTTCTGCCGAACGTTGACGCCGTTCACGGTCGTCCCGTTCTTGCTGTCCAGGTCGGCGATATAGACGGCGCCGTACTCGGAAAAGATTCTTGCGTGGCGGCGCGATAAGTCGGCAACTATTTCGGGCGCGTAAGACACGAACGGCGCTTCGGTGCGCCCGATGGCAAACAGATTCTCATCAATGCGGATATCACCCAATTCCGGATAGGATAGGGGCTTGAGCACGATATTGAATTTCTGCTCTGCAGTCGTGTGCTGATTGGCATGCGCGATCGGTGCTTCGTCAGGCGCATGCTCCGGCTGAACATTCATTGGCTGGCGTTCCTGACCTCAACGCTCGGCCAGCCTCCGCCCAGCGTCTTATACAGCGTGACCGTGTCCGACAGGATCTGCTGGTGATTCGCCAGCATTGCAAGTTGCGCCGCCAATAACGAGCGCTGGTTCTCAAACACCTCCAGTTGAGACACAAGGCCTTCCTTGAGCTGCGCTTCGATCTGAACGGCAACCACTTTCAAATGATCGACTTGCTGCTGCAATTCGACCTTCTGCTTTTTGTGCGCATCCAGATTCACGAGGGCGTTCTCCACTTCTTCAAAAGCGCCAATGACGGTGCGTCGATAAAGCTGTTCGATGACCTGGGTTTGCGCCTCGCTCGTCTTTATGCGCGCCTTGACGCCTGGATCAAAGATAGGAAAGTTGATGCTGGGCAGAAATCCGAATGTGAAGGACTTCAGCAAATCGAGCAGGGCAAAACTGGAAGACCCGCCCCGTCCGGTCAAACTGATCGAGGGCAATTGCGCAAGCTTTGCTTGTCCTACCAGTTCATATGCCTCCAGAACCCGATACTCTGCCGCAATCACATCGGGCCTACGTTTGAGCAGCTGGGATGGCAGACCGGCGGGTACCGCCGGAAGCTGGACGGTTTGCTGCAAGTGAGCAGCCGGGACTTTGAACGTCCCTGCCGATACACCCGTCAACGTGGCCAGCGCGTTGTCTGCCAGGTCGCGCAATCGATGGAGTTCCAGCAGGTCGTTCGTCAGCCGATGAATTTCTGCACGTTGTTGCAGCACCCGCGTGTTGGGCAGCAATCCATTCTTGACCATGGCCTCATAGATGGCCACTATCTGCTTGTTCTTGTCCAGCGATTGTTGTTGCTGATCAATTTGTTCCTGGAACTGAAGAATCTGAAAATAAGTCGTCGATACATCCGAAACCAGCGTCAGATATCCGGCGCGCCAATCCGCCTCTGAGGCGCGGTACTCGGCAGTCTGTGCCTGAACGCCTTTCTCAACTTTGCCCCAAATGTCAATGTCCCAATTGACCTGGGTACCCAAATTGAATTGTTTTGAGAATTTCTGACCGGTGCTTTTTTCGAAGCTTGCGCCAGCGCCTGCATCCAGGGTCGGCAGTGCTCCCGCGCGCGCCTCGCCAATTTGTGCGCTGGCAACCTGGATACGCGCAGCAAGAATTTTTAAGTCGAAGTTACCCGTGATCGCCTTGTTTATGAGTGTATCCAAGTACGGGTCCTGGAATTCCTTCCACCAATCCTGGGTGATCGTATCGGATGCCGAGACCGCTGTCGGGCGGGACCACGAGGATTTGTCGGGACTGTCGGGACGGCGATATTCCGGCATGCTGACGTCGGCGCAAGCACATAAGACCGCGGCGCAAGAACCGGCAAGAAGAAAGTGCCTCACAAGCATATGCAAGCGCCGACAGCCAGAGTCGCGATGAACCTCAAGTGGATCAGGTGGCATGCTCCGATTTGGAACTGCCAAAAAAAAGTAAGTTTTATGCATTTATGTTGCCGGCAAATGATGCAGTAAGTTGATCCGACACCCCACTCATTCCATCGACCAGACCCTGGATTCGACAAATACATTAAATAAACTGGAATCGAGCCGCCCTGCCCGGCATTCCGCAGCCATCAGATCCAGTGCCTGGTCTACAGGCATGGCTTTCTTGTATGGGCGATCTCCGGCAGTGAGCGCATCATAGATGTCACAAATGGTTAGAATCCGAGTTTGAATACTGATCTGGGCGCCGCGCAAACCCATTGGATAACCCGACCCATCGAGTTTCTCGTGATGGCCGTGGGCAATAGCGGGAATGCCGGCAAGGTCTCGCGTCCAGGGAATCAAGATCAGAAAGGAATAGGAATCGGCCACATGCGACTGAACCTGTTGACGCTCTTCCTCGGTTAGGCAACCCATAGAAACGCTCAAAGCCGAGAATTCATGTTCGTCCAGCAACCGCGCTGCGGGGCCGTCCGATTCGTGGTACGCATAATCGAGGACATTTCTAAGTTCAGGCAGGTTCTCGGTGTGTGAAATTGCAGGTTCGTTCGCGCGTCGAATGGTTGCGAGAAACGCATCCAAGCGTTCGAACTCCCCGCGCAGGTTCTCTTCAATCTTCCAACTTTCTTCCCGAAACGCCGCCATGCTCAACTCTCGCTGTATATGCACTTCCGCCAGATGTCGATACGCTTGCCGCTCCAGACAGACACGTGCGTACTTGAACCGCTGCTCCAGCAGGCGCATGTCAGAATGGTGGAGCTTCTTCTCTTTGCGCAGCACGTGCTCCCTCACGCCGACCTTTCCGAAATCGTGCAGCAGCGCGGCATAGCGCATCTCGCGCAACTGTTCTTTCGAAAACACAAGGCGCCGTAGATCGGGGCTTACGTCGTGATCCACCGCCTTTGCCAGGTGCTCTGCATAAGCCGCAACGCGGAACGAATGACCTGCGGTAACCGGATCGCGCTCCTCAATTGCCTGGACCGAAGCACGAACGAATCCATCGAGTAGACGCTCAATATCAGAATATAGCTGAAAGTTTTTGAGCGCAACTGCAGTTTCCGTACAGACGCCCGTGAGCATCTCAAGGTCCTGCTCCTTGAATGCATGGGGGTCCGAAGACGTGTCCACCTGAATCAAACCCAAACACTCGCCCTCCAGTAGTAGTGGTACACACATCACGCTTCGAATGGCTTGGGAGACGATCGATTCCTGAGAGCCAAAATGGCGATCCGACAAGGTATCCACCGAGAGAATCGACTGCTTTTTGTTGAACACCTCGCTGATCAGCGTTTGCGATATTCTTACCTGCTCCGGATCTTCGATCATACCGTCACACCGACGCGCGGCAACGGGCACCGGCGGCTCTCCCACATTTTTGCTCAGTAGAATGAAGGCACGCTCCGCAAGAGGAAACAGCTCAAAGATAAGGTTCATGATCTTCTCGATCATGGTGGCGCGATCCGTCACCGCACCAAGAGCAATGCCGACTTGCGCCATGGCGTGGAGTTTCCGAATCGTCCGCTGCATATAGTTTTGATCCGTGTCAGGGGTGGATTTCAAGGAATTCGCAAACACGGTCGCATCGATAGTCTTGGCAATAATGGTAGGCATGCTCTCACGAGCCGGTACCAGCAACGAGTGGAACACGATCTGAACAGAGGACACACTAAGCTCGTCGCCACCCCGCAGTGGATGCCATTCGCCGGGTGTGATTCTGTTGCCCAGGACGAAGGTTCCATTGAATGAATGAAGATCTTCCACAAAATAAGTTTCGCCGCTGCGGCGGATGCGCGCGTGCCGACGACTCACCGTGTGCTCAGGAATACAGAGGAAGCTGTCCAACGCCAGCGAGTCTTGGGGATCCCGCCCTATGACGACCTCCTCATGAAGTGGGAACATGGTCGACTTAACCGTACCGGCGCCGGTCACTGCGAGGTATGCCGTCACGGCCCCCGATGACTCGGAGAAAGTTACTGAGTCTTCCATCTCACCGCCTTTCGCTCCGAATGTCGGATGTGGAACGCCAAGCCATACTCAACTCTCAACTGATGCAGAAATTGCCACTTCTCGGTTGACGTAAAATTTAAGTTGACGTTGGCCAAAAACGTCAGTTCCGACTAGAGTGATTCTCCTGAATTTCATATAAGGTTGATCGGCATCCAGTGCATGCGGTTTCCTTACTTGACGGTTATCGTGATCTTTTTCGAATAGACCGGTGGATTGTGTGGAATGTGTTTATCGTCGCCCATCAGCAATTGCAAGGTATGCTTTCCCGGAGGCAGTTCCAATATAGTCTCGGTTTCACCCGCGCCGAAATGCAGGTGATTCCTATCCGACGGGATATCCTGGCCCGATGGTAGCAAGTCCGCATCAATCAGCAGATGGTGATGGCCTGTGTTCGGGAACTTCACATCTTTTGGCGCGACACCCATATTGCGCAACCCAAACCACACGCGAAACGGCTTCCCCGCCGAAACGACTTGTCCGTCACTCGGCCAGCCGATATAGACGAAGGCATTCGCGGGAGCCGGCGTGCCGGCCGCGAATGCAACATCGAATAAAAAGAAGACCGCGACTGTAGCGGCAGCGAGTCTTTTATACATGGATGCTCCTCCCTGCGTTTCCTGAATTTGAAAGCAAAACAAAATTGCGGTCCAAGCAAGCGACCCCACTCCTCATCGCACGATGATCGTGATCTTTTTCGAATACACAGGCGGATCGTGGGGCATGTGGTTATGGTCTCCCAACAGTAGCTGCAAGGTATGCTTTCCTGGCGGAAGCTCAATGCGTGCCTCGGTCTCGCCTGCACCAAAATGGAGATGATTCCTGTCGGATGGAATTTGTTCGCCCAATGGCGGCATATCCGTATCAATCAACAGGTGATGGTGGCCCACATTGGGAATGTTGACGCCTTTCGGACACACGCCCATATTGCGCAGGCCCATGCGCGCCCAAAACTTTCCACCATGAATAACCGTACCATCAGCAGGCCAAATTATATAAGCTGCTGCATTCTCCGGCGACGACGTCCGAGCGGCGAACGCGGGTGCGAGCGCCAGAACCGCGGCAGCCAGAGCGCCGCTAATGATTGCTCTTCGCATGCTATGCATCCTCCCAGAGAATTGTCTGCCTCGAACCTGCACAAAAACATGAACGGCGTATGCAATCGCATCAGTGAGGGAACGATCGGCTATTGCTATTGGTTAACGCTTTGTGCTTCACTTCGTTTCAGCGAATGTAATAAAATTTATCAGGAAAATTTGTCCATATGTTGATCTAAACAGAATGGCACGCAAGAATTCAAGGATAAATTAGGAAATAAATCCCGTGCGTTTCTGCCCAAACGTTTCTTTGTGCAGGCAGAATGTGAATCTATAAGTCAAAGGCTTAACTGTGTGCCGAAAACTATTGATTGTTTGCTTGTTCGGGGTTACTTCCTGGACGCGAGCAACGGCCGCCATCACAGCGCATGAAATAGGCGAGCCGATAACGCGCGTCATTCCCGGTGCGGACAATACCTACAAGGAGTCGCTGGTTCCAGTTGATTTGGATAACCGTTACCCTGCCCTTCTGCTAGCGGGAGTTCTCCCGAAAGACAGTGCCGAGCAGTACGAACTTACCTTCTGGGAATCGATCAAGGATAGTACCCACGCCAGCGATTACGAGGCGTATCTGCAAGCGTACCCAAAAGGTCGTTTTGCGGCCTTGGCGCGGGCTCGGATTGAACGGCTGCGCGTAGCTGCACCCAAGATCGAGGCAGCACCGGAACGTGTTTCTCCGGCGCCTGTCCCTAAAGCACCACAGGAACGGGCTCGTCCAGTCACGAAAGCACCGCCGGAGCGCGCCCGTCCAGCACCGGCCAAAGCGTCGCAGGAACAGGCTTCTCCAGCACCGGCCACTCCGCCGTTATCGGAAAAATCGCCGACCGTGACTGCCGCCGTCAGTGAGCTCAAGGATTGTCCTACCTGCCCGGTGCTGATCAAATTGCCCGGCCGTGCATCATTCATGATGGGAAGCAATTCGGACGATCCATCGGAAAAACCGGCACACCAGGTATCGATCAGCGCGCCTTTTGCAATTGGAAAATATGAAGTAAGCGTTGAGCAGTGGAATGCTTGTGCAGATGCCGACGCATGCCCGCGCGTTGCGACCGACAACGCCGCGAAGAATAGCCCGGCGCGCGATGTCAGTTGGGACAACGCGCAACAGTACGTGAACTGGCTGAGCAAGGTCAGTGGCAAACCCTACCGATTGCCGACCGAGGCCGAGTGGGAGTACGCGGCGAGAGGAGGAACCTCGACGCGATACTGGTGGGGCGAGCAAATGCGTACAGGCAACGCAAACTGCAAGGACTGCGGCCAGCCATGGCGTCAGGATGGACCAGCCAATGTCGGATCCTTTGCCGCCAATCCATACGGACTGCACGATATGAGTGGAAGCGTCTGGGAATGGGTAAGCGACTGCTGGCACAGTTCCTATAAGGGGGCACCTTCCGACGGACGCACCTGGGATGAACCAAATTGTCTCGTGCGCGTAATACGGGGCGGATCATGGCGGGAGGGAGCAAGCTACATGGCATCGTCAACGCGATTCAAATATGCCGCCAGCGTGCGTCACTCGCAGAATGGATTTCGGGTGGCGAGGGATCTCAAATAATTATTTGGCATCAGTGAGGCGAAACAAACGGTGCCGGCCTGCACTACTTATTACGCGACTTGGTCGTAATTTGAACGAAGTCAACCGCGATTCGTTCAGGCCCATATTTGCTGGCCATCTGCCCCAGCTGTTTCTCTACCGCTGGCAAGTAGTCCGATCTGGATTCGTACTCCGGGCGAATACCATCGAACAGCGCTACGGGTGTGGTGAGAAGCACAATCAGTTCTGTTCCGAACGGCTTCGAAATTACCCAGTTACCGAGGCTCCCGATGGCGGCCGCATAGTTGGGAGGCGCCTGATTGGCCCTGGCTCGCATGTTTGGCACCAGATGGGCTACATTGCCATCCAAGACATAGTAGTCGACATAGACATAGGAGTCGTATCCGGGGGTCGTGATGTCGACGATCAAAGGGGCGCCCTCCGTCAGTTCCGCATTGGATTGCCTCGTATGAATCGAGGCGGCCCGTCCTGCTTGCCGATTCCTTGTCCAATAGGGCGCAAACGTATTGATCACGCCGCATTCGTTATCGCTCACCTGCTGGATATCAAGGTTCAACGTATTCACGCCGGGGACTGCGCTCAACATGTCCTTGAGACGTGCGATACCAAAACTCTTCGGAATATATCCTTGCACCCGCAGCGCATGATCTCGCACCGAAGGCGCCAGGGCCGAACATGGCACGCGAGCAAGTATCGGCGTAATGGATGCGATGGAGAGCATAGGCACTACGGGCGGCGCCGTTTGTGGAATATTTACCGCAGGGGTCGCCGGCTCGTCGCCACGACCGGTTTGAGGTTTCCAATAATAGCTAAGGGCGGCAGCGAAAAGCAGGGCAATCGTCACACCTGAGGTCGCCAGCGCAACGGTCGCCGCTGTCTGGCGTTCCCCGCTCATTTCCTGCAGAAAACGTGTCACGGTAGGCGTTCGCGTTTCGCGATCAAATGACAGCGCGGCCTTCAAAGCGCGCCATTGCCTGTGGCCCAGATTTTTTGGCCGTTGCGGTCGAATGCCTGCGCTGCGCGCCTGTGTGGCGGACACGCGATCGAACGGGTGTCGTCCGGTCAGCAGCTCATACGTGATGCAAGCCAGCCCGTAGATGTCATCGCGCGGATCCGGAACGAGGTGCTCAAGCATCTCCGGACTTGCATATGCCGGTGTCAGCCCGCCGAGACTGCCTGCATCAAACACAGTGGCCTCCACGTCCTCCTCCGATTTATGAAAGACGCGCGCGATACCAAAATCGATGACTTTCACTCCACCTGTATCCGTCAGGAATACGTTTGCGGGTTTGAGGTCGCAATGGACAAAACCACGCTCGTGCGCATACGCCAAGGCCTTGCCCATGCCGTTGACGATGCGCAGTGCCTCAGCGTAGGGCATTCCGGTAAAGCCCGGCATCCGCAGCGTTTGGCTCAATGATTTCCCCGTCAAATATTCCATAGTCAGGTACACCACCGATCCGTCGCGATCAAAGTCGTACACGGTCACGATGTTAGGATGCGCCAGCGTCTGCGCCTTCCTCGCTTCGCGTTGCAGTGCGATCAGCGACTTCGGATGGCCACGAAACTGGACATTCAGGACCTTGATCGCGATGTACGGCTTACGGTCGGACGCCTCCAGCTTGCGCAGGTCCAGCGCCTTGTACACCGTACCCATACCGCCGAAACCGATGCATTCCTCAAGCACGAACCGCCCATTCAGCGTATCGCCGACACCCTTCATTCGGTCCGGCGCTGCGACAGATTGGTCGTTGGACACCACAGTCGCCGACGGCGGCGCCGCCCGATTGCCGAGATTGGTCCTCACATGGGTTTCATCAGCGCTCGAGCTCTGTGTCGACTTCGAAAACCGCTCGATCCGTCGTTGCACCTCCGCATACACGTCGTGCGGCAGCGGTATCTTGGTGTGCTCTTCGCCAAGAATCTCTAACAGGTGTGCAGAACTGGCTTGCTCCGTCGTCAATACGCGGTCAACCTGTGCAAAAAAATCCTCTTGCGACAGAGCACTGCTTTGAAAGGCATGAATCGCTTGCGCAAAATTAGCCATACGTTTCTACATTGAGTTCCCGAGTCATCGCCTGGTCCTCCCCTTAGTCAAATACCAAAGTAGGCGCAGCGACATCTGCGCGCGAGGTACACCCTCTCTTGCTTTTCCGCCCGCTTCATCCGGTTGATCTACACAACAAGTAGTCAGTTGAATTGACGCACCGGATAAAGGCATTCTAACTTCACGCGCGCATTCATTGTTGATTTGTAAAATTCCGCCTAGCGCGTCTTCTGGCGGTTAGTCACAGCAATTTTGATAGCGGAGAATTTTCTCATTTGCAATCTATTGTTTCAGACACATTCTGAATAGTATCCACAGGCAATGTATTTTAGCTGTCTCCCCCTCCTATATGCCGGAACACGTAGATTCAACCACGAGCGGTATCTTTGACATCCTCCCTTCCTTAAAGAAAGAACAACCCTACGGTACTCCAGCAAAAACTGCTTGAGTCGCGTCGGTGGATTCCTGCTTCGCAGTGCGGCCTGACTGCGCCGAGTCTTCACTTGTTAAACTCGAAACAACACGCCCCGGCGCGGCTGGCGCATATCACGTTGCTGATCGCCGATGGGTATTAGTTCGTATTGGTAGTTTTGTAGCCGTCGCATCAATAAATTATAGTTTTGCCTATGACTAATGACAACGATATTAGACACGGCAGACACTGTATTTTTCTGATGCACGTTCACTTGCAAGAAGAACTGCCCGAACATCCAGAAGAAGCTCCTTGGCGGAGCGATGTAGCCGCCCAGCCACTTCGCCGGTGGCCTGGTGGCGCCCTATCAAAATTATCCTCCGATGCATTGAACAACAGCAGACGCCACGTTAAGGCCAGGGGCGGCTTGCCATCCGCACTTTCTTTCACCTTCCTGACGGGCGCATGTACGGAAGGTCAGGCCGAGAAACGGATTGGTGCAGGAGGAAATTCTAGCGGCATTGCCGACGTGGCATGCGCCGGGTAACGTCGAAATGGCTTATATTAGAGGTTCTTGCAAAGGCAATTTCGATTCTTTAAAGCCGCTTTAGCAGCGCTGCGGCGAGATGATTGGTGTGACTTGGTCCAAAATGGTAGAAAACTCCTCTCTGTCGCGTTTGACGCAATTGAGAGTATTTTCACAATTTCTGAAGGTCGTTGAATCAGGAAAAAAGTGTGCAATCCATGATTAAACCCAGCAAAAATACTGCATTTTTAACAAGTTCTTCTCGAAAATAGTTTTGCAAGAACCTCATTAGAGACGTTAAAGCAAACCAACTCCCGTCCTTTGCACTATGCTTGAATTAGACTATTTTGATAAAATTTTGAGGAGCAGCCATGACCATCATCGTTATAAAAGATCTAGCGGAAAGCATTGACCTCGATCGCCAAGCAATGGTTTTGATAACGGGTGGCGCACATACTCGTGGTCGTCAGACCTTTATTGGAAGCACGATATTTCGCAGTGCCCGGATCGTCAACTATCCGACCGGATTCACCCCCAAGCCGCTGCTGAATACCAATCGGCAATCGGCAGGAAAGACGCTCAAATAGAAATTGAAGGTATCTCCCGGCAACTGAAATGCTGAACAGATGATCAAGCAGTTCCAAATCGTCGATGTCAATATTTCGGCCAATAATTTGAGCATAAACGTGGTCGTCGACGAACGCAGCACGAATTTAAGATCCGACCGCTTGCTAGTCTATATCTCTGGGGCTTTCCATGACCCAATTTAAATGGACGTCGGCTTCGCTCTCGCATGTGGGTCTGGTCCGTGCGATAAATGAGGATGCCTACCTCGACCAACCTGAACGCGGACTCTGGGCTGTTGCCGACGGTATGGGCGGACACGCATTTGGTGACATTGCGAGCCGTATGGTCGTCGAGGCCTTGAACAAGGTTCCTCAACCCAATAGTCTTGTGAAATTCGTCACCGATACGCGGAACAGACTGCAAACTGTGAATCGTCAACTTCGCGTGGAGGCGGCAACCCACAATGTGCAGATCATCGGCACCACGGTTGTCGTCCTGCTCGCGTGGGACGGCTATTGTGGATACCTATGGGCCGGGGACAGTCGAATTTATCTCTGTAGAAACGGAATCCTGACGCAACTCACACGCGATCACAGCCGGGTCGAAGAACTCAAATCCTTAGGTAATCGCGCTTCTGAAGACCGCATCAATCCCCCCTCTCGCAACATGATCACGCGCGCGGTCGGCGCCGCCGGCACACTGGATCTCGACAACGATACGATGGAAGTCAATGACGGCGATATGTTCTTGTTGTGTAGCGATGGACTGAGCAATGAAGTGAGCGAACAAGAAATGCGCAGTGCACTCGCACCTGGCAGTTGTCGGCAAGCGTCGGATGCGTTGATTGACATGGCACTCAAAAGAGGCGGACGCGACAACATCTCGGCTGTGGTGGTTCGCGTCGACGACTTGTACAGTAGCGACAAGACCATGTTGAATCCTGCGCTTTAATCCCCACACCCCGCAAGCAGTTTGCTGCGCGAACCGTCCTTCGTACATGAACCATGGGAAGTTTTGAAGCGGTTTTGACATTCAAGAAGCTGTCTTACCCAACAATTTTCGCCTGGCATGTTTAGCTCTGGCAAGTTTGCAGGTGCTTTAAGGCAAAATTTCTATGGTAGCGGCGAATGTGTCGGGTTTTCTCTGACAGTTGCCATCAAATGTGTTTGGCAACGCCAATCACATGATCTGCAGCGCCTTGACAAAAGCATCGATAAACCTTCGACTGCAACCTGAATATTCCTATATTTTTCAAGCACTTACGTAGTCTCCTGCGGCGCATGGATTGGGCTGGCACGCTCTATGCTGTATGTCTATCGAGCGCAACGAAATGCTCACAACCCAACCAACCAAACCTTTAGGAGAACACCCATGAAATCGACTCTGATGATCAAAGACCTGTCCCTCGACAAGCAACTCGACCGCAAGTCCATGTCCGCCGTGCGCGGCGGCAGCAACTTCAACATCGGCAACATCAACGCCGCTTTCGGCGGCGGCTTCGCCAGCCCGGCCATCGTGGTGGCGCCAGTCACCCAGGTTGACGCGCGCTCGCATGTCGATACGACCACCCTGCAGAATTTTGGCGGATTCCAGTTTGCTGCGCTTAATTAAAAAATCTATCTAACCCCAACCCACCCTTTTGGAGAACCCCCATTAAATCGACTCTGATGATCAAAGACCTGGC
>JAUYNR010000050.1 GCA_030698225.1 Oxalobacteraceae bacterium | reverse complement strand
TTCGAGCAGATTGACGGTGAAAAAATACGTCCCTCCGGGGACGCGATTGCGGCGGTAATCGGGCATCGATGCAGTATGCCTGAGAGTTGCATGCGGCGAAGGGTGGAGCAGGGGTTTCGGATCGCATGCGATCCGCCTGCGCAACGGTATCCGCTTGCAAGCGGATATGCGCCCTGCAAGGGCTGCGCTTTTCCGCCCTACGGCTCTGGCAATCAGGACAGACGCTCTCCGCTGTCCGGATCGAACAGGGTTGCCTTGGACAGATCGAACAGCAAGGTCATTGACTCGCCGGCATGCACTGCTTCGCGCGGGTGGACCCGGCAGGTGACTGCGGCGTCGTTGAGCTTGGTCATGATCAGCGTGTCGGGGCCGGTCGGCTCGGTCAGCTCGACGCGGCACTGCAGCAACTGCCCGGTTTCGCTGTGTGCGCTGCGGGTGTCGGTGATCTGCTCCGGGCGTATGCCCAGGATCACCTTGCGGCCGATCTGCGCTCGCAAAGTTGCCAGTGAAAATGGCAGAGTTACCTCGGTTTTCACGCCGGCATTGTCGATCACGGTGCTGACCTTGCCGTCCTGCTCCTGCAGCGTGCAGTGTACGAAATTCATCGACGGCGAACCGATGAAGCCTGCGACGAACAGGTTGGCCGGGTTGTCGTAAATCTCTTGCGGCGAGCCGAACTGCTGCACCACGCCGTCCTTCATCACCGCGATGCGGTCGCCCATCGTCATCGCTTCGATCTGGTCGTGCGTGACATAGACGATGGTGGTGCCCATTTTCTGGTGCATCAGCTTGATTTCGGCGCGCATTTCGACCCGCAGCTTGGCATCCAGATTCGACAGCGGTTCATCGAACAGGAACAGCGACGGCTTGCGGGTCAGCGCGCGGCCCATCGCGACGCGCTGGCGCTGGCCGCCGGACAACTGACCCGGCTTGCGATCGAGCAGATGGGTGATCTGCAGGGTTTCCGCAACCCGCTCGACGGTTTCCTTCTGTTCGGCTTTCGGCACTTTCCGCACACCCAGGCCGAACGCGATGTTCTCGCGCACCGTCATCGACGGGTACAAAGCGTAGGACTGGAACACCATCGCGATGTCGCGGTCTTTCGGTTCCAGGTTGTTGACCACGCGGTCGCCGAAGCGGATTTCGCCCGAGGTGACGGTTTCCAGCCCGGCAATCATGTTCAGCAGCGTCGATTTGCCGGAGCCGGAGCCGCCGACCAGAATCAGGAACTGGCCGTCTTCGATTTCGATGTCGATCCCTTTCAGGACTTCGACACCGTTGTTGTAGCTCTTGCGGACATTGCGTATGGATAAACTGGACATGTTCTACTCCTTAACCTTTAACTGCGCCGGCGGTCAGGCCGCGCACGAAATAACGACCGGCAACCATGTATACGAACAGGGTCGGCAGCGCGGCGATGATGGCGCCGGCCATGTCGACGTTGTATTCCTTGACGCCGGTGGTGGTGTTGACCAGATTGTTCAAGCCGACGGTGACCGGCTGCGACTGCCCTCCGGCGAACACGACGCCGAACAGGAAGTCATTCCATATCTGGGTAAATTGCCAGATGATGCAGACCGTAAAAATCGGGCCGGAGATCGGCAGGATGATTTTCCGGAAAATCAGGAAGAATCCTGCGCCGTCGATCCGCGCTGCCCTGACCAGCTCTTCCGGCACGCTGATGTAGTAATTCCGGAAGAACAGCGTGGTAAACGCGGTGCCGTACACCACATGCACCAGGATCAGGCCGGTGGTGGTATTGGCAAGGCCGAACTCGCCCAGCAGGCGCGCCATCGGCAGGATCACCACCTGGAACGGGATGAAGCAGCCGACCAGCAACGCGGTAAACAACACTTCGGAGCCGCGGAAACGCCAGTGTGCGAACACATAGCCGTTGAACGCACCCAGAAAGGTCGAGATCAGCACCGCCGGGATCGCCATCTTCAGCGAGTTCAGGAAAAATGGCTGCAAGCCTTCGCAGCTGACGCCGGTACAGGCCGACGACCAGGCCTTGCTCCAGGACTCGGTGTTGAACGCTTGCGGCCACGACAGCAGGTTGCCGCTGCGGATTTCATCCAGTGTCTTGAATGAGGTCGACAGCATCACGTACAGCGGTGCCACGTAATACAGTGCGAACAGCACCAGCAACGCATACAGCACGATACGGCCGGGGTTACGATTTTTTCTTGTGTGGTTCATCGCATCGCCTTTGCGCTACGCGCTTCCATATACATCAGCGGCACCAGTACCGCGACAATCGTCATCAGCATCATCATGGCCGAGGCCGAGCCCAGGCCAAGCTGGCCGCGCGTGAAGGAGAACTGGTACATGAAGATGGCCGGCACCGAGGAAGAATTTCCCGGTCCGCCATTCGTCAGCGCCATCACCAGATCGAAGCTCTTGATCGCGATATGCGACAGGATCAGCAGCACGCTGAAAAACACCGGGCGCATCGCCGGAATCACGATGCGGCGGTAGATGGTCGGCAATGACGCGCCATCGACCTGTGCCGCCCTGATGATTTCATCGTCGATGCCGCGCAAGCCGGCCAGGAACAGCGCCATCACGAAACCCGACGATTGCCAGACGCCGGCGATCACGACGGTGTAGATCGCCATGTCGGGATTGACCAGCCAGTCGAAGTGAAAGCTGGTCCAGCCCCAGTCGTGCATGACTTTTTCGATCCCGAGGCCGGGATTCAGCATCCATTTCCAGGCAGTGCCGGTGACGATGAAGGACAGCGCCATCGGATACAGGTAGATTGCGCGCAGCGCGCCCTCTGCCCGTATTTTCTGGTCCAGCAGGATCGCGACAAACAGGCCGAACGCGACGCTGAACGCGATGAACAGGCCGCCGAAGATGCCGAGATTCTTGGCGGAAGTCCACCAGCGATCGTTATCGAACAGCAGTTCGTATTGGGCCAGGCCTGCGAAATCGAAGTTCGGCATCAGCCGCGACTCGGTCAGAGACAAATAACCGGTGATAAAGATGAAGCCATACACGAATACCAGGCTGGCGAAGAGTGTGGGACTCAACACTAACTGGGGTATCCGGCGCTCGAATTGGGTGCGTAGAGACATTGCGAAGCCGTAAGTGTGCGTTACTGAGGGGTGCCCTGGATGGCCGGACGACTGACCATCAACTGCAAACTGGGGTACCTGGCGCTCAGATTGGGGGCTTAAAGACATTGTTGAGCCTTTAGAGTGCGTTACCGAGAAGTGCCGATGATGGCCAGACAGGCCATCACATATCTAGTTAACGCGGCAAGCCTTCAGGGCTGCCGCGTCACTGTATTACCTAGTCTTGGCAGCTTTCGCCAAGGCAGTAACCGCATCTTTCGAGCTCATGTTGGAGTTCATGAACTTGGCGATCACGTCGACCAGCGCACCTTGCGTTGAGGACTGCAAGGCCATGCCGTGCGCAAACGAAGGCACCAGACCGCCCGCCTTGTTGGTAGATGCCATGTCGTCCATAGACTTGATTGCACAGTCGTCGAACTTGTCGCGGGAAACACCGGAACGCACCGGAATCGAACCTTTGTTCAGGTTGAAAATCGACTGGAACTTCGGACTCATGATCGCAGTGGCCAACGCCATCTGACCTTTTTCCGCTGCGGCATCCTTCTGCTTGAACATCGCAAAGGAATCGATATTGAAGGTGTAGGCCTTGTCGGTGCCCGGTGCTGCTGCGCACAGATAGTCCTTGCCCGGCACCTTGCCGGCGGCGGCAAATTCGCCCTTGGCCCAATCGCCCATGAATTGCATACCGGCCTTGCCATTGATGACCATCGCCGTTGCCAGGTTCCAGTCACGGCCTGCCGCATCCTTGTCGATATAGCCCTTTACCTTGCCCAGCGTGTCGAATACCTTGACCATCGTCGGGCCGGTCAGCACGGATTGATCGAGTTTGACAAACGCCTTGTTGTAGAAATCGGCGCCGCCGACACCCAAGGCGACCGACTCAAACACCGTCGCATCCTGCCAGGGCTGACCACCGTGCGCTACTGCAATTGCACCGGACTTCTTGATCTTTTCAGCAACAACGAAAAATTCGTCCCAGGTCGCAGGCACCTTGTCGACGCCGGCTTTCTTCAGCACTTGCGGATTGGCCCAGACCCAGTTCACACGGTGCACGTTGACCGGTGCGGCAACGTAATGTCCTTTGTACTTCATCACATCGGATACGACTTTAGGCAGCACGCTATCCCACTGCCCGGCTTTGGCCGCGCCATCGATATTGGCCAGAACGCCTTCCTGACCCCATTCCTGAATCGAAGGTCCCTTGATCTGTGCCGCAGTAGGAGAATTACCGGAAATCACGCGCGCCTTCAGCGCAGTCATCGCATTTTCGCCGCCGCCGCCGGCAACCGCAAAATCTTTCCAGCCGTAACCCTCGTCCTTCATGATTTGCTTGAGTGCTGCAGCGGATTTCGCTTCGCCGCCGGACGTCCAGTAATGCAGCACCTCAACATCCGCTGCAAAAGCAGATCCGGCGAAAGCAAGACTCGTTGCCAATGTTGCCAATACGATTTGTTTCAATTTCATCTCCGACACTCCTGTTGTGAACTGCATTTGTAGTTTCAATCCGCCGCACGCATCTTCATGCGCACCGCAAAATCAATTTCATTCTCTAAAGGGCCAAATTACAGAACGGCAAATACATGGTAGTCAAACTACATAAATAAAGCAATATATTTTGGTAGTATTAATACAGATCTTTTTATTCGACTGTTAATTTATTGGTTAAATAACAAACTGGCCCGCAGCTGCAATCAAACATGCTCACTGGCAAGTTTTGCCACCTGGGCAATTGATGAACATCGGCCGATTGATTGACTTGGGCGCCGACCGGAAACAGAAAATATTTCCCTCCATCGTTACAATTCCGGCATGTGAGGACGATCTACTCTCAGTCACGCCCTGCCGCTCCGGCCGACTGGACAAATCGTTCAAAGCGCGATGGCCTTGATCGGGAGGTGAGACCTGATGACCGTATAGCGCTACACTCACAGTGAGATGAACGCCGGAGGAACACCATGCCCGATATTGACCCTGAAAGTACCTTCCGTGGGCTTCCCTTAACCGTGGAGCAAGACGCAGAAATCAGACACTACATAAAAAAGAAAAAACAGCATGGCGAGCCATGGGATACACCTGAGTTAATTGCCATGCTTAAAGACATGCTGGAACCGCCAAGCGACGACGACGAAGGACCCGGCGACACCGCTGACGAAACGATAGCGGACGCAGAACGAGCGGCGGCTTCCATCGACGAGGCCATGGAATCCATTGAGGCCAGTGAGGAGCGGAACGCTGCGATGGAATCCGAGGCTATGAAGAGACCCAGGCATTGAATCCCATACGGCGCGCGTAAATGATGTCGCCATTGGAATTACGCACGCATTGGTGCGCCGCGTAATGACTATCAGCGCGTTTGAGCGCAATATTGCCACCAGCTTGCGAAGAACAACCTTTCGATGTCAGGCTTTCTACACTGGGGAAACATTATGTCCGCACACACTTATAAAATCATCGAACTCGTCGGATCATCGACCGAGGGCACCGATCAAGCGATACGCGATGCGATTGCCAAGGCTGCGCTCACGGTCAAGCACATGGATTGGTATGAAGTGGTCGAGTCGCGAGGACATATCGCGGACGGGAAGGTTTTGCACTACCAGGTCACGATGAAGGTAGGCTTCCGGCTTGAGTAGCGCAATAGGGTGTGATCATCGTCACCGCCAGGCAAGCTGATGCCAGCGATGCTGGCGGCGGTCGCTACCAGCAGGTTGTGCGAGCCGGTGCCGATGGAACCGGGCCGACCAGCCGTGACATTGGTGGTCAGGAAAGAAGCCACCTGCAGGCGATGCTGCCGAGTTAGCTGCCAGCGCCAGCACGGCGGCCCCGGTGACAAGGGGCGCTGTCGTTGCTGTTGCCTGCCGCCACCACCATGATGACGCCCTTGTCCACGGCAGCGTTCACGGACGTGGGGCGGCGGGAATCGAAACCGCAGCATCACCCATATTCCATACGGCTTGTCATCTGACATTGTAAAACTTGGGTTGAATTTGGGATAAAGACCGGTTTCCTGCTCTGTCGCCGACAATGAGTCAGGCGTTTGCGTGTCGAAACGGCCCACCTGACGAGCATTACCCTTCCGATCAAGGCATCCGCTGTTAGCAAGGTGATTCCCTCAACGGTCGCCTTAATCTGTTGTTTGCAAGCGTCTATTCATGCCCGATTCCAAGTTATTTTGCATTGCACAATATTATTTCAGATAAGCAATGTTAAAATTTAAAAAATAGTTTAAATTATTGAACCTTTTGTTATTTATCAGTTTCCGCGGCAGCAAATCTAAATAGGAGTTCTGAAATGATCGAGAAGAAAAATACTTTGCTGTCAATGGCCGTTGCCTTGGCATTGACAGCCTGTGGTGGTGGTGGTGGATCGACACCAGCCACGTTAGCGACAAGCACAGGGAAAGCGGTTGACGGCTATTTGAGCGGGTCATCGGTTCTTTGCGATACGAATAATAATGGGGTGGCCGATGCTGGCGAGGCAACTGTCACCACCAACAGCCTAGGTGATTTTGTGTTTTCACCTGCATGTTCAAGCACAATCGTGGTCAGCGGTGGCACCAACATCGACACTGGTCTAGCGTTCAAGGGCCGCTTGAAAGCGCCAGCCGGTAGTACCGTTGCAACGCCGCTGACCAGTCTGATGGTAGATGGCGGCCTGACCGCTGCTCAAGTCGCTGCTGCCTTGGGCTTGCCTGCTGGTACTGACGTCAGCAAGGTAGATCCGATGAGCAACCCTGATCTCCAGAAAAAAACCCTGGCAATGCAGCAAATCATCCAGCAAGTCGCTGATACGGTCGGAAGCTTGGCGCAAAACACCAGCCCGGCAGCTATCCAGGCAATTTATAGCGTAGTGGCCAAGGCGGTAGTGACAACACTGGCTGCCAACCCCACGGAAAAGCTAGTCGATGCGAGCGGCAGTGTAAGTACGACGCTGGTGTTCGGCATCGTGAAACAGTCGGTAAAAAAAGTGCAGGAGACTACCGATGCCACGTTGGCCACGACCAAGGCCGGCGTAAGTACTTTTAGTCCAACCAGTGTGGCTGAAATGGTTTCGGGCGCCATCGGGATCCAGGCACAAACCCTGGCCAAAGCCAGCGACGTGGCTTTAATTGGACTAACCAAGTCGCTGCAGTCTAATCCTACGATCGCAAACGCGGCGTCTGAGCTTAAAAACTTGTTGACTACCGTTATCGAGAATAGCGTCAATTTGACTGCGCTGGGTACGGCTCTGACACAGCTGAGCGACACTGATACGAGCAACGACGCCGCAGTCACTACTGCCGTCTCATCCGAGGTTACGGCACAAGCTACGGCAGCTGGCGTCACTGAATCAGTCATCATCGACGTTGGTGCTTGGTCACAGCACACCAATTACCTCGCAATCCAAAATGACAGCATCGAACTTAACGGAACTCCCTACACGTTGAAGGAGTTCTTGTCTGGCGTGCCCCTGGCTCAAAATCCGGCAGCTATCAATACAGTCAGCTTTGCATTTGACGTGAAAGGCACGCCCATCCCCAAAAATGACAGCGGCGTCATGACGACCAAGGTGAAACTGGGGTTAGAGTTGACGGACACCGGCGCCAGCGGACGGGTACTGCAATTCATGTTGGATCAGGCTGACGTAACGCTAGACAACAATAAACAGCTGAACGTATCGGTGCCGGCAGGCGCCAAGCTGTATGCGTATGGCAAGACCAGCAACGGTACCAACGCTAATATGACGCTCACGGATATTACAGCAGATCAGTTCGTTGCGACCGCTAATAACAAGCTGACAGTTAATGCTGGCAATATGTTGGCTCGCATACTCGCTAAGGTCCAGGCTCAGCCAGCCAGCCCGATCCAATCGGTGTTTTCCAACCTGCAAAATGTCTCAGGCACATTCAATGTGAAAGTCGTCGTGTCCAACCTGAATATCAGCAGTCAGACCGACAGCACGGCTGTGAAGGGCCTGTCTGTTTCGGTTACGGGATCCGGTCAACCAGCTGTGAACGGCCTCGGAGTCGAGGGGATTGTTACAGTCCAATAAACCTTGGCTAGACGTAGTTGTATGAAAAATGGGGCGGCGCAGTTTTCCGCCTCATTTTTTTCCGGACAGCCGGTGGCAGTATCCCGGCACTGCTTCCCAGCCAATCTTAAAAATGGCTTATCCAGATTATTTCCAATGAAAAAACACATTTTTTTGCTAGGCCTATGCTGTGCAGGTTTTTTGTCGCCTGCCGTCGCTGCGCCTCTGGATGCTTTTCTATCCGCCAACCAGAGCAGCACGCCTGGGGAGGTGCAGGTCGAAGCAGCTTACGACCTGGTAAACAGTACGGTTGATTTTCTGAAGATACGCGATAACGATGCCGACTACTCTGGCACGAATGTGGGCGATTACCACGGTGCACACGTGCGCGCGGGCGTGGCGATCACCCCCAGGCTTTGGCTGGACGGCGCACTCTGGGAAAGACGAATTGACCATCGCAGCGATCTCGCCAAAATTCATAGCTGGCAACTGGCAGCGCAGTACAAATTGCTTGAGGGCTCCGGTTATCAACCCAGCGTGGCGGTGCGATTGGGTGCATGGGGCAATTATGCCGATGAGTTGAAAAAATCGTCGCCCACCACCGTGCGCGGCGTGACATTAAATTCGGTAAACGTTTCAGATCCAAAAGACATTCAGTATCAGCTCGATCTGATCGGCACCTCGAAAATTCTGGAAAATACAGAATTATCAATGTTTGTTGGCGCCGGGGCTAGCCGGGTCACATTGGGCTCGGTGACTGCCACCACCACCCAGAATGGCTGCAACTACAATCTGGCTTTAGGCCCGACCGAGGTTGTTGGCACCCTGGCACAGTTGTGCAATGCGAGTCTGGTAGTGGATCGGTTTACTGCACAGAATAGTGCCTTTGGCATCGACATCAATAAGGAAGCCCAGTACAACGCAAGCTACGTCCATGGCGGGCTGATGCTGAAGTGGAATAAGGAAGATTGGCAAGTGCGGGCAGGTTATCAGTATCAATTGCTCAATCGCCATCAAGTCGATGACACAATAAAAAGTCGAGGCGGGATCACTTCTCAAAGCAATCACATCCTGATTGGGGAAGTCATGTACAAGATACTGCATAACACTGCTCTTTTTGTCAGGGGCCAGTACATGACGAATCAATTCACCGGAGAGTTACCCTTCGCCTACAACACCCTTACGTCAAGTCGGTTTGATAAGCGTTACGGAATATTAAGTACCGGATTGGTAATTACCTTCTAAGAAATTGTTTACAGTTTTTGAACAAATCTTTTGAGCAGCAAGTGGGATGTGGATGGCGGATGCATCGCAAAAATCTGCAACCTTCCTTCGCCGGCTCTAGCGCAGCCTTCTCGGCCTTTCTTTGAAATCGAGGGTTTCATGCAATCGCCATGGACGCATCCATTTTCATAGGTTGGTTTAGGTAAATATTGTAGAATTCGGGGTTTGATAAATTCGTTTATCAACATTAGCGTACTAGTTTTTTGGGTGTAAACCATGTTCTGTTGTGAACATGTACACATAGTGCTTATGCCACAGGAAGCCTTGGCAGGCTTGCTTCACCAAGTTAGATGACTTCATGCAATTTTTTTCAAAAACCTATCTGAAAAGATGGGGCGTAGTTGGATTGATTCCCGTATTGGCTGCATGCGTATTTGCACCTGGCATGCGTATGGATGAGAAGTATGTGATCGGGCAGGATGAAGCAGGTGCTATCTCCAACCTGAAGCCGATTACACCGCAATTATTGCAAACTGAGAAAACCCTACGCGAACAGCAACCGAGCCAAGACATCAGTCAATTGGTCGCCAAACCGACACCATATCTGATCGGCAGCGGTGACATCCTGTCCATCGTGGTATGGGATCATCCAGAACTCTCCACCCCTGCGATGAGCGGACCGGCAACCATCACGGTATCCGGCACCGATAGCGGCGCCACTCCAGGCTTCGTGATCGATCCGGATGGATTGGTGCAGTTCCCCTATGTAGGCAACCTCAAGCTGGCCGGCCTGACCGAAGCGCAAGCGCGCAACCGGCTCACGACCAAGCTGGCTGAAGAACTCAAGAAACCGGATCTCACGCTGCGCGTCCAGGCTTACCGCAGCAAGCGTATTTATATCTCCGGAGAAGTCAAAGCGCCGGGCGCCCAGTCCATCAACGACATCCCGATGACATTGATGGAGGCCTTGAACCGAGCCGGTGGATTCCTGCCGAGTGGCGATCAAAGCCAGATTCGCATCACCCGTGCGGGTACAACTTACCAGATCGATCTTCCCCGATTGTTGCGAAATGGCATCAGCCCGGCCAGCATCCTGTTGGCAAATGGCGATATGGTACGCATCGCGTCGCGCGAAGAAAGCAAGATATTCGTCTTGGGTGACGTAACGCGTCCGATATCACTGATGATGCGCGACGGTCGCCTGACGCTGAACGAGGCGCTGGGTGACGCCGGCGGCCTCAACCCGACCAGCAGCAACGGGCGGCAGGTCTATGTGGTACGCAACGCTACAGATATGGAGCCGGTTGTGTATCACCTCGACGCCCAATCGCCGGTAGCCCTCGCTCTGGCAGAGAATTTTGAGCTCAAGGCCAAGGACGTGGTCTATGTCGATGCCGCACCGCTTGCCAGATGGAACCGCGTGATCAGCCTGATACTGCCGAGTGCGTTGTCAGTAACAAGTGCTGTGCAGGCCGTAAAATGATTCGCAACATCCTGGTCATCTGCATTGGCAACATCTGTCGCAGCCCTATCGCAGAGGGCTTGCTGCGGCGTGCCTTGCCTGAAAAAACGGTACGCTCAGCCGGTATCGGCGCAATGATCGGCTATCCGGCGGAGCCGTTTTCGATCCAGCTCATGCAGGAACAGGGCATCGACATTAACGCACACCGCGCGCAGAGCCTGACATCCCGGATGGTCAGTGAAGCCGACATCATCCTGGTCATGGATCAAGAGCAAAAGCGTTATATCGAGCAGAAATATGCGACTTCCAAAGGCAAGGTATTCCGGCTTGGCGAATTCGGCAAATACGACATCCCCGACCCGTATCGCCAAGACCTGGCCGTATTCCGCCAGACCTACAGCTTGATTACCCAAGGTGTAGATGCGCTGATCGAGCGCATCGTACACATCAACTAATCAATTAACAGAATCCGTTCAAATAATCATCACGATGAATCAACCCATTCAGCAGCTAGTGCCCATCAACTTGCCAGACGACGATGAGGTCGACCTGGCAACCTATCTCGACACCTTGTATGACCACCGTTGGTTGATCGCCAGCATAGCGCTGCTGATCACGTTGCTGGGTGCGGCCTATGCGTTCATGGCCAAGCCAGTCTATGAAGCGAATATGGTTGTTCAGGTGGAAGACAGCCCCAGCTCGTCAAGCAATATATTGGGCAGCATGTCGTCGATGTTCGATGTGCCGACCGCAGCGACCTCCGAAATCGAGATCATCCGTTCGCGCATGGTGGTGTCGCATGCGGTCGACAACCTGCAGCTCTACGTCAATGTACGTCCCAAATATTTTCCGATCGTCGGCGCCTGGTTCGCCGGACGCAATAAGCAACTCTCCGAGCCTGGCCTGTTCGGCTATGGCGGTTATGCGTGGGGCGCCGAGCAAATCGATGTTTCCACCTTCAACGTGCCGGAATCGTTGGAGGATCATGAATTTGTGCTCACCGCAGAGGCCAATGGCCAATTCAGGCTCACTGAAAGCGAACAGGAAATCGAGTTGAAGGGCAGCACAGGATCTACGCTCAAAGCCGGGGTGGATGGCGGCACCATCGAGTTGAAGGTGGCGCATCTGTCAGCCAAACCCGGCGCGCAATTCCTACTGAGCGCCAGCGCCCGATTGGACTCGATCGAGCAATTGCAGAAAGACATGGCGATTGCCGAGAAGGGCAAGCAATCCGGCATCCTCAGCATCACGCTGGAAGGCACTGACCCCGCATTAACCCGCAGCATTCTCAATGAGATCGGCCGCGAATATGTGCGCCAGAACGTAGAACGCAAATCGGAAGAAGCTGAAAAATCCCTGTTGTTCCTCGACAAGCAACTGCCAGACCTGAAGCGTCAACTGGAGCAGTCCGAGATCAAATACAACCGCTTCCGCAACATCAGCGGCACCATCGATCTGGGTGAAGAAGCCAAAATGCTCCTGCAGCAATCCGTGCTCGCCCAAACCAAACTGATCGAGCTCAAGCAAAAAAGAGAAGAGTTGCTAATCCGCTTCACCACCGGCAACCGGGCCGTGGTAGGGCTGGACAGCCAGATGAAAGAGATCAATGGCGAAATGCAGGCAATCGCTGCGCAGATCAAAAAACTGCCGTTACTGGAGCAGGATGTGCTGCGCCTCACCCGCGACGTCAAAGTCAATACCGATTTGTACACCGCGTTATTGAACAGCGCGCAACAATTGCGCCTGGTCAAGGCCGGCAAAGTGGGCAATGTACGATTGGTCGATGCTGCTGTGCTGCCAAAAAACCCGATCAAACCTAAGCGCCTGATTGTGATCGCCATCGCGCTGTTTATGGGATTATTTTTGGGCGTAATTTGCGCATTTGTCAAAAAATCGCTGTTTGGCGGCGTCGATGATGCGCACGAGATCGAACAGATGCTCGGGCTGACAGTCTATGCCAATATACCGCACAGCAAGCAGCAGGAAGGCCTGTATCAACAGGTGCTTGCCAAGTCGCGGCAAATGTCGGTATTGGCAGAAATCGACCCGACCGATACCGCGATCGAAAGCTTGCGCAGCTTCCGTACATCGCTGCAATTTTCGATGCTGGATGCCAAAAACAACATCATATTGATCACAGGCGCCACGCCGGGACTGGGTAAATCGTTTGTCTCGGTAAATTTTGCCGCAGTGTTGGCTGTGGCCGGAAAAAAGGTCCTGCTGGTTGACGCCGACTTGCGCAAAGGTTATCTGCACCAATACTTTGGATTCGGCCGCGAAAACGGACTATCCGATCTTGTCGCCGGAACCTGCAGCCTGGAACAAGTCGTGCACAAAGACGTAGTCAAGAATGTCGACTTTATCGCCACCGGCAACATGCCGCCCAACCCGTCAGAACTGTTGTTGCATGAAAATATCGGCCTGATGCTACAGACCTTATCTGGCAGCTATGACTACGTGTTGATAGACACGCCGCCTATTTTGGCGGTATCGGACACGCTCATTCTTGGTCCCCACGTCGGTGCAATCTTCATGATCGCGCGCGCCGGTCAGAGCACCATAGGCGACATCAAGGAATCGGTCAAACGTTGCAGCCAAACCGGCATTCCGGTCAAAGGCGTCATCTTCAACGACATCAAGCATCGGCCGGGCGGTTATGGGTATGGCTATAAATATGGCAAGTATCGTTACACCCAATATAAATATTGATCTGATATTCTGACCCCAATCGAACAGATGCGCTCCTTCCCCTTGCCGATAGGGAAGGAGCGTTCATACGTTTACAACGGGAGGGAATTGTTGACGCGCAACTGTTCAACCATCTTTAATTGGTAGCCACGGTTTTGATTGGGCAAGGTCAGAAAATACCATCATCAGCCCTATCGAACGGGACTGACTAATGTCGAATTTTTCCAGATGCTCGATCGAGAGTTGAATGATAGGGATAACTCAGGACTGTTAATTTTTTGTTATCTCACTGCAGGCTGCAGCAATTACATTCGGTAGCGGTAGGGACAGGAGTTACCTCCCGCCCCCCGCACAGATCCCTGCGAGCGGAATTACCGCACAAGGCTCCTGCCTTGGGTGATTAACGTGAAACCGTTGATCGGGGTACGGATGACTATTACGATAAGCTGGAATATACCGATCCACTAGCCGGTTAAATCGTTCCCAGGACAAGTGATGTCGCTGGCTGCGCCGTTTTAACATGCGCCGCCAGGTACGACATATTTCGCTACGAAAGCTGCACAACCGATATGCATTTCCGGGCACTGCAAAGTAGTTGAAATAACCTTGCACCACACTCTTCAACCATTTTCCAACGGTCGGGATGTCGTCGTGCATTTTCTTTCTCAACTTCGCCCGTATTGCCTTGAGCGTTGCTCGCATGCGCTTCTTTATCGTCACGCGCAAAATAGTGAACCAACCCTTACGGGTCTTGCCGCAGCAATGCGTGAAGCCGAGAAAGTCGAATGTCTCCGGCTTTCCTTCTCCACGTCTTGCCCGATTCTTTTGGGCGTAGCGTCCAAACTCGATGAGTCGCGTTTTGCCGGGGTGGAGCGCTAATCCAAACTTGGCCAAGCGTTCTTGCAAGGCTGCCAAATACCGCTCGGCATCGTCTTTGCGCTCAAACCCGGCAACGCTGTCATCGGCATAGCGCACTAGCGTAACTTGTCCTGTGGCGTGTCGTTGCCGCCACTGCTGTGCCCATAGGTCTTGCACATAGTGGAGATAAATATTCGATAAGAGGGGCGAAATGACTGCACCTTGCGGGGTGCCCCGTTCGGCAACAATTCTTTTTCCCTCGTCGATCACGCCCGCCTTGAGCCATTTGCCAATTAATCTGAGTAGCCGTTGATCCGCTATCCGGTGTCCTAAAAACTGCATCAGCCAATCGTGGTTGATGTTGTCAAAGAACCCTACGATGTCGGCGTCCAGTATCCAGTTCACTTGGCGGCTCTGGATTCCGACGTAGAGTGCGTCCAGCGCATCGTGCTGGCTTTTTCCACGCCGGAATCCGTAAGAGAATCCGAGAAATTGCTCTTCATAAATCGCGCTCAGGACTTTTACGACAGACTGTTGCACGATTTTATCTTCGAGCGCAGCTATTCCTAACGGGCGCAGTTTGCCGTCCGCTTTGGGTATATATACGCGCCGTGACGCTTGCGCACGATAGCTGCCGGTGTGTATTTCCCGGTGCAGATCGTGGACGCGCGTGTAGAGCTTTCCCTCGTACTCTGTCCATGACACTCCATCTATGCCTGTTGCCGCATTGCGCTTGAGTTCATAGAAACTTTCCACCAGTAACGCGGGCGTTATGTGGTGGAGCAGTGCCGTGAATTTCATCCGCTTGTCTTTCCTGGCGGCTTCACGTATGCCGTCAATTCCCATCGACGCAGGTACCCAGCTCTGTGTCTGGTCTGCGGGAGGATTAAAGGCATTTCCCTTGGCTACGCCCCTTCCCTCCATTGCCTCCGCCGGGTTAGCCCCTTTGTTCGGCAACTTCTTCGGTACTACGGGCGTATCCGACTTCTCAACGGCGTCTATGGCGGCCTTGCGGCTTGCGCCTTCGCCGCCCAGCCCGCAATATTCCGCGGGCACCGTTGAGATCTCCCAGCTTCTGTGCAGATCGCTTCCCGACATGCGCAGGGTCTCCGACCGCGCGGGATCAGAACATGACTTGCGATTGTCGCCATGCTCCATGTGGCCTTCCGGATAAGATAACGCCGTCGGCATCCCGATTCCTTGATTTCGCGGCTCAATGGCTGGCCTGTCGGTGTCCCCTGTCAACGCTTCGCCCCACACCTCACGATGTGCAACGCATGACTCGGGGTCAGAGTGATTCGCCATTTCTTCCCTGTATTGAACTTGCATCAACTACGATCTGCCAGCTTATGCTGGCGCACCATCTATTCAGCCCTCTACAAGAGGGTTAATAAAGTTCGTCGTCCCCGCGAAGAGCCTGCCCTCGAATGCTTGAGTCGGGGGCGCGGATCCAGAAACCGGCGATTACCGGTGCGCAGTCTGGATTCCCGCCTGCGCGGGAATGACGATTTTGAAGTTTTAGAGATACCTCATAGAGGACCGAATAGATACTTACATTCTTGAAAAAGGTTGGGTATATGCAAAAACATACCAGTTCCCGCATATAAAATAAGGCGTTTAAAATATACACAACATGGTATATTTCATATCGCAGCGCGAGCGCGAGGTCCTGCCGGGGGAAGATCATCGAAGTTTGACACGGACAAGAGTTGCACACGTATTTCGAAGTCGGATCAGATTTTGTCCCGTCCCCCTTGCAGGGGGCAGCGCGTCCTGGTTTTGTCCCCTCCCCCTTGCCCGTTTTGTCCCCTCCCCCTTGCAGGGGGAGGGCTAGAGCCTGCCCTCGAGTGTTTTAGTCGGGGGGAGGGGGTAGTGCGGTCGCACAACAGCAACACTATTTATTTGCAACGCAACCATCTACCCCAGCCCCCTCACACAATCCCCAGCAACACCCCCTCAAACCGTCTGGTCCGACAACAAGCGCGCCGCCTCGGCCATGATTTCCAGCCGACATCAATCGAGCTCCAACAAACCTCCGTTCGATGGACTGGCGTAAGCCGGTAAAAATGTATAAAATTTGATACAACGAATAACGATAAAGAAATCCTCTGGCTTGGCTCATCCTACGATGACATCCTCAAGTTCCCGGACGACCCGCGCCGCGAAGCTGGCTTTCAGCTTGGAAAGGTCCAAGCTGGTCTGGACCCGGACGACTGGAAGCCATTTGGCGAGGTTGGATCAGGGGCACGGGTTGTCGCATCAGAGATGCAGCCGGAATATTCCGGGTGATGTACGTGGCTAAGTTTGAGGAAGCAATATACGTGTTGCATTGCTTTCAGAAGAAAACTGAAGCCACCGCAAAAAGAGACAAGGATATTGCCGAAGCTCGCTATCGGGCCATTGTGCAAGAAAGGAAAGCAACGAAATGAACAAAATCGACACCCAAGTCCGACATGTCACCAAACCTGACGCGAATCTGTTTACTGAACTTGGCTTTTCGCCGGACGACGCCCGGCGCTATCAGGCCGAGTCGCATGCGCGGATTGACCATACCCTGATGCTCAAGGAGCAGCTCATGGGGGAGTTGGTGTCCTGGATCAAGGACAGTCACCTCAAGCAAGGCGAGGCGGCTGAGATTCTGCATGTCACGCGGCCCCGTGTTTCGGACGTTGTGAACAAAAAAGCCAGCAAGTTCACTATCGATGCGCTGGTGGACATGCTGGCCCGCGTTGGTAAGCCTGTCACAGTGGTGATCGGCTGACGCCAGCAGCCTGTTCGATTTACCCATGCAAGCATGTCCTGAGCTTGTCGAAGGAGGGGGAATGTCAAGCGTGATCGAATGCGCCTACATAGCTGGCTGAACAGTGGCATAAAACAGCAATTTAATTTGGGGTATATGGAAAAACAATACCCATTCCCACATATAAAATAAGGCGAATAAAATATACACAGCATGGTATATTTTATCTCACGGGGCGAGCGCGAGGCTCTGCCGGGGAGAGATCATCGAAGTTTGACACGGGCAACAGTTGCGCTCGTGTTCCGAAGGCGGACCAGATTCGTTCCCTCCCCCTTGCAGGGGGAGGGCTAGGGAGGGGGTAGAGCGGTCGCATAACAGCAACACTATTTATTTGCAACCATCTACCCCATCCCAACCTTCCCCCTGCAAGGAGGAAGGAGCATTAACTGCACACCTCCCTATCCGCCCTTACACAATCCCCTGCAACACCTGCTCAAATCGCGACAAAATCCCGTCCATTCCCAAACACAACTCCACGTATCGCCGCCCTGCCAGCAATGCGCGTCGCAGCGGATCGCGCGCCAGCGACCTGATCGCATTGCAAACGCCGTTGCATCGCCCGCTGCGACAAGTCATGCCGCAAGCCTGCACCACACAGCCCAACTCGGTATCCGCATGCGTGGTCGCCACCACTACCCGCCCACTGGGCCATCTCACGGCAATAAGATGGCCTCGGCCTCACCTTTTTCTTGCATGGCTTCTTTCAAAACGTCTGGCTGTAACTGCATCTCGGCAAACATTTTTTTGAAGCGCCGGTTCTCATCCTCAAGTTCCTTCATGCGCGACAGCATGGAGGCGTCCATGCCGCCGTAACTGGTGACGTCAG
>JAUYNR010000037.1 GCA_030698225.1 Oxalobacteraceae bacterium | reverse complement strand
ATCGCGCTGTCATTTGACTCAGCAAGCATCCCACCTCTCGACTGAGAATGGCATAAATGTTGTGCCATAACGACCAAACAAAAATCGTAAGCTATTGATTTAATTCATGTTTGTTGTGCCATGTGACAAACTTGGGTTAGGCCTGCCATTGCGCCATGGCCAGCAGGCTTTGCGGCACGGAAGCAATGATCCGCGGCGCGCCGGCAAACACGCTGATCTTGGTTATCGGCTGACAGGAGAACTTGGGATTGTCTTTTCAGAGAGGCCGCCAGTGCGCCGCGAGGCCCTGGACAGCGGGGACTTGTGCAGATGGTCGATGGAGGCCGACCGTGGCTGGAAGTTCTCAGCCAGCCAGAGCGGTTTCTGCTGGCGCTCCCGCACCAGTTGGGCAAAGGCGTCGGCGGGAAGGGGGCGGCTGACGATGTAGCCCTGGATAACGTCGCAGCCGTTATCGCGCAGGAATGCCAGCTGCGCATCGTTCTCCACCCCTTCGGCAATCACGCGGAGTTTGAGGCTGTGGGCCAGTGCGATGACGGCCCGGCAGATGGCGATGTCGTCTTCGTCGTGGGGCAGGCCGTCCACGAAGGACTTGTCGAGCTTTAAGGCGTCGATAGGAAAGCGCTTGAGGTAGCTGAGGGACGAATAGCCGGTGCCGAAATCGTCCACGTCGATGTGCACTACGCCCTTGGCGCGGATCTGCATCAGCATATCGACAGCATATTGGGGGTCGTGCATCAGCATGCTCTCAGTGACTTCCAGTTCCAGGAAGCGAGGGTCCAGCCCCGTTTCTTCGAGAATCCCTGCGATGGTGGCGGACAGGTTGTTGCGCTGCAGTTGTCGGCCAGAAAGATTTACCGCGACGTTCAAGGACGGCATGGCGGCGTCCTGCCAGCAGCGAAGCTGGGTGCACACGGTTTTCAGCACCCATTCGCCCACCTGTTCGATCTGGCCGGTCTCTTCCAGGATCGGAATAAATTCACCCGGCGAAACGATGCCCCTATCCGGGTGTTTCCAGCGCAACAGCGCCTCGGCACCGATGATCACCCCAGTGGCCAGATCGACCTTGGGCTGGTAATAGACGGCGAATTCTTCCCGCTCCTGGGCACGGCGCAGGCCGCTTTCCATTTCCAGCCGGCCGACGGCCAGGGAATTCATTTCCGGAGTGAAGAAGCGGTAGCCGTTGCCGCCTTCCTGCTTGACCCGATACATGGCGGTGTCGGCGTTCTTGAGAAGATTCTCGGCGTTAGCGCTATCCCAAGGGTAAATGGTGACGCCGATGCTGGGGGTGACGAAGGCCTCCTGGCCGCTCAACAGGATCGGCGGAGCCAACGCTTCGACGATCTTGGCGGCGACGATGGCGGCGTCTTCCGGCTTGTTGATCTGCTCCAGAATCACGGTAAACTCGTCACCCCCCAGGCGGGCCACGGTGTCTTCCACCCGCACGCACTGCTGCAGTCGCGCCGACACTTCACGCAGCAGAAGGTCTCCCGAGTCGTGGCCCAGGGTGTCATTGATGGTTTTGAAGCGATCCAGGTCCAGGAACATCACCGCCACCAGCCCTTTGTGCCGTTCCGCGCGGGCCAGGGCCTGGTTGAGGCGGTCACGGAACAAGTCCCGGTTGGGCAAGAGTGTCAGTGCGTCATAGTGGGCCAGGACCTGCAACCGGGCTTCCGCCTGGCGGCGCTCGATGGCGATGCTGGTCAGGTGGGCGGCGACCCAGATCAGTTCCCGATCATGCGGCGGCTGGTCGGACGACTTGCGGTAGTGTGCCACGATGAGTCCCAGCAGCTGCCTGGCGGAGGAGCGGATCGACACCGCAAAGCAGGTCTGTATGTCCTGTTTGGATAACAAGTTCCGATATGCGGCCCAAGCCGGATTGACCCCGATGTTCTCGATCACGCCGCTGAATTCGTCCGATAGTCCATGCTCCTGCAGGTCGCCCCGTTTTTTGACGTCTGCGAATATTTCACTCACGGCTGCGCGCCCGTGATCGAGCATGGCCTCAGTCACGGCGCGGGGCAGGCTGGGGCCGGTGGCACACATCAGATCGCTATCTTCGCTATTCTCCCGGAACAGGATGGTGCAGAACATTTGCCCGGAAAGCACCTCTACATGCCGCGCCAGAACCTCCAGGGCTACCTTCAGGGGGGTTCCGCAGACGACCATTTCAAGCACCTCTTTCTCCGCAGCCAGCAGCGATTCCGCCCGGTTTCGCTCGCTGATGTCGCGGAAACTTGAAACCCGCCCCACGATGCTGCCGTCCACGTACTGGGGCCGGGAATTCCATTCGAACAGGCGCCCATCCCGCAACTCGAGGACGGCGCCATGATCCTCGTCGATGTGCTTGGCCAGATCCCTCTGAGTGGTAAAAAACGCCTGCGGATCGCGCAGCTGTTCCGCCAACCTGAACAGAGTTTCGCTGTCGGCCACGCCGGTACTGGCCGACCCGGGTAGGTTCCACAAATCGATGAAGCGTTGGTTGGCAACGACTGCCCGGCCGAGGACATCGGTGACGAAAATGCCGTCGGCTGTGGATTCGAGAGTAGCGGAGAAGATGGACAAGGATTTGGCCAGCCGTTCCTCCGTAGTCTTGCGCACGGCGATTTCCTGCAAGGCCAGGTGGAAGGCGCGCATCGGCACGACCTTGAGGGCGAGGAAGGTCACGAAGCCGAACAGTAGTCCGGGGATCAACATTAGTAACGCAACGGTCAGGAGCGGCAGCAAGGAACGGCTCAACTCTAGCCGCCAGATACCCCTGTTGCCCTGGTCCAGCGTCACTGTCCGGGTCATGAGGGGGGGATTCAGGTCATGATTCTTTTCGGCCAACAGCCGCTTATCCGCGCCGGTGAGGCGGATGTTGGTTTTGTCCCCCAGCCAGGCCAGTGACTCTGCGAGCTCTTGCGGCGAGCGGAGTTCCGCCCCCGAGCGTCCGGGAAGCATCCGAGAATGTTTGGAGATGTCCTGGACGCCGACCTGCAGCGCCACCTCCAACGGAGCAACCTCGCCCTGGTAACCGATGGCGAAAAAAACCATCGGCACCAGCAGGCTGACGACCGTTCCTCCCACCCAGGCAAGGCGGGCGATCGCTCCCGGCAGTTCAGGGTGCTGTTGCTGAGGCAGGGCGGGGGGAGGGGATGCGAAGGTCATGGCTTAAGTGAGAATCGAGTTGGCGTTTGGAAATGCCTGCATCGGCTTGCGATGCGACGACACGGCACTGCGGTATGCATTGCAGGTCTGTGCAATTTGTTGCCGACGGTTCCAGCACAGCTGATTTTTCTCGTTCGCATCGGGCCTCGATAAAATATTGTTATGCCACGCCCAACCGGTCATCCTTTCATCGAGACTCGGTGCACTACCTTGTAAATATCGTGCAGCAAGCAGGGGGAAGACATCACCAGGGTAGGCTACTCCATATTGTTCGCCCATCTTATCAAATATGCGTTTGTATTGCGCTACAGCAAGCAACACGACGTCGAGCATCGCGGTGACGAATCCGATGCACGCCACCTGGTGTATATCCGGCACGCGATGAAGCAAAGGACACGCGCTTCGTGTTTTGCAGGAGCAGAGCGATGGGTGTTGTGACTGGAATAGAGAAATCGGTATTGGATTTCCTGAACACTGTTCAATGCGGTCTCAATCCCGGCACCGAAATTGTTCCAGGGCGGACATGCCAGGAATGGTCCGGTGTGATCTGAACAGTGTCGGCAAGATTGACGACCGACCACGCCCATTCGAATATTTTTCGCGGAAGAGCGCGAGTATCTTGTTTGTACCTTGACTTCGGGACCCTACCAGCCACACGCGTTTTCCACGATCCATTGATCTTTATCATGCGAAGCCACGGCAATTGGGCTAGATTTAAATAGCGGCGGCTCGGGGGAAGACATAGTGTGAGCACCAGGTGCCTCGCACTCGATGTTTAGTGCTTAGTCCTCAACAACCGGGTCCGCCGTCACCGGTTTTTGCATTGTCCGTTTGGCCCAACCATCATTGTTTTCTACACACATCTGGTCCAGGCGGCATCCGCTGTCGTTAACCTGAATCCGTGATGTGATTTCGAAATGTCCTTCTGAATCAACGTGCTACGCCACTTATCCACTCACCCAGCAGAGGGTGTGAATATGTTATTTAACCATTTGATTTTAAATGATATTATTTATTTCCCCTCACGGATCCAGGGTTAATTCAGTCCAAGCTTCATTGCAGTCCATCGAATATATCCGCCGAAGCAACGACGGGATTCGAACCGGCCGGCATCCGGATTATTCGGGCATATGAGGAAGATGGTGCCTGCCTGCGGTCACTCTCTTCGCCTGCAATCCTTCGCCGGCGGGCTCGCTCAGAAACTGCACTTCGTCGCCGATGCCGATCTGATCGAAATCCGGATGGATCACATTTTCGCGATGGAAATAAAATTCATTGCCATCCGGTGTTTCAATGAATCCGTGTCCTTCTTCAAACAACTTCGTCACACGGCCGTGCAACGGTGTTTCGTGCAGCTTGATATCGCCTCGCCGGCAACGAACCTTGTCTTGCAACTTTCTTGATGCCGCTTCAAACGCATCGCGAATGACGACATAAACGTCTTCGTGGCGATGAACACGGGTAATGGCAATCTCCGCCCCCGGTACCGTCATGTCGATCCGGACTTCATACAGGTGGCCCTGCTTTTTATGCTTGCCCGGCACGTCGACCGTCACCTCGCAACGCATCACATGTTCGCAGAATTGGTCGAGCTTTTCGGCGCGCTTTCGAATTTCAGCCTCGATGGCATCGGAAGGGGGGATATTGAGGAAGATGATGCGCAGAGGAATTTTCATCGGTATCCGGTAAACATGATCAATCGATAATTCAGGTTAGAAGGCAAATCAAAAATCAGGCTTGAGATAGCGCAGATGAGTACGTTATCGCTTCTGCATTTTCCACCGCATGATTGTTGCCCGCGAGACTTATCCTTATAGGAAATATCGAGATGTTAGAAAGGCCGGCTTCATTCGCAAGATTGGCTCGGATTTCCAGGTGCCGCCGAACTGGGCGGGGGAATCAACATTGCTTTCGATGCAATCGAGTGCCATGCGCAAGGAGAATACCGAGACCGTACTGCGTTTCGATTCCTGGGCTCTGGACCTGATCGTGCCGTCAGCTACCAGGAGCTCTCCCACCGCACCACCCGCCTTGCCAATCTGCTTGGAAAACTAGCATCTTGATCGCTTGCACATTGATCAGAGTGTGATTGCTCTTGTATTGGCGTGCAACCTTCGCGCATATGGGAACCAATAGATTCAATTTCACCATTGCGGCGCTCAAAGCCCTTCCGCTTCCTGCAGGTGGCACCCATGCAAGCTATCCTGATACAAAAGAACCAGGACTGCACCAATGCAGCGCAGCCAGCATACAGCCAGTTGGCATCCCGATGACGACGACCATCCAGCATTAGACTGACTATTTCCAGCGCGTCACCGCAGGCACCTCGCACACGGCGTCGACCGGTATCGTCTTGAAGTCCGCAGGGCTCACGATTTCCATGTATTCCATGTCTTCGGAATAGTCGAACAGATAGTGTGTGATCCCGGGCCTCTGATGGACGCAGTCGCCGGCGGCGACCAGGGTTTCCTTGTCCTCGTACATGAAGCGTGCCCACCCTTTGAGCATGAACACGATATGGAAATCCGCCTCGTGGCGGTGCCAACCGGTGCCTTGTTGCGGCGCCATATTAGCCTTGACGAGTTGCGCAAGAACCCGGCCACCAGTGGCCGCAGCGATGCCGAGATCTTTGTAGAGGAAGAAATCACGCAGGCCGTTGTCGAGGTACGGTGTATCTTGCGGGCGAACGTGCGAAAACTTGGAGATGAAAGGGTCCGGCATGGCGAAGCTCCTTATTGGCGTGCATCGATCTCCATTTAAGCACGAAAACATCCATCGGGCACGCACACGCCTCGCCGTTCCGGTGCGGTCGCCGAAGCCATCGAAAGACCCGGCCCCGCTGCCGTCGCGAAGTTTCGACTGGCCGCTCGGAAGACGCGAATGCCGACGCATCCACCCTTTAAGCGGGTGATCAAAGTGGCACTTTTTACTCGAATCTGCGCGTGTTTTTTAACGGGTAGTCGCACGCACATACTGACCAGGCCGATATTTGCTGCATCTCAAAAGGAAGCAGCAATAATCGATAATCGCTACTACATTTTTCATCGATTGGAATAACGCCAAGACCAACCGCACGTTGAATTGGAAATAATCACACGCTGATTAACATATCAATGCGTTCCCGATCCTGGCCGGCTTCGATTATGGCAAGGTGAGGGAACTGAGAAGTACCGCGTTAATGGTCGAATTGGCCCCCGAATTGTTGATATTGACTGTCTGCGACTGGTTGATCATCTGTTCGGCAAAGAAGCTGTTGTTGACCTGATAGAAGTTGACGACCGGAACGAGGCCGGGGGTGGCATCGACATAAGGCCTGAAAGCGCCAAAGACCCACGGCGCGCCGCCGGCGCCTCTGATGGCCGACATCGCTGCGCGATCCAGGTCGCGGTTTATGGGAAGGTCATTGATCGTAATGATAGCCATGTTGTTTCTCCAAGACTGCCGGGAAAGGCAAAGCGGATCGCCGCACCGCAGGGGATGGGACTCCCCCGCAAGTGCGGCCCTCACCGCCGTTTAAAACATCTTTGCAAGCTGCACTCCGCCAAAATTCTGCAGGGTGGTCGTATCGACATGCGAGCGCGCATCAACCTGTGTGACCGGCGCTACCACGATAGCCGGGCTGGCGAAGCCGCCGCCGACAGCGGCGTTGAAGTTGCCAATATTGAAGTTGCTGCCGCCGCGCACGGCGGACATGGACTTGCGGTCGAGTTGCTTGTCGAGGGCCAGGTCTTTGATAATCAGAGTCGATTTCATGTGTGTTCTCCTAAAGGTTGGGTTGGTGTTCGATAGATTTATTAATTCAGCGCAGCAAACTGGAATCCGCCA
>JAUYNR010000036.1 GCA_030698225.1 Oxalobacteraceae bacterium | reverse complement strand
TTTGGCATTGTTGCGCGTTTTTATCCGCCGATGATAGGTGCAGGGATCGCAGAATTAATCACCGACAAAACTAAACTGATTTGGACCGAAACGCCAGGCTCTGTGACGATGGAAGTGCCCGACATTCCGGCGATTTGTCAGGTCGCAAAAGCGCGAGGAGTTTTGGTCGCGCTAGACAATACTTGGTCGGCTGGTCTCGCATTTAAAGCCTTTGAACAAGGTGTCGATATCTCCATGCAAGCGCTAACGAAATACCAGAGCGGTGGTTCGGATGTCTTGATGGGGGCGGTCATTTGTCGTGATACTGAACTGAACAATCGGCTATTGACAGCGCACATGCGCCTAGGCTTTGGCGTTGGTATGGATGACGTTTATTTGCTCCTGCGTAGCCTACCGACCATGCGTTTGCGCTTTGAAGCGCATGATCGCGCCGCTCGCGAAGTTGCGACTTTTTTGAAAGCCCGACCAGAAATCACCAAGCTCTTACATCCAGCATGGGAAGACTGTCCAGGCCACGCAAACTGGAAACGCGACTTCACAGGAGCAGGCGGGCTATTTTCGGTTTTGTTCGACGCAAAATACAGCGAAGCGCAGACCGACCATTTTGTGAATAGCCTCAAATTATTCAAAATAGGATTTAGCTGGGGCGGCCCACATAGCTTGTGCGTACCGTATCGCATTTCGCAAATGCGCAAGGATTGGCACGAAACGGGCATTTTAGTACGCTTCAATATTGGCCTCGAAGATCCAGCAGATTTGATTGCCGATATTGAGCAAGCATTGGCGGGGATGGCTGACATTGATACTTGCGGCAATCTTTAGTACGCTGAGTGTGATCACCAAATTCGATGGCCTGATGTTCACGTTTGTTGATGGCTGTTTTTGCTGATAGAGAATTTCAAATGAAACGACATCGGGTTTTTGCTGATGCCGTTTATTGTTACGCGATGCGTATGATCAGAAAGGCGGGTCGTCGTTGCTTTCGTGCGGCGCGTACTGAACGATGTTGTGTTGGGAAATGCTGTCGTAGTAACGCTCGATTTGATGTGCGTAACGTGCTTCGAATAGTTGGAACATCACCTCAAGGAATTGATGAATTTCGGCAGCGGCTTCGTCAGAAAGCATGGGCAATGGAATGCTGTGGTCAGCGTGGTTAGTGGTCATGATGGTCTCGGCGAATGTTCAGCGGGCGGCACTACGACGCTGTGTGGGCTGAGTTGCTTGTGCAAAGACATCGATATACAACTTCTCGTCGAGCATTGGCAGGTCGCGTTGCGCAGCGGCGGCGAGCAATTCGGCGGCCATTGTGGTTAGGATGCGGTAATTGCCGGCGGCGTGATCGCACAAGGTATGGCGTAGTTGTGGTGTCATCAAGCTGGCGTTGCCTGCACCAGCTGTCAAATGATCGAGGCACGCCAACAGATCATCGCGGCTGGCGAACTCGGTGGCGAGTCGGGTGCGGATGCGACTGCCTAGCGGAATAAGTTCTTCGCGACGCAACTTCTCGATCAGTCTGGCGTCCCCCGCCATGACGATGCACAGCAGTGGCTGCGAATCGAAACGGGCACTGGCCAACAGACGCAATTCGGAGAGCACTTGCGGCGTCATTTCCTGCGCTTCGTCAATCAGCAACACCGGCCGGCAACGACTCGATTCGAGATGACTGAACCAGCGTTCACGCAAAGCCTTGAAGCCGCCCCAGCGATTGCTTGGACGCAGCGGCACGCCAAAGATATCGCCCAATTCACGATAGAAATCCGCCATATTGCTCTGCGGATGATTGATCGCACCGACGGTAATGTCGGGCAGTTTCTTCAGTCGTTCGGCCAAGAGGCGCAACACGATGCTCTTGCCGCTACCTGGATCGCCGTGGATCATGGCAAAGCCGCCCTCACGGATCTGTGCATGCTCGATGCGCCAACAAAAGTTCTCGATCTTGGCAGGTACATAGATTGCCTCACTGGGCAACTCCGGTGAGAAGGGATTCCATTTAAGCCCGTACAGGGCGAGCAGTTTCTGGTTCATACAATACTTTCGTCAATCGTGGGAAGGTAGGCTGGCGGTACGCCGGTAGCGGCGTAGTCAGCCAGTAGTTCAGTCATCAAGGCAGGTAGTGCCTTGGGCTGCAGCGGCGACAGATCGTTTGTTACCGGAGACAGGCGTTTGCGTTGGCCATTGGCATTGGCGGACTTGTCTAGAGGCCTGACCGGGCACAAGATGGCTCCCGTGCGCGGGTCGACCAGATCAACTTGTGACAGATCCCAGCGGGCATAGCGCAGATGAACGCGTTCAAGGTGGCGATAGTGTGACGGTATCTCGAAGCGTCCACCGTCAAGGCTGACGGTGCCGTCCGAGCGGCGCTGGCGACGCACCACCTCGATACGAAAGCTGTCAAAGAGGACAGCGCTAGCAGGGCATGGGCGCGCTACGTTCGGCCCAGCCAGATAATGCGCCAATGGTGTGGCATCAATTTCCGAATGGCGCGTGCGGTGATACTCTTGCTCGACCCAAGCCTGAGTCGCTAGATTGAGCGCATCAAGAGTGAGCGATTTCTCCCCTTCTAGCATGGCCATCAGACGCCCCTCAACTCTGCCCCAGAAGGATTCCTGCTTCGCATTCTGATACGGCGAATACGGCAAAGTCGTCTGGTGCAAGATACCCAATGCAGCCAAGCCGCCGGTGGTCTCTTCTGCCAACATGGCAGCTCCATTATCGGTCATCAAAGCGCGCGGTAGGCCGCGTTTCATGAAGGCTTGGCACAGGCTGTGAATCAGACTCTCGGCTGTTTCATCAAGATACCATTGCAGATGGCAGACCAAACGCGAGCGGTCATCGATCACGCCCATCAGCATCGGTGTCATCCAGTCGCCTTTACGTGTGAGTACTTTGCGCGAGCCATGATGAAAATCGAGATGCCACAGTGCGCCCACATGGTCGACCTCGAAGCTGCGCACTTCCAGCCGTTCCAACCGGTCACGCGCGGCCAGTGCACCGGCGGTAGCGCGTTTAGGCTGGGCTTGGCGGAACATGCCCTGCGCCTTCATGTAGCGCCGGATGGTGGGATAGGAGGCAATCGCTGCGTCGCTATTCTTGAGCGCCGCGCGCAGATTGTCGACATGCAGCTGGACGGTCCAGCCCGGATGCTCGCGATACTGTATCGTCAAAGTCTCGATGACCAGCGGCGTCATGCTGGGAAAGCAGCCGACATCGGCGCGCAAGCGATCCCTGAGCATCGCTACCGGATCATTGGCACGGCGCGCCTTGTAGTACCAACGTTCCATGGTTGAGGCAGCGAAACAGACATCCAAACCCGACACGGGATCGCGCCATATCTTGGTGGCCAGTAGCTGCAATGCAGCCTGTAAGGCCTTCGGTTCCGGTGGTGCAGCGAGTAGGGGGCCAATGATCGCAAAGCGCAGCCGCGCCCAACGATCGCGTTTGACCGGATCGGTGATGTTGTTCAATAAATTCTCCCAAGGAGGCGACACCGGCGGCATCGCTCATGGAGACAAGCTTACGAAGCATCGCAAAATTTGGCTATCGGCATCCTCTGCGGGTTATGAACGGCCCTTCAATAGCGTGATCATTGCCGCACCGTTAAGGGCGTGAGAAAGGCAAGAAGTCGCTCCATTGATTCCGCAGCGGTTCCCGTAAAACGACTGATCAAACTGCTTGGCAGCTCGGCCGTTGCCACCGGTGGCATGAAGCGTGCGCACGCACCCTGCCACAGCGGCGTGCCTGGAAAGTGAAGGGTCCACCACTCCCGCCAACGACGCAGCGACCGCACCGGAACGGCCAGACTCGCGCACAGTCGCGCCGCCGTTGCACAGTGCCCGGCTAGCCGGGCACTGTGCAACACCACCGCCAGCGACAAATACACGCGTCGCCCTAAAAACCGCACGGACATCGCTGTCGTGCGTTTGCGGCACTGACTGCAGCAAAAACTAAACCGCGAACTAAAATCAGCACGCATTTCCTGCAGACAAGCACGCGGTTTGCGCGGATAGTCGGCACGGTGGAGAACGCCACCACAGGAACATTTCCGCGCGCGCGTTTGCTCAGCTAGGTCAATATCGATTTGCAGAAGTAATTGGAAAAACTTGGGGTCTTGCAGAAGAATATGGCACACTGGCGTTGTCTCTGGTCTTGGAAAACAAGAGACTCCCCCAAAAGGCGCGTTTGTTCAAGTCCCTTGCGGGGGATCTTCCACTTCCCATCACGCTATTTGATCAAATGCGTGCCAAACACCATTGAGATTGTTGATCGTACTCATTAGAGCCTTTGGGGGAGTAGATCAAGATTGCATTAGTCTTGCAGGTGAAAAATTTAAGCGAGATTATGGCGATGAGTTGACATTGCAGGCGGTCAATGAACTTTGTATTTTTAACCTAGCCGAAACGATGCTCAATTTTATCAATAAAGGGAATGACCATTTAATTAATCGGGTACTTGATAGTCAGTATTTTTGTGCTGAAGTGGTAAAGGTGTTTTATACGCTCTCACGAATACCGATTGAAGAGATTGCGGCGGCGGAAAAGTTGCGTGCCGATTTTGAGGCTGGGCGCCTCAAGCCATTCATAAGTGGCGGAAAAAAAGGAGTACGAACAGCACATAAAATGTATGTCAAGGATCTTTTTAAAAATGATTTGTCTGAGGATAGAGGCAAACTTTTTAAAAGACTAAAAACTGTAATCGAGAAGGACGAGTCTGGAAATTGTCCTTTTTACTTAGATGGAAATCGGAATATTTTTATTGCTTCCAGTGACAAGGAATACAAGCTAGCCTTATTCCGCCAACACATGACGCAAAATAAGAAAACTAAATAATTCGCGTTTGCGCTAAACGCGAAATCTACTAATTTACTCTTTCGGTACTTCCTTGCACTTATAGGGAGCCACCCTAGAAACCACCATTTCTAGGATTACCAAAGGAGTAGTTAAAATGCTGCAACAATCAACAAAACAACTCTGGAAATTGCCACGAGTTATGGCCGTAACTGGGCTATCAAAATCCTCTATTTATCGCCTTATCAAAGAAGGCAAATTCGTTTCACCAGTCAAGCTTGGCGTTCGATCCGTCGCCTTTGATTCTTCTGCTATTCAGACTTGGATAGACACAATCATTCAAGCAGGTGCCAAATGAACGCCCCCGTTACTCAATCAAGCACCGCGCAAAGCATCGTGCATTTGCACCAAGGCAAACCCGTTACTGACTCATTGACGATTGCCCGCGAATTTGGACGGCCACACAAAAACGTCTTGCAATCAATCGGTGATTTGATCGAAGACGGCACAATCTCGCGGCTAGAATTCAAGCCGCGAGATTACATCGATGAGCGCGGCAAAACTCAACCCATGATCGAATTATCCGAACGCGGCGCACTGGTTGCCATGCCTTTTATCGGCGGCAAGAAATCACGCGAAGGGCAGGCGCGTTTAGTCGATGCTTTTCTGGCGTTACGTGACGAATTGGCGGCGACATCTTCTGCTTGGGCAGATTCACGCAGAGCGGTATCGGCTGGCTTTAAGGCGGTGATGGAAGCTTTGAAAGAAACGCGGGCTGAGGTTGGTAAAGAAACGCTGGCGTGTCACTACACCAATGAAGCGAGATTAATCAATCTGGTCTTTTTCGGTGTTGCCGACGGTGTAGACAGGGCGAACTTGTCCGGTGGCGATCTTAAAGCACTTGAAAAAGTCGAGACAAAAGATGCCTACCTGATCGCACGGGGACATGGCTATCAAGAACGCAAAGCGGCACTACAGGCCTATGTGAGCACTGTACGCGGCAATGTAAAGCAAATGATTTCCACTGCAACAGGAAAATTAGGACTCTCATTGAAAGGGACTAGAACATGAAAACGAATGAAACGGTGATGGCAAACAATCCCAATAAAAATAGTGCCTTGGCGATGTTGGCAAGGGATGTTTATTGGCAAAACCTTGGTGAATTTCATCACACGGCCAATGCTGGTTTTGAATTTGAACATGCTACACAAATCTATTCTGTTCGTTCTACAGGAGCTGGTTTGCAGGTGTGCAATATCGATGGCGTAGTAGTCGTGAAGGGAGTCGAATGAAAACGAATTTTGCCATTCCAAACATAGTGAATTACGTCAAGGCTGACGCTGGTTATTATTTACTGGACGAACTGATTGAAGAAGACGGCACAATTTCCGCGTTTAGGCACTGCATCATTGCTTGGGCGATAGACGAAGACTTGACGAATAAGGTTGTGGTGTCGCGCCCAGTGACGCTGGAAGGAATG
>JAUYNR010000033.1 GCA_030698225.1 Oxalobacteraceae bacterium | reverse complement strand
TTGCGTGTCTCGCGGCGGGGATCGGGCAAGTCTGCGAAGAATGGCTGGGGATTCGGTAGCATCGGCATGTCCATAGGGGAAACATGCTGTTTACAGCAATCACGAACAGTTTACAAGGACTTTGAAGCGCGATTGCCCTGGCTGCAAGGGCAGGGTTGTTCGATTGCGCGCCGTTATCGGCGATAATGTCGGATTGTTTTTGCCATCGACGCCTGCCATGACCCAATTCGCCCCGCTCCAGAATGACACCTTCCTGCGCGCACTGCTGCGCCAGCCGACCGAGTACACGCCGCTCTGGCTGATGCGTCAGGCCGGTCGTTATTTGCCCGAATATCGCGCCACCCGGGCGCGCGCCGGTTCTTTCCTGGGTCTGGCCAAGAATCCGGATTACGCCACCGAAGTCACGCTGCAGCCGCTGGAGCGTTACGCGCTGGATGCGGCGATCCTGTTTTCCGACATTCTGACGGTGCCCGATGCGATGGGACTGGGCCTGTACTTTGTCGAAGGCGAGGGGCCGAAATTCGAGCGTCCGCTGCACGACGAAAAGGCCGTGATGGCCTTGCAGGTGCCGGACATGGGATCGCTGCAATACGTGTTCGATGCGGTTACGCAAATCCGTACCGAACTTAACGGCCGGGTGCCGCTGATCGGGTTCTCCGGCAGCCCATGGACACTGGCATGCTACATGGTTGAAGGCGGCGGCTCAGACGATTTCCGACGCGTCAAGGCGATGCTGTACGACCGCCCGGACCTGATGCACCACATCCTGAAGATCAACGCCGCCACCGTGGCCGATTACCTGAATGCGCAAATCGATGCCGGCGCCCAGGCGGTGATGATGTTCGATACCTGGGGCGGCGCGCTGGCCGATGGCGTCTACCAGCAGTTTTCGCTGTCTTACATGCGCGAAGTGATGCAACTGTTGAAGCGCGACAAGGATGGCGTGCGCATTCCATCTATCGTCTTCACCAAGGGCGGCGGCCTGTGGCTGGACCAGATCGCCGACATCGGTGCCGATGCGGTCGGCCTGGACTGGACCGTCAACCTGACCAAGGCGCGTGCGCTGGTCGGCGACAAGGTCGCGCTGCAAGGCAATCTGGACCCTAATGTGCTGTTCGCCAAGCCGGAACAGATCCGCGCCGAAGTAATCAAGGTGCTCGACGCATTCGGCACACCCTGCGCCGGCAACGGGCATGTCTTCAATCTGGGTCATGGCATTTCGCAGTTCACGCCACCGGAAGCGGTGACCGCGATGGTCGAAGCGGTGCATGATTACAGCCGGCAACAAAGAGCCTGATTGCGTTTGCCGCACCGGCTCGTTGCCGGCTGCGGCTTGCTGCTGCAAATCGTCTGCAAGACCGCATCCAGCCGGCATTTCATGCCGGCAAGCGGTTCAAGAATTGCTTACTTATGCACAAAAATAATAACAGTAAGCAGATTTCGATTGGCGCCATGCGCATCCGGTAACTTAATTTTCAAGTCATTGATTTCATAGTGATTATTGGATTATTCCGGGTCGGACCGCATGCTTGCAGAAGATTTCCGGATGCACCGGCAGCAACTTTCCGGACATCTATCCACAAAGTTATCCACAGGCATTGCGGGCCAGCAGAAACAACGCGCCACTGCAGTGCATCTGATCCAGACAGGATTATTCCGTGACAATCATCCGGGTCGCGCTCGACACTCCGCTCGACTTTTGCTTCGATTACCGCTGGTGCGCGGAGCACCCGGATGCGGTGCCACCGTTGGTTGGTCAGCTGGCGCTGGTGCCGTTCGGCCGGCGCGAAGTGGTTGGACTGATCGTTGCGGTGAATGTCGATACTGAGGTCCCTGCCGACAAACTCAAGAATGTGCTGGCGATCCGCAGCCAGTTGCCGGCTCTGTCCGGGCAATGGATCGCGCTGTGTGCTTTTGCCGCCGATTACTACCAGCGCCCGCTGGGCGAAGTTGCGATTCCCGGCCTGCCGCGCAATTTGCGCGCACTGAAAACCGTCGCGCTCGATCGTGCGCTGAAAAAACTGGCGAAAATCGAAGCCGTGCATGACGCCACTCCGGCCGCGATGCCGGTGCTCAATTTAGCCCAGCAAGAAGCGGCCGATGCGATCGCCGGTGCGCGTGGTTTTGCGCCACATCTGCTGTACGGGGTTACCGGCAGCGGCAAGACCGAGGTCTATCTGCAGGCCGCAGCGCAAATCCTGGCGCGTATTGACGACGCGCAAATCCTGATCCTGGTGCCGGAAATCAACCTCACGCCGCAGCTCGAAGGCAGCATCCGGGCCCGTTTCCCCGGCATCGCGGTCGCCACTTTGCACAGCAGCCTGGCGGAAGGCGAGCGCATGACGCACTGGCTGGCCGCGCATCTGGGGCAGGCCCGCATCGTGCTCGGCACCCGGCTGGCGATCCTGGCCTCGCTGCCGCGGCTGCAACTGATCGTCATCGACGAAGAACACGATCCATCCTACAAGCAGCAGGAAGGGCTGCGCTATTCGGCGCGCGACCTGGCCGTCTGGCGCGCGCACCAGCTGGGGATCGCGATCGTGCTGGGTTCGGCCACGCCGTCGCTGGAGAGTTGGCAACACGCGCAAACCGGCCGTTATCGCAAGCTCGAGCTGCGCCAGCGGGCGGTCGCGGCGGCGGTCTTGCCTACCGTGCATCTGATCGACATGGAGCGCAACAAGCCGGTCGACGGCATCACACCGGTTCTGATTGCCGCGCTGAAGCTGCGTCTGCAGCGCGGTGAGCAGTCACTGCTGTTTCTGAACCGGCGCGGCTATGCGCCGGTGCTGGCCTGCGACGCCTGCGGCTGGATCAGCAACTGCAGCCGCTGCACCGCGTTCATGGTGCTGCACAAACCGGAACACCGGCTGCGCTGCCACCACTGCAGTCTGGAGCTGCGCATTCCGAGATCGTGCCCGACCTGCGGCAATGTCGACCTGCAGCCGCTGGGACGCGGCACGCAGCGGGTCGAGGAGGGCTTGCAGGCGGTTTTCCCTGAAGCCAGAATCACCCGCATCGACGCCGACTCGACCCGCAAGAAGGGCAGCGCGCAGGCCGCGTTCGACACCGTGCACCGGGGCGAAGTCGACATCCTGATCGGCACCCAGATGGTGGCCAAAGGCCACGATTTCAAAAACCTGACGCTGGTCGGCATCCTCAACCCCGACACTGCGCTGTTCTCGCAGGATTACCGCGCCAGCGAACGGCTGTTCGCCCAGCTGATGCAGGTCGCCGGCCGCGCCGGCCGCGCCGCGCAGAAAGCAGGCGGCAGCGCCAGCGAAGTGCTGATCCAGACCCGCTATCCGCAGCACCCGCTGTATGCGGCGGTGCTCAACCACGATTACGACCACTTCGCCACCGAGCTGCTGGCCGAGCGCCGGCAGGCGCACCTGCCGCCCTATCTGTACCAGGCGCTGCTGCGGGCCGAAGCGCGCGAACTGGAAACCGCGATCGATTTCCTGACGCAGGCCGCAAGCGCGGTCGAACACCCGGGCATCACCATCAACGACCCGATTCCGATGACTATGACGCGGGTGGCCAACGTCGACCGCGCCCAGCTGCTGATCGAATGCCCGTCGCGCCCGGCGCTGCAAGCCTTCCTCAAGGTCTGGCTGGCCGCGCTGCGCACAATCAAGACGCGCGCCAAATGGTCGCTCGAAGTCGATCCGGTGGATATTTGATTTAATCAGGAGTATGGTTAAAAAGCACTGCTTTAGCGCATATGTTAATTGCGATTGATTAAAATACATATATGTGTATTTTGGAAGCGCAAAGTACTGTGCAGGATGCGAAAGAGGGTGTCCGCAGACACCCTCTTTCGCATGCATCCGCTCAACTGGCGAGCGGATTGCGGCCGATTACAGCATTTCCACCTTAAAACCGGTGCCGCATGCCGACCTGAAACGCGCGGCCGGCCTGACCCGGCTCGGAAGTGAAGCCGCCCGGGGCGCTGGCCGCACCCGGTGCGTATTGGGCATCGTTCTTGTTCTTGATGTAGGCCAACACGGTGTAGATATCGGTGCGCTTGGACAGGTTGTGGTCGTAGCCGATCGCATACTGTGTAACATCGTTGTTGAAGCTGGTCTTGTCGTTCTGGTGGCTGACCGAGCCCATCACGCGGCCGCTGCCTATCGTGTAATGCATGCCGACGCTAATGCTGTCGGCGTCCAGCTTGAAGTTCCGCTCCAGATTGGTGTTCAGGATGGACATGATTGCCGCAACCTGTGGCGCCGGTAGTCCAACCAAGCCCTGGGCGACCTGGGCGCTGGCAACCGGTATCAAAACAGAGTTGTCATTCTTCATTGCTTGATAACCGGCAAAAAACTTCATCGCGCCGGTTTGATAAGAGCCGCCCAGGGTGGTCGTCACCAAGCCTTTGTCGCCGTTCTGGTCGGTGCCGTAGTTGTGGCCCAGGCCGAGATTAAAGCCGTTGGCCTTGTACATCACGTTGGCGGCCCAGAACTGGTCGTCCAGACCGATGTAGCCGGAATTCTTGAAGCCGTACATCAGTGCGGCGGAAATGCCGTTCGGCAGTTGGATCCGGTATTGCAGCGCCTTGTCTGAACGAATCGCGATCCCTGCCGTCAACAGGCCGCCGCTGCCGAGCGCGACGCCGCCCCAGCTACCGGCGGTGCCGGTTTCAAACGTGTCTGCGGCTGCGAACACTTCATAGGCGGGCGTGTACATGCGCCCAGCCAGAATCGCGCCGACCGGCGTGATCAGGCCGACCATCGAGGTACGGTCAAATAACGCGCGGTTCGTATTGACATTGATCGCCGGCTGCAAGGCCGCACGCACTCTGGGCAGCAGAATTGGGCCAAGGGGGTCCATTCCCCTAGTCAGGGCAAAACCCTGGTTATTGCTGATATTGCCGGCCTGATTGCCGCCGGTGTCGAGCTCTATGCGCGCTTCGATGTTGAAAATGGCCTTGTAACCACCACCCAGATCTTCGCTCCCCTTGAAGCCCAGGCGCGAACCGTCGGCGATGCCGCTGACCAGTTTGGTCTTGGTGCCTTCGCCATTGCTGGAGACATGCAAGCCGGCATCCATCAGGCCGTAGATGGTGATATTCGATTGCGCCAGTGCCGGCGCAGCAAAGCAGGATGCAACCAGGCCTGCGAGTAATTTTGTTTTCAACTTGCTGTCTCCTTTGGGGGTTTTATATTACAAACGAACGATCGTGCTATTAATATTCAAATAATATGCCAGCAATCGGCTGGCTTGTATAGGTTCAATTATTTTATTGCCGGCAATGTTGGAAATAATGTTGTATGGAAAATACATGCTGACAATCAGGCCTGCTGCAAGCCGCGAGTCGGACCGGGCTGCTGAAATTCTGTCATTTCATGACGCCAATCAATCAGCGGGTTTTCAGCTGTGGTGTCATCTGATACAGCGGGGATGGGCTGCGCGGATATCCGGAATCGGTTGTTGAAATTTGGCGGGACATCGAACCGGGATATCCTGATCGGGTGCCGGTATGCCAGCACATCGGGCAAGAAATGCATTCAATGAGGAATGGCATGCTTGAGCAACGTGCAAAAGCGTTTGATTTTTTGTTCGATGCGGTGGTGGTGGTCGGCATGGACAGCAACGTGCTCGACTGGAATCGTGGTGCGGAAAAACTGTACGGTTGGTCGCGCCAGGAAATCATCGGCAAGCCGGTCAGCATGCTGTATCTGCCTGAGGATGTGGCCAGTTTCAAGCAGGATGTAATGGAAGCGGTACTGCTGCAGGGCCACTGGACCGGCGAGGTCCGGATGCGACGCAAGGATGGACGGATCGGCTACACCGAATCGGTGGTGGTGCCGCTGGAGGACGACCAGCACAAGGTGATCGGCGTGATCAGCATCAATCGCGATGTTACCGCGCGCATCGATTCCGAGCGGCGACTGAAATACCTGGCCTTCAACGATGCGCTCACCGGCGTGGGCAATCGCGAGCTGGCGCTGGAACGGCTCAAGCATGCGATGCTGCAGGTGCCGCGGCGCGGCACCCATCTGGCGCTGATTTTTGTCGATCTGGACAATTTCAAGCAAGTCAACGACGTGTTCGGTCACGCCGCCGGCGATGCGGTATTGTGCGAGGTGGCAAGCCGTCTGAAGCAGACATTGCGCGCCGCCGATACCGTGGCCCGCATCGGCGGCGATGAATTCCTGCTGATTGCGGAAGACCTGCTCGGCAGGGACGAGGCGCTGGAAGCGGTCGAGCGCATTGCGCAGGCGTTATTGCGAGCGCATTCGATCAATGGCATGGATTTCGTCGTCGCTGCGAGCATTGGCCTGGCGCTGTTCCCCGACGATGCCGGCGATACCGACACCCTGCTGCGCTTTGCCGACGAGGCGATGTATCGCAGCAAGCGCTCGCACCACAACACCGGCCCCTGAGGCTGCCAGCCGCCGATGCCGGCAGCGGCATTTTGCCGCCAGTTGTTACAATACAATCAATTCCAGGTACGGCCGCGCAGCCGAACCCAATCACATATGGATGGAGGATTTATGCATTTGCGAAATATCGTGTTGCTGGTGGTGCTGGGCTGCGTTGCCCTGTTTGCGGCCGTCAACTGGAGTGCGATCATGGCGCCGACCACGCTGTCTTTCATCTTCACTACCATGCAGGCGCCGCTCGGCTTGATACTGCTGGCGGCAACCGCGGTGCTGGCGGTGCTGTTTCTGGCCTTCATCGTCACTATGCAAACTTCGGTGATCATGGAGACCCGGCGCCTGCACAAGGAGGTGGAAAGCCAGCGCAAGTTGGCCGATCAGGCCGAGGCGTCACGTTTTATCGAGTTGCGCAGCTTTCTGGAACACGAGTTGCACCAGATGGCGCAGCTAAACGCCGGCACCGCAGCCAGCATGGAAGCCCGGCTGGGCCGGACCGAGCAAGACCTGCGCACCACCTTGGAGCAAACCGGCAATACCCTGGCGGCAATGATCGGCGAACTCGACGACAGCATGCGGCGCAACAGCAATGTTCCAGTGCGTTCATCGGAACCCGGTTCCTGACGTTCCCCTCGTTCTAAGAAACTAAGAAGAAGCCGCAATGTTCCCAAAAAAACTACTTGAAACAATCCCTTTCCAGGAATTGGTATCGACCTATGTCATACCCTGGAGCATTAATATCCTGTTTGCGCTGGCGATCTTCTTTATCGGTCGCATGCTGGCCAGAACCCTGGTCCGGCTGCTGGGCAAGTTGCTGTACAAATCCGGCACCGATGTAATGCTGGTCGAATTTTTCATGGCGATTGCGAACGCAGCCTTTCTGCTGTTCGTGATCGTCGCCGCGCTGGACCGGCTCGGCCTCAACACCACCGGGCTGGTGGCCATGCTGGGTGCGGCCGGTCTGGCCGTCGGGCTGGCGCTGCAAGGGTCGCTGCAGAACTTTGCCGCCGGCGTGATGCTGCTGCTGTTTCGCCCGTTCAAGGCCGGCGACTACGTCGAAGCGGCCGATTGTGCCGGCGTCATCGAAAGCATCGGCATCTTCACCACCACCTTGCGCAGCGTCGACAACAAGGAAATCATCATCCCCAACGGCTCGATCTACAAGGGCAACATCATCAATTATTCGGCGCGTAGCACGCGCCGCATCGACCTGCGCATCGGGGTCGGCTACCAGGACGATCTGCGCAAGGTCAAGCAGGTGCTGACCGCGACCGCCGAGGCCGATGGGCGGGTGCTGAGAGACCCCGAATTACTGGTCGCGGTAGAGGAGCTGGCCGACAGCAGCGTGCGCTTCGTGCTGCGGGCCTGGGTCAAATCGGGCGATTATGAGGCGGTCAGGTTCGCCCTGAACGAAGACATCAAGCTGGCCTTCGATGCGCACCGCATCAGCATTCCCTACCGGCAAATGGATGTACATCTGCACCGGGTGCAATCGGCTGAATCCGCGCTTGCGGCAGGGACCGCGACCAACTCTTGAACTGCTGAACATTTGGCATTAATATAAGGTCCGTACCAAACAACAGAGTCGAGTCGATCTCGAGCGAAACCATGCCAGCAAACAATTTGACGATAGGACGCCTGGCGCGCGCGGCCGGGGTCGGGGTGGAAACGGTGCGCTACTACCAGCGCCGCAAGCTGTTGCCGCTGCCGGCGGCGCAAAATAGTGCGTTCAGGACCTATCCGGCGGCGCTGGCCGATCGGATCCGGTTTATCAAGCGTTCGCAGGAACTGGGATTTTCATTGGATGAGATCGAGACGCTGCTGCAGCTGGAAGACGGCAGCGACCGGGCCGCGATTCGCGAACTGGCGGCCGACAAGTTGCGCCACATCCGCGCCAAGATGTCCGATCTGGCGCGCATGGAGGCTGCGCTGCAGCACCTGATCCACGAATGCGCAGCGACCGGCCAGGCCCAGCCCTGCCCGATCATTGCGGCGCTGGCGGGTGAATGCGCCTCAGAGAGCCGGATCAAGTCATCCGGTTCTTCGACAGCGGCGGATTTTTCGCGAAGTATTTCCTGATGCCGTTCATGATCGCGTCGGCCATCTGATCCTGATAGCCGTTATCGGTCAGCTTGGCTTCTTCTTCGGGGTTTGAAATGAACGCGGTTTCGATCAGCACCGACGGAATGTCGGGCGCTTTGAGCACCGCGAAACCGGCTTGCTCGACGGCTCCCTTGTGCAGCCGGTTGATGCCGCCGATCTCGCCCAGAATCGCCTTGCCCAGCTTCAGGCTGTCACTGATTTGTGCGGTGGTGGACAGGTCCAGCAGCACGCTGGCCAGTTGCCGGTCATGGTCCTTGATGTTGACGCCGCCGATCAGGTCGGCCGAATTTTCCTTGTTGGCCAGCCAGCGCGCGGCGGTAGAGGACGCGCCTTTTTCGGACAGCGCGAATACCGACGAGCCGCGCGCGGTCGGCAACACGAAGGCATCGGCATGGATCGACATGAACAGGTCGGCCTGGACCCGGCGCGCCTTTTGCACCCGCACATGCAGCGGCACGAAATAATCGCCGTCTCGGGTCAGCATCACGCGCATGTTCGGATGTTGCTCGATCTTCGCTTTCAGCCGCTTGGCGATCGCCAGCACGATGTTTTTCTCATAGCTGCCGCCCTTGCCGACCGCACCAGGGTCCTCGCCGCCGTGGCCGGGGTCGATTGCGATGGTGATCATGCGCGTCATCGCGGGCGCATTGTCGTGGCGCGGCCCGGGCTTCGGCTCGACCCTGGCCGGCGGCTCGGGCATGATTTGCGGCAGGGTTTCGATGCTTGCGGTCGGGTTGTCGAACGGGCGGTCGAGCGGCCGTTCGCCCGATTCGATCAGCGCGGCAATCGGGTCGTATTCGCGGGCCGGGTACAGATCGAACACCAGCCGGTGCTGGTATTCGCCGGCTGGCGCCAGCGTAAATACCTGCGGCCGGACTTCCGCTTTCAGGTCGAACACCAGCCGCACCACGCTCGGACGGTTCTGCCCGACCCGTACCTGGCTGATGTAGGGATCGTTGGCCTGGATCTTGGCGATCAGTTCCTTCAGGGTCGGATTGAGTTCCAGCCCTTCGATGTCGACCACCAGCCGGTTCGGGTCCTTGATCAGAAAATGGCTGGCTTTCAGGTCGCTGTCGTTTTCCAGCGTGACGCGGGTATATTCCAGCGACGGCCAGACCCGCACCGCGACGATCTGCGAGGCAAACGAGGGCGCCGGCGCGATCAGCGACAGCAGCAGCGTGCCGCCGGCTTTGAGTACGGTGCGGCGGGTGGTCCCAGTGGTCCGGTGATTCATAGATTCGGGGCGAAGCGCAGGCGGTCGAGGCATTGTGACCCTTTGGCAGACAAGGCCTGCAATTCTACATCACGGCCCGCTCCGGCCACGCTCAGGAACAGCGCGATGTCGGGCGGCGGCAGCACGCCAGCGGCCCGTTCCGGCCATTCGACGATGCAGATGTTGCTGTTGTTGAAGTCTTCGCGGAAGCCGGCGTCGAGGAACTCGTCCGGGCTGGCCATCCGGTACAGGTCGAAATGCATCACGCCGGTCGGGCCGCCGGCCAGCGTCACCGTGTACGGTTCGACCAACGTGTAGGTCGGACTCTTGACGTGGCCGACATAACCGGCCGCATGCAGCAGCGCCCTGGTCAGAGCGGTCTTGCCGGCGCCGAGGTCGCCGTGCAGGTAGATAATCAGGCCGGGCGCCAGCGCGTGCGCCAGCGCAGCGCCTAGGGCGGCAGTGCCGGCTTCGTCATGCAGGTGGGTGCGGTAGTGCTGCATCTCGTAAAATGGTTACTCTTATTTTTGTTGCGCTGTGCCGCTTGGGCTGCAGCGCCGGATTGTGCAGCGAGGGACGATCGATCGATGGCCGCAACTGATAATACCGACAATTTACTCGCACTGGCGCTGACGATCAAGGCGTGGGGGCGGGAACTCGGCTTTTCCGAAGTCTGCATCACCGATGCCAATTTGTCGTATACCGAAGCCGGCCTGCAGCACTGGCTAGCTCAAAACTACCATGGCGAGATGGGCTATATGGCTGCGCACGGCTTGAAGCGCGCCCGTCCGGCCGAACTGGTGCCGGGCACGATACGCGTGATTACCGCGCGCATGCCGTATCTGCCGCAAGCGGCCGGCGAGCACTGGCGCAGCGCAGAACTGGCGCGGCTGGAACAGCCGGCAGCGGCGAATATCTCGATCTATGCGCGTGGCCGCGATTATCACAAGGTATTGCGCGCCCGCCTGCAGCAACTGGCGGACCGGATCCGCGGCGAGGTCGGCGAATTCGGCTATCGGGTGTTTACCGATTCGGCGCCGGTGCTGGAAGTCGCGCTGGCGCAGAAATCCGGCCTGGGCTGGCGCGGCAAGCATACGCTGCTGCTGAGCCGCGAGGCCGGTTCGCTATTTTTCCTGGGGGAAATGCTGACCGATCTGCCGCTGCCGGTGGATGAGTCGATCAGTGCGCACTGCGGCCAGTGCAACGCCTGCATCGACATTTGCCCGACCAAGGCGATCGTCGCGCCGTATCGGCTCGATGCGCGGCGCTGCATCTCATACCTGACCATCGAGCTCAGGGGCAGCATTCCGGTCGAGCTGCGGCCGCTGATCGGCAATCGGGTATACGGCTGCGACGACTGCCAGCTGGTGTGTCCGTGGAACAAGTTCGCACAGTCTGCAGCGCTGAATGATTTCGACGTGCGCAACGGCCTCGACGGCGCGATGCTGGTCGATCTGTTTGGGTGGGACGAGGCACAATTCAATCGCAATCTGGAAGGCAGCCCGATCCGCCGCATCGGCCACGAGTGCTGGCTGCGCAACCTGGCGGTGGGGCTGGGCAATGCGGCCGGCGCTATGCCTGCTGCGCCGGCAATCGTCGCCGCGCTGCGCATGCGGCTCGAACATCCGTCCGAGATGGTGCGTGAACATGTGCTCTGGGCGCTCGCAAGGCACGCCGCAGGATGATTTATACCTAGCATTGTATATTTAATTGCGCACTATATTGTTGCGGTAAAGGCATGATTTTTGTGCATACCCCCATCAAATTTCGATGCGTTACAGCGGGTATGCAGGGCTGGAAATGGCTGCATGGCCGGATCTGAAACAGGCTGATGCGGGATCCGGATCAGGCCACCGGCCCTGCCAGCGCGCCTTGCGCGGCCAGTACCCGGATGATGTCGATGGTGTCGGTGTCGGCGGCAAAGTAGGCCGAGCGGCGGTATTCGTTGAACATTGCATTGGCGGCATCGGTGGCCGCGTCATTGCCGTCGTCATACTCGAAGCGCACCGACAGTGCGCCCGGCTGCGCTTGCTCGATGCGCATGACGAGGCTGGACGCGGCAAGCTCACCCTGCGCCGGCACATCGTAGTGCACTTCTTGCTGCAAGACATCAAATGTGACGCGGTCGCGGATCACCAGTTCGCCGTAATGCAACTCGCGCGCCACCGTATTCTCGGTTGGATCAAACAGCACGCACTGATCCAGATGCGGCATGAACAGCTTGGGCGCTTCGGCCCGCAACACCAGGCCGAGCCATAGCTGCTGGCGCGTCAGCGGCACGATGTGCGGATTTTGCGGGTCATTGATTTCGATGCTGTGACTGAATTTCATAAGAGCTTCTGGTAAAAGGCGGCGATCCGGCACGGCCGCAATAGCAGAATGGTAAATCAGTCCAGGCATTCCAGCTTGGGAAAATCAGCTTGCATGCGCTGGATCAAGCCGGCGCCGGTCGCTTGAAATGCTGCAATCCGGATCAAAACTCTTCCCAGTCGCTATCCGCCGCCGCTCTGGAGCGCGCAATCGGGCTTCGCCTGGCTGGCACGGCGGTCCGCTTGGCCAGCAGCGTGACAGTCTGCGGGGCGCGCCGGATCGGGGCGGTAGCCCGCATGTCGGCCAGTTTGAACACGCTGACCACCTGCGCCAGATGGCTCGCCTGCTCTTGCAGCGCTTCGGACGCCGCCGCGGCCTGTTCCACCAGCGCGGCGTTTTGCTGCGTGACTTCATCCATCTGGGCCACCGCCTGGTTGACTTGCTCTATGCCCTGGCTTTGCTCCTGGCTGGCGGTAGTGATCTCGGCCATGATGTCGGTCACCTTCCTGACGCTGGCGACAATCTCGCCCATGGTGGCGCCGGCTTGCTCGACCAGCACGCTGCCGGCATCGACCTTCTGCACCGAGTCGTTGATCAGCACCTTGATTTCCTTCGCGGCACTGGCGCTGCGCTGCGCCAGGTTGCGCACTTCGGTGGCCACCACCGCGAAGCCGCGCCCCTGTTCGCCGGCGCGGGCCGCTTCGACCGCCGCATTCAGCGCCAGGATGTTGGTCTGGAACGCAATGCCGTCGATGACGCCGATGATGTCGCTGATCTTGCCGGCCGAGGCATTGATGTCATGCATGGTACCGACCACCTGCGCCACCACCGCGCCGCCCTTGACCGCGACTGCCGAGGCCGATACCGCCAGCTGGTTGGCCTGGCGCGCATTGTCGGCATTTTGCCTGACGGTGGAAGTCAGTTGTTCCATCGAGGCGGCGGTCTGCTCCAGCGTGCTGGCCTGCTGTTCGGTGCGCGACGACAGATCGAGATTGCCGGCCGCAATCTGGCCGGAGGCGGTGGCGATCGAGTCGGTGCCGCTGCGCACGTTGCCGACGATGGTGGCCAGATGGTCGCGCATGCTCTTCATCGCGAACAGCAGGCTGAACTGGTCGCCCGGCTTGAGTTGGATCGCTGCTGCCAGATCGCCGCCAGAGATTTTTTCGACAATCGAGGCGGCATACGCCGGTTCGCCGCCGAGTTGGTGCAGCAGGCCGCGGGTGATGAGGAGATTGATGAAGGCCGCCAGCAGACTGAGCAGCACGATGGCGCCGCTGAGTACATAGCTGGTGGCAGTTAGCCGCGCAACGCGGGCTGTGAGGATCGCCTCCAGTTCCACTAGCGCGACTTCATTGAGCTTGAACTGGGTGTCGATGGCGGTGGTGAACTGGTCAACGTAATCGGAGGAAGAAAACTGCAGTTGTTCCGTTTTGACGATTTCATTTTGCGCCAGCTGTATCACTTGTTTGGCGCTGGTAATCGCGGCCTGGCCGGGTGCGGCCAATTTGTCCCTGAGTTGCGGGTTGCGCGACGCTGCGCTTGCCAGCGAATCGTTCAAGCTCTGGTAGCGCTCATTGGCCTTGTCGATCAGGGCGCTGACGGTCATGCGGCTTTCTATCGGCGCTTCACCGCCGGCGGCCAGCAAGCCGGCGCCTCTGGCGCGGATCTGGCCGAATATTTCGGCCAGCATCGGCGCCTGCACCAGCGCCGCATCGATCAGATAGTAACTTTGCGCTTCAGGGTCAAAGCTGAGTCCGTAATGTTCCAGCATCAGCGCCTTGATCTTGAGCAACTGGCCAATCGTCGCGGTATGCGCGGCGAAGCTGTCCGGTACGGTAATTGCGCCGTGCGCAATCTTGCCTTTGAGCGCGCTCCAGCCGTCCTTGGATTGCAGCCAGGCGCTGGAGAGTGCGGCGGCCCTGTTATTTTTCTGCAGTTCGGCATCGAGTGCAGCAAAGGCTTGATCGGTTTCTTCCATCTTGGCAGCCCGCCTCGGTTGCGCCGCGGCATTACCGCCCAAAGCCAGCGCGGACAGGCCGCGATGCTGCTGCGCCATTTGTATTGTCTTGAGAACCAGCCGCACCGGGGCCAGACCCTGGATTTCCAGCCGGGCTGCGCTGATGACCTTGCCGGATTCATTCAGATACAGGATGAACGGCGCAGCGACCAGTATTACGCCAAAAACAGCCAGAATGACGAATTTCTGCCACAGCAGGAGTCGGTTTAATAGCGCATTCATGATGTCGGGGCTCTTTCGTGAAGTGTGTTGCGGATTGATTGCATGTTCCAAATCGGCATGCCCGCCAGGCGCGGAATGTTGCAGTGCAAAATGTTTCCTCGGAACTATAGCCTGTAAGAGCTGCGAATAAATTGCTTTATGTTAAGTCTGCTCAATATGCTGCAGCAGGACTGGCCGGCTCCGGTGCGCTGCTACAATGACCGGCCTCGTCGTCTCTATGTCTGCATTTCCCATGTCTGATGGCTTAACTCACGGTATGAACGCCCCGCAACGCGACGCCGTCAATTACATGGACGGCCCCTGCCTGGTGCTGGCCGGCGCCGGTTCCGGCAAGACCCGCGTGATTACGCAAAAGATCGCGCATCTGATCGAGGATTGCGGTTATGAAGCGAAAAACGTCGCCGCGCTGACTTTCACCAACAAGGCCGCGCTGGAAATGCAGGAGCGCATCGCCAAGCTGCTCAAGGAGCCGCGCCAAGCCAAGCAGCTGACGGTATCGACCTTCCACTCGCTGGGCGTGAAAATCCTGCGGCAGGAAGCCAGGTCGCTCGGGCTGAAAGACCGCTTTTCGATCATGGACAGCGACGATTGCTTCTCGCTGGTGCAGGATCTGGCGATCACTACCGACAAGCAGCTGATCCGCCGCATCCAGAGCGCAATGTCGCTATGGAAGAACGGCTTGATCGATCCCGATGCCGCGCTGCACCAGGCCAAGGACGAAGACGAAGCGCAGGCCGCGCGCATCTACCGCAACTACGTTGCCACGCTGTCGGCCTACCAGGCGGTCGATTTCGACGACCTGATCCGGCTGCCGGTCGAACTGTTTCGCAGCGACGACGCGGTGCGCGACAAATGGCAGCGCCGGCTGCGCTATCTGCTGGTCGACGAATACCAGGACACCAATACCTGCCAGTACGAACTGGTCAAGCTGCTGGTGTCCGGGTCCGGCAAGAAACCGATGTTTACTGCGGTCGGCGACGACGATCAGGCGATTTACGCGTGGCGCGGCGCCACCATCGAAAACCTCAAGCAGCTGCAGGTCGATTTCCCCGACCTGCATGTGGTCAAGCTGGAGCAGAACTACCGCTCCACCACCCGCATCCTGCAAGCCGCCAACGCGGTGATTTCGAACAATCCGAAGCTGTTCGAAAAATCGCTCTGGTCCGAGCACGGCCAGGGCGAGCCGATCAAGGTGCTCGGCATGAGCGACGACGAGCAGGAAGCCGAGCAGATCGCGATCATGATTTCGGCGCACCGCTTCGAGCGCCGCAGCCAGTATTCCGATTACGCGATCCTGTACCGCGGCAACCACCAGGCGCGCGTGATCGAGCAATCGCTGCGCAAGGAGCGCATCCCGTACACGATCTCGGGCGGCCAGAGCTTCTTCGACAAGGCCGAGATCAAGGACATCGTCAGCTACCTGCGGCTGGTCGCCAACCAGGACGACGACCCGGCCTTCATCCGCGCGGTCACCACGCCCAAGCGCGGGGTCGGCCAGTCGACGCTGGAAACGCTGGGCCGTGTCGCCGGCCAGTGGCAATGTTCGCTGTTCGAAGCGGTGTTCAAGGGCGGCATCGAGGGCCAGCTGGCCGACCGCCAGCTGGACCCGCTGCGCGCCTTTTGCACTTTCATCAACCAGCTCGAAGCGCACGCGCACCGGGAAGGGCACGCGGCAGAACTGCTCGACGACATGATGAAAGAGATCAATTACGAAGGCTATCTGTACGACAGCTTCGACGACCGCGCCGCCCAGAGCAAATGGCAGAACGTGATCGACTTCACCACCTGGCTGAAGGAAAAGGGCAGCGGCGGCAAGGATGGCAACGATGCCGAAAAAAGCCTGCTCGACCTGACCCAGATGGTGGCGCTGATGACGATGCTGGAAGGGCGCGACGAAGAGCCGGACGCGGTGCGGATGTCGACGCTGCATGCATCGAAAGGGCTGGAATTCCCGCACGTATTCCTGGTCGGCGTCGAGGAAGGCATCCTGCCGCACAAGGGCGACCCGGATGCGCCGATCGAAACCCTCGGCGCCCGGATCGAAGAGGAGCGCCGCCTGATGTATGTCGGCATCACCCGCGCCCAGCGCACGCTGCACGTCAGCTGGTGCAAGAAGCGCAAGCGCGCCAGGGAGAGCGTGCATTGCGACATTTCGCGCTTCATCCAGGAAATGAAGCTCGACGAAGGCGACGCGGTGCCGACCGAAGAGGAAATCATCACGCCGCAGAACCGGCTGGCGAACCTGAAGGCGCTGCTGGCCAAGCCCAGAGCCGGGTGAGCAGCCGCTGCCGGCCAAGGATGCGGGACGGCTGCGGTTACGGGAACGCCGGCGTATGCGGTTCCTCGCCGCCGAAGCGTATTTCTGGATGGCGCTTGGCGATCATCTCCTCGATTTCCCGCACGCGCCGGTAGGGCAGGTCGACGATCAGCAGCACCCGGCCCCGTTCGATCTCTTCCTGGTAGGTCTTCAGGCGCGAATTCGGGATCGCGGCGGCCACCATGCCCGACACCCAGGCACCGAACAGCGCGCCGCCGATAGCGGCGCCCAGGATCGCCATGGTCGGCAGCGGCAAGCCTTGCAGCGGGAATAAGGTCAGCAGAATCCCGATCCCCAGGCCGGCAAAGGTGCCGACCACCACGCCCAGTTCCAGGCCGTGAATCACATCGGTTTTATGCAGGAAGCCGGCCTCGGGCATGTCCGGCAGCAAACTGCCGTCCTTGGCCCAGAAACGGATATGTTTTTCCTCGATCCGGGCCAGCAATAATTCATCCAGCAACGCCCGGGCCGCCGGGACGTCGGCCAAGGTGTAATAGAGTCGGCGTCGCATGATGTTCTCCTTCCGGCAATGGGCCGCTACTGTATTTATAGCAAAGTCCGAGCCAGTCTACAAAGGAGAATATCCGGGTCCTGCGAATTACTGAAATTTGGTTGGGTATGGTAATAAATGTATGATTTCCCGCATTAAAATAGCGGGATAAAATTTATACTGGATTACTGTATGAATACGGTGTCCAGCCGTCCTTCCGGCTATTGTTCACAGCCTAACCGGGAAACTCCCAATCCGCGCAATCCTGCAGATGGATTTCCTTGGCGTCCTCGATCATCCTGCGATGCGCGATGCGTTTGCGCATCAGCTGGGTGTGCTGTTCCGCAGTCATCGGCGGTGCAGTCATCAGTTCCTTCAACTGCGCCGTGCTGGCGTAATTGTTCTTAATGATACGGTCCACAGCAAGTACCTCCGTCATCAACAAGTGATCTGAGCATTCGGCATCAACCGGGTGTTGTGCAGAACGATGAAATATCGTTACCGCGCTGCAAAAACATTTCCATCCAGGCGCATTCCGGCCTGGACAAACTTGCAACTGTGCAACGAATCAATCACTTGATACTAGCATAGCAGAATCACGCATGCTGCTTGTGCTGTAGTAAGCCTGATCTGCATCAGGCTATTTGCCGATCTTAAAAAAGGTGGGACTGGATCGGGATCTGGCGCGCCTCCCACTGGGCCAGATAGCCGGAGAAGGGCAGCCCATGGTGCTGCCGGCACCATGCCTTGAGTTGCACAAAGGATGCAAAGCTTTCTGCCAGCGCGAAGGCATCTGCCTCTGCGGGCGACAGTTCACGCCCGTCGACCGCCATCAGCTCGCCCCACAGCAATACCGGCGCAATCGCGCAGATGCGGCCCTGCGCGATCAGCGCGCGGTCCTTCTTGCCGCTGCCGCAATACAGCTGGACCCGGCTGCCGACCGGCGGCAGCACACTGCTGACGGGCAGCGCTGCGATGATCCGGTTCTTGCGTCCGCTGGTGATTTCAGGCACCAGTGCGGCAGGAAAATAGTAGTCAGGCATCAACACTCCAGGGACGGTCATGGCCTTGCAAACAGCCGCAGCCGAATATGCGGCATTTTGGCGCCGGAAGCAATCGATGCTTGCCGCCGGCCGGGGTGCCGGCAGCCTGCCGGGCCGGCGCTACATGCCAGTATAATTGCGCGCATCGATTAATTTATCGCGAGCGCTCACGCCGCCGCGCCCATTTGCCCATGCTTGCCCAACAGAAACAACAGATTCTCGACCTCTTCAACGCGGCGCTGGTGCCCTTGCTGGCCGGCACCGAAGTGCAGGCGAATGTCACGCTGGAGCGCCCGCGCGATCCCGCGCATGGCGATGTCGCCTGCAATATCGCTATGCAGTTGTCCCGCCACTTGAAGAAAAACCCGCGCGAACTGGCGCAGGCGATCGTTGCCGCGCTGATGGCGCAGGCGGCCAATGGGAGCCTGATCGAAGCGGCCGAGATCGCCGGACCGGGCTTCATTAATCTGCGGCTGTCGGCCGCGGCGCGGCAATCGGTGGTTCGGACCGTGCTGACGGAGGCCGCGCAGTACGGCAAAAGCACGCTCGGCGCCGGCCGCAAGGTGGTGGTCGAATTCGTCTCCGCCAACCCGACCGGCCCGCTACACGTCGGCCACGGACGCCAGGGCGCGCTGGGCGACGCGCTGGCGGCGCTGCTCGATGCGCAGGGCTACGCTGTTACGCGCGAGTTCTATTACAACGATGCCGGAGTCCAGATCGGCAACCTGGCGCTGTCGGTGCAGGCCCGGGCCATCGGCCTGACGCCGCTCGACGACGCCTGGCCGGCATCGGCCTACAACGGCGACTACATCGATGAGATCGCGCAGGATTTCCTGGCCGGCAAGACGGTTGCCGCCAGCGATGGCGCACCGGTGACCGCCAGTGGCGTGGTCGACGATATCGATTCGATCCGCCAGTTTGCGGTCACTTACTTACGCCGCGAGCAAGACCTGGACTTGCTGGCATTCGGCGTCAAGTTCGACAATTACTATCTCGAATCGTCGCTGTACAGCGACAGCAAGGTCGCCGCTACCGTCGATACGCTGGTGAAGGCCGGCAAGACGTACGAGCAGGACGGCGCGTTGTGGCTGCGCACCACCGACTACGGCGACGACAAGGACCGCGTGATGAAGAAGTCCGACGGCACCTATACCTACTTCGTGCCGGATGTCGCCTATCACGTCACCAAATGGCAGCGCGGCTATACCAAGGCGATCAACGTCCAGGGTTCCGACCACCACGGCACCATCGCCCGCGTGCGCGCCGGCCTGCAGGCGGTCGACATGGGCATTCCGCACGGTTATCCGGATTACGTGCTGCACAAGATGGTGACCGTGATGAAAAACGGCGAAGAGGTGAAAATCTCCAAGCGCGCCGGCTCGTATGTGACGGTGCGCGACCTGATCGAATGGTCGGCCGGCGAGAACAACGCGGGCGACCTGACACGGGGGCGCGATGCGGTGCGGTTTTTCCTGATTTCGCGCAAGGCCGATACCGAATTCGTGTTCGATGTCGATGTGGCGCTGGCGCAATCGGACGAAAATCCGGTGTATTACGTCCAATACGCGCACGCGCGGATCTGCCGCATGCTGGAACTGTGGGCCGGCGATGCGGCCACACTGGCCGAGGTCGACCTGGCGCTGCTGACGGCCCCGCGCGAAGCAGCGCTGCTGGCCAAGCTGGCCGAATATCCGGACGCGCTGCAACATGCGCTGGAAGAGCTGGGCCCGCATCAGGTGGCGTTTTACCTGCGCGACCTGGCGGGCGAATTGCATAGCTACTACAATGCGGAACGGGTGCTGGTCGACGATGTGGTCCTGAAGATGGCGCGGCTGGCATTGATGTGTGCCACCCGGCAGGTATTGCAAAATGGTTTGGCGCTGATCGGCGTCTCGGCTCCAGAGCGGATGTAATCGGAAAAGTATGGCAACTCACCCAAAAAAGAGCAGCAATGCACGCAACCGCGGCCAGCAGGGCGGCACCTTGCTGGGCCTGGTCATCGGCCTGATCATCGGCCTCGGGATCGCGCTGGCGGTCGCGCTGAGCATCACCAAGACGGGTTTGCCCTTCGTCACCAAGGGTGCCCAGCCAAGGGCGCCCGAAGGCAGCGGCGGCGCCATCGTGGTCGATCCCAACAAGCCGCTGTACGGCAACAAGGATGCGGCCAGGGAAGCCGCCCGCAATCTGGCCAAGCCGGCCGAAGAAACCGCACCGGCGGCGCAGCCGCCGGCTGCCGCCAAGCCCGCAGCCGAAGCCGGCCAGACGCCGATCGTCGAAAAATCGGTGGCCGCCAAGCCCGATGCGGGCGAAGAGAAATATACCTACTATCTGCAGGCGGGCGCTTTTCGCGAGCAGGCCGATGCCGAGAATATCAAGGCCAAACTGGCGCTGCTCGGGTTCGAGGCGCGCGTGACCGAGCGCCTGTCCGATAGCGGCACGCTGTACCGGGTGCGCGTCGGTCCGTTTGGCCAAATCGAAACAATGAACCGTACCCGCGAAAAGCTGTCGGACAACGGCGTCGACGTCGCTGTAGTGCGCAGTCCAAAATAAGCCCAAATAAACCAGAAAAGGAATCGTATGCGTTTGCTGCCCAAATTGTTCGTCACCCTTGGACTGAGCCTGCTGGCCCTGTCCGTCAGCGCGGCCCCCGACAATCCGAAAAACGGCGTCGATTTCCGTACCCTGGACAAGGTGCAGCAGACCGACTCCGGGGAAAAGGTCGAAGTCACCGAATTCTTCTGGTACAGCTGCCCGCACTGCCATGCTTTCGAGCCGGCGCTGGAGAGCTGGATCAAGAAACAGGGCGACAATATCGTCTTCAAGCGGGTGCCGATCGCCTTCAATGAATCCTTTGTGCCGCAGCAGCGCCTGTATTACGCACTCGAAGCGCTCGGCCTGACCGCGCAACTGAACCCCAAGGTATTCAACGCGATCCACGTCGAGCGCCAGCCGCTCGACAAGGATGCATCGATTGCCGACTTCATCGCCAAACAGGGCGTGGACAAGCAAAAATTTGTCGCTATGTACAATTCCTTCGGGGTCCAATCCAAGGTGCGCATCGCCAGCCAGTTGCAGGCCGCATACAAGATCGACGGCGTGCCCACCATCGCCATCGGCGGGCGCTACATCACCTCGCCCTCAATTGCCGCTGCCGGCCTGGGCGGCGGCAGGCAGCCGGAAGCCGCGTTGCAAACCGCCGCGCTGAAAGTGATGGATTATCTGGTGGCAAGAACCGCCAAGGAGCAGGGCGAAGCGGCCAGACCGCCTGTCGCTGCCGCACCATCGAAGAAGAAATAAGACCGTCGTTCATTTCCGTGCCAAAAAAATCCGCCACTCGCAAGAGTGGCGGATTTTTAGAAGGATGGGTGCAAATACGTGCCCACGCTACGAAGCTGTAGGTGCGAATTCATTCGCATCAGCTCGCATGAAAACGTTAAGAGTGCGAATAAATTCGCACCTGCAGCGCTCACGTATTGGCGCAAATCCGCCGCTTGGCCGCGTCGTACTCGTCTTGCAGTCGCGTCACCATTTCAGCCACCGTCGGCACATCGGTCATCAGGCCGACCCCTTGCCCGGCACCCCAGATATCGCGCCAGGCCTTGGCCTTGCTGGCGCTGCCGGAGCCGAAATTCATCGCGGTTTTATCCGCTTGCGGCAAATTGTCCGGGTCCAGTCCGGCCTGGACGATGGACTTTTTCAGGTAATTGCCGTGCACCCCGGTAAACAGGTTGGTGTAGACAATGTCGGCTGCCGCCGATTCGACGATCGCGTTGCGGTAATCGTCGTCGACATTCGACTCCTTGGTGGCCAGCCAGCGCGAACCGATATACGCCAGATCGGCGCCCATCGCCTGCGCGGCCAGGATCGCGTCGCCGGTGGCGATCGAACCCGACAGCGCGATCGGCCCCTGAAAGAACTTGCGGATCTCGCCCACCAGCGCGAACGGCGACAGCGCGCCGGCATGGCCGCCGGCCCCGGCCGCCACCAGAATTAAGCCATCGACGCCGGCCTCCAGCGCCTTTTGCGCGTGACGGATCGAAATCACGTCATGCAGCACGATGCCGCCATAGCTGTGGATCGCATCCAGCATCTCCGGCGGCGGCGCCCGCAGCGACGAAATGATGATCGGAATCCGGTGCCTGACGCAGACTTCGACGTCGTGCGCCAGCCGGTCATTGGACTGGTGGACGATCTGGTTGACCGCAATCGGCCCCACCTTCGCGTCCGGATTGGCAGCCTGGTGGGTCGCCAACTCGGCCTGGATCTGCGTCAGCCAGGTATCGAGCAATTCGGCCGGGCGCGCATTGAGCGCCGGGAAAGCGCCGACGATGCCGGCCTTGCATTGGGCAATCACCAGCTCCGGGCCGCTGGCGATGAACAGCGGAGAGCCGATGACGGGAAGGCGCAGATTTTGCAGTGCGGCAGGCAATGCCATGGTGACCTCGCGATAATTTCGAATGGAAGCCGATTATAGGGCGAAAAAAGTACGAGCGTGCTAGATTGTCCGCTCTAGTCGCAATCGCCGGCCTGTGCGGATGGGGGTTTTGTCCTATCCTGAAGCGAACGCATCGCTGCGCGGCGCCGACCCTGATAATTGCCATGAGCCGGGATTTGCCCGGCGGACCGGTGCGCCCGCAATCGGGAACAGGAGGTTAACAAGATGAAATTCATCTTCGAAGTCCGGATGAAGCCGGGTTACACGGTGGAGCAATACGCGCAGGCGTGGGTGCGTGCCAGCGAGATCATTCAGCAAACGCCCGGGGCCAGAGGGACCTATCTGCACCGGAAAATCGGCGACCCCAACGCGCTGCTGGCGATTGCCCACTGGGACTCGAAGGCGCACCGGGATGCGAAGGACGACCGCAGCAATGCAACCGTGCGCGCAATTCTGGAAAAGCATGCGACGCATTGCGAAATTACGGTGATCGGAGAATTCGAGGAGCCGGAATGGGCGGTGCTGCCGGGCTGACCGGCAGCAAAATGCCCGGACACTCCTGCTACCGGGACTGCTGCTGGCGCAGATACTCACGCCGTTTCATGTCCAGATAGGCGGCGCGGTCCACTTCATGCAGCTGCCGGGGATAGTGCTCGGTGGACGCGAACCAGCTTTCCAGGCGTTTTTCGAGCTGTTGCGCGGGCGGGGTCGACAACCCGCCGAGATAGGCGTCGATGGCGAGGTAATAGCGCATCGTGTTGCGCTCCACCACGCCGCGCACGCCGCCAATATGGTCGGGCTGGCCGGCGGTCTGTTTGCCGGTGATGGTGAACCCGACCTTGTCGCTGCCGATTGTTGCAAGATAAGCTTGCATCGCGGCCCGCCCTGCAAAATTGTAGGAGTAGGAATAGGTCAGATGCAGGAAGGTCTTGCCACTCTGGACGGTTGCCGCTTCCAGCCGTATCCGATAGTCGCTGGTGCCCAGCGGTCCCTTTTTTGCGTTGAGCCGGAGGTCGAAATACTCGGGCGTGGTCGCGGCCGGATTAAACGCAAATTCGACCCCGAAGGCTTGCGCGAGCGGCTGATGGTGTTTCGTGCCGATGCTGACCGCGAGCATGCTGCCGGCCGTGCCGGCCGACGCACGACAGTATTTTATATTCAGGTGCAGGATCAACAGCTCGCACCAATGGGTGGGCTCGCTGAGCGCCTGCTTGACCGCGGCAAACGGGTAATCGACCAGCGCGTAGATGTCGCCCTTTAACTGAGTGGGGGATTCGGCCGAATCCAGGTGGAGCGGCCGCTTGAACTGATTGTCGCTGAGTTGCGGGCCCAATTCCGCGTATTTGGCACGCAGCGATACGGCCGGATTCGTGTCCGGCCCGGCAGCAGCGGCCTGTCCGATGCTCACGCACATGATGTATGCGAGCAGCAACGGCGGCAGCCAGCAGAACGGATTCATCTGAAATATCTTGCGCATCGGTATACCCCTTCCGAGGCTAAGGAGTATGCGTCAAAAATGCATCGCCCGCATCTGGCCGCAGTTCCGATTCGCGCCTGAGCATCTGCACTGACTAAATGCGGTGGTGGCCGGCGACGATGCGCCTGGCTTGCAGCGATTCGGTGCCAAGCGCTTCCAGGAACTGCACTTCGGCGCCGATCGCCAGCGGCGCGGCGCGGGGTTCCATCACGTTGTCGCGGCGGAAATAAAATTCGCGGCCGTCGGCCGTTTCTATGAAACCGAAACCGGCGTCGCCGGCAAACAGCTTGCTGATGCGCCCGTGCAGCGGCGCTTCATGCGTCTTCACCTTGCGCCGCAAGCGCTGGACGTGATCTTCCAGTCGCATTCTGGCGGCATCGAAGGCGGCGCCAATTGCCACCACGATGTCGGCGTCATCATGGTTGCGGCTGACCGCGACTTCGCCGCCCGGCACCGCGATGGCCACCCGCACATTGTAATGATGGCCACCGCGCCAGTGCCTGCCGAGTACTTCAACGGTGGCGTTGCAGCGCAGAATGTATTGGCGCAACGGCTCGAAGCGTCGGGTTTGAGCGCGGAGCGCGGCTTCGATCGCCGGCGACGGCCGCAGGTCGCGGTAAGTGATTTTGAGCGGGATGTTCACGGTATCCCCCGGCGCAGCGTCGGGCGCGGCTTTGCCGCGCTGCCCGCGCTACTTTCGGACCTGTTTTTCGATCGACTGCTGGCGCAGGCTGATGCGCGACAGCTCGGTCATCTCTTCGGCCAGAAATTCCATCAGGTCGTCGACGCTGACGATTCCGACCAGATTGCCGCTGGCGTTGATCACCGGCATCCGGCGCACGCCCTTGAAGCGCATCCGCTCTATGGTTTCGTGCACATCGGCATCTTCGCTGGCCGCCAGCAGTTCCGGGCTCATGATGTCGCCGGCCTCGATGATCGTGGCGTCCAGCCCTTCGGCAACCAGCGATACCACGATGTCGCGGTCGGTAAGAATCCCGACCGGCGACAATGCACCGGCCACTTCATCGACCACGATCAGGTCGCCGACATGGTGCTTGCGCATCAGCAGCGCGGCTTCCAGCACACTCGCTTCGCGCTTGCAGTGCACCGCCTCAAGCGTGGCAATTCCACCGATTCGCATCTCAGCCTCCTGTTCGCATGATCAAACACTAACGCTTGTCGGCCCCGGTAATTTTGATCTCCCGCAAACTAGCGGGACTGCCAGGGCCGCGATCGGCGAGAAACACTAACAGAAGCACAACCGGAATGTCGATCATGAAACGCTTCTGCATTGCATCTTAATAATGCATAGTATATTCATAGCGGCAATGAAAATATGCGGTAAATGCGATGAAAATGAATATACTCCATGTTTTATTGAAGTTCGTCAGGCTGTCGGTCTGGTTACTGCTTGCGCCCCATCCGCGTGCATTTCGCTTACTTGATCAGCGTCACCGGGACCTTGACCAGATGGATGACCTTGATGGCAACCGAGCCGATCATCATGCTGGCGACCGGACCCAGGCCGCGGGTGCCCATGATGACGGCGTCGCACTGCGCTTCCTCCACATGCCGCGCAATTTCGCCAGCGGGCGTGCCGGCGCGCCAGCGGAATTGGTATGGCACCTTTTCGGCATCGAGGATCTGCCTGGCCGGTTGCAGGACGCGGCCGGCCTCATCGGCTTGCATCTGCTCGATTTCCTGTAGCGAAAAGGCCGCATGCACCTTCAGCGGCATCGGATCCTGCACATACAGCAGTTCCAGTTGCACGTCGGAGCGCTGTTTCGCCACCGATGCCGCATGGCGCACCGCCCGTAGAGCATTGTCCGAGCCGTCGCAGGGGATCAGTATTTTGGGCATGCTGGTTTCCTTCGGAAAGGGTTGATCGGCGGCGCTCGATCTGGCGGCGTCAAATGATAAGGCTACCGGCGCACCGCAATATTCATTTGATCCACCGCAATGCGGGCCAAGTTCCGGCCGCTTCCCGCCACTTCACTCCAGCAGGCCGGGGTACTGGCGGGCGGCAATCAGTTTGGCCCACGACAGCGGGCTCCAGGCGTGATCGGCCAGCACGCCGGCGGCGACTACCGCAATGGCGCTGATCAGCGGCGGAAACAGCAGCAGCGTCGCGGTCTCGCGCCAGCCGCGACGCGCTATCCGCTCGTGCGGCCACGGCACTGAAGCAGGCTTGAGCCATGCGCGATACAGGATCGGCAGGAAATACGCGGCGTTCAGCAGGCTCGACGTCGTCAGCACCCAGCCGGCCCATGCCGCACCGGCCGCATCCGCGCCTTGCAACAGCCAGGCCTTGCTGACGTAACCGGCGGTCAACGGCACGCCTATCATGCCGAGCGCGCCGATGCTGAAGGCCGCTGTCGTCAACGGCATGCGGTGGCCGATGCCGTTCATGTCGCTGATCCGGCGCACGCCGAGCGTCTCCGCGAAGTTGCCGGCGCAGAAAAACAGTGTGATCTTCATGATCCCCTGATGCACCAGATGCACCAGGCCGCCCACGGTGCTGAGCGGGCCAAACAATGCAACGCCGAGGATGATGTAGGAAACCTGGCTGATGGTGGAGTAGGCCAGGCGCCGCTTGAGATCGTCCTGCCATAGCGCCCGCAGCGAGCCCCAGATGATGGTGACGCAGGCCGCAACCGATAGCGGCGCCAGCAGATTGAGCGACTGTGCAGATTCCACCCCGAACACTTCATACACCACCCGCATCACACCGAAGGCGCCAGCCTTGACCACTGCCACCGCGTGCAGCAGGGCCGATACCGGCGCCGGCGCCACCATCGCATGCGGCAGCCAACCGTGCAGCGGCACCAGTGCAGCCTTGACGCCGACACCGGCGATCAGCAGGAAAAAAATCAACCGCAACTGCCCCGCATGTTCCGGCCCCAATCCCGCAACCGAACCGCCGGGAACGAATTCCACGCTGCCCAGCAAGCCATACAGCCAGACCACGCCGGTCAGCAACACCGCGCCGCCGGCCAGCGTGTATGCGAGGTAAATATTGCCGGCGCGCAGCGCGGATCGCGTGCCGCGGTGCACCACCAGCGGGTAGGTGGAGAGCGTCAGCATTTCGTAGAAAAAGAAGAAAGTGAACAGGTTGCCGGCCATCGCCACTCCGACCGTTGCGGTGACGCACAGGCTGAAGAAGCCGAAGAAGCGGCTGCGGTGGGGCGAGCCCTCCAGATAGCCGATCGCATACACGGTGGTCAGGAACCACAGCGCTGCCGACAGCGAGACGAACAGCAAGGCCAGCGCATCCGCATGCAGGACCAGTTCCAGTCCCGGCAACACCGCATGACGAAATACAAACTGCTGGCCCCGTGCAACGCCCCACAGCATGAATCCGATGAATACCAGCTTGATCCCGGCGCCGGCCAGGTTGAGCGCGCTGCGCAGGTGCCGGCGCTGTTCCGGCAAGAAGAAGATGAGCAGTCCCGGCAGCAGCGAACTGGCCAGCACCAGCAGCGGCAATGCGGCATTCCAGCGCATATTCCAGCTCATGGCGACCCCAGCAGCTGCAGCAGTTCGCTAGCCCGTAGTCCCAGCGCCAGGCTGGCACAGGCCAGCAGGAAGGCCGGCCACTCCAGCATGCGTGGCAACGGTCGGTAGACGGTAACCTGATCACTGTGCAGGAATGCATGGCGCAGCACCTTGAATACATAGGCCGCAGTCAGCAGGCCGCCGGCGATCATCACGGCAATCCAGCCCCATTGGCCACTGTCGATCGCGGCATCGATCAGCAGCCACTTGGCGAGAAATCCCGCCGAGGGGGGCAGCCCCATCAGGCTCACGCCGGCCAGCGCGAAGGTGAACACCGACAGCGGCTGGTGGCCGGATACGCCGGCCAGATGCGCGATGTCCTCGCTTTCGGCCGACAGAATCATCGCGCCGGCGGCGGCGAACATCGCCGCCTTTGCCGTGCCGTGCGCCAGCACCTGCATCAGCGCGCCCTGGAATGCGCTGTGGGCGGCGCCGGACGTGCTGTGCGTGAGCAGCGGAAACAGCAGGAACAGATAGCCGATCTGCGCGACGGTGGAATAGGCGACCAGCATTTTCAGGCGCGTTTGCCGCAGCGCCATGACCGAGCCCCAGAGTATCGCGCCGCTGCCCAGCGCGCCCAGCAACTGCGCGGCTGCCGGTGTCGCCAGCGGCTGGAATAGCGCAAACCACAGCCGCACGATCAGGTAGAACGAGGCCTTGATTACCAGCGCCGAGAGCAGCGCGGAGACCGGTGCGGGCGCGCCGCCATGCGCCGGCGGCAGCCAGAAGTGGAACGGCAACAGCGCGGTCTTGAGCATCAGTCCGGTTACCATCAGGATCGCCGCCAGCCGCACCGCCTGCGGTGCATCGGCGGCGATCAGCGGTGCCAGCACCGACAGCGAAACGCTGCCGTAGGCGCCATACAGCAGCGCCACGCCGAACAGGTAGGCGCCGGACCCGAGCAGCGTGACCAGCAGGTAGCGCAACGCGGCAGCGACCGCCCCCGCGCTGCCCTTCGCGGCCACCAGGCCGACCGCTGCCAGGCCGACCAGTTCCAGCGTGACATACAGATTGAACACATCGGCCGACAGGAATAGCGCATTCATCGCCGCCAGCAGATAGCCGGTCAGCGGCCAGAAATAGCGCAGGCCTTGCGGCTGGCCGGCGAAATAGGCGCGTGCATACAATGCCAGCGGCAGCGCCACCGCCTGAGTCAGCAGCAGCATCACCGCGGACAGGCCGTCGGCCGCCAGTTCGATCCCGAGCGGCGCCTCCCAGCCGCCGACCCGGTGGATTCCTGGACCGTCCGCGGCGACCCGGTTTGCCAGCATCAGCGCCACTCCAAGCTGGAGCGTCAGCGCTGCCAGCGCCAGACGCCCGCCGCGCCCGGGACCGGCCAGGAAAGCCGCGCTGGCCCAGGCCAGCGGCAGCACTATCAGCCACGGAATCGGATCATTCATTCCGATCATCCGGCACTTGGCGCGGCAAGCGCATCCGGCCGGTCAGGTGCAGCAGGCGCCGCGCCAGCGCCAGCGCCAGTGCGGTGGCGGCAATCGAGACCACGATCCCGGTCAGCACCATCGCCTGCGGCACCGGATCGGCGACGCCGTCGCGCTGGCCGAGACCGACCAGCGCCAGGAAGGCGCCGCTGCCCATGATATTGAAGGCCAGAATCTTGCGCAGCAGATGGTCTTGCAGGACCACGCCGGCGATGCCGGACACGAACAGGGCGGTCCCTGTCAGCGCAAATATCCAGCCGGTCCAGCCCGGGTTCATTGCTGCGCTCCGTCGATTTCGCTCGGCAGCCACAGGAACAGGCCGGCCAGCACCAGCGCGATGGACAGCGTCAGACCCGCTTCGATTGCCAGAATCAGCGCGCCGGCCCAGCGCGGCGGGTACTGCAGCAGCGCGCCTTGCCACAGCAGCAGCGTCGCCACCGACAGGAAGATCAGGAAACCCGCCGCCAGTCCGGTGCGCAGCAGCCGGGGCGGATCGGCCCAGTCCGGCATCAGGCCCGCCAGATGGAGCAGCACGCCGGACCCTGCCAGCACCGCGCCGGCCTGGAACGCGCCGCCGGCCCGGTGCGATCCGGCCCACAACAGGTAGCCTGCGACGAGCACCATCAGCGGCGCCAGCAGCCGGACCAAGGCCTGCAGCAGCGGTTGCGGCGCGCCGCCGAGCGGCCGCACGGACGACGGTGCGCCGGCGGCTGCGGCCAATACGCCGAGCAGCGCCAGCAGCAGCACCGCGATTTCCAGCAGCGTGTCATAGCCGCGGAAGTTCAACAGCACCGCAGTCACCGGATGGGTGACGCCGCTGGCATGCATCTGCGCATCGACCTGCTGCGCCAGACGCACCGCAGGCGGCGGCAACTGCAGCATGGCCCACGCCAGCGCCAGTCCGAGCAGGGCTGCCGCTATCAGTACCAGCAGGCGCAGCAGCATCTTCATCGGCGATCCCTTCTCCTTGCCCGCAGGGTGCCGATGGTGTCCAGCAGCAGCGCGCCGGCCAGGCCGGCGCCGATCGCCGCTTCGGCCAGCGCGATATCCGGCGCGCCCAGGCGGGCCCAGGCCAGCGCCATCAGCAGTCCGAACACGATGAACAGCACGACCGCCCGAAACAGGTCCGAGGCCGTCATCGCGCGCAGCGCGCTCCACAGCAGCGCCAGCGCCAGCAGCAGGTCGAAGGCGCTGCCGCTCATTGCTGCTGCTGCCAGTTGGCGATGCCGTGCCGGCGCGCGCGGCGCGCAATCAGGAAGCTCACCGTCGCGCTGGCCGCCAGCACCAGCAGCCAGACCAGCAGCAGTTTCATTGCGCCGGCCACGTTCTCGGCCCGCACCAGCAGGCCGAGGATGGTGAAGCCGAGCCCGAGGTTGTCTACCTTGGTGAGCGCATGCAGCCGCGTATACACGTCGGGAAAGCGCAACAGCCCGATGGTTCCGGCCAGAAAGAAGGCAGCGCCGGCAATCAGGCAGGCAGCGCTGAGCAGTTCAACCGCGCTCATGTTCGGATGCTCCTTGTTCGGGTATTCGTTCTTCCCGGCGCCAGGCACGCTGGGCAAACGCCGCGCCGGTAATGGCGGCAAGCAATGCAAATACCAGCGCCACGTCCACCAGCGCCGGATCGTCGGCCGCGTGCGCCAGCAGCAACAGCACGGCCACCCCGGTGGTGCCGAACAGCAATGCCGCCAGCATGCGGTCGGCGGCGGTCGGGCCGCGCACTATGCGCAGCAGCGCAGCCAGCAGGTTGGCCAGCAGGAAAACCGCAAGCAGCAATGGCAAGCCGTTCATAGCACGATCCGGAACAGGCGCGCTATCCTGGCCTCCGCCTTGCGCAATTCCTGTTCGTTCGGCATGCGCCGGTCCAGCACATGCAGTAGCAAGCGGTCGCCGTCAAGGCCGAAGCTGAGCGTGCCGGGCAGCAGGGTCATCGTGCATGCCAAAAGTATCCGCGCCCCTTGGTCCGGCAGTTGCAAGCGAATTTCCAGCACCGCTGGTCGCAGGTCCGGCCGCGGACGCAGCGCCATGGCCGCGACCTGCACGCCGGCCTTGACCGACTGCAGCAGAAAAAAAGCCAGGAAGCCGGGCAGACCGCTGAGCGAAAAGCTGCGTGCCCTGGGAGGCAGCAGCACCAAGCTGGCCGCCACCGCGGATGCGACGCTGGCGACGCCCAGGCCCCAGGTTGCGGCGGCGCCGCCGGTTAGCACCCACCACAGCGCCGACATCAGCACGGTGCGCAGCGCAATGCTGCGCACCCTATTCCGGTGCTGCGGCGCGCCGGCGGCCCGGATTTTTCGTGCTCGCATCGTTTGCCTCCGTCCGGCCTGCAGCGGCGCCGGCGCGCCAGGATCCGCCCTTATTCCTTGCGGCTCGAGCGCAGTTCCGCCATGCCGGTGAGCAGTTCGATCGGCAGCGGGAATACGATGGTCGATGATTTGTCGCCGGCGATGTTGGCCAGCGTTTGCATATAGCGCAATTGCATCGCGCCCGGCTGCTGCCCCAGGATTTTGGCCGCCTGCATCAATTTCTCCGATGCCTGCAACTCGCCCTCGGCGTGGATTACCTTGGCGCGCCGCTCGCGCTCGGCTTCCGCTTGCCGGGCGATGGCCCGTATCATCGATTCGTCGAGGTCGACATGCTTGATTTCGACATTGGCGACCTTGATCCCCCAGGCGTCGGTCTGGGCGTCGAGCACTTGCTGGATATCGGTGTTCAGCCGCTCGCGTTCGGCCAGCATGTCGTCGAGTTCATGCTTGCCCAGCACCGAGCGCAGCGTGGTTTGGGCCAGCTGGCTGGTCGCTTCCAGAAAATTGAGAACCTGGATGATGGCTTTCTCGGGATCGATCACGCGGAAGTAGATCACCGCGTTGACTTTCACCGATACGTTGTCGCGCGAGATCACGTCCTGGGTCGGCACGTCGAGCACGACGGTGCGCAGATCGACCCGCACCATTTGCTGGACCACCGGGATCAGGATAATCAATCCCGGTCCCTTGACCGACCAGAACCGGCCCAGCTGGAACACCACGCCGCGTTCGTATTCGCGCAGCACGCGGATCGAGGCAGCCAGCAACGCAAGGATCAGGATGGCCAGACCGCTGAAGCCGAATTCGAAAAACATGGTTATTCTCCTTTTTCGTCATTGACTACAGGGACAACCTGCAGCACCAATCCATTGCGCGCCACCACCCGGACTTTTTGCGCCGCTTGCAGCGGCGCATCGCTGACCACGCGCCAGGTCTCGCCGCGCAGGCGCGCCCAACCTTCATGCTGCGTCGCCTGCTGGACCTCGGCGATGCTGCCGATCAAATCGGCGGGACCGCTTACCACCGCACGCCTGCGGGTTTTCAGCACGACGCCGACCATCGCCGCCAGCAGCAGCGCGCTGACCACCGCAATGGCAGCGATCAGTGTCACCGGAATCCCGAAGCCGGGCAGTTCGGTGTCGATCAGGATCAGCGCGCCGGCCACGAAGGCGGCAATGCCGCCCAGTCCGAGCACGCCGAAACTCGGCATGAATGCTTCGGCTACCATGAATGCCATGCCGAGCAGGATCAGCGCCAGCCCCGCATAGTTGACCGGCAGCAGTTGCAATGCATACAGCGCCAGCAGCAGGCAGATGGCGCCAACCACGCCCGGTACGCCAAGGCCGGGATTGGTGAATTCAAAGACGATCCCGTAAATGCCGATGGTCATCAGCAGCAGCGCGATGCTCGGGTTGGTGATGACGGCGAGCAGCCTGGCGCGCCAGTCGGGCTGGGCGTCATTGATGAGCGCACCCTTGGTCTGCAGCAACTTGTCTGCGCCCAGCGCACTCACCTTCTTGCCGTCGAGCTGCGCGGCCAGCGCGGGAATGTCGGCGGCGACATAATCGATGACGCCCAGCTGCAACGCCTCCTGCGCCGACAGGCTGACCGCCTCGCGCACCGCGCGCTCGGCCCACTCGACATTGCGGCCCCGCATCTGCGCCAGTCCGCGGATGTAGGCGGCGGCATCGTTGACCTGCTTGCGCGTCATTGCTGATGTGCTATCAGTGCCGTCGGTCTTGTCGGTGGCGCCGGGTTTCTTGTCTGCCCGATCGCCGTCGCCGCGCGGCACCGGCTTTTCGGGTTCCGGTGCCAGCGGATTGCCGCCGATCTGCACCGGCGTGGCGGCACCCAGGTTGGTGCCCGGCGCCATCGCCGCAATATGGCTGGCATACAGGATGTAGGTCCCGGCGCTGGCAGCCCGCGCGCCGCTTGGCGCGACGTAGCTGGCGACCGGCACCGGCGAGGTCAGGATCGCCTTGATGATCGCCCGCATCGAGGTGTCGAGCCCGCCCGGCGTATCCATCTGCAGTATCACCAGCTGGCTGCCATCCTGGCCGGCGCGCGCGATGCCGCGCACCACATAGTCGGCACTGGCCGGGCCGATTGCGCCGTCGATCGTCAGCAGCGTCACTGGCGCCGGAGCGGCGGCGGCCGGCAGCAGCGATGCGGCCAGCAGCAATCCGATAACCAGATGCCTGAGCGCATGCAGCAGCCAATGCATGACCGTCATGCCCGATGTCCGGCGCAGCGCAGTGGCGGCGCCGAGGGCAGCAGCCTGCTGCGGCGGGAACATCGATTGCTCCCGACCACGCAAACCGGTTGACAAGTCGATCTCGGAACTCATCAGTCATTCTTGCCCACATCACTGGCCCGGTCTTGCGTGAAATCAAGATGCCGCTTGTTTTTCCGTCATGTCCCGGTGCCGATGGCTGAACGCGCGATTTCCGTCGCTTGCGTAAATATACTCCCATAAAATTTCATAAAAACATGCATTTACTGCATATATTCATTGCGATAAAAATAATACATAACCGGGTATATCTCGCGGCGATCGGTAAAGACTGCCCGTCGCGGCTGCTGCGGGCCAGCCTGGGGAATTTATCCGCGGTTGCGCAGATGCGCGCCGTCCACTTCGGCCGCGCCGGCCTTGACCAGCTGCGCGACCGCCCATTGCGTCAGCAGCGGCAGCGGCTGCTGCAGGAAGCGCCGGTTGGCCTCGATCACTATCCGCATCTGCCCCAGCAGTTGCGGCAACTCGGCCAGCGCGATCCGCTGCCGCTCCAGCAGCAGGAATTTGAGCAGCACCTTGACCGCATTCTGCGCATTGCGCAGCGGATCGGCGCACAGGTAGTCGAGCCGGGAAAACGCGACATCGAGTGCCTGTCGCACACCGGAGAACGGTGCGCCGTGGCCCGGAATCACCAGGCGGGCGTCGAGTGTGGCGATCAGTTCCAGCGTGGCGCGCACTTCGGCAAAGCCGGATTCGCCTTCCAGTTCCGGGAACACCACGCCGAAACCGTTTTGCCACAGCGCGTCGGCCGAAATCAGGATCCGCTCATCCGGGCAGAACAGGATCAGCGAATGCGGGTCGTGGCCGGGCGCGCCCAGCACTTGCCATGCCATGTCGCCCAGCGTCAGCGTGTCCCCGGCTGCAATCGTGTCGTCGAAGGAAAAACGCGGGCACTGCTGGCCGGTGGCTTTGAAGCTCAGCGCGTCTTCCTCCCAACTGCCGACTTTCTGCGCTTCCGACGCCGGGATCGTGGTGCGGCAGCGATATGCCTGTTGCAGCACCGCGTTGCCGCCGCAGTGGTCGGAATGCAGGTGGGTGTTGATCAGTCGTTGCAGCGGCCGCCCCTGCAGAGCGGACTGGACCAGCGCCAGGGTTTGCGCCGCGTGCGCGCTGTAGCCGCTGTCGACCAGGGCGCTCGGGCCGCGCCCGCGGAACAGGATGTTGTTGGAAGACAGCCAGCCGCGCTCCAGAACCTGCATCGTGGCCGGCAATCGCACTGGCGCTGTCATAAAGGTCCCGATTGCGTTGCACGGCGCCGGATTTCCTGCCAGATCGCGCGCTTGTCGCTTTCGCCGGCGCGGCTCCAGGCGACGATTTCCGCGATGGTGCGCAGGCAGCCCTGGCACAGGCCGGAAGCCGGATCCATCCGGCACAGGTTGATGCAGGGCGAAGGCAGCGGGCCGGCATGGGTTTCGGGGTCGAAATTCTGCATCGTGGTCAGCATCGAAGTGGGGTCGGATGGCGAGTCGGGGGTCATGATTATGATTGCTGCGATAAAACAGCATTATGCGGTCAAACCGCAGTTCGGGCCGGCGTCGGCCGCGGCGTTCGGTAGCGCACAGACCGGCCTGCGGCAGCCGGCTATCTTGCGGCTGTAAATGCAAGGCATCGCATCGTTTGCATCGATCGCAGCAAATAACAGGGGAACCCGATGAAAGTATCGCAAAAATTTTTGACCGGCATGGTCGCAATATCGGCGCTGATGTCGCTGGCATTGCTGCCGGGCCAGGCCCGCGCACAGCAGGGCAGCCCGGCCCGGGCCGCCGCAGGCAATCAGAGCGGCGTCGCAGCGCAGACCGGCGCTGCGTATGGCGGTCGCGCGATCGAAGGCAACTCGCGCAGCTCGCGCCACTTTGAAGTATTCATGCGTTTGCACAATGACACCACGCAAACCGTTGCCCTTGCAGCCGGGCCTGCTTATCGGCTTGGTGATACAGTCCAGATCGACGATCGCGTAATCGTGCGCAATCCCTGAATCTGGAAGCCGCCGGGAGTGTCTGATGGGCTGCGACGTATCTGTTAACCGCATCCTCCGTTTTGTCGTCATGATCGCAATCGGTCTGCTGGCCAGCGCCTGCGCTGCGCTGCCCGAAGTGCGGTATCTGGGCAGCCCGCTGGCAGAACAGGCGAACCCGGCGGCGGCCAATGCGCAGCGCGCGGTCGGCGCAAGAAAATCCCATTCGCCGCTGGCCGGTCGCTGGCGCAATTCGCATACGGATAGCGCAGCGCTGGCGGCGCTGGAACAGGCGGCGACCGGCAGTCCTGTGATCGCCGGCAACAAAGTTACCTTGCTGTACGATGGCCCGCAGACCATGGCCGCGATGATAGAGGCGATCAGCGCGGCCAAGGATCACATCAATCTGGAAACCTATATCTTCGACCAGGATGAACTCGGCATCCGCTTTGCCGATATCCTGATCGCCCGCCAGCGCGCCGGGGTGCAGGTCAACGTGATTTACGATAGCGTCGGCACGCTAGGCACGCCGCAGGCATTCTTCGACAACATGCGCGCCGCCGGGATTCGGCTGCTGGCCTTCAATCCGGTCAATCCACTGAAGCTGATCGTGCCATGGCAGCTGAATAATCGCGATCACCGGAAGATTCTGGTGGTCGACGGTAAGGTCGCCTTCACCGGCGGCGTCAATATCAGCGGTACCTATGCGAATAGTTCGCTGTTCCGCTCGAAGGCCAGGCGCGCATCCAAGGTCGGCTGGCGCGATACCCATATCAAGATCGAAGGGCCGGCGGTGGCCGCACTGCAGTGGGTATTTCTGGACACCTGGGCCAGCCGACAATCAGCCGATCTCCCCGATAGCAATTTCTTTCCACCGTTAAAAGAAGCCGGCGACAAACTGGTGCGGGTTCTGGCCAGCGCACCCGATGGCGACCATGAGATTTACACCGCGTATGTGCTGGCGATACAAGCGGCAAAGAACAGCATTCACATCACCTGCGCCTACTTCGTGCCGGACGCGCAGATTCTGCAGGCATTGCGCGATGCGGCGCGCCGTGGCGTCGATGTCAAGATCATCCTGCCCGGGGTGACGGATAACGGCCTGGTATTTTATGCGGCGCAATCCTTTTACAGCGAAATGCTGGCTGCCGGAATCAAGATCTATCAATTGCAGGTCGCGGTCCTGCATGCGAAGACCGCGGTGATCGACGCGGTATGGGCGACGGTCGGATCGACCAATATCGATACCCGCAGCTTCCTGCACAACAATGAAATCAACGTGGTGGTGTTCGACGAGGAGTTCGCCAATGCGATGGAAGATGCGTTTGTCGAGGACCTGCGCCATTCGGTCGAAATCACCGGCGCAACATGGGCGCAGCGTCCGCTGGGCAACCGGTTCAAGGAATGGGTCGCCCGCAGGCTCGAGTATTGGCTGTGATGCGGCTGCGAGGTCGCCGTAACGCGCTGCGCCAACGCAGCCGGGAATGCCCAGGATCGATCTGGCGCTCGCATCAGGTGCTTTCGCGCACCACCAGCGTGTAGCCCAGATCGATTTGGGCCGGTTCCGGCACCCGGCCTTCCATTCGTTGCAGCAACATGGTCGCGGCCGCATGCCCGATCGCATAGCGCGGGGTGGCGATGGTGGTCAGTCTCGGATTGATCCAGGCCGAGGCGGCCAAATCATTGAAGCCGGCTACCGCCAGTTGCTGCGGCACGCGGATGCCGCGCCGCTGGCATTCGAACAGCACGCCCTGCGCCAGATCGTCATTGCAACAGAACAGCGCGTCGCAATCGGGCGCCTGCTGCAGCAGCCGATCCAGCAGCTGCACTCCGAGCCCGATCGAGGACGGCGTGCGGTCCAGCAGTTCGCCGGCCGGATAGACCAGGCCCGCTTGCTGCAGGGCGGCGCGGTAGCCGGCCAGCCGTTCCATCACGCGCGGATCCAGCTGCGCGCCCAGGAAGCCGATGCGCCGGTAGCCGCGCTCGATCAGGTGGCGGGTCATCGCAAATCCCGCATCGAACTGATGCAGGCCGACCGCACAGGCGTCGGCCGGCCCCAGTTCCATCATGTGCACCACCGGAATCCGGCTGTTGGCTATCAGCTGCCGCGTCGCTGCGGTCTGCTCGAAACCGGTGATCAGCAAGCCGTCCGGCGAATGCTCCAGATAGGCCCGCAGCAGGCTCTCTTCCTGCGCCGCCGAATAGCGGGTATCGCCGATCAGCGTGCGGTAGCCGTGCGGCTGCAGCACGTCGTGGATGCCGGCCAGGATTTCGATGAAGACCGTATTCGACAGCGACGGCACCAGCACCGCGACGCTGTCGGAGCGGGCGCGGGCCAGCGCCCGCGCGGCGCGGTTCGGCAGGTAACCGGTTTCGGCGATGGCGGCATCGATCTGCGCCCGCAGCGCAGCCGACACCAGGTGTGGCGTGTTGATCGCGCGCGACACCGTGATCGCACTGGTGCCGATGCGCTCGGCGATATCGGCCAGCGTGATGCTGCCGGAGCGGGTAGGGCGGGGTTTGCGTATGGACATGATGGACGGTTGTACCGGAATCGCCGGCGCCTTGCAATACGTGCCTGATCAGACTGCTCTGGCTGCCCCGCATGTGCTGGCGCCGGCATGTGTGATGGATAAATTCTGCCTATAAAAACAGCAATTCTTGCTGCAGTGCGACATCGAAATGCCTTTACAAAGCGTTTTAAATGATTAGAATCCTCGCAATGTTAGCGCTAACATTCGGTATTTAGCCAGTTCTTTCAGCCACCCGAGTCAAATCAATATCGAGAAACGCATACATCAGGATGAATGATCAAACAACAATACATTGCCATCCGCTGCGCTGGGTCGTGATGGGCGTCAGCGGTTGCGGCAAGAGCGAAATCGGGCGCCGCCTGGCGCACCGTCTGGGCCTCGCCTATGTGGAAGGGGATGACGATCATCCGGCCGCCAATGTCGCCAAGATGGCGGCCGGCACCCCGCTCGACGATGCCGACCGCCAGGACTGGCTGCTGATCCTGCAAGCGCGGATCCGCGCCGCGCGGGAACGCGGCATCGGCCTGGTGCTCTCGTGCTCGGCGCTGAAACGGCGTTACCGCGACCTGTTGCGCGAAGGCGACCCGGCGCTGCTGTTCGTCCATCTCGACGGCGCGCGCGAGCTGATCGCGGCCCGCATGCAGGCGCGCGGCGAGCACTTCATGCCGCTGGCCTTGCTCGACAGCCAATTGCGCGATCTGGAACCGCCGGCGCCGGACGAGAACGGACTCCGGCTGGATATCCGGCACCCGCCCGAGCAACTGATTGAAAACATCGTCCAGCATTTCACAACAGCCGTACCAAAGGTCACGGTCGCCCTCACCCCCGAACCCCTCTCCCGCCTGCGGGAGAGGGGAGCAAAGTGAGTCGCTTTGCGACTTTCACATCAAAAGGAGACTCAACAATGAAACAGCTTGTTCCGCGCCTGGAGCACATCGTCGAATGGCTGATGGCACTGGCGCTGGCCATCATGGTGGCGCTGGTGTTCGGCAACGTCGTGTTGCGCTATCTGTTCGATTCCGGCATCGCAGCGGCGGAAGAATTAGCCCGCCTGATGTTCGTCTGGCTGATCTTCCTCGGCGCGATCCTGGCCCTGCGCCGCCATGCCCATCTGGGCGTCGAAATGATGCAGGCGCGCTTGCCGCCCGGCGCCCGCCGCGTCTGCGCGGTCGTCAGCCACCTGCTGATGCTGTACGGCTTGTGGCTGTTCCTGTACGGCAGCTGGACCCAGACCGTGATCGGCATGAGCACCTATTCCACCGTGCTGCGCTATCCGACCGCCTTCATGGCATCCGCCGGGCTGCTCTGCGCGGCCTCGATGATCCTGATCGTCGCGCTCAATCTGTGGCGCATCGTCAGCCGCCATCCGGACGCAATGATACCGGGCAACACCGCTCCTTCACTGGACGCAATCATCCAGCAGGGAGCCGCAGAATGACGCTCGCAATCTTTTTAGGCTCGCTGATCCTGCTGATGACGCTGGGCATGCCGATCGCCTTCGCGCTGCTGCTGACCGGCGTTGCGCTGATGTTCCATCTGGACTTTTTCGATGCCCAACTGGTGGCGCAAAACCTGCTGTCCGGCGCCGACAACTTCCCGCTGATGGCGGTGCCGTTCTTCATCCTGGCCGGCGAACTGATGAATGCCGGCGGTATCTCCAAGCGCATCATCAGCCTGGCGGTCAGTCTGGTCGGACATATCAACGGCGGACTCGGCTATGTCGCGATCGGCGCCTCGGTGCTGCTGGCCAGCCTGTCCGGCTCGGCGATTGCCGATACCGCCGCGCTGGCGACCCTGCTGATTCCGATGATGCGCGACAACGGTTACCCGGTGCCGCGTTCGGCCGGCCTGATCGCCTCCGGCGGCATCATCGCACCGATCATTCCGCCGTCGATGTCGTTCATCATCTTCGGCGTCGCCACCAATACCTCGATTTCCAAACTGTTCATGGCCGGCATCGTGCCTGGCATCCTGATGGGGATTGCGCTGGTAAGCGTCTGGATGGTGCTGGCACGCAAGATGAACGTCACGCCGCAACCGAAAAAAGACTGGTCCGAGCGGCGCGGCGCGCTGGTCGACAGCCTGTGGGCGCTGATGTTGCCGATCATCATCATCGGCGGCTTGCGCGGCGGTCTGTTCACGCCGACTGAGGCGGCAGTGGTGGCGGCCGTGTATTCGCTGCTGGTGAGCCTGTTCGTGTACCGCGAAGTGAAGTTCAATCAGTTGCTGAAACTGCTGGTGGATGCGGCCCAGACCACCAGCACCGTGATGTTCCTGGTGGCCGGCGCACTGGTGTCGTCGTATATGGTGACGCTGGCCGATCTGCCGACCCAGCTGACCGATACGCTGGCGCCGCTGATGGACGACCCGCGCGTGCTGATGGCCGCGATCATGCTGCTGTTGCTGGCGGTCGGCACCGTGATGGACCTGACGCCGACGATCCTGGTGATGGCACCGGTGCTGATGCCGCTGGCGCTCAAGGCCGGCATCGACGGTACCTATTTCGGCGTGATGTTCGTGCTGGTCGGTACCCTGGGCCTGATCCATCCACCGGTCTGCACGGTGCTCAACGTGGTCTGCGGCGTCGCCAAGATCTCGCTGGAAAGCGCCACCAAAGGCATCTGGCCGTTCCTGCTGACGTATATCGCGCTGATTTCATTGTTTGTCGTTTTCCCCGGGATCATCACCGCACCGATGGCCTGGTTTAGTTAATATTTATCAACAAAGCAACATCTGGAGGAGTTATGAAAAATATCGTCAAGACACTGGTGCTGGCACTGGCAATTGCAGGCGTCACCGCCAGCGCCGCGCAGGCGGCCGACTTCAAACCGCGCATCATCCGCTTCGGCTACGGCCTGGCCGACGACAGCAACCAGGGCCGCGCGGTGAAGTTCTTCGCCGAGGATCTGGCCAAGCGCAGCGGCGGCAAGATGAAAGCCAAGGGCTTCGCCAACGCCAGCCTGGGCGGCGACGTGCAGATGCAGAACGCGCTGATCGGCGGCGCCCAGGAAATGATGGTCGGCTCCACCGCCACCCTGGTCGGCATCGTCAAGGATTTCGGCGTCTACGACCTGCCTTTCCTGTTTGCCAATGAAACTGAGGCAGACACCGTGCTGGACGGCCCGTTCGGCCAGAAGCTGGCAGCCCGCCTGCAGGACAAGGGGCTGGTCGGACTGGTGTACTGGGAAAACGGTTTCCGCAACCTGACCAACACCAAGCGCCCGATCACCAGGCTGGAAGACATGCAGGGCGTCAAGCTGCGCGTGATGCAGAACCCGGTGTATATCGACATGTTCAACAGCTTCGGCGCGAATGCGGTGCCGCTGCCGTTCTCGGAACTGTTTACCGCGCTGGAAACCAAGACCGTCGACGGCCAGGAAAACCCGGTCAACACCATCCAGTCCAGCAAGTTCTATGAAGTGCAGAAGTACCTGTCGATCACCAAGCACGTCTATAGCCCGTGGATCGTGATCGCCAGCAAGAAATGGTGGGATGGCTTGAACGCCAACGAGAAAAAGGCGTTGCAGGAATCGGCGCTCGCCGCGCGCGATTTCGAGCGCAAGGATAGCCGCGCAGCGGCCGTCAAGGCGGTCGAATACCTGAAATCCAAAGGGATGCAGGTCAGCGTGGTTTCCGACCACGAAGTCGGCCGCATGCGCGACAAGGCCAAGCCGGCGTTCGACAAATTCGCCGCCGATGGCGGTGCCGAAGTGGTGAAAGACTTGCAGGCCGAGCTGGCCAAGCTGCGCAAGTAATCCGGCAAGCTAGCCGGTATCAGCGCCCCGGCAGCGCGATGGTCAGCTCGTCGGCCAGGGTCTGCACCAGCAGCGCTGCCGGCATCGGGCGCGCCAGGCCGGCGCCTTGGCCGGCCCAGAGCGACATCATTTCCAGCTGATCCTGCCGGGCCGCGGCCTGGCGGATTTCCGCGGTCAGCGCGTTCTGGATCGGGTAGGCCGGGACATCATGCTCGAACGGGCGCAGCTGCTGCATGAAATCGGTGACGATGCCGCGCGCGTATTTTCCCGAAAATACCCTGGTCAAGCGGGTGCCATCGTCGCTGGTTTGCGCGATGCGCTGCTTCCAGCCCGGATGAATCCCGGCTTCCGGGCAGCACAGGAAGGCGGTGCCGAGTTGCGCCGCCTGCGCGCCCAGAATCAGCGCGGCGGCGATGCCGTTGCCATCCATGATGCCGCCGGCCGCGATCAGCGGCACATTGACCGCGCGCGCGACCTGCGGAATCAGCGCCATCAGGCCGATGCCGGCCTGTTCGAAGTCGCCCAGGAAGGTGCCGCGATGGCCGCCGGCTTCGATGCCCTGGACGCAGATCGCATCGGCACCGGCCGTTTCCCATACGCGGGCTTCGGCCACCGTGGTGGCGGTGCCGATCACGAACGAACCCCGTTGCCTGAATTGCGCCACCGTGGCCGCGTCGAGCACGCCGAAAGTGAAGCTGACCACCGGCGGCGCCAGTTCCAGCAGCGCGGCGATCTGGGCCTGGTTGTCTTCGCAGAATTTGGCCGGGCGGGTGGCCGCCGGCAAGCCGAGGGCGGCGCGAAACGGGGCCAAGAGCGCCTGCGCGGCCGCCAGTTCGGCCTGGTCCACCGCAGGTTGCTCCAGGATAAACAGGTTGACATTGAACGGCTGGTCGGTCAGCGCACGCACGCGCTGCACGCCTTCGGCCATCGCCGCCGGGGACAGCGTGGCGGCTGCGAACGAACCGAGCGCGCCGGCATTGCTGACCGCCGCCACCAGTTCGGGCGTGGTGGCGCCGCCGGCCATCGGCGCCTGGATGATCGGATGGGTGACGCCCAGCATCGTCAAGAAACGTGACAGATAACGTGAATACATGATCGGGGACTCCTTGAATCGAACCGGCAGGCACGCTGCTGGTGCCGGCCCGGATTATTTGATGGCGCTGCAAGCTTATTTTCAGGCGCCAATGCGAGTATATTTATAACTGTCCAAAGGCTGCATCTTAAATGCTACTAACCTGGAGAACAAAATGCTAGTTCATGAATATACGAGACGCAAAGGGCAGGGCTTGACCTATATCATCGTCTACGACCAAGGTGAGTATTTTATCCAGCGCGATGGCCTTATGAAAAAGTCAATGCCTGACGCCCACGTCGCCACCATCACTCCGCACGAGGCCAGGCCTGAACTGATGCTGCGGATGGCGATAGCCGATATTGAAGCGCTGCGCGGGATGGACGAATAAGCCGCGCTGCGCCACCCATCATGCGCGCATTATTTCGGCTGGTCGGCCAGCGCCTTGGCCAGCAGTTCCGCCACCACTTCGTTCATCCCGATCGCACGCGCCTGTGCCAGCGCCTGCAACTGGGCCACCAGGTCGCCGTGTAGCTTGACCGCGAACGGCACCAGACCGAGCGCCTGATCCAGCTTGCGCTGATCGCGCCGGTCCAGCGGCACGGCGGCATCCTGGCCGAACGCTGCACCAGTGCCGGCTTGCTTCATCTTGCCGGCCAGTTTCATGGCTTTCTGCTTTTCCAAGCCGGATTTTTTCATGGTGCGAGTCCTGTTTATTAATGAAGCGGCCCATTCTACGCAGGTGCGGTGCTGGCGAGGCATTTAAAACGCTTTGTTAACGCGGGAAACGCCTGCCGACACCTTCGATGTTTTTAATAATAATCAGGAGTATGCATAAAAACAGTGCACTTACCGCACACATTCATTGCGGCAGCAATAAATACATTATTCAGTATATTTATTGCTCCGAAGCGGCGAGTAGGCGGTTCAGCCGGCCCGTTTGGCGGCCAGCGCATTGCCGGCGCGGCTGGCTGCCTTGCGCCCCAGATGCTGCGAGATGAACTGGCCGGCGTCGACCACCGCGTCGAGGTCGATGCCGGTGTCTATGCCCAGCCCCTGCAGCAGGAACAGCACGTCTTCGGTGGCGACATTGCCGGTCGCGCCTTTCGCGTACGGGCAGCCGCCCAGGCCGGCCACCGACGAATGGAAGATAGCCACCCCGACTTCGAGGCTGGCGTAGATGTTGGCGATGCCCTGGCCGTAGGTGTCGTGGAAGTGGCCCGACAGCTGCGCCAACGGGAATTCCTGCGCGGCGCGCTGCATGATCGCGTGCACTTTCAGAGGTGTCGCGACACCGATGGTGTCGGCGATGTCGATCTCGTCACAGCCGAGCTCGCGCATCCGGCGCACCACGTCGGCCACCGCGTCGGCCGATACTTCGCCCTGATACGGGCAGCCGAACGCGCAGCTGATGCTGCCGCGCAGGCGCAGGCCGTGCTGTTTGGCGGACTGCGCGACGTCGCGAAAGCGCTCTATCGATTCGGCGATCGAGCAATTGATGTTCTTTTGCGAAAAGGCTTCCGAGGCCGAACCGAAGATCACCACTTCATCGGCCCGGGCCGCCAGCGCCGCCTTGAAACCCTGCAGGTTCGGCGTCAGCACCGAATACACGACGCCCGGCTTGCGCGTGATGCCGGCCATCACTTCGGCGGATGTCGCCATCTGCGGCACCCATTTGGGCGAGACGAAGGACGCCGCCTCGATGTTTTTAAAGCCGGCTTGCGTCAGGCGGTTGACCAGTTCGATCTTGACTGCGGCCGGAATGGTTTGCTGTTCGTTCTGCAAGCCGTCGCGCGGACCGACTTCGACGATCTTGACCCGTGCCGGCAAGTTGCTGGATGGATTCATGGCGATACCTTTTTTAAAAATAGCTTCGTAGATACTCCGTTCAAAATCTAGCCTTTTTCACGTTGCCGTAGGTGCGAATTCATTCGCATCAGATCGCATAGAATCGCCAAAAGTGCGAATGAATTCGCACCTACTTCCAACGTCATTGTGACCGTCCATTGTTTAATACCCTTTGCTTCGATCGACGATGCCGGCGATCGGTTCGCCCCGCTCCAGCGCGCGGATCTTGCCGGCGATCTGGCGCACGCTTTCCTCGCGCAGCGTCATCGCCGCGATATGCGGCGTCAGCGTGATGCGCGGCTCTTGCCAGAACGGGTGCTGTTGCGGCAGCGGTTCGGTGCGGCACACGTCGAGCATTGCGCCGGTCAGATGGCCGGACTTGATCAGCGCCAGCAAGTCGGATTCCGCCAGATGGGCGCCGCGCGCGACGTTGATCAGGTAGGCGCCCCTGGGCAGCATTTCCAGCCTGCTGCGGCTGAGGATTTGCGCGGTTTCGGCGGTCAGCGGCAGGATGCAGACCAGAATCCGGGTGCCGCGCAAAAAATCGTCCAGTTCCGCGTCGCCGGCAAAACACTGGATGCCCGGCAAGTCCTTGCGGCTGCGGCTCCAGCCGCGCAGCGGGAAGCCGAAATGCTGCACCGCCTCCGCAATCCGGCTGCCCAGCACGCCCAGGCCGAGGATGCCGACGCTGAAGTCGGCCTTGTCATTGGGCTTCAGGAAACGCCATTGCTGCTGTTGCGCCTGCTGCTCGAATGCATCGAAACGGCGGAAATGGCGCAGGATTGCGTAGCTCACGTATTCGGCCATCTGGACTGCCATGCCGGCGTCGTCCAGGCGCACCAGCGACACCTGCGGCGGCAGCGCGTCGCCCAGCTGCAAGATCGCATCGACCCCGGCACCGAGGTTGAACAGCGCCTTCAGATTGGCCTGTCCGGCCAGCATCGCGGCCGGCGGCTGCCAGGCCACGAGGTAGTCGGCCGGCTGCACATCGGCCGCGGTCATCCCTTGCTGCCAGACCTGCACGCCGGCCTCAGGCAACGCCTGCGCCAGCGCGGCCAGCCAGGGTTCCGGCTTGTTGTCGGGGCTATAAAATAAAATCTGCATGATAAAAATCGGAAAGGGGTTGGATGCCGGTTTTCTTATGCCGCCTTGAACGCCAGCAGCGGCGCGCCGTCGGCGACCTGATCGCCGACCGCATACAACACTTCTTCGACCATGCCATCGCCCGGGGCGGCGATCGTGTGTTCCATTTTCATCGCCTCCATGATCACCAGCGCCTCACCCTTCCTGACTTGCTGGCCTGTTTCGACCAGCACCGCGACCACCTTGCCCGGCATCGGCGCGGTCAGGCGGCCGCCGTCGGCTTCTGCTTCGCCCGCGTGCGCCAGCGGGTCGTTGTAATTGAGCGCGGTATGGCTGCCGCCGCTGAACACGTGGAACACGTCGGCGTCGCGCACCACCGAACCGCGCACCGTGCGCTGGCCCAGCGTGAGCGTCAGATCGTGCGCATCTTGCCCATCGTGCCCGGACAGGATTGCCGGCACCGATTCCGCACCGAGCCGGAGGTCCCAGCCGTCAGCCTGATAGGCGACGGTGAGCGGCTGCGCCGGCGCGCCTTCCAGCGCCGCATCGGCAAAATGCAGCGTACGCTGCAGCACGCTATTCATGCGCCAGCCGCTGGTGTCGGCAAACGGGTCGTTCGCGGCCGCCGATTTTTCTGACGTTTTTTCCGAGCTCACCAAAGCCACCGCAGCCAGCGCCAGCACCGACAGCGAAGCCGGTTGTGCGGGCGGGAACAGCGCGTCGCCGTTGCGCTCGATCAGGCCGGTATCCAGATCGGCGCCGGCGAACGGCTGGCTCCCGATCAGGCGTTGCAGGAATGCGATATTGGTCGCGAGGCCGACGATCTGGTATTCGGACAGTGCTTGCGCCATGCGCGCCAGCGCCTCGTTGCGGTCTTCGCCCCAGACGATCAGCTTGGCGATCATCGGGTCGTAGAACGGCGAGATGGTGTCGCCGCCGCGCACGCCGCTGTCGATCCGAATATAGCCGCTTGCGGCTCTATTCTCACCTTCTCCCTGCAAGGGGGAAGGCCGGGATGGGGGTAAGCCGGCCGCACCACACTCAAAAGTGACCGCGGACGGCGTGCGCAGATACTTGAGCGTGCCGATAGCCGGCAGGAAGCCTTTTTCCGGGTTTTCCGCGTAAATCCGCGCTTCGATCGCATGCCCGTGGATCTTCAATTCTGACTGCTGCAGCGGCAGCGGCTCGCCGGCGGCGACCCGCAATTGCCATTCGACCAGATCGGTGCCGGTGATCATTTCAGTCACCGGATGCTCGACCTGCAGCCGGGTATTCATCTCCATGAAGTAAAACGAGCCATCCTGGTTCGCGATGAATTCGACGGTGCCGGCACCGACGTAGCCGACCGCACGGGCGGCGGCCACCGCGGCCTTGCCCATCGCGGCGCGGCGCTCGAGCGTCATGCCGGGCGCCGGCGCTTCTTCCAGCACCTTCTGGTGGCGGCGCTGCACCGAGCAGTCGCGCTCGAACAGGTACACGCAATTGCCAAAGGTGTCGGCAAACACCTGGATCTCGATATGGCGCGGACGCTGCAGGTATTTCTCTGCCAGCACGCGGTCGTCGCCGAAGGAGCTGATCGCTTCGCGCTTGCAGGACGCCAGCGCAGCCTTGAAATCGACCGATTTCTCGATCACCCGCATGCCCTTGCCGCCGCCGCCGGCGCTGGCTTTCAGCAGCACCGGATAACCCATCTTGTCGGCTTCGGTCTGCAGGAAATCGGCATCCTGATTGTCGCCGTGGTAACCGGGTACCAGCGGCACATCGGCCTTTTCCATCAGCGCCTTGGCGGCCGACTTGGAACCCATCGCGCGGATGCTTGATCCCGGCGGCCCGATGAACACCAGGCCGGCGGCCACACAGGCGTCGGCGAAATCGCTGTTTTCCGACAGGAAACCGTAACCCGGATGGATCGCCTGCGCGCCGGTGGCCAGCGCGACCGCGATGATCTTGTCGGCGCACAGATAGCTTTCCTTGGCCGCCGCCGGCCCGATCAGCACCGCTTCGTCGCACACCGCGACATGCTTGGCGTTGGCATCGGCCTCCGAATACACGGCCACGGTCTTGATGCCCATCTTGCGGGCGGTGGCGGCAACGCGGCAGGCGATTTCGCCACGGTTGGCGATCAGGATTTTTGTGAACATGGGGTTTCTTTCTGAGGGTAGTGCAGGCCTCCGTGCCTGCGATTCGGAACTATCAGTAGTGCCGGCCTCCGTGTCTGCGGCCCGATGCAGGCACGGAGGCCTGCACTACTTGAATCACCCGCCGCAACGCTCTTTCTGCGCTTCGGTCAGGGTCGAGGCATGGGTCTTCAAACCGAGTTTCGCCAGCATTGCACGGTCGTCTTCCGCTTCCGGATTGCCGGTGGTGAGCAGCTTGTCGCCGTAGAAAATCGAGTTCGCGCCGGCCAAAAAGCACATCGCCTGCACCGCTTCGCCCATCTGGCGCCGTCCGGCCGACAGCCGCACCCGTGCCTTCGGCATCGTGATGCGCGCGACCGCGATGGTGCGCACGAATTCGAGCGGGTCGAGCGGATCGAGTCCGTGCAGCGGCGTGCCTTCGACCTGCACCAGATGGTTGACTGGCACCGATTCCGGATACGGATTCAGGTTCGCCAGTTGCGCGATCAGGCCGGCGCGCTGCTGGCGCGATTCGCCCATGCCGACGATGCCGCCGCAGCACACTTTCAGGCCCGCATTGCGGACCCGCCCCAGCGTATCGAGGCGGTCCTGGTATTCGCGGGTCGAAATCACGTTGTCGTAGAACTCCGGCGCGGTATCGAGGTTGTGGTTGTAATAGTCGAGTCCGGCGTCCTTCAAACGGTCGGCCTGGCCTTCTTCCAGCATGCCCAGCGTGGCGCAGGTTTCCAGCCCGAGCGCCTTGACGCCGCGCACCATCGCTTCGACCTTGTCCATGTCGCGGTCCTTCGGCGAACGCCAGGCGGCGCCCATGCAGAAACGGGTCGCGCCGCTGGCACGGGCTTCGCGGGCTGCCTCCAGCACCTGGTCCAGTTCGAGGATTTTCTTGGCTTCGACGCCGGTGTCGTAGCGTGCTGCTTGCGGGCAATAACCGCAATCTTCCTCGCAGCCGCCGGTCTTGATCGACAACAGCGTTGCCAGCTCGACATCGCCGTCGGGGAAATGGGCGCGGTGCACCTGTTGCGCCTGAAACATCAGGTCGTTGAACGGCAACTCGAACAATGCCAGCACTTCTTCGACCGGCCAGGTGGCGGACGCGTCCGGAATCGCGATTCTGGTGGCGGAATGAAACGAAACAGCGTGTGTCATGATTGATGATCCTTTACTTCAAGATGATTAAGAACTTACGCAAAATATTGCCGTTTGCCAGTAGCGCAGGCCTCCGTGCCTGCGGCCCGGTGCAGGCACGGAGGCCTGCGCTACTGGGTAAGTCCTAATGGTATGTTTACGCCTGAGCCTGAATTGGGCCAGCCGGGCAGGCCGGAGAAGTCCAGATAAGTCGCCGCCGCAGCCGCAGATGGTACCGCCAAACGGGGAACGCAGCCCAGCAGCGGCGCACCAAATTGCGAGCACAGGCGCTCCGATAAGGCAGCGACATTATCCTCCGCATAGGCCAGCGCGGGATCGATGCCGTTGGCGACCCAGCCGGCCAGCGTCAGGCCGCGGGCCGCAATCGCCTCCGCGCTCAGCAGCGCGGCGCTGATGCAGCCGAGCCGCAGGCCGACCACCAGGATCACCGGCAATGCCAGTCGCTGCGCCAGATCGGCGCTATCGAAATCGTCGGTCAGCGGCACCCGGAAGCCGCCCACGCCTTCGACCACCACCGCATCCGCCAGTTGCGCGATCTGGTCAAAACAGGCCAGGATGCGGGCCGGATCGATTTGAATCCCGTCCAGCGCGGCAGCGATATGCGGCGCCGCCGACGTGCGCAGCAGGTACGGCGTCGCCAGTTGCGGCGGCAATATGACACTGGCGGCGGCCGCCAGTGCATCGGCATCGTCGTTATGCCAGACGCCATCAATCAGGTCGGCGCCGGCCGCGACCGGCTTCATGCCGGCCGCGCGCACGCCCGACTGGCCCAGCGCATACAGGATCGCGCTCGAGATCAGCGTCTTGCCGACCTCGGTATCGGTGCCGGTGACGAAGCAGGCGAAGTGGCTCACATCTTTACTCATTTCTGCAGCACCTGTTCGAACACGGTCCGGGTGCGCGCGGCCAACGTGTCGATCTCGTCGTCGCTCAGGATGTAGGGCGGCATCAGATACACGGTGTTGCCGATCGGGCGCAGCAGCAATTCCTGCTCCAGCGCGGCGCTGAAGAAGCGGCGCGAGAAGGTCTCCGCGGCAGCCGCATCGTCGAGCACCGCATCGAAGGCCCAGATCATCCCGCGCTGGCGGAAATGGCACACCTGGTCATGCGCGGCCAGCGGCGAGAGCGCCGCGGTCAGGCGTGCGGCGCGCACGCGGTTTTGGTTCAGCACGCCGTCTTGCTCGAAGATATCCAGCGTCGCCAGCGCCGCCCGGCAGGCCAGCGGATTGCCGGTATACGAATGCGAATGCAGGAAGCCGCGCGCGATATCGGTGCTGTAAAACGCTTGATAGATACTGTCGCGCGTCATCACCAGCGACAGCGGCAGGTAGCCGCCGCTGATGCCTTTCGACAGGCACAGAAAATCGGGCCAGACGGCGGCCTGCTCGCAGGCGAAGAAGGTGCCGGTGCGGCCGCAGCCGACCGCGATTTCGTCGGCGATCATGTGGACTTGATAGCGGTCGCACAGCGCGCGCACTTGTTGCAGGTAGACCGGATCGTGCATCGCCATGCCGGTCGCGCATTGCACCAGCGGCTCGATGATGACGGCGGCGATCTGGCCGGCGCGTTGCTGCAACAGCGTTTCCAGCTCGGCGGCGGCACGGCGCGCGACGTCAGCCGCCGATTCGCCATGCTGCGCCAGCCGCGCATCGGGCGACGCCACCACGTGCGATTGCCGCAACAACGGACCATAGGCATCCTTGAACAGCGCGACGTCGGTCACCGCCAGCGCACCGATGGTTTCGCCGTGGTAACTGCCTTTCAGGCAAACGAATTCCTGCTTGTCGGACAGGCTGCTGTTGCGCCACGCATGGAAACTCATCTTCAGCGCGATCTCGACCGCCGAGGCGCCGTCCGACGCGTAAAAGCAATGGCCGAGCACATGGCCGGTCAGCTTTGACAGCCGCTCCGACAGTGCGATCACCGGTTCGTGGGTGAAGCCGGCCAGCATCGCATGTTCCAGCTTGTCGAGCTGGTCTTTCAGCGCCGCATTGATGCGCGGATTCGCGTGGCCGAACAGGTTCACCCACCACGAACTGATCGCGTCCAGATAGCGACGGCCGTCGGCATCAAACAGCCACGCGCCGCGGCCGTGGCTGACCGGGATCAGCGGCAGCGGGTCTGCTCCGGCATGGTGCTGCATTTGGGTGCAAGGGTGCCAGACGCTCTGCAGGCTGCGCTTGACCCAGTCGGATTGTGTGCTTGGTTCCAAGACTGCTCCAGTCACTGTTAGTCCGTTTCAACGGGGACGGACTATACAGCAACAACATACTGCATTCTGTATTTTTAACATCGCTTTATTTATATGCGGAAAATGGCATGTTTAAATGCATACCCAAGCCATACTCATATTTACGCAGATCGAGACGACAGTGTCGTAGGTGCGAATTCATTCGCACTTTTGACGATTTCATGCGAACTGATGCGAATGAATTCGCACCTACAGGCATCCCAATGGAGATCATCGCCGATTCAGCGCCAAGCTACCGTTCCAGCCAGCCCGGCTTGCGCTTCTCCAGGAAGGCGCTGACCCCTTCGCGCCCCTCGTCCGACGCGCGGATTTGCGCGATGCCTTCGACCGTGGCGGCGATCAGGATGCTGCTGAGCGGCCGGCCGCCGACCTCGCGCACCAGCCGTTTCGCCTGCCGCACCGCGTTCGGACTGTTGCCGGCCAGCGCCTTGACGATGGCGGCCACCGTCGCGTCCAGCGCGTCGGCGGCGACAACCTGCTGCACGAAGCCGATGCGCAGCGCTTCCTGTGCCGAAAACCGTTCGGCGGTCAGGAAGTAGCGGCGCGCCGCATTCTCGCCCATCGCACGGATCACGTACGGCGAGATGGTGGCCGGGATCAGGCCCAGCTTGACTTCGGACAGGCAAAAATTGGCCGCATCAACTGTCACCGCGATATCGCAGGCGGCCACCAGCCCCATCCCGCCCGCGTAGCAATCGCCCTGCACTTGTGCCACCACCGGCTGCGGGCATTCGTAAATGGTGCGCAGCATATGCGCCAGTTGCGCGGCATCCGCACGGTTTTCCTCATGCGTATAGTCGGCCATCTTGCGCATCCAGTGCAGGTCGGCGCCGGCGCAGAACGCCGGACCGCGCGCGGCCAGCACGATCGCGCGGATGCCGGCATCGGCGCCAAGTTCCAGGAAGGCGCGGGTGATTTCGGCAATCGTCAACTCGTTGAACGCGTTGCGCACGTCGGGGCGGTTCAGGATCACCGACGCAATGTGGCCGTCGCGCTGCAGTTGTATGGTCTGGTAGTTCACGGTCACATCCTGAATAAGCCAAATTTCGTATCGGGAATCGGCGCATTCAGCGCGGCCGACAGCCCCAGTCCCAGCACCATCCGGGTGTCGGCCGGATCGATCACGCCGTCGTCCCATAGCCGGGCCGATGCGTAATACGGGTGGCCCTGATGCTCGTATTGCTCCTTGATCGGCTGCTTGAACGCGGCTTCTTCCTCCGCGCTCCAGGTGCCGCCTTTGAGTTCGATGCCGTCGCGCTTGACGGTGGCCAAGACGCCGGCAGCCTGGTCGCCGCCCATCACCGAGATCCGCGCATTCGGCCACATCCACAGGAAGCGCGGCGAGAATGCGCGGCCGCACATCCCGTAGTTGCCGGCGCCGAAGCTGCCGCCGATGATCACGGTGAATTTCGGCACCGCGGCGGTGGCCACTGCGGTCACCATCTTGGCGCCGTTGCGGGCGATGCCTTCGTTCTCGTACTTGCGCCCGACCATGAAGCCGGTGATGTTCTGCAGGAACACCAGCGGGATCTTGCGGTGGCAGCACAGTTCGATGAAATGGGCGCCTTTCAGCGCCGATTCGCTAAACAGGATGCCGTTGTTGGCGACGATGCCGACCGGCATGCCATGGATGTGGGCGAAGCCGCACACCAGCGTGGTGCCGTAGCGCGCCTTGAATTCGTCGAAATCGCTGCCGTCGACGATGCGGGCGATCACTTCGCGCACGTCGAACGGTTTGCGGCTGCTTTTTCCATCATCGGTCGGGATTACGCCGTACAGCTCGCGGGCGTCGAACTTCGGCGCGGCCGGCTCGCGCAACACCATCTGATGGGTTTTCTTGCGGTTCAGGTTCGAAACGATGGTGCGCGCCAGCGACAGCGCGTGCATGTCGTTCTGCGCCAGATGGTCGGCCACGCCCGACAGCCGGGTATGGACATCGGCGCCGCCCAGGTCTTCCGCAGTGACGACTTCGCCGGTGGCAGCCTTCACCAGCGGCGGGCCGCCGAGGAAAATCGTGCCCTGCTCCTTGACGATGATCGATTCGTCGCTCATCGCCGGCACATACGCGCCGCCGGCGGTGCAGGAACCCATCACCACCGCGATCTGCGGAATGCCCTTGGCCGACATGTTGGCCTGGTTGAAGAAAATGCGGCCGAAATGTTCGCGGTCGGGGAATACGTCGTCCTGGGTCGGCAAGTTCGCGCCGCCGGAATCGACCAGGTAGATGCACGGCAAGTTGTTCTGGTCGGCGATTTCCTGCGCGCGCAGGTGCTTCTTGACCGTCAGCGGATAGTACGAGCCGCCCTTGACGGTGGCATCGTTGCAGACGATCACGCACTCCTGCCCGGCCACGCGGCCGATGCCGGTGATCACGCCGGCACACGGCGCGCCGTTGTGATACATGTCGAACGCGGCCAGCTGCGAAAATTCCAGGAACGGCGTGCCTGGATCGAGCAGCATCTGGACCCGCTCGCGCGGCAGCAGCTTGCCGCGGGCGACGTGCTTCTTGCTGGCAGCCTCGCCGCCGCCTTCGGCAATCTTCGCGACCTTGGCTTTCAGGTCGTCGACGATGATCTGCATCGCTGCCACATTGGCCTTGAAATCGTCCGAGCGGGTATTCAGTTTGCTAGTCAGTTCGGGCATTGCCGCATCCTTGGTTGTCTTTGTTGTCTATCGCGAATTGCTCCCCTCTCCCGCAGGCGGGAAAGGGGGTGCAGGTCAGGCCGTCTTCGATTCGTCCAGCTTGAGCTCGTCTTTCATCACTTCGCGCATCCTGAATTTCTGCACCTTGCCGGTCACGGTCATCGGGAATGCGTCGACGAAGCGCAGGTAGCGCGGAATCTTGTAATGGGCGATCTGGCCTTCGCAGAACGCACGCAGCGCCGCCGCGTCCAGGCTGGCGCCGGGGCGCAGCACGATCCACGCGCACAGTTCCTCGCCGTATTTCGGGTCCGGCACGCCGATCACCTGCACGTCCTGGATCGCCGGATGGCGGTATAAAAATTCTTCAATTTCGCGCGGGTAAATGTTTTCGCCGCCGCGGATCACCATGTCCTTGCTGCGGCCGACGATGTTGACAAAGCCCTGCGCATCCATGACGGCCAGGTCGCCGGTATGCATCCAGCGCTCGGCATCGATCGCCTCTGCGGTTTTTTCCGGGTCGCCCCAGTAGCCGTGCATCACCGAATAGCCGCGCGTGCACAGTTCGCCGGTGGCGCCGATGGCGACGGTCGCGCCGGTTTCCGGATCGATGATCTTGACTTCCAGATGCGGCTGGACCCGGCCGACGGTGGCCACGCGCTGCTCCAGCGGCGTATCGGCATCGCTCTGGCAGCTGACCGGGCTGGTCTCTGTCATGCCGTAGGCGATCGTGACCTCGGCCATGTGCATGTCGCGCACCACCCGCTTCATCACTTCGATCGGGCACGGCGAACCGGCCATGATGCCGGTGCGCAGCGTCGACAGGTCGAATTCGGCAAAGCGCGGATGATCGAGCAGCGCAATGAACATGGTCGGCACCCCGTGCAGACCGGTGCAACGCTCGTCCTGCACCGCCTGCAGCACCGACAGCGGCTCGAAGCCGTCATTCGGATAGACGATGGTCGCGCCATGCGTCAGGCAGGCCAGGTTGCCCAGCACCATGCCGAAGCAGTGGTACAGCGGCACCGGAATGCACAGCCGGTCGGCATCGGTCAGGCGCATCGCCTCGCCGACGAAGAAGCCGTTGTTCAGGATATTGCGGTGCGTCAGCGTGGCGCCCTTCGGAAAGCCGGTGGTGCCGCTGGTGAACTGGATGTTGATCGGGTCGTTGGCACCGAGCGTGGCGGCGACCTGCGCCAGCCGCGCATCCTGCGCATCGCCGCTGGCGATGAAATCGTCGAAGCGCAGCATGCCGGGCACCTGCTGCTGGCCCAGATGGATCACGGTCTTCAGGTCCGGCATACGGGCGGCATTCAGCGCGCCGGGCGCGCAGCCGGCCAACTCCGGCGCCAGCGCCTGGATCATCTCGACATAGTTGCTGTGCTTGAATTGCGTCATGCTGATCAAGGCCTTGCAACCGACCTTGTTGAGCGAGTATTCCAGTTCCGCCAGCCGGTAGGCGGGATTGATGTTGACCAGCACCACGCCGATATTGGCGGTGGCGAGCTGGGTCAGCAGCCACTGCGCATTGTTGTGCGACCAGATGCCGACGCGGTCGCCGCGCTGCAGGCCCAGATTCAGCAGCGCGCTGGCCAGCCGCCGCGCTTCGGCCTGCAGTGCGCGGTAGCTGTAGCGCAATTGCTGATGGCAGGAAACCAGCGCCTCATGGTCCGGCACGCGCTCCACCATCGCATCGAAAAAACTGCCTATGGTTTGCTCGATCAGCGGAACATCGCGTGCGCCATGGTCGTGGCTGATGGTCAATAAATTGTTTAAATTTGTCATTGCTGTTCAATCACTCCGGAAAACTGCCATCAACATACAACCAGCGTCCCTGTTCCCGCACGAAACGGCTGACCTCGTGCAGCCGATGGGCGCGGCCGCCAACCTTGTAACGGGCGACGAAATCCACGGTAGCGGACTCTGCGCCGGCGTCACTCATTTCTGCATCTGCATGCGCTTGTTTACGTTTACGTAAACGTAAATCAGATTTTACCTCAAGTCCGAGCCAGGTCAAGCCCTCATCTGCATCGAATAAGCCTTCTGCCGGGCGGGTATCGGGGTGCCAGGTCGCGCGCAGATACGCTTCGTCGCGCAAGGTGTAGGCGGTATACCGCGAGCGCATCAGCGCCTCGGCGCTGGCCGGCAGTTGCGTGCCGCAGAGAAACGGCGCACAGCAAGCGGCAAACGCGCGGCCGCCGCACGGGCAGGCCGGCGCTGCGGGTTGATCGATTTTTTTCATGGCCGTGTCCTTTTAGTAGTGCAGGCCTCCGTGCCTGCACCGGGCCGCAGGCACGGAGGCCTGCGCTACTGGGTAAACCCAGGGGTACGCGGTCATTTCCGGCCAGCGCTTGTAGGGGTTATTCATGACGTACTGAATTTTTTCAAGCCATTCGGTTTCGTTTCGGACAATACGATCGAACGATTCTTTTTGCCAGAGCGCGCCAATACGTCCATTCTCTTGCTGAAGCCTGCGTGCTGAAAATGATTTCCAGCTATGCACGATTTGTTGCAATGAAACACACTCTGCAGGTTGCAACACAACATGCACATGATCGTCCATCACGACATAGGCAATCAGCAGGTAACGGGCTTTTTCAAAATGACACAATATTTCGACAATCTTTGTCCTCTCATCCGGTTGCAACACGGGGCGCCCCGGATATAAACGCCAAGTAACAAAATACACGGCCCCATCAAGACGCCAGTGCGGCAAATTGCGGCGGTAGATTTGCAGATTATCCATAAAGGAATAGTGCAGGCCTCCCTGCCTGCAAGCCTATAGCGTTAGTCTTTTGGTTCTTAAGCAATATTAAGGCTTCCGGACCTGCGGCCCGGCGCAGGCACGGAGGCCTACGCTACTACTTTACAGCGCGCGCCCGATCAAAATTTTCTGGATATCGCTGGTGCCTTCGTAAATCTGGCACACCCGCACGTCGCGGTAAATCCGCTCGACCGGGAAATCGGTCACATAGCCGTAGCCGCCGTGAATCTGGATCGCGTCCGAGCAGACCTTTTCCGCCATCTCCGACGCGAACAGCTTGGCCATCGCCGCTTCCTTCAGGCACGGCAGGCCGGCGTCCTTCATGCTGGCCGCGTGCTGGATCAACTGGCGCGCCGCTTCGATCTGGGTCGCCATCTCGGCCAGCTTGAACTGCACCGCCTGGTGTTCGAAAATCGGCTTGCCGAAGCTCTCCCGCTCCTTCGCATACAGCAGCGCGGCGTCGAATGCGGCGCGCGCCATGCCGACCGCTTGCGAGGCGATGCCGATGCGCCCGCCTTCGAGTCCGGACAGCGCGATCTTGTAGCCCTGGCCTTCTTCGCCGATCAGGTTCTCGCGCGGCACCCGGCAGTTCTCGAACAGGATTTGCGCGGTGTCCGACGAATGCTGGCCGAGCTTTTCTTCCAGCCGGGTCACGATGTAGCCGGGAGTGTCGGTGCGCACCCAGAACGCGCTGATGCCTTTCTTGCCGGCCGCCTTGTCGGTGACCGCCATCACGATCGCGACATCCGCGTACTTGCCGCTGGTGATGAACTGCTTGACGCCGTTCAGCACGTAATAATCGTCGTCGGCAGTGGTGACTCTTTCGGCCGTGGTGCGCAGCGCGGCCGCGTCGCTGCCGGTATGCGGCTCGGTCAGGCAGAATGCGCCCAGCATCTCGCCCCTGGCCAGCGGCCGCAGGAACTGTTCCTTTTGCGCATCGTTGGCGTACATCATCGCGATCGAGCAGACCGGGCAGTTGTTGACCGAGATCACGGTCGAGGTGCCGCCGTCGCCGGCGGCGATTTCTTCAAGCACCAGCGCCAGCGACAGGTAATCGAGGCCGGCCCCGCCCAGTTCTTCCGGCACTGCGACGCCGAACGCGCCGAGCGCGGCCAGTTCCTTCAGTTCTTCCTTCGGAAAATGATGCTCCTTGTCCCAGCGCGCGGCGTTCGGCAGCAGGCGTTCCTGTGAAAATGCGCGCAACGCATCGCGGATCATTTGGTGCTGTTCGGATAAGACCATGTCGGGAGCTGCCTTGTGAAATTTTGGAGTAGTGCAGGCCTCCGTGCCTGCGCCGGGCCGCAGGCACGGAGGCCTGCACTACTTAAAACATTACGCCATTTCGATCGCGACCGCAGTCGCTTCGCCGCCGCCGATGCACAGGCTGGCGACGCCGCGCTTGCCGCCGGTCTTTTTCAATGCGCCGATCAGCGTGACGATGATGCGGGCGCCGGAAGCGCCGATCGGGTGGCCCAGCGCGCAAGCGCCGCCATGCACGTTGACCTTGTCGCGTGGAATGCCGTGTTCCTGCATCGCCGCCATCGGCACCACCGCGAACGCTTCGTTGATCTCGAACAGATCGACCTCGGACGTGCTCCAGCCGACCTTCTTGTATAGCTTTTCGATTGCGCCGACCGGTGCGGTGGCGAAAGTGTTCGGCGCCTGCGAATGGGTCGCATGCGCGAGCACCCGGGCGATCACCGTGCAGCCGAGTTTTTTGGCGGTCGATTCGCGCATCATCACCAGCGCTGCCGCGCCGTCGTTGATCGACGAAGAGGAGGCGGCGGTGATGGTGCCGTCCTTCTGGAATGCGGGTTTCAGTGACGGAATCTTGTCGAGCTTGGCTTTCAAAGGGCCCTCATCCTTCTCGACGATCAGATCGCCGCCGCGGCCGGACACGGTGACTGGCGCGATTTCCCACTGGAACGAGCCGTCGGCGGTGGCGGCCTGCGCGCGCCGCACCGATTCCATCGCAAACGCGTCCTGCTGCTCGCGGGTGAATTGATATTGCGCCGCGCATTCCTCGCCGAAGGTCCCCATCGAGCGGCCCTTCTCGTATGCGTCTTCCAGCCCGTCCAGCATCATGTGGTCGTAGATCATGCCGTGGCCGATCCGGTAGCCGCCGCGCGCCTTCGGGATCAGGTACGGCGCGTTGGTCATCGATTCCATACCGCCGGCGACGATCACTTCATTGGTGCCGGCGCTGATGGTGTCGAACGCGAAGATCGCGGCCTGCATTGCCGAGCCGCACATCTTGGACATCGTGACCGCACCGGCCGACAGCGGCAAGCCGGCCTTGATCGCGGCCTGGCGCGCCGGCGCTTGGCCCTGGCCGGCCATCAGGCAGTTGCCGAAGAATACGTTTTCGACCAGTTCCGGATTGACGCCGGAACGCTCGACTGCGGCCCTGATCGCGACCGCGCCGAGTTCATTGGCGCTAACGGATGAAAAATCGCCTTGAAAGGCGCCCATCGGAGTACGTGCTGCGCCGACGATTACGATTGGATCTTGCATATCACACCTCTTTTAAAAGTACGGTTAAAATACTAAATACTACTGTATGTAACTTTTCATACCGCAATGAATATATGCTGAGCACGCCTATTTTTAGGCATACTCCATGTAAATAAAAAATTCAATATCGTGATTTTGTAGGAGCGCACCCGGGCGCGACCGGATTGCCCATGCTGCCGGCGATCGCGCCCGGGTGCGCTCCTACAGAAACCGCTTCGCTTGGCAATTGTTCATAATTGACTAAAAATTTGCATGCCATCAATACCGATTAATAAACCGGCATTGCTGCGCATACGGAAACACGTCGCTGTAATGGCCGGCCAGCAACAGGTCCTTGTAGCGCTGCCACATCGCCGGATCGAAAAAGTCCGGATGGTGCTGCAGGAAATACTTGCGCACCCGCGCGTCGCCGAGCAGGAAGGTGCGGTAGGTTTCCGGGAAAATGTCGTGCGGGCCGACGTTGTACCAGGTTTCGCCGCTCATTTCCTCCTCCTCGTTGCGCGCCTCGGGCACATGGCGGATCACGCAATCGGTCAGGTATTCGATCTCGTCGTAATCGTAGAACACCACCCGGCCGTGGCGCGTCACGCCGAAGTTCTTGAACAGCATGTCGCCGGGGAAGATGTTGGCCGAAATCAGTTCCTTGACTGCACGGCCGTACTCGATGATGCCGTGCTCTACCTGCGCATCGGTGCCCTGCTGCAGCCAGATGTTCAGCGGCGTCATGCGGCGTTCGATGTAGCAGTGCTTGATGAAGACTTCCTGGCCGATGATTTCTATCTGCGACGGCGCGTGCGTCTGCAGTTCGCGGATCAGTGCTTCATCCATGCGCGACAGCGGGAATGCGACGTTCGAGAACTCCAGTGTATCGGCCATGCGGCCGCCGCGGTCATGCTCTTTCACCAGCTTGTACTTGGATTCGATGATCGCGCGCGTGGTGTCTTTCGGCGGCGGGAAAAAATCCTTGATCACCTTGAACACGTATGGGAACGAGGACAGGGTGAACACCAGCATGACCATCCCCTTGATCCCGGGCGCGATGATGAAGTCGTCGCTGGAATGCTTCAGGTGATGCAGGTAATCGCGGTAAAACAGGTTCTTGCCGTGTTTTTGCAAGCCCAGCGAGGTGTAGATCTCGGCCTTCGGCTTGCGCGGCATCAGCGTGCGCAAAAATTGCACGAAAGCCGAAGGGATCTCCATCTCGACCAGGAAATACGCGTGCGTGTAGCTGAACACCACCGCCAGATCCTGCTCGCGAAACAGCGCGGTATCGATGCACAGCTTGCCGTCCGGCCGGTGCCGGATCGCCAGCGCCATCGGGATCACGTTGTCGTCATTGATGATGCGGCCTATCGCGTAGGCGGTCTTGTTGCGGTAAAACAGTCCGTTGAGCACATGGATCTGGAAGTTCTGGGCCTCCGCGGTGGGCCCGAACTCATCCTCGAACGCGCGCACCACCCAGCCGGCATCGCGTTCCAGGTCGTCGAACGGTGTTGCCATCGAACAATTGTTGACGATGCGCGCTATGGTCTTGGCAAAGCCGTCCTGGTGCGGGTAATAGGCGCGGTAGGTCGGACGGCTGGCCGGATCGTCGTTCTCGATGTATTCGGTCGCCACCGCTGGATGCACGAAAATGAAATCGTTGTTGTAATACGAGCGGTGCATCATCCGGGTAAACACCGAATTGTAGAAAGTCTCGGCCAGTTCCGGCCGGTGATAGCGGGTCAGGAGGCCGATGTAATGCAGCTTGACCTGCTGCCAGACTTCGTCGTCGAGCGTGGCGGCATCGTATTCGTCTTCCAGGATATCCACCGCCTCCTTGACGCGCGCATCGTAGAACGCGATGCGGTCGCGCTGCAACTGGCGCATCCCGTGCCAGTCCTGCGCCACGAACCGGTCGCGCGCGGTCTGACTGGCTTCCTGGAACAGCCGGTAATGCTTGTCGAAGCCGTCCAGCATGGTGCGCGCCATGTCGTAGCCGACCTGCGACGATAAAAGTTTGGGAAAGGTGGATGCGGCCATGTGTATTGGTTATGTGCTTGTATTGCCACTAATTTAGCACCATTCGATACCCGTGAAAAAGGTGTGCAGGCCTCCGTCCCTGCATGCAGGCACGGAGGCCTGCACACCTCACATCGTCTCGGCAAACAGTTCGCGCCCGATCAGCATGCGGCGGATTTCGCTGGTGCCGGCGCCGATTTCGTACAGCTTGGCGTCGCGCCACAGGCGGCCGACCGGATATTCGTTGATGTAGCCGTTGCCGCCCAGGGCCTGGATCGCTTCGCCGGCCATCCAGGTGGCTTTTTCAGCCGAATACAGGATCGCGCCGGCCGCATCCTTGCGCAGCGCGCGCACCGCTTCCGGATTCTGCGCCCGGTCGCAGGCCTGGCCGACCGCGTAGACATACGATTTGCAGGCCATCATGGTCGAATACATGTCGGCCAGCTTGCCCTGCATCAGCTGGAATTCGCCGATCGCCTGGCCGAACTGCTTGCGCTCGTGGACATACGGCACCACCACGTCCATGCAGGCTTGCATGATGCCCAGCGGTCCGCCCGACAGCACGGTGCGCTCGAAATCCAGGCCCGACATCAGCACGTTGACGCCGCGCCCGAGGCCGCCGAGGATGTTTTCAACCGGCACTTCGCAGTCCCGGAACACCAGTTCGCCGGTGTGCGAGCCGCGCCTGCCGAGCTTGTCGAGCTTTTGCGCGATCGAAAAGCCTTTGAAACCCTTTTCGACGATGAAAGCGGTCATGCCGCGCGGCCCGGCTGCCAGATCGGTCTTCGCATACACCACCAGCGTATCGGCGTCCGGGCCGTTGGTGATCCACATCTTGTTGCCGTTCAACACATAGCGGTCGCCCTTCAGGTCGGCGCGCAGCTTCATGCTGACCACGTCGGAACCGGCGTTCGGCTCCGACATCGCCAGCGCGCCGATATGGTCGCCGGAGATCAGACTAGGCAGATATTGGGCTTTTTGCTCCGGCGTGCCGTTGCGCTTGATCTGGTTGACGCACAGGTTCGAGTGCGCGCCATACGACAGCCCGACCGAGGCCGACGCGCGCGAGATTTCTTCCATCGCGATGATGTGCGCCAGGTAACCCATGCCGATGCCGCCGTCCTGTTCCGGGACGGTGATCCCGAGCAAGCCGAGGTCGCCCATTTTTTTCCACAGATCCATCGGAAACTGGTCGTTGCGGTCGAGTTCGGCCGCGCGCGGCGCGATTTCAGCCTGCGCGAATTGGGAGATGGTGTCGCGCAGCGCGGCGATGTCTTCGCCGTGGTCAAAGCTCAAGCCGGGTAAGTGGAGCATGTCGTCCTCACGTTGGGTTGGAAGTTACAGGGATTACAAACAGGGTTTGCTGCATGATCGCGCAGAGTTTTTCGACTCCGTTGTTGCGCACGTAAACTTCGGCGCCGGTAATCACCAGCGTTCTTCCGGATTTCAGCACGCGGCCGCGCGCGATCAGGCGTTCGCCGATCCCGGGCGCGACGATATTGATCTTGTATTCGGCGGTCAGGCATTCGTTGTCGGGCATCAGCAGCGTGTTGGCCGCATAGCCGCCGGCCACATCGGCCAGCGCGCCGATCACGCCACCGTGAAAATAACCATGCTGCTGGGTCACCGCCGCGCTCATCGGCAGCACGATTTCGCATTCGCCGGGGGTGAGGCGGGTCAGACGCACATTCCAGGCGGCCAGCGCGCCCTGACTTGCCAGGCTGACGCGGATCTGGTTTGCGACCTGCTCGGCTACGTCAACAACTTGAAGAACATTATCCATTTCGACCTTTGCAGAAAATACGGTGACCGGAGCGAAATAGTACATCTAATTGACGTTAACGTAAACGTCAACCATCGGATGTTATTCGGGCCGGATTGCAGCGTCCGGGCCGGCTGCCGCTGCCGCAATCTTTTTCGATCGGCTCCTGCCCGGCTTGCCGCCGGCCAGCACGCGCCGGCATTCGGCTTCGTGGGCGGTGATTTCGGTCAGCGCGGCTTCGATGTCTTCGCGCTGTTGTTCCAGCGTCTTGCGGTGCCGGGTCAGCACGTCGAGGAAACTCTGGGTCTGCGCGACGGTGTCTTTCGGCGACTCGTACATGTCGACCAGGCTCTTGATTTCCTGCAGGGTCAGGCCCAGGCGCTTGCCGCGCAGCGTCAGTTTCAGGCGGGTGCGGTCGCGCGCCGCGTAGATCCGGCTGCGCCCGCCCGCACCTTCGCGCGCCGGGCTGATCAAGCCCTGGTCTTCATAAAAGCGGATCGCGCGCGGCGTGATGTCGAATTCGCGCGCCAGTTCGGTGATGGTATAGGTCGGCATGGCAGCAAGTTGAATTTGTGTTTAGAATCGCAGTTTACGTTAACGTCAAGCGCATTGTATAGGCGAGTCTGCCTGTCGTGTAAAAACAGGATTACGCACAGTAGTGCAGGCACGGAGGCCTGCACTACTGAATGCGCGAACCCCACAAACTAAGGAAACCCGCCATGAATGCACTGGAAGCACAACTCGATTACCCGTTCGGCGACAGCTTGCCGGCTTCCGGCGCACTGCTGGAGGTCGCACCCGGCCTGCACTGGCTGCGCATGGGCTTGCCGTTCGCGCTGAACCACATCAACCTGTGGCTGCTGGAGGATGAGTTCCGCGGCGAGGCCGGCTGGACCATCATCGATTGCGGCATCGCCAACGACGCCACCCGCGCCGCCTGGGAGCATATCTTCGCCACCCAGCTGGGCGGCCGGCCGGTGCTGCGGGTGATCGCCACCCATTGCCATCCGGACCACGTCGGCCTGGCCGACTGGCTGTGCAGCCGCTGGGATGCGCCGCTCTGGATGACGACCGGCGAATACGGCTTCGCGCGCATGATGTCGGCCGCGCTGCCGGGCGTGGACGGCTCCGCGATGGTGCCGCATTTCCAGCAGCACGGCTTGACCGACCCGGTGATGCTGGAAACCTTGCATGGGCGCAAGAGCTATTACCCGACGCTGGTGCCGTCGGTGCCGGCCGCCTTCCACCGGCTGCAGGAGCACCAGACGGTCCGTATCGGGCAGCGCGACTGGCGCGTGATCGCCGGCTTCGGCCATTCGCCCGAACATGCTGCGCTGGCCTGTGCCGAGGATGCGCTGCTGATCTCGGGCGACATGGTATTGCCGCGCATTTCGACCAATGTCTCGGTGTTCGCGGTCGAGCCGGAATCGAATCCGGTGCGCCAATATCTGGATTCCTTGCAAAAGTATTTGACGCTGCCGCAACACACGCTGGTGCTGCCCAGCCACGGCAAGCCGTTTCGCGGCCTGGCCACGCGCATCGCCCAGCTCGACGCGCATCACCAGGCCCGCCTGGCCGAAGTGCTGGCGGCCTGCGCGAAGCCGAAATCGGCGGCCGACATCGTGCCCATCATGTTCCTGCGTCCGCTCGACGCGCACCAGCTGAGCTTCGCGCTGGGCGAGGCGCTGGCGCATCTGCACCTGCTGTGGTTCGAAGGCAGCCTGCAGCGCATCACCGGCGACGACGGCATTTACCGCTTCAAGGCAAGCGCTGCCGGAGCGCTTTGAACCTGCATTCATACTAGATATTGTATAAATTTATGCCGCAATGAATATATGCGGGAACGGCTTGTTTTACAGCATACTCCAGTGTTTTATGTGAAGCGTAGAGCGTAGGTCGGAAAAGCGCAGCGCCTTCCGACAATTAAGGCGTAACGTCGGAAGGCGCTGCGCTTTTCCGACCTACAGTTCTGCGACGTCTTGAGCCAGGATTTATACACGATCATGTATAAATTTATGCCGCAATGAATATATGCGGCAATGCGATGGTTTTTTGGCATACCCCATGTTTTTTGCGTAACTGCCGGGCATGGGAAAGGGCGTTATGCGGTTTTTTCGTTCAGCAGTGGCAGCGATGCGATCAGATCGGCAAAGCGCTGGCCCTGGATCGTGATGTGCTGGCGCAACAGCTCGACGGTTAAATCGCTGTTGCCTGCGATGATGGCCTGCACGATTTGTTCGTGTTCGTCATAGGAAACCTTGGTCCGGTCGCGCACCCGCAATTGCAGGCGGCGGTAAGGCCGCAACCTGCGATGCAGCGATCTGGCCTGTTCGGCCAGGAAGGTATTGCGGCTGCCCGCGTAGATCTGCTCGTGAAACGCTTCATTCATATAGAAGTACTGGTCCGGGTCGGCGGCGTCGCGCGCCTCCTTGCAGGCCTGGTGCGCGGCCAATAGCGCGCTGTGCTCGAGCGCCGACATGCGGCGCGCAGCCAGCCGCCCGCACATCGCCTCGAACTCGGCCATCACCTCAAACATCTCGATCAATTGCTGCGGCCCGGTCTCGGCCACCACCGCACCGCGGCGCGGGCGCATCACGATGATGCCCATCGACGCCAGTTGAATCAGCGCCTCCCGGATCGGGGTGCGCGAGACGCCGAACTGCTTGGCCAACTCGGTTTCGTCCAGATGATGACCTGGCCGCAAGGTGCCGACCGCAATCATTTCTTCAATCGCTTCCCGTAAGATTTCAGAACGGTTCTTCGTCGGCAAAGGGTGCTGCAGGAATGTTGTATTCATTTTTTCATTATAAAAGCAAATTAATCATTGACAATGTATTTATTAAAGATATTCTTGTATACAAGAAGATCGATAAGACGTCTTCGGCAAATTATCACAAGTTCCAACAAAGCGATAAACCAAGATAAACAGGAGATTTACATGTTGAAGAGACCGTTTCTGAAGTGCGCGCTGTCGTCGATGCTGGTCGGCGCTTTCGCGCTGGGTGCGACGCCCGGCGTATCGGCTGCCCCTAAAGTAGTCAAGATTTCCCACCAGTTCCCCGGCGGCGATGGCCCCGAAGCGGATTTCCGGCACCGTCTGACAGCCAAGTTCGCACAGGAAGTCGAGAAGCGCACGAATGGCGAACTGAAGTTTCAAATCTTTCCATCTTCGTCGCTGATTAAGCCGCTGAACCAGTTTTCCGCGATGCAAAGCGGTGCGCTGGACATGACGCTGCTGCCGTTGGCGTATGAAGGCGGCAAGATTCCCGAAGTTAACCTCGGTCTGATGCCAGCGCTGGTGACCAGCTATGAGCAGGGCTTGCGCTGGAAAACCGCGCCGATCGGCCAGGAACTGACCCGCATCATCGATGGCAAGGGCGTCAAGATCCTGACCTGGATCTGGCAGGCCGGCGGTATCGCGTCCAAAAGCAAGGCCATTGTCAATCCGGTGGATGTCACCGGCCTGAAGGTGCGCGGCGGCAGCAAGGAGATGGACATGATGATCAAGGGTGCCGGCGGCTCCGTCACCAACGTGCCTTCTTCCGAAATCTATAACGCGATGCAGACCGGTGTGCTCGATGCCGCTCTGACTTCCAGCACTTCGTTGCTGAGTTTCCGACTGTACGAGGTTTCCAAGTTCGTCACGACCGCACGCAAGAACACTTTCTGGTTCATGTTCGAGCCGCTGCTGATGGCAAAAAGCACGTATGACGGCCTGACACCGGCGCAGCAGAAGATCGTGATGGAAGTCGGCGCCGACCTGGAAAAATTCGCGATAGCGGAATCCAGGAAAGACGACGCCCGGCTGGCAGAGGCGTATGCCAAGGCAGGCAACAAGGCCGATGACATGGACGACGCCAGCTTCGCCAAGTGGCGCGAACTGGCTAAAAATACCGCCTGGAAGGACTTCGCCGAGAAGACCAAAAACGGCCAGAAATTGCTCGATATGGCGCTGTCCGTCAAATAAGCCTTTTCTGCGTTCCCTTTAACTATTACTGCGCCCTTATCCGAACCGCTCCCGCTGGCGGGGGCGGCGAGTGAGTCGCTACGCGATTTCCAGGTCAAGGTTGCAGCTTGTTTTTGGCAAAGAAATCCAAATGAATTCTCTCTTCCGAACGCTGGGGAATGGCCTGCGCCATTTCAACCGCTGGATGGCCATCCTGTCGGCCTTTCTTATTTTCGCCGCCACTCTGGTGCTGGTGTATGAAGTCGTTACCCGTTATTTTCTGCGGATCACCAACGACTGGGTTATCGAGCTGTGCATATTCCTGCTGATTGCGGCCACCTTCCTGTCGGCCGGATACACGCAGGCCGAACGGGGCCATGTCGGCATTGAAGTTCTCGATGAGGTGATGTCGCCGCGCTGGAACCGGATTCGTTATCTGCTGGGCGATTTCCTGTCACTGATCGTGGTTGCCTTCATCGCCCATAACGCCTGGGTGTTTACCTTCAATGCGTATGACCAGGGCTGGCGTACCGGCTCCACCTGGGCGCCTGCGCTGTGGATTCCGTATTTTTTCATGGCGTTCGGACTGACGACGCTGGCATTGCAGATGGTGCTGCAGATTGTGGAAGGCATCTTCAAGCCGGCCGTGGTCGTTGAGCACCATCATCAACTGATAGGAGCCTGAGATGGGGCCGCTTGAAATAGGTTTGCTGTACATGGGCGTGACGCTGCTCATGCTGTTCTCGGGCATGCCGATCGCCTTTGCGCTGGGCGCTACCGCGCTCGGATTCATGTATTTTTTCATGCCGCACATGAACCTTGAAATCGTTGCCGAGACGCTCTACGGCGAGCTGGATAACTTCACCCTGCTGACGATACCGCTGTTCATCATCATGGGCGCCGCGATCGGCAAGACCCGGGCTGCGGTTGACCTGTATGAGTCCGCATATCGCTGGATGTACAAGCTGCCCGGCGCGCTCGGCGTGGCCAACATCGCCGGCTGCACGGTGTTTGCCGCACTGTGCGGCTCCAGTCCCGCCACTTGCGCCGCCATCGGCGGCATGGGTATCCCGGAGATGCGCAAGCGCGGCTATTCTCCGGCGCTTGCCAGCGGATTGATTGCAGCCGGCGGCACGCTCGGGATCCTGATTCCGCCGTCGATCACGCTGATCATCTACGGCCTGATCACCGAGCAATCGATCGGCAAGCTGTTTCTGGCCGGCGTGATACCCGGCCTGCTGCTGGCGTTTTTCTTCTCCGTGTATGTGGTGTACCGGGTGAAAAAGGATGCAAAACTGTCGGCAATCGCCAGCGAAAAAAGCGCTGCGGCTAGCGGCATCGCGGCACCCGTTGCCAAGGCCGAATACTATAGCTGGCGCGAACGGCTGGAGGTGCTGCCGCGCCTGATGCCGTTCGTGCTGCTGATCGGCGTCATCATGTTTGCGATGTACGGCGGCCTCGGCACGCCTTCGGAAATTGCCGGCATCGGCGCCTTTGGTGCCTTGCTGCTGGTGGTGCTGCTGTACAAATGCTATCGCTGGGTGGATATCCGCGCCATTTTCCTGGGCACCGCCAAAGAGTCCTGCATGATCATGATGATCATCGCGATGGCCTTCCTGTTCACCTATGTGATGAGCTATCTGCGCATTACCCAGAGCGCGGCCGAATGGCTGGCCGCGATGGAAATGTCGAAGTGGGTGTACCTGTTCTGGGTCAATGTCCTGCTGCTGGTGATGGGGTGCTTCCTGCCGCCGGTTGCCATCATCCTGATGGTCACGCCGGTCATCATGCCCGGCATTATCGCCAACGGCTTCGACCCGATCTGGTTCGGTATCGTGCTGACTATCAACATGGAACTCGGATTGATCACGCCGCCGGTCGGCCTGAACCTGTTTGTCATCAACGGCATTGCGCCCGACATCAGCCCCAGGGATATCGTCAGGGGCGTGCTGCCGTTCATCTTCATCATGATTGCCGACATCGCGCTGCTGGCCGTGTTTCCGCAAATCGTGATGTTTCTGCCAAATATGCTGGGATGACCATGAAACAGTGGAACACCTTGGCGGCAAGCCGCCGCCAACGAATCGAGCGCGGCTTGTCGGTCACCGGCCGCCTTGCCGATCCGTTGAAAATGACCGCCTTGCTGGAAGCGGTGATCGAGCCCGGCGACCGGGTTTGTATTGAAGGCAACAACCAGAAGCAAGCGGATTTTCTGGCGCGCTCTCTGGTGCGGGCCAATCCGGCCGTGCTGCACGACCTGCACATGCTGCAGTCGGTGCTGGCCCTGCCGGAGCATCTGGATGTATTCGAACGCGGGATTGCGCGCAAGCTCGATTTCTCCTTTTCCGGGCCGCAGGCGGTGCGCCTGGCCAGGATGATGCAGGCAGGCCAGATCGAGGTCGGTGCGATCCATACCTATCTGGAACTGTTCGGCCGCTACTTCGTCGACCTGACGCCACGCGTATCGCTGATTGCGGCCGAGGCGGCCGACCGCCACGGCAACCTGTACACCGGGCCGAATACCGAAGACACGCCGGCGATCGTCGAAGCCACCGCGTTCAGGAGCGGCATCGTGATTGCGCAAGTCAATGAAATCGTCGACGTGCTGCCGCGCATCGACATTCCGGCCGACTGGGTCGACTTCGTGGTGCCGGCGCCGACCCCGTATTACATCGAGCCGCTGTTTACCCGCGACCCGGCGCAGATTTCCGAAATCCAGGTGTTGATGGCGATGATGGCGATCAAGGGCATCTACGCCGAATACGGGGTGCAGCGGCTGAACCACGGCATCGGCTTCGATACCGCGGCGATCGAACTGCTGCTGCCAACCTACGCCGCATCGCTCGGACTGAAGGGGGAAATCTGCCGGCACTGGGCGCTGAATCCGCATCCGGCGCTGATCCCGGCGATCGAAGCCGGCTTCGTCGAATCGGTGCATTCGTTCGGCTCCGAACTGGGCATGGAAGACTATATCCGGGCCCGCCCGGACGTGTTTTTCACCGGGCCGGACGGCTCGATGCGCAGCAACCGCGCACTGTGCCAGGCCGCCGGCCATTACGCGTGCGACATGTTCATCGGCTCCACCCTGCAGATCGACCTGCAGGGCAATTCATCGACCGCCACGCTGGGCCGCATCTCCGGCTTCGGCGGCGCGCCGAACATGGGCGCCGATGCGCGCGGCCGGCGCCATGCCAGCCCGGCCTGGCTGAAAGCCGGCCAGCAGGCGCGCGAAGGCAAGAACACGATACCGCGCGGCCAGAAGCTGGTGGTGCAGATCGTCGAAACCTTCCGCGAGCACATGCAGCCGGCCTTCGTCGAGCGGCTCGATGCCTGGCAACTGGGCCAGCAAGCCGGCATGGCGATTCCGCCGGTGATGATTTACGGCGACGACGTCACCCATATCCTGACCGAGGAAGGGATCGCCAACCTGCTGCTGTGCCGCAGCGACGAGGAGCGCGAACAGGCGATCCGCGGCGTGGCCGGCTACACCCCGGTCGGCATCGCGCGCGACCGCCGCATGGTCGAAAACCTGCGCGATCGCGGCATCATCCAACGGGCCGAAGACCTCGGCATCGACAAGCGGCTGGCGACCAGGGATTTGCTGGCAGCCAAGACAATGAAGGATCTGGTGCGCGCGTCCGGCGGGCTGTACAACCCGCCCAAGCGCTTCAGAAACTGGTGAATGGTGAGAGAGATACATGGAAACCTTGAAATATCGTTTTGAAAACGGCCGGCGCCGCATTCCGGCCAAGCCCGAACTGGTCGGCGTGGTCGGCTCCGGCAATCTGGAAGTGCTGATCGAGGCCGCTGCGCAAAATGGCGCCTGCACGGTGGACATCAGCACCGCGGCGCGCGGCTTCGACGCGATCTGGGCCGCGGTGATAGCGGACTTCCAGCAGCGCTGGCAGCTGGCCGACATCCGGATCTCGATCAACGACATGGGCGCCACGCCGGCGGTGGTCAGCCTGCGGCTGGATCAGGCGGTCGAAGCGCTGCTGGAGCACGCACCATGAGCAGCTATCTGGAAGCCAATGCGCGCGAACGCATCCAGCGCCTGCTGGACGCGCATTCGTTCGAGGAATTTCTGCCGCCATCGCAGCGCATCGTCAGCCCGCATCTGGCGCAGCTCGACGCGCCGGTCGCGTTCGACGACGGGGTGGTGATCGGGCAGGGCTTGCTGCACGGCGAGCGCGTGTACGCCGCCGCGCAGGAAGGCGGCTTCATGGGCGGTGCGGTGGGCGAAGTGCATGGCGCCAAGCTGGTCGGGCTGTTGCGGCGCGCCGTTGCGCAGCACGCATCGGCGGTGATCCTGCTGCTGGAAACCGGCGGCGTGCGCCTGCACGAAGCCAATGCCGGCCTGATCGCGGTCTCCGAAGTGATGCGCGCAGTGCTGCAGACGCGCGCCGCAGGGATTCCGGTGATCGTGCTGGTCGGCGGCTCGAACGGCTGTTTCGGCGGCATGGGCATCGTCGCGTGCTGCGCGAATGCGATCGTGATGTCGGAAGAAGGCCGGCTGGCGATGTCGGGGCCGGAAGTGATCGAAACCGCGAACGGCGTCGAAGAATTCGACTCGCGCGACCGGGCGCTGGTGTGGCGCACCACCGGCGGCAAGCACCGCTATCTGCTGGGCGATTGCCAGGCCATCGTGGCCGATGATATCGCGGCGTTCCGGCAAGCCGCAAGCGATGCGATCCACGCATGCGATCAGGGCGGGGTGGCATTGACGCTGGCCGCACTGGAAGCGGAACAGGCGATGCTGGCGGCGCGGCTGCAGGATTTCGGCGCGCAATCGGAACCGATGGAAATCTGGCGCCGCATCGGCATCGACGATCCGCAGGCAGTATCGATGCTGGAAGCGGCCGAATTTACAGAACTGGTGAAGCACAGCGTGGCCCACGTCGCTGCGACGCAGCAGGGAGGTCGATGATGAAATGGAAACAAATCGCCGCAGAATTATTTCCTGCGGGCCACACGATCAGCGAGCAGGATAATTTCCTTTCGGGCAACGCGCAGGTCGACGGACAAACCGTTGCCGTGATCGGCACCACCAACCACACGGCGATCGGGGTCGAGATTGCGCTGGCGCAGGCGCGGGCGATACTGCGCGTGGTGCGCGAGCATCCGCGCCGGCCGATCCTGATCCTGGTCGACACCCAGGGCCAGCGGCTGCGGCATCGCGATGAAATGCTGGGCATCAACAGCTATATGGCGCACCTCGGCAAATGCATCGAGCTGGCGCGGCGCAGCGGGCATAAGGTGATAGCACTGGTCTACGATCAGGCGCTGTCGGGCGGCTTCATCACCAGCGGGATGATGGCCGATGCCTGTTATGCGTTGCCGGAATCGACGATCCGGGTCATGGGGCTGGCGGCGATGGCGCGCATCACCAAGGTGCCGGAACACAGGCTGGCCGAACTGGCCAAGGACAATCCGGTGTTCGCACCGGGCCCCGACAATTATCTGCGCATGGGCGGCATCGAAGCGATCTGGGGTGGCGACCTGGCCGCGCAGCTGGCAACGGCGCTGGCCGATGCGAATCCGGCCGACCGCCGCACCGCACTCGGCCTGGCGCGCGGCGGGCGCAAGCTGGCGCAGCCGGTGATACAGGCGGTGCTGAGCGGGACCGATGTACACGCGGCATAGCCTGGTCTGGCTCAGCGCGCAAGGCTGGCAGAGTTGCCGCGACTGTGGCGGCGAAAAGCTGGCGCCGGCCAGCCATGCGGCGCTGGCGCGCTGGCAGCAGGCCGACTGGCCGGCGATCGTCCGGCGCGCCGACGTTGGCACGCCGGAGCATGCAGTTTGCCTGGGTCTCGCGCTGCCGCCCGACCCGCAGACCGGGCACAAGGTGCGGATTGCGCTGCGCGCAGCGGTTGCCGAAGTGCGCCGGATACGCGGCCCGCTTTCGATCGATGCGGTGCTGGCCGGCGCGCCCGCGCACTGGCGGGAGGCGCTGCAATTGCTGGCGGCTGATGTCGCCCGGAATGATCTGACGTTCGGCGTGTATGGCTCGCTCGCGCTGCAAGCGCTGACGGGCGCATCCTATGTCGGCGCCGGATCCGACATCGACCTGCTGTTCGCGCCCAAGAACCGGTCGCAGCTGGAGGCAGGCATCGCGTTGCTGCAGCAGCATGCGCAGAGCTTGCCGCTGGATGGCGAAATCCGGTTCCCGTCGGGGCAGGCGGTGGCCTGGAAGGAATGGGCTCAGGCCGGCGATAGCCAGTCGCGGGTGCTGGTGAAGGACGATCGCGGCGTGCAGTTGTCGACGCTGGCGGCGCTGCTGGCGTCGTTTGTTAATCCGGAGCATATCGATGCATGAATTGATCCCCGCTTTGATACCCGACAAGCGGCAAAAAGTCTGCGCCAACCCGCATCGCGCGACGCTGCAAGCGCTGCTGGCCGAACCGGTTGCGCAGGCGGAACAGCCGTTTTGCGCGCAGATCGGCCGCCTCGCGGTGCGCAGCCTGTATGCGGAACTGGCCCTGTATCCGAAGCCCGGCCTGGTGTCGCTGGTCGACAACGGCAGCCATCACGACATGACGGCGGCGACCTTCATGCGCAGCCTTTTTGCGCTGCGGCATTACTTCATCGAGATCACCGCAGCCGGCATGGCCGGTGCCCGATTCGACACCTTGCAGCGGCTGGGCGTGGCTGCCGAGGCGCGCATGCTCGGCGCTACCGGCGGCATCAATACCCATCGCGGCGCGATCTTCTGCCTCGGCATGCTGTGTGCGGCGATCGGCTATTGCCGCGCGCACCATATCGCTCTGTCGGCCCAGGCGATCCGCGCCACCCTGCTGCTGCAGTGGGGCGCTGCGCTGGCCGCGCATACGCACGCAGGCAGCACCCGGTCGCACGGTCTGCAGGCGGCCGCGCGGTACGCGGCCAGCGGCGCCAGGGAGGAGGCAGCGCTCGGCCTGCCGTCGGTGTTCGAAGTCGCATTGCCGGCGCTGACGCGCACGCTGGACGCCGGACGCAGCCTGCATTGCGCGCAGGTCGATGCATTTTTCTCGCTGATGGCGCATGTCAGCGACACCAATGTCTATCATCGCGGCGGCGCGGCCGGAGCTGCAACGGTCAAGCATCTGGCGCGGCATTTTCTGGCGCGCGGCGGCAGCGCCGACCCGCACTGGAAAACGCTCGCGCTGGGTTGCCATCGCGCTTTCGTCCGGCAACGCCTGTCGCCCGGCGGCGCGGCCGATCTGCTGGCGGCAAGCTGCCTGGTGCATGCGGTGGCCGCAATCTATCGGAGCAATGATGATCGTCCCTGAAGCCTGACAATGATGCAACGTCTAGCCATCCTGTGCCCAGGTCAGGGCGCGCAACATCCGCAGATGTTCGATCTGGCCAGATCGGATCCGCGCGTGGCAAGCCTGCTGGCGCACTGGCCGCTGGAAGCCGCATGCGGGATGCCGCTGCCGGCGGCGCTGGCCGACCCTGCGCTGCTGTTTTCCAACCGGATCGCGCAGCCCTTGATCGTTGCCGCAGCACTGGCGGTGTGGGAAGCCATCAAGGACCGCATTCCCGTGCCGGCGCTGGTAGCCGGCTACAGCATCGGCGAACTCAGCGCCTATGGTGTCGCCGGCGCACTCTCGGCCGCACAGCTGATCGCACTGGCGGCTACGCGTGCGCGCACGATGGACGCCTGCACCGTGCCCACTGCCGCGCAGTCGCTGCTGGCGGTCTCCGGTTTGACCGCAACGGCGCTACAGCCGTTATTGGCGCAACACCAGTTGTCGATTGCGATTCAAAACGGCGCGGACAGCCTGATTATCGGCGGCTGGTGCCGCGATCTGCGCGCGGCCGCAGCCGGCCTGACGCAAATGGGCGCGCAACTGACCCCGATTCCGGTCGAGGTGGCTTCGCACACCGGCTTGATGCAGGACGCGGTCGCGCCTTTCGGCGCCGCATTGCAGCAGTGCCAATTCATGGATTTCAAGGCCCCGGTGCTGGCCGGCATCTCGGCTGCGCCGGTGACGAAAAAAGAGGATGCGTTAGCGTTGCTGCCGCGCCAGGTCGCCGAAACAATCTGCTGGGATCAATGCATGGATGCGTGCGCCGAAGCCGGCATCAGTGTGGCGCTGGAACTGGGCCCCGGTGCCGCATTGTCGCGCATGCTGCGGGACCGGCAGCCGGCAATCGAATGCCGCTCGGTCGCCGACTTCCGTACGCCGGCAGGCATAGCAAAATGGCTGGAGCGGCATTTCTCGTAAATCGGCCGATGTCGGAAGGCGCTGCGCTTTTCCGACCTACGATTCTGCCAGCGTTTTCAGATAGCGCAGGCCGGCAATCGCCCGGCTGCCGTACCACGACAGCATTTCGCCATCGACCAGTTGCACCGGCACGCCGATCTGGCGCTGCAGCGCATCGGCATGCGCGTCGGTGAAGCGGTACGGCTCGCTCGACAGCAGCACCGCATCGATTGCATCAAGCACGGCCGGCGACCATTCGAACACCGGATAGCGCACCGGGTCTGGTGCAAGCGGCGCTTGCCACGCCTGCCAGCCGATCTGCGCCAGCATGTTGGCAATATAGGTGTCTTTCGACACCGTCATCCACGGGTCTTTCCAGATGCAGTACAGCACGCTGCGCGGCGCCCGTCCGGGCCGCGCCGCCAGCGCCGCATAGGCGTGCTCGAATGCGCGGCACAGGCAATCGGCTTGCGACTCGGCGCCGAAGATGCCGCCCAGCAGCCGGTACAGATCCAGGTTGTCGCGCGGGGTATTAGGGTGGGTGACGATCAGATGCGGGATGAATTCGGCGAGCGCCTCGACCGCCGGTTTCTCGTTTTCATCGATGTTGACGATCAGGTGGGTCGGCGCCAGCGCGCGGATCTTCTCGAAATTGACATCCTTGGTGCCGCCGACTTTCGCAATCGTGCGCACCAGGTCTTTCGGATGGATGCAGAATCCGGTGCGCCCGACGATCTGCGGCGCCAGTCCCAGGTCGCACAGCAGTTCGGTGATCGACGGCACCAGCGATACGATCCGCACCGGCGTACCGGCTGCAACCGCCGCATGCACCCGTCCCACCGCATCAATCAGCATCGTTGGCTCCGGCTGGCTGGGCTGCTGAAGTTGCTGAGGCGGCAGCGCGCGCCTTGTGCGGCGCGTTCGAAAACACCCGGTCGTACAGCCAGTTCGGCAGCAGCCGCAACAGCTTGGCGACCACGCCCATCTGCCACGGAATCACCCGGTAACTGGCGCCGGCCGCAATCGCAGCCCGCGCGGACGCCGCAAAGCCGGCTGCCGGCATCAGGAACGGCATCGGATAATTGTTGGCCTGCGTCATCGCGGTGTCGATATAGCCGGGTGAAATGGTCACGACCCGGATTCCGCTCGGCTGCAGTTCCAGCCGCAGCGATTCGCAATAGCTGATCAGCGCCGCCTTCGACGCGCTGTACGCTTCCGCGCCCGGCAGGCCGCGGATCCCGGCCACGCTGCCGATCCCGACCAGACGGCAGGGGCCGGAGCGTGCCTTCATGCCGGCGATGAACGGGGCAAAGGTGGCCACCGTCGCGTTCAGGTTGACCGCCATGATGCGCTCGAACACCGGGATATCTTCCGCGTACTCGGTCAGCGTGCCTTGCGAGATGCCGGCGCTGGCGATCACGACCTCGACCCCGGCTGCGCCCGCATAGCCGATGAAATCCTGCGCGGCCGCAGTCAAAGCCGGATGGTCGGTCACATCCAGCGCATAGCTGCGATGCCGTTGCGGGTGGGGCAGGCTGGCAATCAGTTGCGCCAGCGCCGGCCCGCGCCGCGCGACCAGGCCCAGCACCGCGCCCTGCGCCGCATATTCGCGCGCCAGTGCTGCCCCGATGCCGCTCGATGCGCCGGTGATGAAAACATGTGTCATTGCTATCCTTTTTGCGCTGCTTGAAAAAAACTGCGTGCATGCGGTGAATATTAGAGCACAGCCTGCTGCAGCCCGTTCGTGCCAGGCTTTTCTTGCTAAACTGGGGATTGCAGAGCTGTGCGCCTATGCACCCACAATCTCGGAATTTATACTACATATAGTTATTTGCATAAATTTTTAACTATATGTATTGTTGAAGCTGCTTGAATTGGCGGATAATAGGGTCCCTTAAGACCCGCATCAGGCGTGTTTGCAGATGCACAAAGCGGGCCGCAGCAGACTGCTTTCTTAGCGGCAATTATCTTGTCTTATCGCACAATCAACACCGCATTACCCCCATTCAGATTAACCCGGCGTCACAGGCGCCGGCTCCAAGGAGCCCAACATGCAAAAACTCGAAAACAGCGCGATCGCACTGGCCGAACCACAGGATATTTCGACCGAAGTACTGATCGAAAAATACGCGAAAGGCGGCGAAACCAGCATCGATGAAGTGCGCGCCCGGGTGGCCAAGGCGCTGGCGCAGGTCGAGGACGCCAAGCAGCGCAAGAAGCATGCGGAAGAATTCCTGTGGGCGATGCAGCAAGGCTTCATCCCGGCCGGACGCGTCAACAGCGCCGCCGGCACCGATCTGCAGAGCACGCTGATCAATTGCTTCGTGCAGCCGGTCGGCGACTCGATCACCGAACGCGTCGGCGGCAAGCCGGGCATTTATACCGCGCTGGCGCAGGCCGCCGAAACCATGCGGCGCGGCGGCGGCGTCGGCTACAATTTTTCCGCGATCCGGCCCCGGGGCGCGATGGTCAAGGGCACCGGCAGCAGCGCATCCGGCCCGATTTCCTACATGAAAGTATTCGACCGCTCGTGCGAGACGGTGGAATCCGCCGGCGCCCGCCGCGGCGCGCAAATGGCGGTGGTCAACGTGACCCATCCGGACGTGCTCGACTTCATCACGGTCAAGCAGGAGCGCGGCCAGCTGAACAACTTCAACGTCTCGGTCGGCGTCACCGACGCCTTCATGCAGGCGGTGGCTGCCGACCTGCCGTTCGAGCTGACGCATGTCAACGAGCCGAATGCCGAACTCAAGCGCAGCGGCGCCTACCTGCGCGCCGACGGGCTGTGGGTGTACCGCACCGTGCAGGCGCGCGAAGTGTGGGACTTGATCATGCAAAGCACCTATGCGGCGGCCGAACCGGGCGTGCTGTACATGGACCGCATCAATGCCGAAAACAACCTGTCGTACTGCGAAACCATCGAAGCCACCAACCCGTGCGGCGAACAGCCGCTGCCCGACTACGGCTGCTGCTGCCTGGGCAGCCTGAATCTGACCGCCTACGTGACTGCGCCGTTTACGCCCGAGGCGGCATTCGATTTCGCGCTGATGGCGAAGGTCACCAAGATCGCGGTGCGGATGCTCGACAACGTGCTGATCGCCACCAAGTGGCCGCTCGAAGAGCAGGCGCGCGAAGCCGACGCCAAGCGCCGGCTGGGCCTGGGCTTCACCGGCCTGGGCGATGCGCTGATCATGCTGGGCGTGCGCTACGACTCCGAGCAGGGCCGCGCGCTGTCCGGCGACATCGCGCGCGAAATGCGCGACGCCGCCTATTTCGGCTCGGTCGATCTGGCCAAGGAACGCGGAGCGTTCCCGCTGCTCGATGCGGAAAAATATCTGCAGGGCGGCTTCGCTGCACGGCTGCCGGACGCGCTGAAAGACGCGATCCGCAGCCACGGCATCCGCAATTCGCACCTGACCTCGATTGCGCCGACCGGCACCATTTCGCTGGCGTTCGCCGACAATGCGTCGAACGGCATCGAGCCGGCATTCTCGTGGTTCTACAACCGGATGAAACGCATGGCCGACGGGACAAAGAAGGATTACACGGTGGAAGACCACGCGTACCGGGTCTATCGCGCGCTCGGCCACGACGTCAGCCAGCTGCCGCCGGCGTTCGTCTCGGCGCTGGAAATTTCCGCCACCGACCACATGCTGATGGTGGCCGAAGTCGCACCCTACGTCGATGCGGCGATCTCGAAGACGGTCAACGTGCCGGCCGACTACCCGTATGCGGAATTCAAGAACCTGTACATGGAAGCCTGGCGCAAGGGCCTCAAAGGCATCACCACCTATCGCCCCAACAGCGTGCTGGGCGCGGTACTGTCGGTCACCGCTACTGCCACTGCACCGGAAATCAGCACGCCGCAGCCGATCACGCTGTCGGAGCAGGACAAGCGGCTGGTGCTGACCGAAGTCGCGATGTCGCCGCCGCTGGCCTCGCTGCGCTGGCCGTCGCGTCCCGGTTTGCCGGCCGGCACTTCCGGCTGGGTCAGCGAAACGATCCGCACTCCGCAAGGCGATTTCGCGGTGGTGGTGTCGGACCAGGCCGATGTGCCGTTCGAAGTCTGGGTGCTGGGCGGCCAGCCGCCGCGCGGCCTGGATGCGATCGCCAAGACGCTATCGACCGACATGCGCGCCAACGATCGCGGCTGGCTGCGCAAGAAACTGTCGGTGCTGGCGCATGCATACGGCGACAGCTTCCAGATGGCGATGCCGCCCAACGGCGCTCCGGTGCAAGTGCCGAGCGCCACCGCCGCGCTGGCCAAGCTGGTCGAATGGCGCTACCACCAGCTGGGCGCGCTCGCCGCCCGGGCCAACGATCCCAGCCCGGTGCTGAATGCGCTGTTCGCGCCGCACGAGCCGAAGACCGGCACCGACGGCACGCTGGCCTGGGTCGCCGACATCATCAACCCGTCCACCGAAGACGATTTCGTGCTGATGCTGAAAGAGCTGCAAATGCCGGACGGCACCCGCCGCCCGTACAGCATGTGGCTGACCGGCTCCTATCCGCGCGCGCTGGACGGACTGTGCAAGCTGCTCAGCCTGGACATGCGGGTGATCGACCCGGCCTGGATTGGCATGAAGCTGCGCAAGCTGCTCAACTACGCGGAGCCGCGCGGCGACTTCCTGGCGCGCATCCCGGGCAGCGAAAAGCAGGCCAGCTACCCGTCCACCGTCGCCTACGTCGCGCAACTGGTGATCCACCGCTACGCGATGCTGGGCATCCTGACCGAAACCGGCACCCCGGTCAACGCGATGGGCGTGGTCACCGACGAGCCGACCCACCAGCCGAAAGCCAGCACCACGATGGCCGGCCGCCTGTGCGCCGAATGCGGCAACAGCGCGGTGATCAAGAAGGACGGCTGCGATTTCTGCACCGCGTGCGGGGCGATTGGCAGTTGCGGTTGAGGCTCGGCGGGTACAGCTGTCGATTACTGAGTATTACTGAGTGTTGCACCACGGATGAGAACCTATGATCTTGACTGAGATGTGGACGGCGCAGATTCCTGAAATCTACAAACAATTTGCCGACATCGTAGGCGATAGTTATTGGAAGAAGCGCGTCGCACTGCTCAGGCAAGAGATAAAAGGAAATCGATTTCTTACTGACTACATTCAGCGTGAAAACTCAATAGCTTTCCAGCTTGAGAGCTTACGCGAGCTGATCGCTAAGTTTGGCAGCGTTCCGCCTTGGGAAATAAATAATCACGCCATCTATCCTGCTGTGAGCTTCGCTGCCCAAGCGCTATCCATCATGGAAGCTTTACCAAGAAAACTGGCGGAACAGTTCAAGCGACGAATTCACGGAGCATTTAAAAATCCAGACGACATGCGTGGATTACGCTTGGAGCTTAGCGCTGCGACCCACTTTGCAAGACGCGGCCTTAAGATAAGCTGGCCGGAAATGAGTGGGATAGGTGGTACGTTTGACCTTCTTATTGAGGGGCTCGGTCCGCAGGGTCTTGAGGTCGAGTGCAAATCAATTTCGGAGGACAAAGGTCGAAAGATTCCTAAACAGGAAGTGCTCAATTTCTACAATTTGCTATGGCCTCATCTGGAATCCACCAGAAAGGGTCTTGCCGGCGGACTATCTGTTGTGCTAACGATTCCAGGACGGCTGCCAACTGAATACAAAGATCGAATGGCGTTAGCTAAACAAGTCGGCACGTATGTTTTTCTCGGAAAAAGTGCAACTTTGCCTAACGGTTCGAGTATCAGGATTACCGAATTTGATATCAAACGATTGGGTAAAATTCCGTTGGCGACGAATCCACAAGAACTTCGGACAACAGTAGATGGAGTAACCGAAACTACGAATCGCCAGACCATGTTGATCGGTACCAACGCCGGTGGGGCACTCGCGCTTGCCGTGCAAAGCACCGCCGATGACACATTTATGAAAGCTATTTTTGACACATTGAGTGATTCGGCCAAGCGACAGTTTTCAAGTATTCGCGGCGGCATGTTCCTGACGGGGTTGCAAGGATTAAATGCCGAACAGCTTCGGTCTATTGCAGGCCAAGACGATGACTTGTCGCAGGAGTCGACGGCTTTACGTATAGCTGTCAGCAAATTCTTGTCAGGGACTGGTCGAGACCATGTAATTGGCGTCGGCTTCCTCAGTGAGAACGATTTAGTTTCAGCAGATGAGGGAATCGTTGAATCGGGGGGAACAGCATATTACTTTCCGAAAAGGGAAAGCCCATTGTGGTCGGATGATTTCAGTGGATTGTTCTCATGGTCGAATAACAACAGATCAACGGCACCACTTCTAGTGCCCGCCTGATAAGAAGGACAGCGTGGTGAAGCGCGGTAGCTTGGGCTAACGCTTCATCAGCCCAATATTCAATCGGATAACCCGATCAGATATCGCAGGGCGGACACCCCGGAGTCACCTTAAAAACTAGGAGTATATGCATAAACAATAGTGTTGACGCACATATTCATTGCCTATTTAAATATACACTGTGCTGTATATTTTTACAGTCAATTTGTGTGTTACGCCATTAGCGGCAAGTCTTAACAGCATAAGTTGCTTGTAAATAACCTGAATCCGTGATGTGATTTCGAAATGCCCTTCTGAATCAACGTGCTACGCCACTTATCCACTCACCCAGCAGAGGGTGTGAATATGTTATTTAGGACTTACGCAAAAAACATATAAATGTAACAAGATGTAATGACGTAAACCTAAAGATGAGAGCGGTTGCGTAAAGTTCTGGTCATGCCAAAACGCCCAAGCCGACTCGATTACTGCCAGTATTTATTGGTGAGTCCG
>JAUYNR010000021.1 GCA_030698225.1 Oxalobacteraceae bacterium | reverse complement strand
TCACCATGAACCTCTTGCGACAAGACACCTCGATGAAGCGTAGCATTCCGAAAAAACGTCTCTATGCTGCGCTCCATGATCAATACCTTGCAGACGTTCTTGGTTTATGCCCGTTGGTCATTTGATGCGTTTGCCCTGATCGGTTTGCTCGTTTCGGAAAATGCCGCTATAATGCGTGGCTTCACAGAATTTTTTCTCGCAACACTCAGGTTTGCGAACGCACTTTGACCTTGTTTTAGGAAATACTCATGGCAAATACAGCACAAGCACGCAAGCGCGCTCGTCAAGCAGTCAAACTGAACGCGCAGAACTCCAGCCAGCGTTCCACATTGCGTACAGCAATCAAAGCTGTCCGCAAGGCAATCGCTGCAGGCGACAAAGCAGCGGCAGCTGCAGTCTATCAATCGTCGATTGCAACGATTGATCGCATTGCTGACAAAAAAATCATTCACAAAAACAAGGCTGCACGCCATAAGAGCCGTCTTGCGGCGGCCCTGAAAGCATTGGCTTAATCCGTTTTCCATCGTTCCGGCCACGGTCGGAATAATGTGCTCGACTGATTGAAAAACCCGCCTGATTTTGTCATGCGGGTTTTTTCGTTGGTCCGATATTTGCAGGTATCGGCAAGCTCAATTCGGCATTAGCGCGAGATTAACCCATTTATTATGCTGCCGGCTTTGATATTTTTCTGTCTGAACCAGCCCCGGTTCATTTCCAGCGCATAGCGAACGGATTTTTTTGCGCAATGCGAATCGGTGGATTGTGGCTGCATATCCTCGATATTGACAATTTTTCCACTGTCGTCAATGAAGGCGACAGAGAGTGGAATCAGGGTATTTTTCATCCACATGCAAACACGCGCGGGCGCTTCGAAGTCGAACAGCATTCCTTCGTTGCCAGCCATTTTTTCCCGAAACATCAAACCTTGCTGACGTTCGGCCTCAGTGGCGGCGACTTCCGCCTTGATCACATACATTCCCGCACTCAGTGTGGTGCTGCGAAACTTTTGCGTTTGCTGCGCATATCCAGGCGTTGCAATGCTGCTCAAGAAAACGGAAAAAAACGCAATCCATTGGTGCGTCTGCCTATTCATAGTAAAAATCCCTGGCTGATGAAGATACGCATTTTGACCTAAAAAGACTCGGGATATCTTGTCTCCCGAATTTTTAACGGGAAGGTTATCGGAATTCAGCGGGCGACACCGCGCGCCAGTCTCCCGGCATGAGCGGATGGGATTGCAGCGAAAAGTTGCCAATGGCGATGCGCACCAGCCGCAGAGTCGGCAGTCCAACTGCTGCCGTCATGCGGCGAACCTGGCGATTCTTGCCTTCGGATAGCGTGATGGCCAGCCAACTGGTCGGATGATCGTTGCGTTCCCGTATTGGTGGATTGCGCGGCCACAGCCAGTCGGGCTGGTAAATTTGCCTGACAATACATGGCTGGGTGACGAAATCCCCGAGATCGAGCGGATTGCGTAAACGCGTCAGCATGGCGATATCCGGCTTGCCTTCCACCTGGACGATGTAGGTTTTCGGTTGTTTATGATCCGGGTGACTGATATCGTGCTGAAGCTTGCCGTCATCGGTGAGCAGAAGTAATCCCTCACTATCGGCATCGAGCCGGCCGGCCGGATAGACGTTCGGAATATCGAGATAATCGGCCAGTGTCTGGCGTGTCGGATGCGCAGAAAACTGGCACATCACCTGAAATGGCTTGTTGAATAATATGAGTGGCATGCCGTAGTGTCGCAAAAACATGGCCTCTAGTAAAATACTAGTGCATAATATGAAATTATGGTCTTTTGTCTTATATAAGACTCAAGCGATTAATAGAAAGTTTCAGCAAGATTCAACAGAATTCAGATGCCCACCCAGAGTGCCCTTCACTCTTTTTCGCCTTAATTTCGGAGACAACGATGTATCAACATATCAAAGTTCCAGCCGACGGCAAGAAAATTACCGTCAATGCCGATTTTTCATTGACCGTTCCGGATAACCCGATTCTCCCTTATATCGAGGGTGACGGTACCGGAGTCGATATCAGCCCGGTGATGATCAAGGTGATTGATGCAGCTGTTGCCAAGGCATACGGCGGCAAGCGCAAGATCAGCTGGATGGAAATCTATGCGGGCGAGAAGTCGACCCAGGTATACGGTCCGGACGTATGGCTGCCGGAAGAGACGCTGCAGGTTCTGAAGGACTATGTTGTCTCGATCAAGGGTCCATTGACCACACCGGTTGGCGGCGGCATCCGCTCGCTGAACGTGGCACTGCGCCAGGAGCTTGATCTGTATGTCTGCCTGCGCCCGGTGCGCTATTTCACCGGCGTGCCTTCGCCAGTGCGCGAGCCGCACAAGACCGACATGGTGATTTTCCGCGAAAACTCGGAAGACATCTATGCCGGGATCGAATTTCAGCAGGGTACTGATCAGGCGAAGAAGCTGATCGATTTCCTGATCAATGAAATGGGCGTCAAGAAAATCCGTTTCCCGAATACTTCCGGTATCGGCATCAAGCCAGTGTCCAGTGAAGGCACTGAGCGCCTGGTGCGCAAGGCAATCCAGTATGCGATTGACAATGACAAGCCGTCTGTGACCATCGTGCACAAAGGCAACATCATGAAATACACCGAAGGCGGTTTCCGCGACTGGGCGTATGCGCTGGCGCAAAAAGAATTCGGCGCCGAGTTGATCGATGGCGGCCCATGGTGCAAATTCAAGAATCCGAAGACCGGCAAAGACATCATCGTCAAGGATTCGATCGCGGATGCATTCCTGCAGCAGATCCTGTTGCGTCCGAACGAATACAGCGTCATTGCTACATTGAACCTGAACGGTGATTACATTTCCGATGCATTGGCGGCTCAGGTCGGCGGCATCGGCATTGCGCCGGGCGCCAATCTGTCGGATTCGATTGCGATGTTTGAAGCGACCCACGGTACCGCGCCAAAATATGCAGGCAAGGATTACGTTAATCCGGGCTCGCTGATCCTGTCGGCAGAAATGATGTTGCGCCATATGGGCTGGGTCGAGGCAGCTGACCTGATCATCAGTTCGATGCAAAAATCGATTGCATCGAAAAAAGTCACTTATGACTTTGCCCGTCTGATGGAGGGCGCTACACAGGTGTCTTGCTCCGGTTTTGGCGACGTCATGATTGAAAACATGTAAGTTGTGCAGCCGCCGTCAATGGCGTTATGCATAAAAAGGCCGGATTTGATCCGGCTTTTTTTAATGGCGCGCCGATTTTCTGGTCGGCGGGCACATGCTTTGTCACGTATGGGCGAAAAAAAACCCTGCATTGCAGGGCTTTTAGAAAACTTGTTAATCCAAAATTATGCAGCCTGGATGTTTGAAGCTTGCTTGCCTTTAGGCCCTTGAGTGACTTCGAACTGAACTTTTTGACCTTCTTTGAGGGTCTTGAATCCGTTCATGTTGATTGCGGAAAAGTGCGCAAACAAATCTTCACCACCATCATCTGGAGTGATAAAGCCGAAGCCTTTAGAATCGTTGAACCACTTGACTGTACCTGTCGCCATAATGCATCTTTCAAATAAAAAAAATCACACGAGTCATAAAGCAAGAAACATCAAAATTGCTGCTTCAAACTGAATACTCACTTCAACATTGACAAGAAAGATTTCTTTGCTTGCAATGAATACCATTGTTCTCGGAAAAAAATACAAGGTCAAGCAATTTTTTATCGGCCAACGTCTTTTATTGCGCTAGGTCGAACAAATTGCTCTTGATTTGATCTTCACAGGTGCCATCTGCGAACAGGAAAGAAAACGCGTAATATCGAAGCAAATGAATACTGCACGTCGGTTTTGACGCGTTGTACCTGAAGTCGAACGGATTAGAATAGACGCATGGTAACTAAGCACGAAAACGGTACGCTCATCGAGCGGCGGGAACGGAAATTGAAGGCGCCACCGATGTATCAGGTGTTGTTGCTCAATGACGATTACACGCCGATGGAATTTGTGGTTGCGATTATTCAGGAATATTTCAACAAGGATCGCGAGACCGCGACGCATCTGATGCTCCAGGTTCATCGCGATGGCAAGGCGGTATGTGGCGTATATTCGAAGGACATTGCGTCGACTAAAGTGGATCTTGTTTTAACGCATGCCCGTAAAGCGGGGCATCCCCTGCAATGCGTGATGGAGGAAGTATGATTGCCCAGGATTTGGAAGTAAGTTTGCACATGGCTTTTGTCGAAGCCCGCCAGGCACGACATGAGTTCATCACCGTCGAGCATCTATTGCTCGCATTGCTGGACAATCCATCTGCAGCAGAGGTTTTGCGCGCGTGCGCAGTTAGTATCGACGACTTGCGCAAAACACTGTCCAATTTCGTCGCCGACAATACGCCGACGGTGGCGGGCACGAGTGAAGTCGATACGCAGCCGACGCTTGGTTTTCAGCGGGTGATTCAGCGTGCAATCATGCACGTCCAGTCGGCCTCAAATGGCAAGAATGAAGTCACCGGTGCCAATGTTTTGGTAGCCATTTTTGGCGAAAAGGATTCGCATGCGGTTTATTATCTGCATCAGCAGGGCGTCACGCGCCTTGACGTTGTGAATTTCATTTCGCACGGGGTGCGCAAGGATCAGCAATCCGATGCGCAAAAGTCGTCGGACAGCGCTGATGAAGTGCAGGCTGAAGGGCCGCAGAAAGAAAGCCCGCTCGATCAATATACGCAGAATCTCAACAAGGCCGCTGCCGAAGGCAGGATCGACCCCCTGATTGGACGGGAGACGGAAATCGATCGCGTGATTCAGATCCTGTGCCGCCGCCGCAAGAACAATCCGTTGCTGGTGGGCGAGGCGGGCGTGGGCAAGACCGCGATTGCCGAGGGCCTGGCGTGGCGCATCACGCGGGGCGATGTGCCTGAAATCCTCGCTAACGGTATTGTCTATTCGCTCGATATGGGTGCTTTGCTGGCTGGGACCAAGTATCGCGGCGACTTCGAGCAGCGCCTCAAGGCAGTGCTCAAGCAACTCAAGGACAATCCGAACGGCATCCTGTTTATTGACGAGATCCATACCATCATCGGTGCTGGTTCGGCGTCCGGCGGTACGCTCGATGCCTCGAACCTGCTGAAACCGGCGCTTGCCAACGGCCAATTGAAATGTATTGGCGCCACCACTTATACCGAATATCGCGGCATCTTCGAGAAAGATCATGCGTTGTCTCGGCGCTTCCAAAAAGTGGATGTGAATGAGCCGACCGTGGAGCAAACGGTACAGATTCTGCGCGGGCTGAAATCCCGTTTCGAGGAACATCATGGGGTCAAATATTCGGCTTCTGCGTTGGTCACGGCAGCGGAATTGTCGGCGCGCTTCATCAATGATCGTCATCTGCCGGACAAGGCGATCGACGTGATCGATGAAGCCGGCGCGGCGCAGCGCATTTTGCCGAAATCGAAGCAGAAAAAAACCATCGGCAAGGCCGAAATCGAGGACATCATTTCGAAGATCGCGCGCATTCCGCCGCAATCGGTCAATCAGGATGATCGCAGCAAGCTGCAGACGATTGATCGGGATCTGAAGAATGTGGTGTTCGGCCAGGAACCGGCAATCGAAGCTCTGGCTTCGGCCATCAAGATGGCGCGTGCCGGTTTGGGCAAGACCGACAAGCCGATCGGATCCTTCCTGTTTTCCGGCCCTACGGGCGTGGGCAAGACCGAGGTGGCCAAGCAACTGGCCTTCGTTCTCGGCATTGAAATGATCCGTTTCGATATGTCGGAATACATGGAGCGCCATGCGGTGAGCCGGCTGATCGGCGCGCCGCCGGGCTATGTCGGCTTCGACCAGGGCGGCTTGCTGACTGAAGCGATTACCAAGAAACCGCATGCGGTGTTGTTGCTGGATGAGGTTGAAAAGGCGCATCCGGATATATTCAATATCCTGCTGCAGGTGATGGATCATGGCACGCTGACCGACAATAACGGCCGCAAGGCGGATTTCCGGAATGTGATCATCATCATGACCACCAATGCCGGTGCCGAAAGCCTGCAAAAGCGGTCGATCGGTTTTACCGAGAAGAAAGAGGCCGGCGATGAAATGGTCGATATCAAGCGCATGTTTACGCCGGAATTCCGCAACCGTCTGGATGCGATCATCAGTTTCCGTGCGCTGAACGAAGAAATCATCCTGCGCGTGGTAGACAAGTTCCTGATGCAACTGGAAGAGCAATTGCATGAGAAGAAGGTGGAAGCGATTTTCACCGACGACTTGCGCAAGTTCCTGGCCAAGAAAGGTTTTGATCCGCTGATGGGCGCACGACCGATGGCGCGCCTGATCCAGGACATGATACGCAAGGCCCTGGCCGATGAACTGCTGTTCGGTAAACTTGTCAGCGGCGGTCGCGTGACGGTCGATCTGGATGACAAGGAGCAGATCAGCTTGAGCTATCCGGAACAGCGCGAACCGGCTCCGCCACCGGCACCAACGCTGGCCACGGAACTCGAATGATTCGATGACTGTGCGTTGATACTAAAAAACCCGAACTGCCAAAACAGTTCGGGTTTTTTATCGGGATTTAGTGCACTGCGCAATCAATCCGCACTGCCGCGCAACGGCCGTTCCATCTCGAATGCAATGCGTAGTATATTTAATTCCGCTTTATTTCATTGCGGAAAGTGCAGTGTTAATGCATATACTCCCGTCATTTAGTTGGCGCGCCAGTTACGGCAGCAGCGGTTTTTTGCTTGCCTGCTTGGTCTTGATCTCGGCTACGGTTCTGGTGATTGTCGCCAAGCGATACGCGGTGGCCGGATGGATGGCCGTATAGCCGTTCAGTACCGCGGCCGGAATTTGCCGGTCCAGTCGCTGCCAAAACGCCGCAGCATTGTCGATCCGGTAAGCTGCCCGGGCCAGCATATACAAGGACAGATTGTCGGCGGCCGCATCAAAATCCTGCGGGTAGGCTTTTATTCCTGCCATGCCGTTGATCGCATCCAGATCGGGGTTGTAACGAATCAGATTGTCGATGATGCCGCTGATGGTGGCGCTCATTTGCTGCTTGTTTGCATGCGCAAGTGCGTTGTGCGCGAATTCCCGCGCCAGCACCAGGGCCAACTCTTCGTCGGATTGCACAAAATCGAGCATGCCGCGGGTAATCAATACGCGCTGGCCATCGCCGTAGGCATTGACGTTGTCGGCATTGCCGAGTTCCACCGCAAAGGCGCAGGCGCGTGTGAGCGGGATGCTGAGCGGGATATTCTTGCCGTTGCGCGCAACGGTCAATTTAATCAGCGAACGATTGCGCACCAGCGGGCCCAGGATCCCGGCTGCCTGCCGTTCGGCGTTGGGGCCGAGCGGGAAAGGCTTGTCGCTGGCGCTGATCAGGCGGTCGCCGCGCTTGATGCCGGCGCGCTCGGCTCCGCTGCCGGTCAAGACTTGAATGACCTGCAACTGCTCGTCCAGGCCGTACGCCTTTTGCGCATCCGCGACAAATTCCTTGGGGAAGGAATACTTATTCTTGGCGGAAAAGCCGAGCAGATTGCGAGCATTGGCCTTGCACAGCGGCACATTCTGGGTCAGCAAGGGGGCTGCGACCCGATACAGGCGCTCCTGCTGCGCGACGATCGAGCGCAGCGGCGCCGGCGCGGGCAGCGCGCTTAGCACCGGCGCGGCGGTGTCAGCGGGTGTGGTCGTTTTCTGCTGCTGGGTGGCGCAGGCACTGAGCAGCAGTGCTGCTGCGGCCCATGCAGAAAGCTGCCGGCAGCGCCTCAGGCCGGTGCGTGCGAGCGTGCGTGGTGCAGCGTGATTGTGAAGTGATGTCATTTAGTGTTTTCCGGTGCTGCCAAAGCCGTCGCTACCGCGTTCGCTGGTATTAAACTCTTCGACAATGTTAAAACCAACCTGTAGCACCGGTACGATCACCAGTTGCGCCAGGCGTTCCATTGGATCGAGCGTGAAGGCAGTCTGGCCGCGGTTCCAGGTCGACACCATCAGCTGTCCCTGGTAGTCGGAGTCGATCAGGCCGACCAGGTTCCCCAGCACGATGCCATGCTTGTGGCCCAGTCCGCTACGCGGCAGGATCATCGCCGCGTATGCCGGGTTGGCCACATGGATCGCCAGCCCGGTCGGAATCAGGTGCGTTTCGCCTGGCGCTATGCAGAGCGGCGCATCGAGGCAGGCGCGTAAGTCCAGTCCGGCGCTGCCTGCGGTGGCGTAGGCCGGCAATTGCTCCCTGAGACGCGGGTCGAGGATTTTGATGTCGATGGTTTTCATGGATTCTGGTTTCCGTTGGTTGGATCGATCCGGCGGCGCCGGATCGAGGCCGCATGGTAATTAATGCGGCAGGCGGCTGGCGATAACTGCGATCAGTTGGCGCGCCAGTGCCTGCTTGTCGTTGCGCGGCAGCAGGGTGTGGCCGAGGGCATCGAACAATACCAGTTCGTTGTCATCCTTGCCGAAAGTATGATGGCCGATATTGCCGACCAGCAGCGGGATGTTTTTGCGCTGCCGTTTTTGTTCGCCGTACTGCAGCAGGTTTTCCGATTCGGCGGCAAAGCCGACGCAGTACGGCCGCTTCGGCAACGCCGCTACGGTGGCCAGAATATCTGGATTTTGTGCAAATTCCAGTACCGGTGCACCGTCGTCGTCATCTTTCTTGAGCTTCTGCGCGCTGGCATTCGCTACCCGCCAGTCGGCCACTGCCGCGACCGCGATGAAGACATCCTGCCCGGTCAGCTGCTCCAGCACCGCATCGTGCATTTGTTGTGCGGTCTGGACCTCGATGCGTTGCACTCCGAACGGTGCGTCGAGCGCAGTCGGGCCGGATATCAGAGTAACAATGGCGCCGGCCTGCCGGGCCGCGCGGGCGATCGCGTAACCCATCTTGCCGGATGACAGGTTGGTGATGCCGCGCACCGGGTCGATCGGCTCGAAGGTCGGGCCGGCGGTCAGCAGCACGTGCTTGCCGGCCAGGATTTTCGGCTGGAAGGACGCGATGATTTGTTCCAGCAACTGCTCCGGTTCCAGCATCCGGCCCATGCCGTTTTCGCCGCACGCCTGGGCGCCGGTATCGGGGCCGAGCAATGCTATGCCGTCGGCCTGGAGCTGCGCTACATTGCGCTGGGTGGCGGGGTTTTGCCACATTTCGACGTTCATCGCCGGCGCCACCAGCAACGGCAGATGGGCCGGGCGCGCGATGCACAGGGTCGAAAGCAGGTCGTCGCATGCGCCGTGCACCAGTTTGGAGATGAAGTCGGTCGAGCAGGGCGCGATCACGATCGCGTCGGCATCCCGGCTGAGGTCGATATGCGCCATGTTGTTGGCGATGCGGGCATCCCACTGGTCGGCATACACCGGCTTGCCGGACAGCGCCTGCATCGTCACCGGCGTGATGAACTGGGTCGCGGCTTGCGTCATTACGACCTGCACCGATGCGCCGGCCTTGCCCAGCGCGCGGGTCAGTTCCGCCGCCTTGTAGCAGGCGATGCCGCCGGTCAGTCCGAGGACGATTTTTTTGCCGGCAAGATCCATGACACCTCCTTTGATATTCAGCGTCATTGGCACGCAATGAACTGATAACTGATGTTGCGCACTAAAAATTTAGTCCACGAAAAACACGAAAGACACGAACAAACCTTCACTGCGATATCCGAAAGAAGGGTTTGATGCTTCCTTTCGTGCTTTCCGTGTCTTTCATGGACAATGTCTTATTGTCCCACATGCACTGTGCGTAACATCAGCTGATAACATAAAATGCGGGAGTATAGTTATATGGCACTAACTTTCCGCATGATTTGTGTGGCACTTGAAAAATACATACATTAGTATTTTTTTATAATCAAAACACCATCCAGTCGCGCTTTGTTACTTATTGACGCGTCGCAACTCATCGAGGATGAACATTCCGGCGCCGATGAAAATGGCGCTGTCGGCGATATTGAATGCCGGCCAGTGCCAGCCGCCCCAATGCAAGTCCAGGAAATCGATCACGTGGCCGTACATGATACGGTCAATCACGTTGCCGATGGCGCCGCCCAGAATCAATGCCAGGGCCCAGCAGAACAGGCGCTGGCCGGCATGGCGTTGCAGCATGTAGACGATCACCAGCGCCGCGATCACGCCGACGGCGGTAAAGAAATACCGTTGCCAGCCGGATTCCGCCGCCAGAAAGCTGAATGCCGCGCCCTTGTTGTAGGCCAGCACCAGATTGAAAAAACCGGTAACCGGATGCGATTCGCCGTAGGCGAATAATTTGGCGATCGTGATCTTGCTCAACTGGTCGAGCAAGATCACGATCGTCGCGACTCCGATCCAGGGAGTGATGCCGGTGCGCGATTTGGAAGAATAACGGTTTGTGATTGCCATTGCGAGGTACTCCGGAGGTGGTTCAGCTTAGCCCGTCATGCCGGCATGACGGGCTATGCAGTTACTTGGATTCAGGCAAAGCGGCGCGCTTCGCCTGCGCCGAACAGATTGCTGATGCAGCGCCCGCACAGGCCGGGGTGTTCGGCGTGGCTGCCGACATCGGCGCGATAGTGCCAGCAGCGCTCGCATTTCTGGTGTGTGGACGGGGTCACGTCCACACCTTCCTGGTCCGCGCCGGCGACTTCGATCACCCCGGCTTGCGAGGTGATCAGCACGAATTTCAGGTCGTCACCCATCCCATTGAGTAGCGCAAATTTGTCGCCGCTGGCCTTGATGCTGATTTCCGCCTGCAGTGAGGAACCAATGGTGCCGGTGATGCGCACTTCTTCCATCTGCTTGGTGACGTCGGCGCGGATTTCGCGCAGCTGCGCGTACTTGGCCAGCAATGCGGTGGCGTCGGCCACTTCCGGCAGCGCGTAATAGGTCTGGGTGAAAATCGTTTCATCGCTGGCCGCCAGCGCTTCCTTGCCGGCGAACACGGCCCATGCCTCTTCGGCGGTAAACGAAAGCATCGGCGCCATCACCCGCAACAGCGATTGCGTGATGTGCCAGATCGCGCTTTGCGCCGAGCGCCGTGCATGCGAGGTGGTGCCGCCGGTGTACAGGCGGTCTTTCAGGATGTCGAGGTAGAAGCTGCCCAGGTCTTCCGAGCAGAAGCCTTGCAGCCTGGCCACTACCGGGTGGAATTCATAGGCGTCGTAATGGGCCAGGATGTCGGCCTGCAACGCGGCCACGCTGGCCACCGCGTAGCGGTCGATTTCCATCATCTCTGCCACCGGTACCGCATCCTTGGCAAAATCGAAGTCGGAGGTGTTGGCCAGCAAAAAGCGCAAGGTATTGCGGATGCGGCGATACGCTTCGGTCACGCGTTTCAGGATTTCGTCCGAGATATTCAGTTCGCCCGAATAATCGGTGGACGCGACCCACAGCCGCAGGATGTCGGCACCGAGCGTATCGGACACCTTCTGCGGCGCGATCACGTTGCCTTTCGACTTCGACATCTTCTTGCCGTCGCCATCGACCACGAAGCCGTGCGTCAGCAAGGCCTTGTACGGCGCGCGGCCGTTCAGCATGCTTGAGGTAAGCAGCGACGAGTGGAACCAGCCGCGATGCTGGTCCGAGCCTTCCAGGTACAGGTCGGCCGGGAAATGCGATTGTTGCGCATGCGATCCCTTGCCTTGCTGGCCTCCCAGCACGGTCTGGTGCGTGGTGCCGGAATCGAACCAGACGTCCAGTGTGTCCTTGTTCTTCACGTACATGGCCGCGTCGTCGCCCAGCAGTTCGCTGATGTCGAGCGCGTGCCAGGCTTCGATGCCGTGCCGTTCGATCCGTTGGGCGACGATCTCCAGCAATTCCGCGGTGCGCGGATGCAGCTCGCCGCTTTCCTTGTGGATGAAAAAGGCCATCGGCACGCCCCACTGGCGCTGGCGCGACAGCGTCCAGTCGGGCCGGTTGGCGATCATCCCGTGCAGCCGCGCCTTGCCCCAACCGGGGTAAAAGACGGTTTCGTCGATCGCCTTGAGCGCGGTTTCGCGCAAGCTCTGGCCGCCGTCGTTCGGCGTGATGTCCATGCCGGCGAACCATTGCGAGGTGGCGCGGTAGACGATCGGCGTCTTGTGGCGCCAGCAGTGCATATAGCTATGGTCGAGCATCGCCAGCTTGAACAATGCGCCGACTTCTTCCAGCTTGGCGCAGATCGGCTTCGAAGCTTCCCAGATCGTCATGCCGCCGAAGAAAGGCAGCCAGGATGCGTATCTGCCGTCGCCCATCACCGGCTTCAGGATTGCGTCATCGGTCATCCCGTGCGCCTTGCACGAAATAAAGTCGTCGATGCCGTAGGCCGGGGCCGAGTGCACGATGCCGGTGCCGGTGCCGAGCTCCACATATTCGCCCAGGAACACCGGCGAATGACGGTTGTAGCCTTCATCGACGTCGGCAAACGGGTGCTTGAACTTGATCAGGTTCAACGCCGCACCGGCGCAGGTGGCAAGAACCTTGCCTTCGAGGCCGAAGCGCTGCAGGCAGGATTCGACCAGGTCGGCGGCCAGGATCAGCAGGATGGTTTCGCCGTTGCGCACGGTTTCCACCAGCGCATAGGTGAACTCGGGATGCATGTTCAGCGCCTGGTTGGCCGGGATGGTCCACGGGGTGGTGGTCCAGATCACAGCGTAGCCCTTGTCGGTCGGCAGTTGCGGCAAATCGAAGGCGGCGGCGATCTTGTCTGCTTCCGCGAACGGGAAGCCGACGTCGATGGCCGGGTCGCGCTTGTCCTGGTATTCGACCTCCGCTTCGGCCAGCGCCGAGCCGCAGTCGAAGCACCAGTTGACCGGCTTCAGGCCGCGGTACACATAGCCTTTTTCCAGCATGGTGCCGAGCGCGCGCAGTTCGTCGGCTTCGTTGCCGAAGTCCATGGTCTTGTACGGGTTGTCCCATTGTCCCAGCACGCCGAGACGGATGAAGTCCTTTTTCTGGCGCTCGATCTGCTCGCCGGCATAGGCGCGCGCCTTGGCCAATACTTCATCGACCGGCAGGTTCTTGCCGTACAGTTTCTCGATCTGGATCTCGATCGGCATCCCGTGACAATCCCAGCCCGGCACATAGTGGGCGTCGTAACCGGCCATGTTGCGGGCCTTGACGATCATGTCTTTGAGGATCTTGTTGACCGCGTGGCCAATGTGGATATCGCCGTTCGCATACGGTGGGCCGTCATGCAGGATGAATTTCGGGCGCTTGGCCGAGGCCTTGCGGATGCGCTGGTAGATTTTCTTTTCTTGCCATTGCTTGACCCATTGCGGCTCACGTTTGGCGAGGTCGCCGCGCATCGGGAACGGGGTTTCCGTCATGTTGACCGGATATTTGCTGTGCGGCTTAGCTGAAGGCTTGGCGGCAGGCTTGTTGGCTTGATTATCGGACATAGTGTTTCTTCAATGGTATTCAGTGATGTTCAATATATACAGCAGCGGATGGGTCACAGCGTGCGTGCTGCGGCAAGGCGAGGTTCAAATTCGGTCGGTCGCCGTGGTGGCGGCTGCATCGCGCAGCTTGAAATAAGCGCGCGCTTGCTCGGCATCGTTGGCAATGGCGTCGGTCAGGGTCGGCAGATCGACGTATTTTTCCTCGTCCCGCAGCTTTTTCAAAAATTCGACCCGGACCAGTTTGCCGTAGCACTGCTGGTCATAATCGAATAGATGCGTTTCCAGCAGCACGCGGCCGCTGTCATCGACGGTCGGACGCAATCCCAGGCTGGCAACGCCCGGCTGCGGCGTCGCGGCCAGCCCGTGGACCTGGACGATGAAAATCCCGCTCAGCACCGGATGCTTGTGCGTCACGCGCAGGTTCAGGGTCGGAAATCCGAGTGTGCGTCCCAGCTTCTTGCCGTGCACGACACGGCCGGAAATCGCGTACGGCTGGCCCAGCAACTGGTTTGCATGACCGAAGTCGCCTGCCGCCAGCGCGGCGCGCACCGCAGACGAGGAAATGCGGGTGCCGTCGTTGGTGATCGTGCCCAGCGTTTCAACCTCGAAACCGTATTTTTTGCCGGACTCGACCAGCGTTGCCAGGTTGCCTGCACGCTTGGCGCCGTAGCAGAAATCTTCGCCGACAATCAGCCATTTGACGTGCAAGCCCTGCACCAGCACGTTTTCGACGAAATCCTGCGGCGTCATACTGGCGAAATGGGCATTGAAATGCTCGACGATGACGCGCTCGATGCCGGCTGCGGCCAACGCTTGCAGCTTGTCGCGCAGGTTGGCGATGCGGCTCGGCGCGCGGCCCGGATCGCCTTGGACGCGGGCGAAAAATTCGCGCGGGTGCGGCTCGAAGGTCATCACCGCTGCGTCCAGCTGCAAGCGGGCACCCGCTTCGCACACGCGCGCAAGCAAGGCCTGATGCCCGCGGTGCACGCCATCGAAGTTGCCGATCGCCAGCGCACAGGGCGCACGCGATGCGGCATTGGGAAGTCCGCGAAATACCTTCATACCGATTCAGTGTTGGGATTGCTGCAAAGCCTTCGATTATAAATGCTTTCCTGCGCTTTCCCTTGGATTGTAAAACAGGCACGGATTCGGCAGGTTCCGGCATTCCGGCGCCTTTCACGCCGGCAGCAAGCGCAGGAACCGGCTTGCGCTGCATCGATCGGCGGGGCGCAGGAGCATGTGTCGTTTCCGGGTTTGCAGCCTGCCGGAACTGATGAAATCCTCAGATAAATCAAATTTATTGGCAGTATATTAATATTTAATGCTTTGGCGCATATTATTCGTGTGGCTTTAAAAATACAGCATGTTGTATATTTTGCTTTCGAGAACCCCGGCGGATTCATGTCCAGGGTCAGCTTGGCAGATGTAGTCGGTTAAAGTTATGCCGGGGATTGCCGCTACCTGGAATACCTCGGTTGCCGGCCAATTTGATGTTGGCGACCGGATTTCGGTTTTCAGAAGCCCTCCGGTCCAGCATCGGATGCATTGTTATCACTCCTTTTAACTTTTAAGAGAGCATCATGTCTTCTTCCACGCAATCACTCTCCGCAGCAGGCAAGCACCCGAACCAGGCAGACACGCAGGGAAGCAACGAGTTCCTGGCGTTTACATTGGGCCAGGAAGAGTACGGCATCGACATACTTAAAGTGCAGGAAATACGCGGCTATGAAGTGGTGACCCGGATCGCCAATGCGCCCGAGTTTCTCAAGGGGGTCATCAACCTGCGCGGCATCATCGTGCCGGTGGTTGACATGCGCATCAAATTCAAGCTGGGTACGCCGACCTACGATCAGTTCACGGTGGTCATCATCCTCAACATTGGTGGACGCATCATGGGAATGGTGGTCGATAGCGTTTCCGACGTGATCACGCTGGCGCAGGAGCAGATCAAGCCGGCGCCGGATATGGGAACCGCCTTCGATGGCGATTATCTGATCGGCCTGGGCACGGTCGACGAGCGCATGCTGATCCTGGTGGATATCGACAAATTGATGTCTTCGGCCGAGATGGGCCTGGTCGAAAGAATTGCTGCGTAGTGTCGGACTGAATCGAGTTCCTGGCTAAGGATGGATATGAATTTCACAATTAAAGCACGGCTGATCGGTGTCGTAGGATTCCTGTCCTTGCTGACTGTCGTGATCGGGATGCTGGGCCTGAATGGCATCAGCAAGACGAATGCCGGACTGAAATCCGTGTATGAGGGTCGCGCGCTGCCGCTGGAGCAGCTGGCAACAATGAATAACCTGTTGCAGGAAAACCTGCTCGGCATCGTCAGCGTGCTGCAGGATCCGATGCCCGATAAGATCAAATCCGAAACCGCCAAAATCGAGGCAAGAATTGCTGCGATTACCGGGTTATGGCGCGCCTACTCGTCGTCCGGACTGACGCCGGAAGAAAAGCGACTGGCCGACAAGTTTCAGGTCGACCGCAGCTTGTTCGTCAAGGAAGGGTTGCTGCCCACCGTCGCCGCCTTGCGCGACTACCGGATCGGCGAGGCGCAGCTAACCTGGCGCAAGATTGAATCTCTGTCCAATCCAGTCAAGAGCAGTTTTAGCGCACTGCGCAAATTGCAGGTCGACGGCGCCAAGGCCGAGTACGACGCAAGCGTGCAACGCCATGGCGCGACCCAGCTCGGCATGTTCGCGGCAATTGCCGTGGGCGTATTGCTGGCGGCCGCGGCTGCCTTTTTCCTGATCAGAAGCATACTGCGTCCGATGCATCATGCCATCGAGGTGGCGCACAACATCGCGGCCGGCGATCTGTCGACCGAGGTAAAAATCCGGTCCACCGATGAAATCGGCCAATTATTGCGTGCCATTAAGGAAATGAGCGACAGTCTGGTCGGCATCGTCTCCCGCGTGCGCAGCGGCACCGACGCCATCGCCACCGCATCGGGTCAGATCGCGGCCGGCAACCTCGACCTGTCCAGCCGGACCGAAGGCCAAGCCAGCAGCCTGGAACAGACTGCAGCCGCGATGGAAGAGCTGACCGGCACCGTCAGGCAAAACGCCGATAATGCCCGGCAAGCCAATCAGCTGGCGGTAACCGCCTCCGAAGTCGCGGTCAATAGCGGTGACGTGGTATCCCAGGTAGTCGACACCATGGCCGCCATCGACGTCTCCGCCAAGAAAATCGTCGACATCATCGGCGTCATCGACGGCATCGCGTTCCAGACCAACATCCTGGCCCTGAACGCCGCGGTCGAAGCGGCCCGCGCCGGCGAACAGGGCAGGGGCTTTGCGGTAGTCGCTTCCGAGGTGCGCAACCTGGCGCAGCGCTCGGCCACTGCCGCCAAGGAAATCAAGTCGCTGATCGACGACTCGGTGCAAAAGGTCGGGGTCGGCAACAAGCTCGTCGCGCAAGCCGGCGCCACCATGCAGCAGGTGGTGGTCAGCGTGCGCCACGTCACCGACATCATGTCCGAAATCACCGCCGCCAGCCAGGAGCAAAGCCAGGGCATCGAACAGGTCAACCAGGCGATTGCCCAGATGGACCAGGTCACCCAGCAAAATGCCGCGCTGGTGGAGCAGGCCGCCGCGGCCGCGCAGTCGTTGCAGCAGCAAACCGGCAATCTGGCCCAAGTGGTCGGCATGTTCCGGCTCGATGCAACGAGCGCAGCGCCGGCACAGAAAAACATCCTCGCCCCGGTCAAAAAACAGCCTGCAGCAGCCATGGCCAGTGCGGCCAGGGCCGTGCGCCCTGTCAAGCGAACCACGGCAAAGGCGCCGGCAATCAGTGCCGAGGAGGGCTGGGAAGAATTCTGAGCGGGATCAGAGAAAGCATATGCCGCCGCTGTTGCGGCGGCATATGTAGTTCTGTTACCGGTTCACATTTCAGCCCATATTGCGTTCAGTGTTGCCAGCGCCGCCATTCCGGCGGTTTCGGTGCGCAGCACACGCGGCCCCATCGACAGCGACAGCGCACCTTGCGTGATCGCCAGATTTTCTTCCATTTCGGTAAACCCGCCTTCCGGCCCGATCATCAGCGCCAGTGCCTGTGGTGGATGATGGCGAGCCCAATCGCTTAGCGACTGCGTGGCGCGTGGACTGAGCAGGATGCGGCGGTGCAGGTCCTGCTGGCTGATCCAGCTTTTGAAGTCGCTCAGTTCGGCCAGTTGCGCCAGCCGGTTGCGTCCGCTCTGTTCGCAAGCTGCAACGATGATGCCCTGCCAATGGGCAAGTTTCTTTTCGGCGCGTTCGCCGGACAGGCGCGTTACGCAGCGCTGGGCCGACAGCGGCTGAATCGCGGCTACGCCCAATTCCACCGCCTTTTCAATGATCCAGTCCATTTTCGATGATTCCGGCAGCGCCTGGGCCAGCGTGATCGCATACGCAAGCTCGACATCGTGCGCGGTGTAAGCCTTGACTTCGGCGCTGACGTGTTTTTTTTCGATGGCGCTCAGGGTCGCCGTATATTCGCCGCCATCGCCGTTGAACAGTGTGATCGCGGTGCCGGGTGCCAGGCGCAGAACCTGAATGTGATGGGCGACATTGTCCGGCAGCATCAGTTGGCTACCGACTGCCAGTGGTTGCGAGCAATAAAAACGAGGCATGGTAAATCCAGTTGGGAGGAATCCCGATTTTAATTCGACACCTGCGTCTCTGGTAAAATAGTTGGTTTGGTGGCCGGCAACAAAGCCGTTTCCATTGCGCACCGCTTTTATACATTGTCCATTACGCATATCAATATGAAACCCACGCTCCCAACCACCAAGATGGCCAACGCGATCCGCGCGCTGGCGATGGATGCTGTCCAAAAAGCCAATTCCGGACACCCCGGCATGCCGATGGGGATGGCCGATATCGCGGTCGCCTTGTGGGCCGGACATTATCGCCACAATCCGGCCAACCCGCACTGGATCAACCGCGACCGTTTCGTGTTGTCGAACGGCCATGGTTCGTTGCTGCACTATGCGTTGCTGCACCTGACCGGCTACGATCTGCCGATGGAAGAGATTAAAAATTTCCGTCAGATGCACTCGAAGACGCCGGGCCATCCGGAAGTCCACGTCACGCCGGGCATCGAGACCACCACCGGTCCGCTCGGGCAGGGCTTGGCCAACGCGGTCGGCATGGCCCTGGCAGAAAGGCTGCTGGCGGCCGAATTCAACAAGCCCGGCTTTGCCGTGATCGATCATCACTCTTACGTATTCCTGGGCGACGGCTGCCTGATGGAAGGCATTTCGCACGAAGTCTGCTCGCTGGCCGGAACCCTGCGCCTGAACAAGATCATCGCGCTGTACGACGACAACGGCATCTCGATCGACGGCAACGTCGAAGGCTGGTTCCTGGACGACACCCCGAAACGCTTCGAAGCGTACGGCTGGAACGTGATTCCTGCGGTGGACGGCCACGATGTGGCGGCAGTCGATGCCGCGATTGCGCAAGCCAAGCTGTCCGACAAGCCGACCCTGATCTGCTGCAAGAGCGTGATCGGCAAGGGCTCGCCGAACATGGAAGGCACGCACAATGTGCATGGCGCCCCATTGGGCGACAAGGAAATCGCTGCGGTGCGCGAATCCATAGATTGGCCGCATACGCCGTTCGCGGTGCCGGCCGATGTCTACGCCGCCTGGGATGCAAAAGCGCAAGGTGCCCGCTGTGAAGCCGAATGGGATGCCTTGTTCAATGCCTACAGCGAACGTTACCCGCAGGAGGCCGGCGAACTAGTGCGCCGGATGAAGGGCGAATTGCCGGGCAATTTCAACGATGTGGTCATGGCTTACATTGCCAGCTGCGTCGAGAAGAAAGAAACCATCGCGACCCGCAAGGCCAGCCAGAACGCGATCCAGGCGTATGCACAGGTCCTGCCGGAATTTCTCGGCGGCTCGGCTGACCTGACCGGCTCCAACCTGACCAACTGGAAAGAGTGCGTCGCGGTACGCGCCGACCAGCCCGGTAACCACATCAATTACGGCGTGCGCGAATTCGGCATGAGCGCAATGATGAACGGCATCGCCTTGCATGGCGGCTACATCCCGTTCGGCGCCACCTTCCTGACTTTCTCCGACTACAGCCGCAATGCGCTGCGGATGGCGGCGCTGATGAAGATACGTTCGATTTTCGTGTTCACGCACGATTCGATCGGCCTCGGCGAAGACGGCCCGACCCATCAGTCGGTCGAGCACATCTCCAGCCTGCGTCTGATCCCGAACCTGGATAACTGGCGTCCCTGCGACACGGTCGAATCCGCCGTCGCATGGTCGCACGCAGTGACCCGTCGGCACGGCCCGTCGACGCTGATTTTCTCGCGCCAGAACCTGCAATACCAGGAGCGTTCGCCGGAACAGATCACCCACATCCATCGCGGCGGCTACGTGCTGAAAGATGCGGCGGATGCCAAGGCAATCCTGATCGCGACCGGCTCCGAAGTCGAACTGGCGATGCAGGCTGCGCAAGAACTGGCAAAGCAAGGCGTGCCGGTACGCGTGGTATCGATGCCGTGTACCGACGCGTTCGACCGCCAGGATTCCTCCTACAAGGCCAGCGTGCTGACCCGAGGCTTGCCACGGGTCGCGATTGAGGCCGGCGTGACCGACTTCTGGTACAAATATGTTGGTCTGGAAGGTGCGGTGATTGGAATCGACACCTTCGGTGAGTCCGCTCCGGCGGGCGTGTTGTTCAAGCATTTTGGTTTCACGGTCGAGAATGTCGTGTCCAAGGTGAAATTGATTATTGCTTAAAATTATTGTTGCTTAAATATTGCTTATTAAGCCCGTTTATTTACTACGTTCTGGAGATAGCATGACTATTCGCGTCGCAATCAATGGCTACGGCCGCATCGGCCGCAACATCCTTCGCGCACACTACGAAGGCGGCAAGTTCAAGGAAGACATCAAGATCGTCGCCATCAACGACCTCGGTAATGCCGAATCGAACGCGCATCTGACCCGCTACGACACCGCCCACGGCAAGTTCCCGGGCACCGTCACGGTCGAAGGCGACACCATGATCGTCAACGGCGACCCGATCAAGGTCTTTGCCGAGCGCAATCCGGCCAACCTGCCTTGGGGCGAGTTGAACGTCGACGTGGTGCTGGAATGCACCGGCTTCTTCGCCACCAAAGAAAAAGCATCGGCCCATCTGGCAGCCGGCGCGAAAAAAGTCATCATCTCGGCACCGGGTGGCAAAGATGTGGACGCGACCATCGTCTACGGCGTCAACCACGGCGTGCTGAAGTCGACCGACACCGTGATTTCGAATGCATCCTGCACCACCAACTGCCTGGCCCCGTTGGTCCAGCCTTTGCATGAGAAAATCGGCCTCGAAAACGGCCTGATGACCACCATCCACTCGTACACCAACGACCAGGTGCTGACCGACGTGATGCATGAAGACCTGCGCCGCGCCCGTTCCGCCACCATGAGCATGATCCCGACCAAGACCGGCGCCGCCGCTGCGGTCGGCCTGGTATTGCCGGAACTGAACGGCCGTCTGGACGGTTACTCGATCCGCGTGCCGACCATCAACGTGTCGATCGTCGACCTGTCGTTCATCGCCGCCCGCGACACGACGGTCGAGGAAGTCAACGCGATCATGAAGGAAGCGTCGGAAAACGGTCCGTTGAAAGGCATCCTGCAATACAACACCGCGCCGCTGGTGTCGGTTGATTTCAACCACAACCCGGCATCGAGCACGTTCGACGCGACGTTGACCAAGGTATCCGGCCGTCTGGTCAAGGTATCGTCCTGGTACGACAACGAGTGGGGTTTCTCCAACCGCATGTTGGATACCACGATGGCGCTGATGTCTGCCAAGTAATTACTGCAGTCGTTCAGCAACAAAAAACGCCCCGCGAGTCGGGGCGTTTTGCTGTGTGGAGTGATTTCGAGCTAGAAGAAATACATGGGGTATGTTTAAAAACAGTGCTTTTTCCGCATATATTTAATAATTTTTTAAAAATACATTGCTATGTATATTTAATTGGTAGGTTGGGTTGAGTGAAGCTACGCCCAACCTTCTACGAGTTGATTTGCACAACTCTTCCGAACTTGCCGTAGCCAGGAAGACTACTGGTTTGAACCCGCCACGGCTCAAGATCTTTGAAACGATAGATCGGCTTGTTTTCTTTGCCGACGCGAACGAGCTTCTGAATATCTTCTGATGGAATGTCATATAGATCGCGAACGGTGAGCGTGCCAGTGAGCAGAACGACAAGTAGGCGGTCAAAAAACTCGGGCCTGGTTGTGAGATAGTTCCACTGGTTTTTGGGGTCAAACGTCTGGGTCTTTACCTGTAGTCTCGCGCCCGTCGAGCGTTCAAGCACATCCCAGCCTTTTTGGACTTGGCTCAGAGGTAGTTCCCCGTCATAGAGTGTCGCGACGTACCATTCTCCAATGTCTCCGACAAAGCGTGTCGAACGAATGACTCCGGATGCTCGAAGAACAGATAGCGCCTCGGATAGTGCACATATTGCTTGCTCTGGAGTAATGATGTTGATAGGTGTCTCCTGCAACTCTAACGTGATTTAATTTTCATTTTACAAATATACTGGCTTTGCCACCAAGCCGGGGGTGGCCCGGCGGCCACTCACTTTCTTTGCTTCGCCAAAGAAAGTAAGCAAAGAAAGGCGACCGCAAGACGCAGCCCTTCGGGTTCCCGCCGTCAGCCGGGATAAAACGGGAAACGAAAACAACTCGCTGCGCTCAGACATTTTTCGTTTCTGATCCGTTTTATCCCGGCTGACGGCGGCTGCGTCCCAAGCGGAAAGGCACACCACGGGCGCGGCAGGTTTGAGGATAAGGCTCATAGACGTGGATTGCAGCTGGGATTTGCCGCATAAGCTACGCGATTTTTCGTGCTTTTCGTGTCTTTCGTGGACAATGTACTGCATGAGATGCAGGGGGGGTATGTCGCTAAACATGTCACTTTCCGCATGATTTCATTAGCCTTTAATAAATACAGTTTCCAGTATACTTTCCCGATAAAACTGCCAACGCACTTCAGTCGGCCGCCCCGAACACCACTTCCCATAGCCGTTTCACGTCATCGACTCTGGTCGCGACTTCGTCCAGCGCGACCCGCGCGCGGTCGCTGCCTTGCAGGCGGATGTTGTGCTGCATCTTGCGAAAGTCGCGGTAGTGGTTGGCTACCGCTGCGGCCAGTGGCTGTTCGAGCAGGCCGAGTGCGCCGCACAATTTGAGCAGCGCGATGTTGCCGATGTTGGCGGTCAGTTGCGGGTACTGGCCGGAATGGCGCAGCACCAGGTACTGGACGATGAACTCGATGTCGATCATGCCGCCGGCGTCGTGCTTGAGGTCGAACTGTTCGGAGCGGTTGGGGTAGGCGCTGCGCAGCTTGTTGCGCATCTGCAGGATGTCGTCCCTGAGCCGGGTTTCGTCCTTGATTTGCCGCAGCACCCGGTCGCGGATCGCTTCGAAGCGGGCGCCGATGCTGGCGTCGCCGGCGCAGAAGCGGGCGCGGGTCAGCGCCTGGTGTTCCCAGGCCCAGGCCGAACTGGACTGGTAGCGCTCGAACGAGGCGAGCGAGGACACCAGCAGGCCGCTGCCGCCGTCGGGGCGCAGCGCGATGTCGATGTCGAACAGGATGCCGGACGAGGTGTGGGACGTCATCCAGGTGATGAAGCGTTGCGCCAGCTTCGCATACAGGCCGGGCGCATCCTGATCCTCGTCGTCGTACAGGAAGATCACGTCGAGGTCGGACGCGTAGCCGAGTTCCTTGCCGCCCAGCTTGCCGTAGGCGATGACCGCGAATTTCGGGGTCTCGATGTGGCGTTTCGGGATGGTTTTCCAGACCGCGCGGATGGTGGCGGCGACGATGATGTCGGCCAGTTGCGACAAGTGATCGGCCAGATGCTCCATGCTGAGGTTGCCTTCCAGATCCAGCACCAGCAGCCGGAACAGTTGTGCATGGTGCATGTCGCGCAGGATGTTCATCTGCAGTTCGGTGTCGGGCTCGCCATTGATGGTGGCGGCGTCGAGTTGCTGCTGCAGCTCGACGCTGAAATCGGTCCATACCGGCGCCATCCGTACCGCGTTTTCATCGAGCAGTTCGTCCAGCAGGATCGGGTGGCGGGTCAGATATTTTGCCGCCCAGTCGCTGGCCTGCATCATCCGGATCACCCGTTCCAGCGCCGGCGGGTATTCGGTTAGCAGCGACAGATAGGCGGAGCGGCGGGCGATCGCTTCGAGCAAGTCGAGCAGGCGGGAGAGGGTGGCCAGCTGGGCTTGTTTTGCCTGCGCAATGCACGGCAGCGCGGCATTGATCAGCGCCAGGAATCGCTTGCGGCTGTCCACCGGCAGCGATTGCAGGCGCGAAGACTTGCCGGTTTCAAGCAGGCGCTGGGTCGCTGCCGCGGCATCAATGAAGCCGATTGCGGCCAGTTGGGTTTCGATGGCTTCGGCCTTTTCGGCATCCGGCAGGTTGGCGAACATCTGCAGGTCGATCGGCGGCGGCCCGGCCGGCGCGCCCGCTGCATCCTGATTCTCGTCCTTGTCGCTGAAAATCGCATCAAACTGGGTCGCGACCAATTGGCGCTGGACGTCCAGCGCCCGCAGCAGCGCCGGTACGTCGGCCATGCCCATCATGTTGGCAACGGCGAGCTGGTCGACCGGATTGGACGGCAGGGTATGGGTCTGGGCATCCTCGATGTATTGGAGCCGGTGCTCGAGGTTGCGCAGGAACGCGTTGGCATGCAGCAGTTGCGCGACGCATTGCTGGCTCAGTATGCCTTTTTCGGCCAGTGTTTTCAGCACGCCGCGGGTCGAGCGGTCGCGCAGCGCGAGGTCGCGCCCGCCGCGAATCAGCTGGAACACTTGCGCGATGAATTCGATTTCGCGGATGCCGCCGCGCCCCAGTTTGACGTTGTTGCTGCGCTCCGGATGGCGGGTTTCCTGACGGATGACTTCGGCGCGGATCTGGCTGTGCATGTTGCGCATCGCGTCGATCGCGCCGAAGTCGAGATAGCGGCGATACACGAAGGGCCGCACGATGCTTTCCAGCAAGGCGATATCGGCCGCGCGCCCGGTCAGCGCGCGCGCCTTGACCCACGCGTAGCGCTCCCATTCGCGGCCCTGGACGATGAAATATTCTTCGACCATGTTGAAGCTGGCGGCCAGCGGACCGGATTTGCCGTTCGGACGCAGCGCCATGTCGACCCGGAAGGTGAAGCCGTCTTCCTCGATTTCCGATATCGCATGAATCAGTTTCTTGCCCAGCCGGATGAAAAATTCGTGGTTCGAGAGTTGCCGCTGGTCCGGCGTGCTGCAGCGGGTTTCGCCGTCTTCCGCATATACGAAGATCAGGTCGATGTCGGACGAGACGTTGAGTTCGCCTCCGCCCAGCTTGCCCATGCCGAGCACGATCAATTCCTGCGCAGCACCGGAATCCTCGCCTATCGGGCTGCCGTGCAGTGCGACCATCTCGGCCATCAGCGCGGCCAGATGGGTTTGTACCGCGAAATCGGCAAACTCGCTGATCGTGCCGACAACTTCGTTCATGTCTGCCGCGCCGTTCAAGTCGCGCTCGATCAGGGTGGCGATCACCAGGTTGCGCAGGCGGCGCATCGCGCGCGGCAGCGGCATGCCGGCCGCTGTTTCATTTTGTAACAGGCGCACAAAGCTGCTTCGGCTCATGGATAATTGGGCAATACTGGCGACCAAAGCCGAACGTTGCGGTTCGGCGCTCTGCCAGCGCGCATAGAATCGGGACGCTGCGGCACTACTTAACAATGATGTGGTCATAGATGATTAAGGTAATAGTATTAAGTAGTTCAAGCTGTTCGCGGTCATCATCAGCTGCCTGATAATCCCTCCCGAGGCGTGGCAAGCGGCCGTTTTTGGCTATCATGCAACCCCGAGCATTTTACGCCGAGTCTTCTGCAGAACAGTTCAATGAGCATAGATCAATCATCCCCTCCAGGCCTGCGTACACGCTGGTCCTGGCACTGGTGGGCAGCCCGTCTGGCGTATGCCAAGTTCAATGCGCTGTCGCACCATGCATTGCGCTGGCTGGCAAGGCTGCTGGTGCTGGCGTACTTCATTTTCTGCGGCTTGTTTCTGACCCTGCGCTATGCGGTATTGCCGAACATCGACAATTACAAGGGCGATATCGAGCGCCTGACCAGTCAGGTGATCGGCCGGCCGGTCACGATAGCCCGGGTGTATGCGTCCTGGGATGGCTTGCAACCCTATCTGTCGCTCAACGACGTGGTCGTTCTTGATACGGATGGCCGGCAGGCGTTGTCGCTGCCCAGCATATCTGCAACCTTTTCCTGGTGGTCGGTGGTGGCGGCCGAGGTGCGCCTGGCCTCGCTGGAAATCAATCGCCCCGATCTGGATATACGGCGTGCCGCCGATGGCAGCCTGTATGTAGGCGGAATTTTGGTCGATGCCGGCAAAAGCGCCGATAAGCGGGCCGCCAACTGGCTGCTGGTGCAAAATGAAATCGTGGTGCACCAAGGACGCCTGCGCTGGAACGACATTCAGCGCGGTGCGCCGGAACTGATCCTGGCAGACTTGAACTTCAGGTTGCGTAACCGGGCCCGGCATCACCGGTTCGGGCTGCAGGCCACGCCGCCTGCAGCGCTGGCGGCGCCGATCGATGTGCGCGCCGACTTCGTCCACCCGCATTTTTCGCGCAATATTTCGGATGCGTTGCGCTGGAAGGGCGTGTTATTCGCCGATCTGCCCAATACCGATCTGGCGGCATGGCGTGCCTATGTCGATAGCCCGATCGAGTTGACGCAGGGAAGCGGTTCGGTGCGTGCCTGGCTCAATTTCAATCAAGCCAGAATTGCCGACGTCACTGCCGATCTGACGCTGTCGGGCGTAGCGGCACGTTTGCGTAAGGATTTGCAGCCTTTGCGACTGGTGCAGGTGAACGGCCGTATTTCCGCGCGCGAGGAATTCGATGCCGGCGCCGCGGGCACGCCGACGCTGGGCGCGCGCGGCCACACGTTCTCGGCGTCCAATTTTTCACTGACGACCGAGGACGGCTTGCGCCTGCCGGCGACCACCATCAGCGAGTCGTATGTGCCGGCCAAAAACGGCAAACCGGACCAGACCAGCGTCAACGCGCAACGGATGGATTTGCAGACATTGGCCAATTTCGCCGAGCGTTTGCCGCTGACGCCGGCGCAACTGCAGATGCTGGCGGATTTCGCACCGCGCGGCGAGTTGCGCAATTTTTCCGCGGAGTGGCAGGGCGCTTACCCTGCAGTCGCCGCGTATGCGGTCAAAGGGCAATTCATCGGACTGTCCCTGAAAGCCCAGCCAGGGCGGCCGGCGCGGGCAAAAAGCGCGGCTGCTGCGGCGCAGGCGGCGGTGCCGGCGATTCCGGGCTTCGAGAATCTGAGCGGCCAACTCGATGCCAGCGACCAGGGCGGCAGTTTCTCGCTCGACTCAAAGCAGCTCCAGCTGAGCTTGCCCGGTTACTTCACCGAAGCCGCGATGCCGATCGATGCATTGAAGATGCAAGCCCGGTGGGCCTTCAAGGGCAAGGATCAGTTGCTGTTCCAGGTCGATAAAATGGATTTGCTGCAGGATGGAATGCTTGCCTCGCTGTCGGGCCAGCATCTGGTGCCGCTCACGCATCAGCCCGGCAAGCCGCTGGGCGAGATCGATATGAGCGGCAGGGTTTCCGGCCTTGACCTGACAAGAATCGGCCGTTATCTGCCGCTGCAAACACCGCCGCATTTGCGCAACTGGCTGGTCGGTGCGCTGCAGGGCGGCCGCGCCGACGAGGTCGTGGTCCGGCTCAAGGGCGATCTGGCACGAATGCCGTTTCGAGTCGAAAAAATTGGCGCCAAGGCAGCAACGCAACCGGCCGGAATCTTCCACATCGCCGGCAAGATCCGTGACGGCCGGCTGAATTTCGATCCCGGCTATTTCGGCAAGGATGGCAAATCGCCGCTATGGCCGGAGCTCGAGCAGATCCAGGGCAGCTTCGTGTTCGACAATACTCGCATGGAAATCCGTGGCGATTCGGCCATAACGCATGGCGCGGACCTGTCGAACGTCAAGGTGGTGATAGCGGATTTGCTGTCGCACGATAGTGTGCTGGAAGTCGACGGCAATGCGGCCGGCTTGCTGCAGAACTATTTCGACTATGTGAACAGCAGCCCGGTGGCCGGCTGGATCGATGATTTCACCGCAGAATCAAAAGGCGGTGGCGCCGCCAAGCTGGCGCTGAAGCTGCGATTGCCGCTGCAGCGGCTGCTGGAGTCGAAGGTCAACGGCACGCTGCAGTTGGACAACAATGATGTATCGCTGCAGGACGCGATACCGAACCTGTCGGCGGCGAAAGGCAAGCTGGAATTCAATGAAAAAGGCATCAACCTCAACGGCATCAGCGCCAACCTGCTGGGCGGGCCGGCCGTGGCATCCGGTGGCAGCCAGCCCGACGGTAGTATCCGCATCAGGATCGATGGCAGCGTTTCGGACGCCGGCCTGCGCAAATCGTATCCGGCGCCGGCAATCCAGGGCCTGATCCAGCGCATCGCCGGCGGCACCCGCTACGGCAGCACCGTTACCGTCAAGGATCATCAGCTGGAGTTGCTGGTCGAATCCGGCCTGCAAGGGTTGGAACTGGATTTTCCCGCGCCATTGCGGAAGGCAGCGAACGCGACCCTGCCGCTCAAGCTGCAGCTCAGCGGACTGCCTTCGACCGATCCGTTGCTGTTGCGCGACCAGATTAAAATATCACTGGGAAGCACGATAGCCGGCCATTACCTGCGCCAGAGGACGGTGGAAAAGAACGCCCAGTGGCGCGTATTGCGCGGCGGCATCGGCGTCAATGTGCCGCCGCCGCTGCCCGATAGCGGGCTGGCCGCACATGTCGCATTGCAGTCATTGAATGTGGATGAATGGCGGCGTGTAAGCAGCGAGATTGCCGCCAGCACAGGTCGCGATGCGGCGCCGGCCCGGCTTGACGGTGGGCCGGATATCGGCCAGTACCTTGATCCGGAAATAGTGGCAGCGCAAGCCAAGAGCCTGTTTGTGATGGGCAAGCGTCTCGATAACGTGGTGGTCGGCGCCTCGCATCAGAAGGATACCTGGCAGGCCAATATCGACTCGACCCAGGCTTCCGGATACGTGACTTGGGATTCGACTGCCGACGCGATGGGCAAGGTGACCGCGCGGCTGGCGACGCTGACCATTCCGCAGTCCGATGCATCCGATGTCGGTAGTCTGCTCGAAGGCAAGAATGCGCCGACACAAATCCCCAGCCTGAATATCGTGGCCGAGAATTTCGAACTCTTTAACAAGAAACTAGGGCGGCTGGAGCTGGTGGCCGAGAACCTGAAAACCCAGGGCATGCGCGAATGGCGCATCAACCGGCTGACGATTGCCAATGAAGATGCGCGCATGACTGCCGCCGGCAAATGGCTCACCAGGGATGGCCAGAGCAAGACCGATCTGACGTACGCGCTGGATGTGGTGGACGCCGGCAAGCTGCTGCGGCGCTTCGGTTATCCCGATGTCTTACGCGGCGGCAAGGGCAAGCTCGATGGCGCCATCAACTGGACCGGCCTGCCTTTTGCGCTGGATATTCCGAGCCTGAGCGGGCAGATTCATCTGGATATGGCGGCCGGCCAATTCCTCAAGGTCGATCCGGGCGCGGCAAAACTGCTGGGCGTACTGAGCCTGCAGTCGCTGCCGCGCCGCCTGACGCTGGACTTTCGCGATATTTTCTCCGAGGGGTTTTCCTTTGACGGCGCTACCGCCACCGCCACCATCGAGCACGGCGTGGCCAGAACCGATAACTTCAAGATGCGCAGCGTGAGTGCGGCGGTGCTGATTGACGGCAGCGCTGATATCGCCAGGGAGTCGCAAGACCTGCATGTCGCGGTGATTCCGGAAATCAACGCCGGTGCCGCGTCAGTGGTGTATGCGCTGGCGGTCAATCCGGTCATCGGCCTGGGTACTTTCCTGGCACAATTATTCCTGCGCGACCCGTTGGCGCGGGCGTTTACCTACGAGTATCAGATCAGCGGCCCGTGGAAGGAGCCGGTCGTTACCAAAATCCAGAACAAAGCCAGGGCTGACGCCGGCGCTTCCAACGTTAACAGATGAGGAAAAGCAAATGACAGTGGACACTTCCCCAATTCGCATCGCGGCGGTGCAAATGGTTTCGACCCCGCACCCGGCGGAAAATATCGCCGCCGCGCGCCGCCTGGTGTCGCAAGCCGCGCAGCAGGGTGCGCAACTGGTGCTGCTGCCCGAATATTGGGCGATCATGGGGCTGCAGGATTCGGACAAGGTAGCCCATGCCGAACCGGCCGGCAGCGGTCCGCTGCAGGCTGTGATGGCGGAGATGGCGCGCCAGCACGGCATCTGGCTGATCGGCGGCACCCTGCCGATGGTTGCGCCCGAAGCCGGCAAGGTGATGAATACGACACTGGTGTTCGACCCACAAGGCAACTGCATCTGCCACTACGACAAAATCCATCTGTTCGGCTTCACCAGGGGCGACGAGTCCTATGACGAGTCGCGCACCATCGTGCATGGCGATGCAGTCGCCACTTTCGCCGCACCGTTCGGCCGGGTCGGCCTGTCGGTCTGCTACGACTTGCGTTTTCCGGAGCTGTACCGCGCGATGGGCGAATGCGCGCTGATCGTGGTGCCGGCCGCTTTTACCTATACCACCGGCCGCGCCCACTGGGAAATCCTGCTGCGCGCGCGCGCGATCGAAAACCAGTGCTATGTGCTGGCCGCCGCGCAGGGCGGCGTGCATCCGAACGGCCGCCGCACCTGGGGCCACAGCATGCTGATCGACCCGTGGGGCGAGATCAAGGCGGTGCTGGCCGAAGGGGAGGGCGTGGTGGTCGGCGAATTCGATCCGCAGCATCTGGCCCGGGTGCGTGAAAACCTGCCGGCACTGCGCCACCGCAAGCTTGTCACGCCACTCCTGTAAGGTTTCTATGGATATACATACACATATATGTATTTTCAACTTCCGCATGTAATATATGCGGGAAATGCGGTGTTTTAAAGCATACCCATTATATTTTGAATTACAGTAGATAGCCTGCGGGCAGACCGTCGGTTCGCGTCGACAACCGATCCGCGCGATGGCGACCGGGTGCTGCCAGATGCTCTACAATCGCCCCATCTCCCGAACCAACACACTGCGCGCCAAGCGCGATTGCGACCGACCATGAAACCATTCGAACCGAATCTCAGCGCCCTTGCCGCCGCCCGCGATGTCCTGCTTACGCCTTTCGGCCTGGACGAATCGAAACTGATCAAGACCTTGAGCACGATGTTTACCCACAAGGTCGATTATGCCGATCTGTATTTCCAGTGCACCAAGAGCGAGGGCTGGAGCCTGGAAGAAGGCATCGTCAAGACCGGCAGCTTCTCGATCGACCAGGGTGTCGGGGTGCGTGCGGTAGCGGGCGACAAGACCGCCTTTGCTTATTCCGACGAAATTTCCGAACGCGCATTGCTGGAAGCGGCCGCCGCGACCCGCACCATCGCCGGGCGCGGTGCCGGTAAGGTCAAGGTCGCGTCCTCAATGCAGCAGGTCGGCGGGCGCGCGCTGTATCTGCCGAACGACCCGCTGGCGTCGCTCGATGCGGCTGAAAAGGTCAAGCTGCTGGAGCGCGTGGAGCGCATGGCGCGTGCCAAGGACCCGCGCGTGGTGCAAGTGATGGCCGGTCTGGCCGGCGAATACGATGTGGTGCTGGTGGTGCGCAGCGACGGTGTGCTGGCGGCCGATATCCGCCCGCTGGTGCGGGTTTCGGTGACGGTGATCGCCGAACAGAATGGCCGTCGCGAGATGGGTTCGGCCGGCGGCGGCGGGCGCTACAGCTATGGCTACTTCAGCGACGAACTCCTGGAGCAATACGCCAGCGATGCGGTCAAATCGGCGCTGGTGAATCTGGATGCGCGCCCGGCGCCGGCCGGCCCGATGACCGTGGTGCTGGCGCCGGGCTGGCCCGGCATCCTGCTGCATGAAGCCATCGGCCACGGTCTGGAAGGCGATTTCAACCGCAAGGGTTCCAGCGCGTTCTGCGGCCGCATTGGCGAGCGGGTCGCGGTCAGGGGCGTGACCGTGGTCGACGACGGCACCATCGCCGACCGCCGCGGTTCGCTCAATATCGACGATGAAGGCAACCCCAGCCAGTGCACCACGCTGATCGAAGACGGCATTCTGAAGGGCTATCTGCAAGACACCATGAATGCCAGGCTGATGAAGATGCCGGTAACCGGCAACGCACGGCGCGAATCGTTCGCCCATCTGCCGATGCCGCGCATGACCAACACCTATATGCTGGCCGGCGACAAGGATCCGGCAGAAATTCTGGCCTCGGTCAAAAACGGTTTGTTTGCGGTCAATTTCGGCGGCGGCCAGGTCGACATTACCAGTGGCAAGTTCGTCTTTTCCGCCAGCGAAGCCTACATGATCGAGAACGGCAAAATCACCTATCCGGTCAAGGGCGCAACCCTGATCGGCAACGGTCCGGACGTACTGAACCGGGTCTCGATGATAGGCAACGACTTGCGGCTCGATCCCGGCGTCGGGGTGTGCGGCAAGGAAGGGCAGAGCGTGCCGGTCGGCGTCGGCCAGCCGACTTTACGCATCGAGGAGCTGACGGTGGGCGGTACCGCCTAAGCATCGAGGCGCCAAGAAAGCGCTTGCCAAATCTTGAATAATCTTGTTATAGTGATTTTTGATTTGAAACCATTCATACCCGCATAACCCGATACATGAACTTCGCACATTTCTTCTTTTATTTTTACTTTAGCTATTCCAGCCCAAGGCGGTGGAGAAGCGGAAGGTTCACGTAAAAGCAGCATGTTAGGCGAACCAAACCGAATTTCATAAAAACCGCCAGCACTGGCGGTTTTTTTATGTCTACCCGATATTCATAACCAGGAGCAAACCATGCCACGCACCGACGACTTACGCATACGAGAAATGAAAGAACTAATTCCCCCGTCACACCTGATTCGCGAATTTGCCTGCTCCGACAAGGCATCGACCACGGTGGCATCTTCCCGTGCTGCGCTGCATGGCATCCTGCATGGTCAGGACGACCGCATCATGGTAGTCATCGGCCCCTGTTCGATCCACGACACCAAGGCGGCGCTCGAATATGCGCAGCTACTGGTCAAGGAGCGCGAGCGTCTGAAGGGCGAACTGGAGATCGTGATGCGCGTCTACTTCGAAAAGCCGCGCACCACCGTCGGCTGGAAAGGTCTGATCAACGACCCGCACATGGACAACAGTTTCCGCATCAATGACGGCTTGCGCATTGCGCGCGAATTGTTGCTAAAAATTAATGAATTGGGTTTGCCGGCAGGCACCGAGTTCCTCGACGTCATCAGTCCGCAGTACGTCGCCGATCTGATTAGTTGGGGTGCAATCGGTGCCCGCACAACTGAATCCCAGGTGCATCGCGAACTGGCTTCCGGTCTGTCTTGTCCGGTCGGTTTCAAGAACGGCACCGACGGCAATGTCAGAATCGCAGTGGATGCAATCAAGGCGTCGTCGCAGCCGCACCACTTCCTGTCGGTCACCAAGGGCGGTCACTCGGCCATTGTCGCCACCGGCGGCAACGAAGATTGCCACATCATTCTGCGCGGCGGCAAAGCGCCGAATTACGATGCGGCCAGCGTGGACGCTGCCTGCAAGGACATAGCGGCAAGCGGTCTGGCGCAACGCCTGATGATCGATGCGTCGCACGCCAATAGTTCGAAGAAGCCCGAGAACCAGATTCCAGTGTGCGCCGATATCGCCCGACAAATTGCTGCTGGCGACCATCGCATCGTCGGTGTTATGGTCGAATCCTATCTGGTTGCAGGGCGTCAGGATCTGATTCCAGGGAAAGAATTGACGTACGGCCAATCGGTCACCGACGGCTGCATCAATTGGGAACAAAGCGTGCAATTGTTGAATGGTCTGGCCGATGCGGTCAAGGCACGTCGACTGAGCGAACAAAACGCTTGAATTACCTATGAATGGCATCCCTCTCAGGCCTGCCGGCACTGGGCGGGAATTGCCATGTTTTTCGGCATACCCCGCTTTATTGAATGAAGATGGGGCAGTGCTCAGCGCGCACTTCAAAACCTTTTTGTCAGCGTCATCTTCTCGCCGTCGCGGCGCATTTCCATCCGGTTCAGAAAAGACATGCCGAGCAGTGCAAACGGCAGGCCGGCCTGCTGCACCACCGCATCGACCTGATTCAGCTCGATACTGCCGACCTTCACCGTATCTAGCTTGACCCGATACACCGGCACGCTGCCGTTGGCAGTGTTGACGCGGGCGAGCTGGCCGGCTTTGTAATTGATTCCCAGTCGCTGCGCATCTGCTTCCGAAAAGGCAATCATGGTGGCGCCGGTGTCGACCAGCATCTGGATGGTGCCACCGTTGATTTGCCCCTGCACCATGAAATGCCCTTGGCCATTGGCCTGCAACACCACGCTGGTCGGGCCGACGGGGCTGGAGCGATTGACATGCTGGCCAATCGCAATCGTTTGTTTTCTGTTGCCGATGGCTATGGTGGCGGCGGATTCATCGGCGGCCAGCAGTATGACATCCGTTGCCACCATGCTGCCGACGGCAAAGGTTTTCGGTGCGCCGCCGTCAATCACCAGCACCGCCTTGCCCGGAAACAGCCCAACCACCGCAATATCGGCAGCATGCGAGGCGCATGCCAGCAAAGCCAATGGCAAGAACGGCAACAGGAGAGCTTGCAGGCGCACGGCGACCTCAGTCGCGGAAATTGTTGAATTCCAGCGGTAAGTCGGGCACGTCTTTGCGCAGCAGCGCCATCGCGGCCTGCAACTCGTCTCGTTTGGCGCCGGTAATGCGCACCGCATCGCCCTGGATGCTGGCTTGCACTTTCATTTTGCTATCCTTGATCAGGCGCACAATTTTCTTGGCAGCATCGGACTCGATGCCATTCTTGATCTTGATGACCTGCTTGACCTTGTCGCCACCGATTTTCTCTACCTTGCCCTTATCGAGAAAACGTACATCCACCCCACGCTTGCCCATGGTTTGGGTGACTTCGATCATAATTTGTTCCAAGTGAAATTCAGAATCGCCGAAAATCGTCACTTCGCGTTCTTTTTCCTTGAGTTCAACCTTGGCGCTGGTGCCCTTCAGATCAAAGCGATTGGTCACTACTTTATTGGTCTGAACGATGGCATTTTTTACTTCGTCCATATTGGCTTCAGATACCACATCAAATGACGGCATGATTATTCCTTTAATTTGTGACGGGACAGCATTGAATGGCGCATTTTAGCGGACAAAAAAACAAGTTACCATATTCGCTTCTTACTATAATCCGTTCGCTATGACTATCAGCCCCCCCGTCCAGTACGATTTTTCTTTGCGCCATCACAACACCTTTGGCGTGGAAGCGCGGGCGCATGCGTATGCCGAAGTGACATCGACAGCGGTATTGGCATCGATTCGCAACGACCATATGCTGTCGGCGTTGCCCAGGCTGGTGCTGGGCGGCGGCAGCAATATTGTGCTGACGCGAGATTTCCCCGGTCTGGTCATGCACATGGACATGAAAGGCATAGATGTCGTTGCCGAGAATGACGATTTCACTTTGGTGCGTGCTGCCGCCGGCGAAAACTGGCATCAATTCGTGCTGTGGACGCTGGATCATGCGCTGGGCGGGCTGGAAAATCTTTCGCTGATTCCCGGCAGCGTCGGCGCCGCACCGATCCAGAATATCGGCGCCTACGGTGTGGAGGCAAAGGATTATGTTCACGCATTGCGCGCATACGACTTTGGCACCGGCGCAATAACGACGCTGAACAACGCCGATTGCCGGTTCGGCTACCGCGACAGCATATTCAAGCAGGGCCTGCAGGGTCGTGGGATCGTTCTAGATGTAACCTTCGCATTACCTAAGAGATGGCAAGCCAATGTCGGCTACGAGGATGTGGCGCGCAAACTGGAGGAAAATGGAGTGAGCGCTCCTTGCGCCCGGGATATAAGCGAGGCGGTCATCGCCATCCGCACCGCCAAGTTGCCGGACCCGGCCATCATCGGCAACGCGGGAAGCTTTTTCAAAAATCCGATAGTAACAACCCAACAGCGCGATGCCTTATGCAGTGCGTTTCCCCGTTTGGTAAGTTACCGGCAGTCCGAATCCGAATATAAACTGGCGGCCGGCTGGCTGATCGATCAATGCGGCTGGAAAGGCCGGACTCATGGATCTGTCGGTGTCTATGAAAAACAAGCGCTGGTATTGGTTAATCTAGGCGGTGCAACAGGTGCCGACATTGTCCATCTGGCCAATACAATACAGGCGGATGTGCTGGATCGTTTCGGTGTGCAGCTGGAGTCAGAGCCTGTATATGTTTAGCTTTAGAGTCAAATAAGAGAAAGGGCATGCAATTGTTCAACGAAAGCGCTTGCCAAAGTTCGGCAACGTTTGCTATAGTTCGGCTCCCGTTGCAAGACGGGGCAAAAGCAGGGAGTGGCGGGACAAGCGGAAGTCGACGCGAAGCGGTGCGCAGGGAGTTGAAACAGGCGCTGCGGAGCGAAAAGAAAAGTTGACCAGGCAAGTAAAACGCTGCATAATCTCATCTCTTCGGTGCTGCAAACAAAACGCTTTGCAGC
>JAUYNR010000011.1 GCA_030698225.1 Oxalobacteraceae bacterium | reverse complement strand
CCTCCAGCGCTGCGCTCTCCGGCGGCAGCAACTTCGCTACCGCCTTGTCTTTGAATGCCTGTCCGTATCGAGCCATATCCGTCCTTCATCGCCGCCCCCTGGGTTGGTCTATAGAGGCGACAACTATTCTGACGCGGGGGGACCTTGATCCCCAGCGCAATCGAACGCATGCGCCAGGAGCAATCCATGCAACGCGTGCCTGAAATTTCTTCAGGTCATCGGCTCACCGCCCTGTGGTCGGCACACCAAGCGCCCGTGCAATATCGGCGTCAAGTATGTACCCGGTCACACCCTTGCTTTTCAGATCGAGCGAGCTTGCCGGTTCACGTTCGCTGGCGCATCTCATGCGCTTGCCTTCAAGAATTACCCGACGAGCCACAGTCTGTATGTCAGTAATTCTTTCAGCCTCACCGCGGGCATCCCTGGATACCCCCTTCTGAGAGATGCGAAACGAAGGACCAGAACCCCCTCTGTCGCTGATCATTGCTGCGTACCAGTGGACCCCATCTCGAACCAATGCGAAGCGCTTGTCCAAATCAGCCATAAGTCAGTCTCCGTTTAAAAGTTGAGCGAAAGCAAATGTCGACTGTACGCACGACCGGGCGCACCGAGTGAGCCTGGGCGGATCACCAAGATCGAAGCGACGAATGGGGTGGCTACTGTCCGAGGTATGGCACGTTAGCGGGCCTAGCGATAGCGTGGCGATGTCTACAGACATAAGCCTAGGCCCGGCAGTCAATGCGGCGAGTAACCGAATGCGCGACAACCCCAAAAGAGCACGAAGATTAAGTGCAGATCGATCGAGTTTTTTCGATAATTAACTGCTTACGGTATGATGCTCAGGGGTTGAAGAACTGCAACTAACTGAGGCTTCGATAAGTGAGCATTACTGTGGCCGTTGTCACCAACTGCACTCAGCGAAAAGCTTCCAAGGAACGAATCAATCTGGTGCAACTGCCACCCTTTCGTGAGGTAGGGAGGCTCGCCGAATCGTGGCAAACTTCTGTCAATCATGCAGTTCCCATAAGCCCGGCGCAGTCTATGTATCAGGGGCGGGCTATCTCCGATTCGAGAGTTGCGGTAGCGCATCTCGGTGCCACTTGGTTCTTCGTTTCTGCGGGACTAGGCCTTATCCGTTCAGACCAGATTGTGCCCGCTTACGATTGCACGGTCGCAGCGGGTTCCGAACTGGACCATCGACTCAAGTTGGCGAGAGCAACACCGTCTGACTGGTGGAACGCCATTACTTATCGTCAACCCCTGCCACTGTCGCGATTGATCGCTAAGTCGCTTACTTTCCTCGCCCTCCCCAGCAGTTACTTGTGCATGATTCAGGATGACTTGGCTCAGGTGCCGCAAGCGTGTTCGGAGCAGTTGCGCATATTCACATCGTCTGCTGGTTTGCGTTACGTGCCCAAGCACCTAAGTGAATGCGTGATGCCCTACGATGAGCGTCTGGAATCAATCCACAACTTTGCTGGGACGCGCTCAGACTTTGCACAGCGTGCTCTGAGGCATTTCATTGAGTCGCTTGAGGCGACAAAGCTATCTTGCAAAGAGGCTGCGGCAGTGGTCTCCACAGCGCTTGCACAGGTGCCACGTCGCACGCGGCCTCCGGGCGTGAGGTTGACCGATGATGCGATCCGGCAGGTGCTTACCGAGCAGTGGTCGCTGCACGCCGGCAGCAGCACACGGTTGTTGCGGTATCTACGGGATGACGCGAGGATATCATGCGAGCAAAAGCGATTTAGCCGGATTTGGCAAGCGATGGCCACGGAAATGCAGTCGTGATAGGCGGCGGATCAAAATCCACCAAGCCTGCTAGGCCAGCACTTGTAGTGCGCGCTCTCCACACCACTCAAGGAGTAGGAAACGATGTCTACGCCTTTTTTATCAAAGGTGGAGACATTGTACGGGTGGCCGACATCTCACGGATTGGTCGGGATGCAACTGACACACTCAAGGGTTTTCAGCGCCCCGAAATCCGCGAACATGTAAAGGGAATCGTGGAGTACCTCAGCAGGGGAGAGGTCTTGTTTCCAAATGCGATTATTTTGGCCCTGTCGCCGGACGTAAAGTTCGCGGCATCGCGAGGAAGCCGACCGACCGGAGATGCGCGGGTGTCCGAAAGCGGGACGCTTACCCTGCCGATCTACGATGAAGGACAACGCGTGGCGTGGATTGTGGACGGACAGCAGCGATCTATCGCGCTTTCTCAGGTAAAGCACAGGGATTTGGCGGTCCCTGTGATCGGATTCGTGTCGGACAAACTTTCGGTGCAGCGGGAACAGTTCATCCTGGTTAACAAGGCCAAGCCTCTTCCAACGCGACTCATCAACGAACTACTTCCCGAGACCGACGCAATCGCGCTACCGCGGGATCTTGTCGCTCGAAAGGTACCCGCCGAACTAGTGAATCTACTGAACCAAGACCCTGCTTCACCATTTCACCGTCTCGTAAGGAGGGCGTCGGACCGAGTTGCTTCCGACGCGGTGATCACGGACACCGCTCTTGTGTCGGTAGTTAAGAACAGCATGTCCAATCCGCTCGGCGCGCTTGCACCGTTCAAGTCGATCGGGCGGGACGGTAATGGGGACGTCGAAGGGATGTACCGCATCCTTACTACTTACTGGTCGGCGGTAAAGACCGTCTTTCCAGACAGTTGGGGCAAGGACCCAAAACACAGTCGACTTATGCACTCAGCTGGTTTGCTTGCAATGGGCCTCTTGATGGATGCGATCTATGCCCGTCTAGCCCCCGATGCAGATATGGAAGCGGTACGGCACGAGATCCAGAAGGTCGCGCCGGCGTGTCGGTGGACGAAGGGCACGTGGGAAACGCTGGGTCTGGCCTGGAACGAGATTCAGAACACTCCCCAGCATGTGAAGAAACTACAGGATGCACTAGTGCGTGCATATGCTGTTAGCAACTATCCGAGGAAGTAGGATGAAATTCCTGTACTCGGATACCCAAGATTACGTCGACCCAGGCTACGACTTTCTCAACGATCGCAACAGTCCTAACCGCGAACGGTATTGGTCTGACGTATACGCCCACGAAATGATGGAGCCGATGCCGTATGACGGGCTTCTGGTTTCTATGAGCGCAGTACGCCAAGCGACTGGGGTCGCCTCCTCCAAGGTGCGTTACTCCACCCGCGAAGAACAGCGGTTGTTGCGCGACGGTGCCCGAAAGTTCTTGCGCTTCGATGGGCCCCGTTTCAAGGACGCGATGTTGATGGGCGATTGTGGTGCTTTTGCATACGCTGATCACCCTGTGCCAGCCTATACGCCCGAGGAAGTTGTTGAGTTCTATCTCGAAGCTGGCTTTACGCACGGCGTGTCACCGGACCACATCATCTTTAATTGCGACCTGAGCAATCCGCCTGAGTCGATCGTCGACGTAGCAGTTCGGCAGCGCTTCGCGATAACTTTGGCCAATGCCGAGGCTTTCCTGGGGCTAGTAGGACGCGAAGGGATGCCCTTCGTGCCACTCGGTTCGGTGCAGGGTTGGTCGCCAGAGAGCATGGCCGAGGCAGCCCACCGACTCGAACGCATGGGTTATCGCTATCTAGCGATCGGCGGATTAGTGCCGCTTAAGGTTGATGCAATTAAGGCTGTACTAACTGCGATCCGCATGCGCATCCAACCCGACACAAAGATCCACCTACTCGGCTTCGCCAAGGCCGACAGCATTCACGAGTTCACAGACTTCGGCATCACGAGTTTCGACTCTACATCGCCGCTCATCCGCGCCTTCAAGGACGAGAAGGTAAATTATTACAGCGAAGGGATAGACGGAAAACTTGCCTACTACACCGCTATCCGTATCCCGCAGGCGATCGAGAACAATAGGTTGATGCAGGGCATCAAGCGTGGCGCATTTAGCGCAGAGGATCTGCATCATCGCGAGCGCAAAGCGCTTGGGGAACTTCGTGCGTTCGATGGTGGTGCTTCAAGCGTTAGTGCCACGCTCGATGCTGTAATGGATTATCACCAGTTTCTAGTGCGCGGCGACGGAACAGGCGCGGCAATGCAGGATAAGGCCCTGAGCAAAACTGCCGCACTCGTCCAGCGCACTCTAGAGCACCAACCCTGGAAGCAATGCAGATGCGACGTGTGCCGGACGATCGGCGTTGAAGTAATCATCTTTCGGTCAAGTAATCGTAACAAGCGTCGCGGGTTTCACAACCTTGGCGTATACCATCGTCATCTACGTCGAACCTTGGGAGAAGCAGCGTGACCATCTACCGATTCACTGCCGTTCGTGCCCAACAAGCAGAAGGCCATGACGTTTTCGTGTTCGCCGCGCATCCAAGCGACGTGTTGTCATTTGCCGAAATCGACCGTGTCGCACGCGCAGACGATGGGCAGTTAAGGGGATTCCAGCGCCACCAGGTGGCTTCTCACATACGAGACATCCGCGACTACCTGGCGCGCGACGATGCACTCTTGCCCAACGCGGTCATCGTGGCATTCCTCGACAGCGTGAAGATAAGGAACCTGCGTGATGGCGTGGTCGAAGTCGAGATTGTGGCGGTGGACGGTGCAAAACCGGGCTTCGTAGTTGACGGGCAGCAACGACTGACGGCGCTCTCGGGGATCGAAAAACCGAACTTTCAAGTATTCGTCTCCGCCCTTGTCTGCAAGGACTACAACGAACTACGTCAGCAATTCGTGCTGATAAACAATACCCGGCCACTGCCCAAGACGCTGATCTACGAATTGCTGCCGAACGTGGAGGGCCTGCCGGAACGGTTCACTCAACGAAAGTTTTCTGCGCGCATCGTGGACCTGCTGAACTTCACACGCGGCAGTTCGATGTACGGCGAGATAAGGCAGCACACTAATCCGACCGGAGTCATTAGCGACACCGCTATGCAACGGCTGATCATGAACTCGGCCTCCGACGGAGCTATCCGTTGCCTAATGAAGTATGAGGATCGGGATGATCGCGCATTCCACCTCGTGAGCGAGTTCTTCCAAGCGGTCGCCAACGTCTTCGGACCGGCGTGGAAAGGTATGACACCAAGATTTTCACGACTGCGGCACGGCGCCGGAATTGTCGCCATGGGCTTTGTGATGGACCACTTGTTCAGTATCGAAGGCGCAACCGAGCGACATCAGTTTGAGGAGGGCCTGCGTCTGTTGGCGCCCTACACAGCTTGGACCAGCGGGCAATGGCGATTAGAAGCTTGGGACACGCGGCCTTGGAATGGCATTCAAAACACTCCCAGTGATATCGACCTGCTAACGCGTTATCTGGTTAGCTCCCTCAAGAAGGCGCTGCGCAAGCCGCACCGAGTCGCAAATGGTTGATACCGTGAAACGAAAGGCACTGGTCCTCTTCTCAGGTGGACAAGATTCCGCCACCTGCCTGGCTTGGGCATTAGAGCGCTACACCTACGTAGAAACGATCGGGTTTAACTACGGACAACGACATGTCGTGGAACTCGAGTGCCGCAAAGCGGTTCTTGACCGATTGAAGACGGAGTTCCCGAACTGGACTGCGCGAATCGGAGAGGACCACATGCTTGATCTTGCTCTGCTCGGGCAGATCAGCGACACAGCGCTTACGCAGGAGCAGGAGATCACGTTCAAAACCTCCGGCCTACCGTCCACGTTTGTACCGGCGCGAAACCTACTGTTCTTCACGTTCGCCTCAGCAATCGCATATCGGCGCGGCCTAAGTGCACTGGTCGGCGGGATGTGCGAAACCGACTTTTCCGGCTACCCGGATTGTCGGGACAACACCCTTAAGGCGTTGCAGGTAGCGATAAGTCTAGGCCTCGACACGACTATGGTCCTAGAAACTCCACTTATGTGGTTGAACAAGGCTCAGACGTGGCAACTAGCGGAGAATCTTGGCGGCCCCCCGCTTGTTGATCTGATCCGCATCGAAACGCACACTTGCTACATGGGTGACCGCACCTATTGGAATCTATGGGGCTACGGCTGTGGCCAGTGCCCAGCCTGCGAACTTCGGCGCAACGGTTATGAAACCTATGTGCGACGGGAGGCCGCATGACAGAAACCACATCTCCCTTGGCAATCTTTCACGCGGCCAGTAGCCGCTTCGAAGCGGCCCGGAAGGTCGAGATACTGCCCGCGGGCCATCGCTGCCGACGCATGCATGGGCACGGCTTCACAACGACAGCGTATGCGGCGGTACCGGCCGATTGGGTAGCGTACCCCGGCGGCGAAGTGGAGGCACTGCAGCGGCAAATTAATCGCTGTGCCGAAGTCCTAAGCTATGGCGTGCTTAACGAACATCTGGCCCAACCGACGGACGAGAACCTGGCACGTTGGATTCGTGAGCACCTCGACGCACCAGGTATCGATCGCATAGCCGTGCAGAGCACGCCTAATCAGGGGGTGGAGGTTGATGCGCGGGACCATGCGCACATCTGGAGGCGCTACGGCTTCCAGGCGGCACACCGGTTACCACATGTGCCGTTCGGGCACAAGTGCGGCCGACTGCACGGACATGGCTTCCAGGTGATCGTGCATGCTGACCAGGACCTTGCAGGCGCCGACTTGAGCATCGACTATGACTACCTCGACGAGATATGGGCACCGATCGCAGCGCAGGTCAACTACCGCTGCCTGAATGAGGTTCGGGGACTAGAGAACCCAACCAGCGAGATGATTTCATCTTGGTTATGGCAACACCTCAAGCCGGCCTTGCCTGCGCTATCGTGGGTAACAGTCTACGAAACGGCGTCATGCGGCGCCACGTTCGACGGGTCTAACTACAGGATCTGGAAGGACTTCACGATAGACAGCGCGGTGCGGCACCGCCGCGCACCCGCCGACAACCCTCGGCACGACGTCCATGGTCACACCTACACTCTTCGCCTGCACCTACGCGCGCCGCTCGACCAAATAATGGGGTGGACCATCGACTTCGGTGACGTGAAAGCAGTATTCGATCCGATCTTTAAAGCGCTGGACCACCATCCACTTCACGAGAGGCCCGAACTTGCGGATGGCGACACAACCACAATCGCGCGCTGGCTGCACGAGACGACGCAATGCGAACTGCCACAATTAGCGCGCGTCGACCTTTTCGAGTCCGAGGGCTGCGGTTCGTTGGTAGGTGTGGATCTCAGCGGGCCAGCGCTACCTGTGTGACGCCATGACATATTCAATCAAGGAGTTGTTCTATACGCTTCAGGGCGAAGGCATGCAGGCAGGGACGCCGGCGGTGTTCTGCCGCTTCTCGGGTTGCAACCTGTGGAGCGGCCGCGAGTCCGAGCGAGCGACTTCCGTCTGCCGCTTCTGCGACACCGACTTCGTAGGAACGGACGGCACGCTGGGCGGCAAGTATGCTACAGCGACAAGCTTGGCTGACCGCATCGCGTCGCTCTGGCCAACGGGCCACGACCAGCACCGCATGGTGGTGTTAACCGGCGGCGAACCACTACTGCAACTCGACCGCGAGTTGATTGACGCTTTGCATGCGCGCGGCTTCCGCATCGCCGTCGAAACCAACGGTACGATCGCAGCACCGGAGGGAATCGATTGGATCTGCGTTAGCCCCAAGGCCGGTGCGCCATGGGTGCAAACCTATGGCCACGAACTCAAACTGGTATACCCACAGCCTGATCTATTGCCGGATGACTTACCTTGGCAAAGGCTTCGCTTTGAGCACTACTTGTTGCAACCAATGGATGGGCCGACCTCAGCGCAAACCACTGCAGCCGCAGTGGCCTACTCCCAAGCGCATCCGCAATGGCGTCTGTCGGTGCAGACGCACAAGATACTGGGAATCCGCTAACCCGCCGCGAACTTCAGATGATCTAAGGCGGCCGCCACCAGACTTGTAGTACCCACACCAGGGGCCATCACGAGGTTATCCTTCGGACTGTTGGCCTTGACGCAGTAATATGCCGAATGCTTGCTGCAGCGCCATGCGAAGACGAACACATGCGCATGCTGCGCCAGTGACTTGAGCCGATCCGAGCAGACATGGTCAGCATTAGCATCGATGACCCAACCCGGATGCAGGGTACGCAACATATCGACTGCGCGCCGAGTAGCCCCCTCGTTCAAGCTGTAGAAGACGACGCGATACGATAACTCGTCTGCGAGGTCAACGGTCGTGGCGTCCCCGGGGACCGGGCCGAGCGGCGGCAGTTCGAACTGCGCCTCACTGGCCAGCAGTTGCAATTGTCGTATCTGCAAGGGGTCGAGGCGCGCGCTGAACTCCCTGCAGGCCTGCACCACCGCAGCGAGCAGGCGAAGTCGGGCATCGGCATCGCGGATGCGGCGCAGCGCAAGCGAGTCGCAGATATCCAGAGCCCAACTGATCGCTTGGGGCGAGCGGATGACATCAAAGATTTTTGTAATGGTGTCGACCGCGTTCTGATAGGCCGCATCGTCCCCGCTGTCGACAATGGCGACCAGCGTCTGGTGTAGTAACTCTTGATCGGTGCGTTGGAACACATCGCGCGCGCGCAAAGCTTCTAGCATTTCGGAATAAAGCGGTAGGAGGCGACGGTCCGGATCAATGCGTTCGATAAAGAGTTCGTGCCAAAGAGGGTAAAGCCGTTCGAACAGTGCCGAATCGTCGACAACTAGGCGCATCAAGCAACCTACCGCAGCGTCGACCATGCCGGTCTCGGAAAGGAGTTGGGCGGGTTCTACGCTTCGCGCGAACTCCGTCCAGCGTTCGACGTATCGTTCAATTGGTTCATCCGACAGGCGGTCGAACTGTTCAGACAACCTCTCGGGTAGTTTGGGCTCGCGATAAGCGACGCGTAGGTTAGCCAGTCGGGTGGCAGATGCGGATTCGACCGCTGCGCGGATCAGTTCGTTGGCGGCGTCGAGGCGAGTGAGCACAGCGTCGGTCTTGGCTGGGTCGGCGGACTCCCGGGCGCAGGCGATGAGACCACGCAGGACGTCGACACTGTCGGGCAACAGCCAATACATATTCCAGGCGCGGTCAAACTGTTCGTTGCCCAACGCTTCATTCGCAGGTGCGATGGAATCAATCTGCAACTGCTGAGCACAGGTCTCGCGAATCAAGCGATCGATGTCACCAAAGGCGCCTACAGGCAACTCCTGAAGTAGTCTATCGCAGACTGCCAGTTGCGGCTCGGGTTGCAGCAACTCCTGCAGCACGAAAGCCTTCAGTACCGCCGGGCGGCGCGAGGTGCGGCGCGTGCGGAACAACGGTTGAGCTGGGCCAGCGACGGTGTCCTTGAACTGCTCAAGCAACGGATCCAGTGTCGTCAGCGCTTCGTAAGGCTGCACGTGCACACGGTACAGCGCCTCCATGACATCGCCGTAGGTCTCAGGCGGCAACTGAAGGTGGAGCAGTTGCGGCAGTAGGGGGTGGGCAACTATTGCGTCCCACCGCTCAAAAACGGCGTCCAGACGGATCTCGAGGAAGCGGCGGTTCTCCGCCGAAATACCAAAGCGCTCGCGCAGGGTGGCCATCGCGGCGAGCGCGCCGGGTTCATTGCGCGCGAGCAGCGCCCGGTCAAACGATGCACGGAGTTGGTGGAAAGTGCTCGGCACGTAGGCCGCTACTCTCGGCCGGCGCTGCAACAATTCATCGTAGAGGCGCCACTGACGTAGAACCATCTCGTCAGTGCGCGCATCGCACGTGTAGAAGCTGATGACATACCACCCCGCTCTCTTAATTAACGGCAGCGCATGTTGGTCGGCTTCTTCGTGCTCCTGACCAAGTGGTCGGGCAGCGACAAAACTCGGACCGAGGAAGGCGTACATTTCTTCCTGGAGCGCCAGGGCCATCTGCGACGAGGCGGCACAAGCGTACCAAGCCGTCGGTCCATCGGAGCTTGCGCGAAACGGCAGCAATACGGCGCGGTCTGTCTCGCCGCTCGCGTGGTAGCGCAAGCTGGCTTCGTAGGCTCGCCGTGGGCCCTCATCGTGGCCAATGGACAACGGCGTGCAGTGGTTGGGCGTGGCAAAGAAGGCAGCCTGCAGAGCTTGGGCCGTGTCAGCGCTGTCGCGGCGATCAAGGGTGTCCATAGAGTTCGAAGTGCATGCGGGCAGTGGCGATTTGCTCAGGTGCAAATGAGACGGTGACGGCCTCGTCATTGAGCGCCACACCGCTTTCTGTGAGGTTCATCGAGCCATCGATCAGAACCCGATCAGTGAGCACACCCTTGGTGTGCAAATTTGCATTCCTGTCAGCCCAGCGCAATTGATCGAACAGACCGGCATCGGTCATCGCTTCGGTAATCCGTCGCTTGAACCTCTTGTTGTGGTCATCAGGGCGAGTGTGAATGTGCAGCGCGGTGCCGTTGGTTGCAATCGCCACCAAAACCTCCACAAGCCGGATTTCGCGCTTCGCCCACTGGGGGTTGAGTGTGGAATATTGACCGAGCCTACTGTCGAAGATCACGATATTGCTGATCCAAGGCGCCACAATGAACACATCACGGCTTGGCGTAAGTACCTCCTGTGCGAATACCATGGAGAGTACCTCGCGCACGGCGTGCTGAGATGTAACAGAACTCTTGAAGATCTTTCGTGTTCCACTCATGCCGTTGCCTCCAATTCGAAGTGCAAGGCGATCACACCTTGGCCGCGCACGACGGCCGTCAAACGCGGATACACGTTAAGATATTCGAGTTGTACCGGCACAGTGGCAGCGAATTCCATGGTGCGGTTGAGTAGCGCAGCATCTGGCGGCAGCGACACCACAGCCTCTCCGAGGGACCGGAGTCGACGATGCAACTCGTCGAAGGCATCAGACGCCTTACCATCGATCGGTTCTGCCGCTTTCGAAAGCCACGGCGCAAGGAACAGACGATCAGTGACCATCGGCGTATCAGCGAAGCGTTCCGAGACCGGGAGTGCATGCGTGCGCAAAGCATGGCCGCGTGCCCAGAGGATTCCGAGCAGCACGCTGAAGCGCCAAGTTTCGATCTGATGGTTGGGCAGCACGAATCCGGCGCGAGCAAGGGCGTCATCGAGGCGCGCGTTCCGGCTAAATACGGCGCACATGACGCGCGCCTCGACCTCAATACCGACTCGAGCCTCAAGACGGTTCCAAGCGTCAAGCAACTCCACAAGCAAGACGTCGAGTTCCGATGGGCTATTGGGTCGCAGCAGTCGATTGCTCAGGGCAGAAACGTAGCCATGGAACACTGCATGGCCACGTTCAGCGAGAAACTGGCGCAGCCTGGCCAGCGCCGCTTGGGCCTCGCCAGATGATGATGCATCGCGGACAGCCTGTGTGCAGACCACCCAATCAGCGTCGGGGGATGGGCTTCCCAGGTGCTGCACGTACTCGCGCAACTGCAAGTCAATTAGCTCAAACTCGGAGGGTGTCAGCGCCGCTTCGATGCGGCGATAAAAGTGGTCCGGGTGTGTGGCGATCACTTCGACAACTTGCTCGATCAGGCCGTTACCACCTGGGTTGAACTCGGAAATCCAAAGTTCCGGATTGGGACGTAGAGTACCGTCTTCGCGGGCTCCGGGGTCAGTGTCAACCACGAGGTCATCTAGGTCGACTTGTGGGCAGGCCTGCTGGATGGCATCGAGCAAGGCGGCAGCAAAGGTCTGCATCTGCGCGCGACGCAGCCAGTCGTCCCAGCTTACGTCGATCGGACCGGTGAGAGTCCGGTTCGCGAGTGCTGCAAGGGCATGCCGATTGCCTATATCTGCGAGCGACGCTAACAACTTTTTGCGCAACCGTGGTTCTCTGTCCGAATTGATCGGTCCATCATCGTCTGGCACATCTGGAGACTGGAATATGGTGACCAGCACATTCTCCAGGTACTCTATCCCGACTGGTGACATGAGTTGAGTGATAGCCTCGTCGAGCAAGCAGGTGCGCTCCTGTACGAGTGTGACGGCGGCGACCTGGAATACCTGTGCAAGCCAGTTGCGCAGGAAGATGTTATCCGCCGCGCCAACAAGCGACGGGCCGTACTGAGCCTCCCACTGGAAGCGAGCGGTGCGTGCGGCATGCTGGATCGCAGGATCGGCAGCCCGCAATGCATCACTCGGCGATGCTGGCAGGTTCATCACGAAGCACAGTGCGTCTGCTTCGATCTCGAAACCTATACCGCAGGGCCGACCATCCTTGGTGAAGCGCCAGTGAGCATGGTGGTCGACGATCTTGCCGCCACGCTTGACGCGCAAACCAACGTTCGAAGCCACAGCGTAGCGTCGAACGGTGGCGGCAGACTGACTGGCATGCGTGTGGACGACGACCTTGTGCACGAGACGGGCGATGCCCACTCTATCAACCGGCGCCTCGAACGCGTTACCAACCCGCCGGCCGAACAGTTGCGAGCGCCATGACAGTCGGGCATTTGAGGTGTCACGCAACTCAGGACTCTGCGGTGTTCCAGCAAGATTCAAAGCACGCGGGCGCCAAGCATCGCACAGCATCACCTGTCCATCTTCGATGCGATGGAACGAAAGTTGAGGATCGAGTTGGTACCACGGATCTACGTCAACGTCGCGGGCCTTCGTGCCAGCGTCAAGTTCTGCAATGAGTTCCGTCTCTGTTGGGCCGAGCCATAGAGCATCATCAAAGCGCCTTGAAACCTTTCCTGGTGCCATCTCGCTCATGGCCTGCAGTACGGGCAACGCAACGTCATCGTAGCGTCCGCCGAGCAACTGCACTTCGGGCAACGCCAAGTCGCTAAACAAGGTACTTGGGATGAACTCAGGCAGCGGGTGCCGGGCGGCACGATCAGCTAGCGGTGCGTCGTGCGCGCGCCAGTTGGTCGCGAGCCGCCGAAGCGCCGTTGGTATGGCAGTGAGCAGCAGCGGACGTGGATGGTCCCAAAGCAGCATATCGACGTCTTCGCGCGGCAAAACCAACGCGTGCGACAGGTGTCTGGCCAGTTCCTCTGTTCGGTTAGGATCCTTGAGCAGATCGGCAAGCCGTGAAACCAAGTGGCGGCGGCGGATGTCGGCCTGGAGCCAGTTTTTTCCGACCCACTTGTTCTTTTCAGGCGCCAAATTTAGTACCCGGCTTGAGTACGATTTCCACAACTCAGGCGTCAGTGGAAAGTTAGGCCGCAGCGCCTTAAGTTCATTAAGCGCCACTCCGGACCAGTACTCAAAGCTTTGAACCGTTGGCTCTGCCAAGTCGCGCCATACCGAGCCAGTCGGCTCGCCGGCCTGCATATCTACACCTAAGTAGTCGATCAGCGCGTAGGTCGCCTGCATGCGGCGGATGTAGCGGTTAGCAAGCGGTAGTTCACGCGGCGGCAGTTCGGGGTCAAAGAACTGTTCATAAGCCTGGTAGGCCAGTCGATCCCGGCCGTAGTCGGACAGCACCATAATGGTCCATGGCCTCATGTGGCGAGTGCGCCCTGCTCGGCCCTTGCGCTGCAGGAACTGCGCCATGTCACGCGGCGCCTTATGCTGCAGCACCACGCCGACGGCGGGGTCGTCATATCCGACCTCCAAAGCAGCGGTGGCGATCACAATCTCTGCGTCATGGCTTACCCCAGCGTCAAGCGAGGTTGTGCGTTCGACCCTGTGACGTGTCGTCAATACATGTCCGTTATTTTCAAGCATGCGCCAGTCCTGACCACAATCATATCGGCGCAGATCGGCATCGCTGCGACGTAGGAAGGCCAACCCTCCATTCGGCGCACGTAGGGTGGCAGGGTGTCCTTGCGGTGTCAGACCTTCAGCATCGCGTAGGTCGTAGAAGAGACGGTTAGTCGCGTCGAGTTGGTCGGTAAAGGCGAAGCTACGCCAACCGGCAAACGGACGCTTATCCATACCGAATTGCTCGCGCCGGTCAAGCAGGCGAGAGGCGAGCATGAGCGATTGGATCGACGTCGACAACAGAGCCGCCTGCGAAACCGGATCGCCGCGCAACGCAAGCATATACTCGGCCCCTTCGCTTACCATTTGGTCTTCGCTCGGAGCTATTTCCTCCACTACGCTAGGGTCAAGGCCGACAAGCGACGCAAAGAAGGCAGCCCCTTCTGAGATCGTGGCCGACAAGCCGACGAACTGGGTCTGCCGACGCGTAAGGTACGACCAGCGGCGCAACAGGTGAGCCACCTGCGCGCCAAACGTACCCGTATAAAGATGAACTTCATCAAGCAGCATGAGCGCCGGCGTGCGCTCGGCGCGTGGCCCCACACCGAACAGATGTCGCATAGATGAATCCGCAATGCGCTGGTTCATCATTTCCACCGAAGTGAAAAGAATGTCCGGTGGACTGTCCATCATTGCTTTACGCGTGAAGCGCAATTGGCGGCTATCGACGGTGGTGCCACAGGAACGACAGGCTAGACGTGCATCAGCCTCTGCCACTAGGTGATTTTGCAGGTGCAATTCGCCGTTGCAATTGGGGCAACGAAAAAACGGACAGCACCCCCTTGTCTTGCGCCACTCCTGCGCGATCTTGGCAACATTGAAGGGAGTGTCGCCAAACAGCACACCGACGCTCAGTGTCGCGCCGACGCGGCCAAGTTCATGGTCGTACTTTCGCGCCTGGCAGTAGACCTCAGCAAGTTGGTCTTTGAGCAACTCGTTGCGAGGGTACAGGGCAAGCACGCGCACTCCACGGCTACGCGGTTGCTCCTTGCGCTCCACGCTTAGCCAGGCGAGTGCCGGCAGGTAGAACGCGAGCGTCTTGCCGCTACCGGTACCTGCAGCGACAAACGTACCGCGCGGGCTCCGTGTTGCCAGGCCATCGAGGATGCGGGCCGAGGCATTGATCTGAAACCGAGCGAATCGCCAGTTCGGGTCGCCTTCTTTGAGCCAGCGCTCAATTGCGGCGATTATTCGCGGATCGGTAACATGTGAGGCGATCACCCCGTATGCGTCAGACGGCGTAAGGTCACGCGCCGGGTATTTCCGCGGCCGCCACAGTAGTCGATAGTCGGCGACCAGCGTGGCGCCATTAACCCAATCGGCACCCTCGTGCTGGCGGGGAAACAGTTGGCGGAGTCGCGCAAACAGGCGTATGCCCTCGGCCATGCGGGTACGGTACCGAACGGGCGCCAACGGGCGGCCAAACACCTCAGTCAGGTAACCGAGGTCAAGTAAGCGCTTGCGGAAGCGCTCTTCGGTATCAATCGTGCAAGCAGCATCGGCTGCCAGATCCTGGTTCGCGTTCAGAATGTCGCTCAGCGTGTCGTCGACTTCAGCCTCGCTGAGGGCGCTATCGACTAGGCCCCAGACCAACACACGGACCTCCCGCCGCTCTAGCAGGTCTAGCGCCCTCTCCAACAGAACGAAGTCAGGCGCCAATGTCATCGGCCAGCGGCCCGAATTAGGTAGCACTCCAGTTGTCTGTTCTCAGCAAGCCACTCTAGTACGGCGGGTGTCACCGATGCCAAAGTGGCGCTGCCCGAGTGGATGTCCTGGAAGAACCGTCGCACGTCGGGCGACACATTGAAAGTAATCTTGGCAGCTTCAGCCCGGCAGGCGGCGATGACTTGGGGCAACAGGGAGAGGTCGTCCGCGCTACGCGGAAGCGCAAGTCTAATAATTGAGGCATACACCGCATATTGAGTCTTGTAGGCCGCAATTGCAGCGTCGTTCATCGGGGTTGGCGGCGCGCGACTACGCAGCAAACTTGGGTCCTCCAGCGTCCCTTGATCGTCGACATAGGACCTCCAGGCTAACTTGCCGCCGGTTTCGATTTCATCAACCAACCCTTGGACGGACGCAAGCAAGCGCATCCATAAGTTATCTTCAGTGAGCAGGCAGATGTCGTCGTGCGACTTCAGGCGCTCAAGCACTTGAGCCGCGTTGTGGCGAAGATTCTCGCGCTTTTCCGCGACACTCTTCCGTGCCTCTGCACCTAGTGCCAAGCAGGCTGTGCGACTAGTCACAGTCTTTAGTCTGTCATAGTCGCTCTTCCACTCCCGCGTGCGTTCCTGCACCTGCTTTTGCTGGTTGGCATGGCGCTGAGCGAAGGAGAGCTTTTCAGTCTTGAAAGTAACCTCCTTGCAACGCTGCAGTAGCGTAGTCATGCTGTGCCCCCCTGAGCGGCTTGGACAAGGTCTTGTTGAAGGGCAGCCACCATGACGCCAATGTCGCCGCCGCCACTTGCCAGTAGCTTCGAATCAATCTCTCGTTCGATGCCTTGTAAGACCTTGTCGAGCAGCGTGAGGGCATCATGGACTTGAACGAGTTGTTCGATATCAAGCGACGACCAGCCAGCGAGACGGCTTTCAACCGAGGCCGTAGCGACAGGCGCCTCGAATGACAGAGCCCGACGCATGAAGCTCTTGGCCTCGACAGTGATGAGTTTTTCGATGGCCTTCTTCGCATCGGCGGAACTACAAACAGACCGCGGGAAGGAACCCGCGATCCGCGCCTGCTCAATCTGCGCCAGCAGCAGCGGACCAATGTTGACATCACCGTCTTCGCCAATCAGTGCCTTGATGGCCGGAAGGAGCGGTTCAACAGCACTGCGGTAGCGTGTAAGTAGGCTATCGATGCGTGACAGCATTTCATCCGCAGCAGCACGGGCTTGGCCAGCGTCTGACTTAATCTGCAGAGCCATCGCATCGGGCAAGTCCTGGCTCCAGGCATTTTTGATGCGTCGCGGGTCCACCGCATACAGGGTTCCGCCGGTACCCTGGAAGCAACCGACAGCATCCGCCAGGAATCGCTGTACGTCAGACCTAGCGGCTTCGGCGCGCACGGCGGCGGCGGCGACCATGGCGGACTGGCGGGTATCTGACGGGTCCGGGGCCGAGAGGGGCTTCGGCAGCGTCGCGTGATAATCTTTCAACGCTGGGACCCGCGGTTCCGCCGAACTGGTCAAGCGCAGCAGCAGAGATTGGCGATGCAAGATGCGTAGTGCAGCGCCGGCTAGGCGCTCCGCAACTGCCCCGTGCCACGCCAACACCTGACTTTCGACCCGATCGAGCAACAGCTGGGCGATGGAATAGTCGTTCTCCGAATTCGCATAGTCCCAAGACTTATCGTTCTCCTTCCAACGCTCGAGTGCCGCAAGACCTGCCCGCAGGACGGGACAAAGCGGCCGAGAAGCCTCAGCCACGACGAATTTCGGTTCAGTACTGGGATTGCCTGTACGGGCAAACGGCAACCAGATTTGCCCGGCCTCTACGCGCCGACCTCTCATGCGAGCACTATTCCAGTCGATTCGATCGTTTAGCGCGGCCTCGAACAGGTTACGTACGTTTCGGGCTTTGATCTGGTCGATGTCGCCCGTTGCCCACGCCTCGATATAACTGAGTTGCGGTTGCGGGGTTGGCTTTGGCGGCTCCGGTATCGGCGCCGGCCGAGGTACCGTTGGATCCGTCGGAATAACCTTTGCGCCCGGCGCGAACGGCCATGGTAAGTGGAATGCCTTGAAAACACCCTCACGAACAGTTGGCGGCGCCGTCAGGTCAGTCGGGTTGTTCGCCCAGTGGACCAACGCCGACCCGAGACGCTCGCGTTGCTCGCCAGGCATTGCACGAGTGCGGAGTTCCAAGGCGACCGATGCCGTCGGTGCCGCTCCTTTAAAGTCAGGCGGAGGGAAAGAACTGAGTTCATGCAGTGGGCGCAGCAGCAACGTGTCGCGCAACACGCCATTGATGAATGCACGCGGGTTGAAACGCAGTCCGTTACCCGACTTAAGCTCGCGCCGGCATAGCGAGGCGATGGACGCCGATGACAAAGGGAACAGCGGGTACCCATGGCGACTATATCCAAAGGCGCTCAACATGTCAGACTCCTCGGCACTGAGTGGTTCATCGAATGCACGCACCCACCCATAGAGGTCTTCACCGCGGCTCTCGCGGAACTGTTCGCGCAGTGCAGTCACACCCCACCGCGCGGCGTTGAGGTAGCGGCCGGCCAAGTCGGTGAGGCGACCGATTAATTCGTCGTCGCTTTGTCCCGCATTTGGAATGAACCACTCGCGCTTAGCTCGAGTCAGGATGGTTTGGCGACTAGGGAGGAAGCCATCGGTCACGGCCAAGGCTGTACGTAGCGGGGCTCTGATGCGTTGGCCGCCGTGGTCGCTCTCGGCGATCATAAGGTTAAGAAGCGGTTGCTGAATGCCGGCTAGAGCAGCAAAGTCCTCGATCAGCAGAACCAATTCCTTGCCGTCAACCAGCAGGCTGCGGCGAATGTCATCGACGATTTCTTCAATGGTGCGTTGGCCGAGAGCCTCGGAGAAGCGGAATACCGTGCGCAGCGCTGAATCCAGCACCTCCTGCAAAATGTCTGCGGCAAGCGGGCGGCGGGCGCCGTCGTCCTTGGCTAACTGCTGCAGCGCATTTATCGTCGCGCGCTTGGCGTCTGCTGACGACCATGTGTCGGGCACAATCAAGTCGTCCGGCACGAAACGGCGCAATTCGCCGGTCTGCGTTTCGCTGCCACCTTCTAAGGTTTGGCGCACGATGCGCTGAAGCACGTGGATGAACCATCCATCCAACACATCGGCGTCACGGATCAACTCACGCAGATTCTTTGTCAAGTCCAAGCGGTCGCGGGCGCCGCGGTTATCCGCGCCGACCTCCCGCAGCGCCTGCATACCTGTCTCGAACTTGCGCTCGAGTTCAATACCAAGCGACGTGGCGAGCATGAGGCTGGCGTCGCGAGGATTAAGTTGCTCGACGGCCTTGGCCAACTCAGCCTGCAGGAGGCGAAACGCATCGCCTTCGAGCGGCGCAAGCATGCTCTCAACGACCTGCCGCAAGCTCGCCGTCTTAGGCACCAGTACGATAACCAGTTGGTCGCGCTTCGGATGCCGTTGTAACTGTGCATGCAGCCACCGCACCATGTGCGACTTGCCAACGCCAGAGTCGCCCGTGATGGCGACCAGCACAGCACTGCCGTCGTCCGCCGAGCGAAGGAGCGCTTCGAGTAGGTCTTGTTCGGTGGCCGGCGCCTCTGCAGCGCCATTTGCTGAGCGGGTGCGCAGTGGGCCAGGTTCATGCACCGCGAGAAGTACGGCATCGTCAAGGACCTCTGCTTCAGTGCGAATGCACTCGTCAACATAACGAGCGCCAGGCCAATAGCGATCAAGCGTCGCCATTACACGGCCCTCCTTGGGCGTCGCACCCAACTGTAGCGTTGATCCGCCCGGAGGCCGTCATGGCCGGTGAGAACGATGCTGCTGCCGACATCGGCCTTGTTCTCGAATTGCAGGGTTTGGTCGATCATGAGGCTGAACAAGGCTCGCGAAAGCGAGGTCGATAATTGGCCCGACTGCAACGGCGGCAGGGCATCATTTTCAAGTTGCGCTTCAACGGCGACACGGTAGGCGCCACCATCGAGCACCGGTAGGTGCTTCGCAAGGCGTTCGACGAATTCGGTAGCCGGCATGTCCTCGCCAACGTCAATGCAGGCGGGCAGGGTCTCACGAATGGCGAGTGTCGGATCCACGTCCCCACCGCCGGGTTGGCGGACGAAACCAAGGAAGTGCCCCCAAAACTGGAGGCCATTCTTGCGGGTGTCGTTCTGCATCAGGCGCAGATCATCGTTGGCGATCTGCTTCAATTCTAGCGACTGGGCTTCGCTGAAGCGCAGTCGATACACATCTTGCGCGAGTAACCACGCCAGGGAGCGCGTGAGGTCGGCGGCGAGGGCACTCTCGCGCGCCCATAACTCTGGGTTGTTCGACTCGGAGAGCGCACACCGGCGAGCGGCAATACGCACAGCGCGAACGATGTCGACATCGTTTTTCATGTCCGTCTCCGGCGCCCGAGCAAGCATGACACGCTCGCCAGCATCGTCCAATCGGAACAACCCCAACTCGGTCCAACGGTTAAATGTCACCCGCGCGATGCGCCGCGGATCGGTCACCACACCGGGGGGCGCAACAGCATTAAGCACCTCATCAATGGTGAGCGGTGACCGGGCGAGTGCCACGGTCGAATACAACACAATCAACACATTTGGCAGGCCGTCGACGGTTAGATTGAGAAGGCTCATGAGGTAATCAAGTGCAACAGGTCCGCCGCGTGCACATGCGGCGTAGTTTCAATGAAGCGCCGCGCAGGATGATGCGGGTGCGCAAGCTCTGAGGGTACAACGAGAATCTCGAGGAGCGCTTGCGACAAACGTAAGACGTCAGGCACCGCCGGTGGCTGCGCATTGCCCCAGATTACAATACGCACCTCCCCTGCCCCAGCAGGCCATTGCTTGAGCATATCGGCATCGATGGTGTCGATGAAAACGTCGGTGCAGCGACCACGAGGTAACGCCCGCTCGATAGTCAAGACATGAAGTTTCGCAAAACTACGTTCGAGCACGATGGTGTGACATTCCACCGCCGGCGCCAGCAACTTCACAATGGCTGCGCACGTTTCGGCATATGCGAACTCGGGCGCTACGTCGATGACCAATAGATGCGACGCTGCACGCGGTAGCGCTAGACGGTCGAGCACTTCGAGTGAGCGGTGTGCGAAGCGCTGTAGGCGCTGCGCCCCCGGAGGCCGGTAGCGCACTTTTTCACCGCGATCGGCCCAATGGACCGGGCATCCGCCGCAACAGACCGTGACCGGCTCCAAGCCCCCCTCGGTGACCGAGTACATCCTGCGCAAAGCTTCGGAGATCTCAACCTCTCCCGCGGCAACATTTTGCATTGCCGCCAAGCCCCTATCAGCAGCTTGGCGGACATTCTGCCGAGCTTGGGCCAACCGCACGTTGAACACTTCTGGGAGACGGTGCCCGTCGTCGACAATGCGGACTGCGGCGTGTGTCACGTCACCAAGAGTCTGCGGTGCCTCATCGTCCTCTCCATGGCGCGTGGCAAGCGCCACCAATTCAATCAACCCAGCGCGCGCCATCAGCGTCAGTGCGCGCACGTTCCATTCCCTGCTGGCTTCGGATTGCATGCGCAAATGCGCCGGCAATATTGCTAAGTCGACCCACGACACGTCCGGGATGGTGTCATGCGGCACAGAATGATCAATGAGTACGGTCCACCGCTCGTAGCCCTTCTCGTCGCTAATCATTCGCGGAAACGCCAAGTCGCGCGCTTGAGCATGGTCGACCGCGGTATGCAACAGTAAGGCTGCACAAGCGCGACCGTCGCGTCCAGCACGACCGACTTCCTGGTAGTAACGGTCTAGTGAATCTGGCAGCGTGGCGTGGAGGATGGTGCGCACGTCACTTTTGTCGACCCCTAGGCCGAACGCGGAAGTCGCTACCATTCCGTCAATTTCGTTCGCGCCCCACTGCTTGAGCAACCGTTCACGCTCGGATGCCGAGGTTTTGCCTGTGAACATCTCCACACGACGCAGGCCGCCCTCGCGCAGCACGCTCGCCCACGTGTCCGCCTCGTCCGGCCGAGTGACATACAGAATGAACGGACGCGGCGCGAGTCGGGCCACCTCCAGCACGCGGGCGATGCGCTCTTCATGCTCGCACTTCAAAAATGCGTATCGGATCTCGGGGCGTAAGTGCACCGCCGAGACGACGACGGCGCGTTCTGGCGGCCCGAATAGTTGGCGCAGATCACGGATGGTGCTTCCGGTCAGCGTCGCGGATGCCAGCACCACTCTCACTTCTCGATTGGGTACCCGCTCGCGCAGCATGCCAACCAGTGCCGGCAGCAACTGAAACGCGGGCCGGAAGCCGTTACCCCAGCCGATCACTAGGTGCGCTTCATCAATGAACACCCGCTTCAAGCGGCCTGTTGCGGCAACGTCCAAGAGCACTTCACGCAGGCTACCAACGGCGTATTCGGGCGATGTGAACAGGATAGGTTGCGTTCCCTGGCGGAGCGCGCGCCATACGGCGGTTCTGTCGTCGGGCGATAGGCCACCATGGAATGCCAGTGGCGGAAAGTCGCGATGAGGATAACGCCGTTGCAGCAGTACGCGCATGCGAGTTGCCTGGTCGATCGCGAGTGCAACAGTTGGCACGATCGCGAGAGTCACCGAACCTTCAGGTTCAATGAGAGGAGACAATTGCGCCAGTAGGCTTTTACCGCTGCCAGTAGGCAGGTTCGCGATTAGCGTATCCCCCGGCGGGAGATGAAACAACGCACGAACTGCCTCGCGCTGCCCATCGCCCGTGTAGGTCGGCAGATCCATCGCTTCGCGCAGTAGCGGATCCGCCGGCACGCTAGTGAGTGGACGCGAGACAATGCCCTTAAACACATCATCGAACAGGTCAGACTGAGCCGACAGGAACGACAGTCGCGGCCAACGCGGTCGGACACGCAGTCCGGCGCTGTCGCCGAGCACGTCGAATTGCGCGTTTTCCCAAGTCACGGCCGACGGCCAACCAGCCCCGACCGGCACGCGCAACAAAGGCACAGTCCCCTCTTCGCCAGTTGCTCGCAGCAGTACCTGGCGAATCAACGGGACGAGGTCGGCACTCTCTGCGGTTGTTGGAGACTGGGCCAGTCGTCCGAGCACCTGCCGGACCCTCTCCAGCAATGGATCGTCTGCCACCTGCGTCGGAACTGACTCGGCAGGCCATCTCGCACAAAGCGCCGTCAGCGCGGCAACGTCGAACACCTCACCGATACTATTCATTACTGGAACGGCGCAGTGGCTGAAATGAAAAGTGCGCCAGCCACGTCGGTGCGCACGGCCGGTTGGCGTATCGAATTAGTCAGCTGTTCATGCAAGGCTGCTTCATTATCGAGGTCATGTCGTTCGGCGGCCTGCGCTTCGCCGGCCAGACGTGCGATGCGCGACTCGATTTGTACCACGCGTGTCTCGTGTTGACGCTGCAATGAGCGCAGGCCGTGCTCGATATGTTGACGCACCGCATGATGCTCGATGACAAACTCAAGAGCGCGCTGTATGGCCTGTTTGCAATGCCCGCGCCACTCGACCATCCAAGGGACGCGGTCTAGCGTCTCCAAGAATTCCCAACGACTAGGGTTGAGGTTGAAGTCACGACTGCCTACGCCGTCACGGCGATAAGACTCGGCGAGAACAGCCGGCGGATCCATTGTCACAACGCCAGCCATATCGACCCACACGGTATGAAACTGAGGCGGAAAGTGCTGTTCGACACGGCGGTGCAAAGCGCGGGTGGCATCATCATTGCGCCTTGGCAGGCCAGCTTCAATCAGGAAATCAAAGCGGAACCACAAATCGATGCCACTAGCATCGAATGCTTCAAAATCCGGCCGATGCCGCCACATGGCGAACACCCGACCGCGATCATCTGTTTGGCAAAAAGCATTCAACGCCTCAACCAGCGGATCCCCGAAGCGCAAAGGTCGCAGTCCGCGCGCCTGTCCCTCCTTTGTCAGTACAGTGCTGCGCCGGAAAGCGTATGGATAAGTTCGCGGTGAACGCGACGTGCTATGGGGCGCCTCGATGTCGATCGTGCCAAGAAACTGGTCGACAAAGTCGGACAGCGACAGCAGCGTACGGCTGTTGCCATCGAGCGAGTAATTGAGGCGGAACACCTGCTCACCGGGTGTCAACGCACCCTTCCACTCTTCCTTGCGGCGGCGAAACAACAGCGTGCCAAGCGCGAATCCTTCGAAAGCATCGCGCCAGGACCGCCAATCCGCATCGACCGCCTCCAGTTCGTCGAATGCATCGCTCTGCGGATCACCCATCGCATCGAGCGCATCTTGCTGGTCGATACGTCGGCGCTCGCGGGTTGCCCAGCCAGTCGGCCCGGCGAGTTGCGTCTTCCAGCGCAGCAGGCCGTCCAGTCCCTCGTTACACCAGTCGGTGACCGTAGCATGCAGAGTCTCCTCCACAAGGTACTGCAGGCTCGCGATCGATGCGTCGAACACTTGCAAGCCATCGGCAAGACAAGCCAGCCAAGCCTGCTCGGCCGGATCGTCTTCACAGACTAGAGCCAGCGAGCAAATCGCATCGCCTGCGCCAAAACGATCCAGTCGGCCGAGTCGCTGCTCGATCCTGTTCGGCGTTGCGGGCAGGTCAAAATGCACTGCTACTTTGCGGCCACCGTGCAGATTCAGCCCCTCCTCAGCCAGAGCGTCGCAGACCAGCACACGGCAGCGTTCTGGTTCGGTGAGGAAGCGGCGCCACGGCTCTATAACGTCGTCCTCGGCGTCTTCCGGATCGACGCAGGCGTGGCGCAGCACCTCGACGTCACGCCGTAGACTCCTTTTCAGGGTCTCGGCCAAGTCGTCCGCCACCGAAGGCTGATCGCAGAACACCACAAGCTGTAGATTTGGAGTTTCTAAGGAGCGTCGCACCGCGTCCACCGTCGCACGCTGCCGCCCACCTTCCTCCATGCTCCGATGAGCGAGCGCATCGACGCGCTGCGCCAGGTCATGAGCCCGGGCATCATTGATGCCGGCAGCCTGTAGGGCCGCGACAACCGAATTGCCTCCGGCGGGGTGAACCGCGACAACGAATAGCAACTGAGCGACCTGCGCTATAAGGTCAGCGTTCAGCAAATGAACTCGTAGTTCATCCAGCACGCGCTGGCGCTCACTGCGCCAAGCGCAGGCGTACGACAAGGGCTCTAACCCGCCGCGACGCGGCGTTGCCCAAGGCACTGCCTTACGCCGGTTGCGCAGGATGCGGCGATGTAGTTTGTACGTTTCGGTGAGATGCGCACGCAGTTCATTGAGGGCCATGACGAACCCCTCATCGTCTTCGTCGGGTAGCGCCCTAACGATGGGTCTCAGCGTCTCAACGTGTTGAATCAACGTAGGGTCATCGTGGAAGGCCTCTTGCAAGCGGTCAAGGTCATCCTCCATCGACAGTACGTTATCGGGCACCAGCGACGCTGCCAATTCCGCCACCAACTGGCGGGACTGCAAGCGGCGTTCAAAGCCAGTAAGGTCGTCAAGCGGAAACACTATCGGATCTAACAGGTGCAGGATGCGCAGGAAACCTGCGGTATCCGACAACACTGGAGTGCCAGACAACAGCAACAGCCGCGGCACCTTTGCCACATGGCGGCGCAGTAGTTCGTAGAGCGGATTAACGGCGTCGTGGGTCTTGCGCGAGAGATGATGCGCCTCGTCGACCACCAACATATCAGTGGTCGACAAGCGGTCCCTGATGGTCACGAGGTCGTCGGATGGCACGACGAACACGAAATCGTCGAGGCAATACGCCAGACCGAAGCGCTGCACCAACTCTTGGCGCCATTGAGCGACCAGTGGCGCCGGTACCACGAGCAATACGTGCGCCGTGGGGGAATCGAGCACGCACTGGCGCACTAACAGCCCGGCCTCAACAGTCTTGCCCAGGCCGACTTCGTCGGCCAGAAGGTAACGTTGAACAGGATCCTGCAGTACCCGCTGCACGACGTTGAACTGGTAGTCCGCCAACTGAACCGACGAGGACAGCAGCGAACTCATGCCACGGCATGCCGCACGTTGTGCAGTGACCGCCCGCGTAAAACGCGAACGCGCTTCAGAAAAATGCGGGGTCTCGGTCACTTGGCGTGCCAGGAACTCGGTAGGGTCGGCTATCGGCTTGCGCCAGCGCACATGCAATTCGACGCGCGGTACATTTGCAACTTGCTGATTCGGAAACGCGACCAGACATCTTGGCCCCTCGCCGTCCAAGATGCGTCCTACCTGCCAGCGTCCGATCGCTTCATTGTGTCGGAATACCCGAGTCTCTTCGTCCAGGTCTTTGGAGCGCAGCGCGGAGACGTGCGATTGAATCTGGAACGGCGTAGCATCGCCGGGTACGTCGAAGTAGGCGACTGTGGCTCGGTTGCCAGTTAGCTCAGTTACTTTTCCTATCCCAAGGGCACGGCCCGACTCGGACAGTACCTTGACAAATGAACCGATGGTGATCGGTTTTCCTGGCGTCGCGTTCATGGTCAGCGCTCCTGCCCGCCACGCCCCACGCGACGAACCCTCGCGGCATCACAAACTGCCCAAGCCCAGCGCAGCGCTTGAGTTGAGATTTGACTGGGTGCTCGAAGCATTCGACGATGTGCCAGCGGATACGAATGCCTGTGCCGCAGCCAACGGAAGGCTGAACCGCTCATCGCATATTCGATGATTTCGGTGACCAAAACACACAAATCGTCTTGCAGCAAGAATTGGGGTCTACACATGTAGATCACTATTTTTTTGACCGGCATTTAGTGCGGTCCACAACCAGTGTGTGACTAGCCTCAGTAATCATCTCACGCCTGTGACCTGCCCCGATTTTTCGGGCCGCGAATTACTTGAGAAAAGTGGCTTTGTAGTTCTCGCTCAACGAGTATTAAACGAACTGCGCCAGGGCCGGGTAGCCCAGTGTTAATTCACGATTGATTGTCGCTCTATACGACGTCCGCTTGCCGAGCCCTCGATTTGATCGTTGATGCATACCTTCGGAAATTCGGCGCCTGCCCAGATCATCCGGATATTTCTTTGGGGTAATCGACTCGCAATGGCTACTGAGGCCAAAGGAAAGCGAAGGCCTGGAAAAGTGCGGGGTTGTCGGTTGAATCGGCATCGTCTTTTTTCCTCCCTTTGACGCTGAAATCTGATCATGGCTGGTGTCGGGCTCATGAGGTGAGCCACTAAATAAGTTCGCTTCTTCCGATTGTCGGCGTCGGGTACTTTCCGAGCGCCCGCGACAACTCCGCAAACACCCGGGCTTGCAGTTCATCCGGCGCTACCACCTCACAATCTGCCCCGAACTTCAGGACATCCATCAGCAGCTCCCGGTCATCGGTGTAGGGCACCTTCAACTCATACCCGCCGTCCTCCAGCACCCGCCCTACCTGATCCGGGTGCCACTTTTCAGCAGCCACCCACCTTGCCCGCTCAGGCGTGAAGCGCAGCGTGGCCCAAGTGACGTGCTCGCCTGAAAAGATGCCGTATCCCGAGCCGAGAACCTGGTCGAGGCGCTTTTCGGAGACTTCCTTCGCCTTCTTTTCGACGATCGCGGCGGCTTGGACGGCGTCGAGCGAAAAGGCGCGCAGGTCATCGCGCAGGTGGCACCAGGCGTCGAGGTACCAGTTGTCGCGGTAGTAGATGAGGCGCTGGGGCGAGATTTCGCGTTCGGTTTCTTCGTTGCTGCCGCGCGCGTGGTAGCGGATGAGCAGGCGCTTGCGCCGGAGCATCGCCGAGCCGACGGCCTGGAAGTGACTCAGGTGGAAGCGGCGCGCACCGACGGTTTCGATGCGGATGCGCTTCTTCATTTCTTCCGCGGGATTGTCGGCGCTACCCAGCAGGCCACTGAGGCGTGCGAGCAGTGGCTGGATGTGTGGGCCGAGCAGGCCGCCGCTGTCCAAGTTGGCCAGCAGGTGCTGCATGGTCAGCAGCGCATGAATCTCTTCCGCCGAAAACCACAGCCCGGGCAGTTCGTACTGCGGGCCGATGCGCGCGCCGGTGTGTTCGAACCGGTAGCCGCCCAGATCGCGGTCGAACACGATGGGCGCATGCAGCCGGTCTTTCATGTACGCGAGGTCACGCTTGAGCGTCGCCAGCGACACACCGAGCTTTTCCATCAATTCGGCGCGTGGCACGGCATTGCGGCCGGCCAGCAGCTGATCGATGCGGTAGATGCGCTCCATGCCGCTCATGCCGTGCCTCCGAATCTGTGGCCGGCTGATGCCGGCTCGCGTGAGCTCAGTGGGTGAGCCTTGACCCCCTCATCATGCCCTAGACACGCACTGGAAACATCGCGCGCGACCGATTTCTCAGACTGATCTCATCCATTTGGACGATGCCCGCATGAAACTGCCCTCGCTCCCGCTCGACCACGAACTCGACCGCGTCCGCTACGCCCCCCACCCCTTCAGCGCCTACTGTTTCGCGTACCAGCCCGAGCGGCATGCGCTCTGGCATGCCGTGAACAGCAACCCGGACGCGGACCTCACCGCCGCGCGCTGGAACCTCATCTGGCTAGCAACCCCGACGCTTGACCGTCTTCCGGCGCTCGCGGGTCAACCGGGGCCGGTGTGGCAGACGGTGCGTCCCAATGTGCAGTTGTCGGCGCTGGCGCCAGTGTGGGCAGAGATGCGACATGCAGTGCTGTGCGAACCCGCGGTGTTCAGGACTTGGCTCATGCACCAGCGCGGTGACTGGATGCTGCACCACTGCGAATTGCTGCTTCCGCTCGTATTCCGGCGACTCGATGAAGCCATCGCCCGACGCGGCGAAATGAACACAGTGGGCGCCCCCGCAAACGTGCGGAGTGAGAAGGCTCAAGGCAATGTGATCTGCATCGATGTCGTCGCGCGTCGCAGCCCTGGCATCCGCCCCGCGAGCGCTCGGATCTGAGGCGCCCTTCATGACTGCCCAGATTCCAGAACGCATGATGATCGACGGGCGCCCGCGCGCCATGTGCTCCGAGCCGCTGTCGAGCTACTTCGCACTGCTCGGTGCGCAGCCCCGTTTCGAATCCACCTGCACCGCGCTCTGGCGCGGCTACATCGGTCACTGGGAATTGATAGACCGGCGGCTATACCTCGTGCGTGTCGACGGCCGATTAGAGGACGGCCGCGAGGCCTCGCTTGCGACCTTCTTTCCGGAGTACCCGCAGCGCGTGTTTGCGCATTGGTACACCGGCACGCTGCGCATACCCGAAGGACGCGAACTGGCGTACGTGCATGCGGGCTACGCGAGTGTGTATGAACGCGATCAACTGATCCGCGTGGTGCGTGGCGTCACCGTAGATGTCGAGATTCGCACCAATGGCACGGCGCCGGATGACGCCAGCCCGATTGACGGATACAGGGTGGGTGCGATGACTCTGATTCCGCCGACACACGACGCAGGAGACAAACGATGAACGCGTGGCTCCTGTATGCGCTCGGCGGAATGGCGACCCTCACGGGAGTGCTGGTCGATCACTGGCGGCGAGGCGGACGCTTCGGCCCGGGCGACGCTGATCTCGCACGCATACTCGAGGCAGAGCATGGAATCCCTGCGCCAACGCGGCGTTGGCGCGTGGTCGAACGGTGCATCGTCATGCCGCTCGCCGCAGTGGCTGTCGTCGTGGCGTGGCCGCTCGCGCTTTGGCTCCTGTTCAACGACCGGATTCAGAGCAGGCGAGTGGCTTCTCGTTCGACTGGCTCTGGAAAAATAGCTTTCATGCCGACCCATGAGCATCTGATCGAGCGCATGACGCGAGAGTCGATTGAAGCCCGGGAACGAGTGACCGACCCTCTGGGAGCGGTCGCGGAAGTACCGTTCGGCCACTTGAATATGCTCTGGCAGGCCTTTACGGATGGCATCGAAGCGGGCGATGAGCTGTGGCGATTCGAAGCACGAATCGTCAGCGACTGGGAATCCGTGGCGTTCCACCGCGGCTATGCGCGCCTTCGCAATGGCCAGGTGCTGCGATACATCACTACGGAAAAGTATGTTCCGGATGATGAAGTCTCCTGGACCCAGGAGAGTCGGCCCGCGACTTGACGTCGGCATCCATTGCGCTCAACTCATTCGCACCGATTTGAATATCAGCTTGCGGGCGCGTTAAGAACGCAGCTAAGGCGAGGTGTTCTAGGATCCGCGTTGTCTGCACGCTCGGCGGCCTTTGATGATCAGCGCATCGGTAAGGACCGGATAAGTGAGCGCGTGATGTATCCGAGGCGTGGCCCTTTCTTCTTGGCGCCGCAGTGGCGCAGGCCCCGAGGATTTCGTACTGGCTGAAGACATGTCAGATTGGTTGAAAGCATTTTTTGCGTGGGGTGGGTGCTCCTGAAATGACCTTTCTCGGCAAACCTGCCTACCTTGCGGACGACCTCGGCGGCGTTATGGTGCGCGCGGATCTTCTCCTCAGGCACTGACCACCGTCGCGCCAGCATCTTCGCTTCGCCGTCTCCAGCCAAAAGGCTCTTGACCACCTTGAGCTTGAACGCTGATTGGTACTTTTCATGAAATCCCTTGAAGTTTGTCCAACTTCTGGGGGGCAGTTCAAACCCAGGGCGATTCATCCTTCAAAGAAAGCTCATCGCATAAACACCGAATCCAATTACCGTGGCCAAGGCGACTGAGAATAAATACTCTTCAATTCTTGTCACGAGATACCATCCAAAAATTCCCGCAATAGCTCCAGACGCAATGAGGTTTGACGTGTATGTCCAAAAGACAATTAAGAAAACTCCCAACGCAAAATTCAGAGCATGATCGAGAAAGCCACGATGATCACTTCCAACATTCTCTTCCACACTGATTCCCCTCCATACCAACTCCCTTCATTATCTTATCAAAGAATGCATCATGGACTCGCTGGAATGTGGTGTATCGATCGATCAACTCGCCGAGAACAACCTTTAACAGGGTCGCGAAGTTGTCGCCTATGTGCCATGGTTCCGCAGCGCGTTTTGCCCATCTGATTGAGAAATTTCTGGCGCCTTGAATCGCGGAAGGCCAGCGCCGGCGGACTGCCGCATCCAATCAAGGCAGAGGCTTTTCGGCCTCTGTAGAAGGGCTGTTTAATCGGCGAATTTTGCGGCCCTTCCGCCAGATTCGACCCTTCGGGCAAACCTTCACGCGACGTCTGTTGGCGACGCGCTACAGCCCCTCGACTTCCATTCCCCGCTCGGCCAGTTACACCTTCCTGCGCTCGAAGTCCGGCATGGCTCTCTCGGCTCGCCGCCAGAACTCGCGCGTGTGGTGCTGTGCGTGGAGGTGAGCCATCTCATGCACCCCGACGTACTCGGCGATCCGGGCGGGCAGCAGGATGGTTTTCCAGTGGAAATAGAGCAGCGCCCCCCTTGCCGCATACCCCCAGCGATAGCCCAAATACTGCACATGGATTCTGGCGGGCGTGACGTCAATCCGGCTGGCGCAGTCCTGCATTTTCGTCCACCGCCCGGGCCGTGCGCGTTCGCAGTACCAGCGGATGAGGTGTTCGCGCCCGACCGATGCCAGCGCCTTTGGCATCACGAAGCGCCCACCCTGCAGTTTGACCGCCACATCGCATTCATCGACCAGACGCAGCCGGTAGGTGCGTCCAGCCCATGGATTGAAAGAGTTACCCCATAAAACTTTGCGTTGTCGAGGGAGGTAATCCTTGGGGGTGGCAGGGAGGACGTCCTTGTTGTGCATCAGGATCGAGGCCGTTTCGTATAAGCGCCATTTTGTTCTTATTTTTTGTCAAATAATCTTCATTATGATTCCAATGATTGCCCGTGCAATTTTGATCAAGACAAACTTTTTTCATATTTATTAATTCTTAAAATTGTCTCCTGATGTTTATTGAATAAATTAATTTTGTAGCCTCGGTTTTTAGGCTGCGATTACTTTAATCACTTTAGGAGATTCACCATGAACATAGTTCAATTTAAATTTATTAACGACATTGTGTTGCACAGCATTGAGACGGGCTCTGTGTTCAACATCTCTGTGCTGGCAAACCAGTGCTGCCACGGGTATTTTTTAAATGGCCGTAAAGTTTACTTCGAATATAAGGAATATTTTATTGAGCGATATGGAGTAGAGGCATGGGCATTGGTTTATTCGCTTTTTAGTGGTCTTTATCGCCGCAGTTATTTTCGATTTCTGATGATCGAGGATGTTCTTCGCCACGAAGAGAACAGTCTAAAAAGAGAGAGGGACCTTGAATTGCGACGGCAACTGGGAGCGAGCTATGACAGTATAATGCGGTGCGCAAGGCGGTAATTTTTATTACCCAGGAGCTAACAATAAAAAAGCCCGGACGACCGGGCTTTTTTGCAAATGAATGGGCGCGCTGTTGATTTCAACGTAAAACCCCGGGTCAGTTTTACGTGGAGATCAACAAAGTGCTTGACTGGCGCGCAATACGTTGGTCATATTTAGACTGCAGGATACCCATAATGGGTGAATGCAGCCTCACCGTCTGACGCAGAGTGATCTGCGTAGCCGTCACGGTCAGGCCGACGGTTTAGCAGCGTTTCTACAGCCCGATTTCGCTCGTTGCGACGTTTAAGCCAGACACCACCACCGGAGCCCTTCGCCATGCCCGCACCCACCGCCCGCCGCCTGATCCCGCTCTCCGCACTGATCGCGCTCGCGCTTGCCTCGGGCCATGCCGTCGCGGAAACCTTTACCTGGGGAGGAGGCAGTGGCTATTGGGACGAATTGAACTGGACCAGTACCGACGTCCCGGACGATGACGATGCGGTCGTGTTCGTCGATGGCGGCAAAGATGGTGTTGCGTCACTGGTTCAGGTACGGATCGATCGCTTCGACAACAATCAGTTGGCCTCGTCGCTCTTCATCGACTCGGGCGATACCGTGGAGGTCGTCGCTGGCATGCTGACCCTTTACGATGCGATTACGGTCAGCGGCACGCTCAGAAACCTGAGTTCTTTCCGCATGCGCGCTGGTGTTTCTGCCATCGCCGGATCAGGTGTGATCGAAAATCGTTCGAACAGCTTTGTTGGCGAGCAGATCACCTTGGGCGCTGGCATCACCCTGTTCAATGAGGGCTACACACGATTCCAATCCCTGAACATCCTCGGCGACTACCGCGCACAAGGGACCGAAGGCGCCCGCCTCGGCGTCGTCGGGATCCTGCAGCAAAACGGCCGTTTCCTCGTTTCATCGGATACCGAGCTCTCGCTTAGCGTCGGCAACATCGCCAGCGGCGGCAAGGCGATCGAGGTGGAATCCGGCGGCATGCTGAGCCTGGACAGCGATGAAGTCATCTCCGGCCAGCTTTTCGTCGCGTCGGGCGGCACGGCCAGCTTTTCGGGTCGCACACTCGCCGATGCCCGATTCTCAGGCGACTGGGAAATCAGGAAGGGCGCGACCAGCGCCACAATGCGCGACCGCCTCTCGGTTGAAGATTCGATGGCCATCTACGGCGTGGGCGGCGCTTCGGAACTGAGATTCGCAAGCGATTTCGAGCTCGACGGCGGCGGCACTTACCGCCTCGTTGGCGGACGGATCGTCCAGACGCTTGGGGACCGGTACACGCTCACGCTCGCAAAAGGCACGACGCTTGAGGGCTATGGTGGGATTACGTCGGAAAACGTCGTCAATCAGGGGCGACTCATCGCCGGTACTGAAAACGACGGCCTGACCATCAACGCTGAGAGTCTCGTCAACGACGGCACGATGGACATCACAGACTCGGACAGCGGCTGGGGCCTTTATGTTGGCAATACTACCCGCGGCAGCTTCACGCAGACCGCGGCTGGCCGGCTCGTCTTCCACTTCGACGATACCGTGCCAAGCGGCCAAGGCACCATGCGCGTCTATGACGCGACACTGGACGGCACGGCCGAACTGGTGTTCGACGCGTCGCCGGAAGTCGGTGTCTGGTACACCGGCATGTGGGCGGTCGATGAAATCAATGGCGAGTTTGACCGCGTGATCGCCCCCTCCGGCTGGACCGTCGAAACCCTCTACGATGAGGACGCCGTGCGCTTCCGGGTCACCGCTGTACCGGAACCGGATGTCCTCCCATTGCTTGCCGCGGGGCTCGGCTTGGTCGCTGCTGCCGCCCGCCGACGCATGGTCTGACAACAAAAGCCGAGGACCTCTGCGCAACGGGCCACAGAACCGCGCCTTACAGTTGGCGATTCCAAATGTGCTTTCGAGCATCAAACGCCCAAACACCCCCGCGACTCCGATGAGCGCCGAGCATATGGACGAGGTACATAGGTGGGGTGGTGAGGGCGAAACGGGGAGGCGAGAGAGCCTGCCGAGCATCGCTAAAACGTGGCTAGTTTGCTCCAACTGCTCATTTTTCCGCACAAATCCAACGGAGTGCCGTCCAATTAAGTGCTTGTTTTATATAACAAATATTCTCACCCTCAGTCAGGTCTAGCGACTCTTAATCCGTAGGTCGAGTGTTCGAGCCACTCACAACCCACCAGTCAAGCAGTTGAAAACAAAGGCCTTCAGAAGAAGGCCTTTGTCGTTTTCGGGCCCTGGAATGCTTCTGGTAGCGATGTTGTAGCGGTGCTCGCGCAGTGACAATCGCACCGCCTTGACCCTTCAGCGCACGACCCCGCATTCGGCGTACGGCCAATAAGGCCTCGACCTTGTCCGCTCCCGGGAGTCGCTCGACTCCAGATCCGGATCGAGCCCGCGCCTCACTCTTTCTCACGCGATCTGCTGTGTCATCTGTTTGATGACGGCATGCAGGATGGTTCTGAGGCAACGCGATTCGCCCGCCATGGTCGCTGACAGATCCGGGCTCACATCGGCAATCCGGGCATTTTCCACTTCGACCTGGGCGTACAGCACCTCCGCCTCCTGCACAACGCGACTGCGCAGATGTTCCAGCAGGCGCTCTGCCGTTCCTCTGGCCAGATTCAATACCGCGCCCGCCGCCAGCAACGAGCGTCGATCGATATCCGGGAAGTGGCGCACGCCGAGAACCGGCCAGGCAAGCCCGGTGTGTGCCGGCCAGCCCCCTTTATCGAAGGCCGGCGTGTCATACGCGGCGACACTTAGCAGATCGTAGAACGGCGCCAACTGGATGCCTTCATGGGAGACCAGAAAGCTCAGGTTCTTCAGGTGGGCATCGCTGTTGCCGACGAGCACATTGAACACCAGCCAGCCGAAGAGCCGCGAGCGCGCCACCGCCGGGCTGCGACAGGCATTTGCCAGCGCTGCCAGACTGTTCATGCTGCCCTCGCTGTATTTGAAGCTGCGATCCAGCCCCAGCAACTGGCAGGCATCGATTACGTGCCGGCGTTGCCAGCCCTGCGCATCCGGAATCCGGTCGAAGCGATCGATCAGATAAACCGGCGAGGGTACGTAGCGGCGATGAACGTCCGGGACCTCAAGCCCCAGCCGCCTGGCCAGACGCATGACAAACCACTCATTGATCACGGAATGGAGGTAGTCCTCGTCCGGGTGATCAGGCTTCAGGATATGAGTTGAAGGCGTGGCGCCCGCGGGTTCGTGCAGCGCGCCATCCTGCAGCACAACCGCCAACTTGTGCTGGGCGCCAGCCAGCGACATGCGCTTGCTGGCGGCCTGCGTGAGCGGCGCCTTGGGCAGCTGACGGATGCGGGCCTCCAGGGCATCGTCCGGCAAGGGTCGCAAAGGTTCGACGGTCTGCGGGACGGCATCCGGACGCTGCAGTGTCACCGATCCTGCCGACTCCGCGCCGTACCAGGCCAGCAAGCCAAATGCGTCTGCCGCATCCAGCCTGGCGTCTGCGGCCAGCAAGACACGTTGGCCTTCTTCCGGCAGCAGGTTGTCGAAGTACCACTGCACCGGCCGCTGACTTGCGCCATCCAGCAAGGATGCTGTCGTCAGCCGGAGATGCGGGCTGAGCGCGAAGCCGAGCGGGTTGCCCAGCCAGGCCTCTGCATACTGGAAACTCCAGAGGCCGCCCACTTCCTGCAAGGTACCGGCTTCCATCTGATTGATCGACGCACGCAAGGACCGGCCGTTCATGGCTTGTCGCTGCTGGAGGGTGGATTGTTCAGATAAGCGGCGACGCTGTCGGGCACATCCACGATGACCTTCACGCCCAGCCCTTCAAGAACCTGAAAGAGCTTCCCCCATTGCACGGAATCGCTGCCGCGCTCGATCTTGCCAAGGAAGTTTTCGCTGACGCCGATGCTGCCCGCCGCATCATCCTGCCGGATCTTCTGCGCCTTGCGGCTGGCGCGCACCACCCTGCCAAGTACGGCTGCATTGTCGATGGGTATCTTCATGACGAATCCTCATGTTCGTAAGGATTCTAGATCAAGCAGACGGGTTTCGCTGTAAATCCTTATAAACGTAAGGATTCTTCGCTCGGATGACTTTCGTTCGTAGAAATCCTCATAAACGTGAGGCTTTTTTGGCCGCCAGGCGCATGTGTAGACCGGCACGCGCGAGTGCCGGTAGCGCCTGATGGACATGGGCTTCACCGAAGCCGACACCGAAATCAACCGCCCGGCACTGCCGCACCTGAGGGTCTCAGTGCTCCCCCGCCTGCGGCACCTTCAATCCCACCGCGACGACGTTGCCGGCGGCGTCCATGCGGCGCACGGTGAGCTGGATGGCGCCGACGCTGACGCGGTCGCCGACGACGGCGCCACGGCCGAGGCGGAACAGCATCAGCGTCTTCAGGTCGAGTTCTGCTTCGCTGGCCGACAGTTCGAAGCCGTAGTTCAGTGCGAGGTCGCCGGCGCGGCAGCTGGGGTCGACGACGAATTCGCCGAAGAAGCCCGCGTGCGCACTCAGGCCGCCGGACACGGCGCCGAAGGCGCGGGCGATCGGTTCCGCGAGCGCTTCCGGCGCGGCGAACCACACCGCGTCGCCTTCGGCCAGCCGGGACGCGGGCTGCAGGCGCACCAGGCGCTGCGCGCGCGTGACGGCGACGCAGCGCACTTCGCCGGGTTCGCCGAAGTCGGCCGCGATGTCGTCCGGGTGGCGCCCTTCAGCGGCCGAGCCGGCGCCGACGAGATATTCGAGCAGCTCCAGCGCGGCGTCGCCACCGACCCACACTTCGCGCCGGTCCACCGGCTCGTCGCGCGGCGGCACCTCGACGCCGAACACGCGCGCTGCCGCCGGCACGGTGGCGCCCTGCACCAGCAGCGACAGCAGCACGACGGCGAAGGCGACGTCGAACAGCAGCAGCGAATCGGGCACGCCCATCATCACCGGCACGATCGCGAGCACGATGGGCACCGCGCCGCGCAGGCCGACCCACGATATGTAGGCCACTTCGCGCGGCCGGTAGCGGAAGGGCATCAGACCGGTGGCGACCGCGAACGGGCGCGCGACCAGGATCAGGAACACCGCCATGGCCAGCGCTTCCCACGCGTGGTCGAGCAGGTGCGACGGCGTCACCAGCAGGCCGAGCACGACGAACATGCCGGCCTGCGCCAGCCAGGCCAGGCCGTCCATCACGCGCAGCACGTGTTCGGTTGCGTGGCTGCGCCGGTTGCCCACGATGAGCCCCGCTATATATATGGCGAGAAAACCGCTGCCGTTGAGCAGGTTGGTGGCGGCGAAGATCAGCAGACCGCCGGACAGGATGAGCAAGGCATACAGGCCTTCGGCCAGTTTGAGCCGGCGCAGCAGGCGCGCCAGCACCCAGCCGCCGGCAAGGCCGGCCAGCGCACCCAGCCCCATCTGGCTGACCAGCATCAGCGCAAAGCGCAGCGGGCTCGACTGTTCCGGGTGCAGCAGCATTTCGACCAGCATGGTCACCATCAGGATGGCCATGGGGTCATTGGCGCCGGATTCGATCTCCAGCGTGGCCTTCACCCGCTGGTTCAGGCGCACCCCGCTGTTGCGCAACAGCGCGAACACGGCTGCGGCGTCGGTCGAGCCGACGATAGCCGCCAGCAGCATGCCGAGCCGCCAATCCACATCGAGCAGCCAGGTGGCGAACAGGCCGAGCGGCAGCGCAGTGGCGACCACGCCCCAGCTGGCCAGCACGGCCGCCGGGCGAAGCGCCACGCGAAAGGTTTCGGTACGGGTGCGCAGGCCGCCGTCGAGCAGGATGACGGCGAGCGCCAGCTGGCCGACCAGCGTGGCGGCAGTGAAATCGCTGAACAGGATGCCGCCCGGCCCGTCTTCGCCCGCCAGCATGCCGACCACGAGAAACAGCAGCAGCAGCGGCAGCCCGAGCCGTGTGGACACGGTGCTGCCGAGCACGCTGGCAAACAGCAGCAGGCCGGCCAGCAGAAGATATCCGTTGATTGCGACCATGCGCCGAAACTATCACGGGATGACGGCTTTGCCGCGCCGGACCGTCATCCGGCGTGCGCTGGCGCCAGCGCACCCAGGTCTTGCTGCCACCGGCGCCGCATAAGCTTGCCGTAAGGTAAGCACCCTAGTATCCGGCACGCAGCAGTAAAGGGCGCCCGGAACTACGGCTAGAAAAGCCCCGGCACAACAGCCGCGGAACCGGGTAGTTCAAAAACATCGGAGGAGAAACACCCATGGAAAAAGGTAACAGTGGCTACTGGCAAGCCACGCTGGGCCTGCTCACCAAGATCCTGATTGTCTGGTTCGTGGTGTCGTTCGGCGCAGGCATCCTGTTTGCGGATGTACTGAACAACATCTCGCTGGGCGGCTACCCGCTCGGATTCTGGTTTGCGCAGCAGGGCTCGATGTACATCTTCGTCGTGCTGATTTTCTACTACGCCAAGAAGATGGGCGACATCGACCGTCAGTTCGACGTTCACGAGGATTGATGCCATGGATCTGCAAACAACCATCTACATCGGTGTCGGCCTGAGCTTCGCGCTCTACATCGGCATCGCCATCTGGGCTCGTGCAGGATCGACGAGCGAGTTCTACGCTGCCGGCGGCAGCGTGCACCCGGTCACCAACGGCATGGCGACCGCAGCCGACTGGATGTCGGCCGCGTCCTTCATCTCGATGGCCGGCCTGATTTCCAACATGGGTTACGGCGGCGGCCTGTTCCTGATGGGCTGGACCGGCGGTTACGTGCTGCTGGCGATGTTGCTGGCGCCGTACCTGCGCAAGTTCGGCAAATTCACGGTGCCGCAGTTCATCGGCGACCGCTTCTACTCGAAGACTGCCAGCAGCGTGGCCGTGCTGTGCCTGCTGACCGCGTCGATCACCTACATCATCGGGCAGATGACCGGCGTGGGCGTGGCGTTCTCGCGCTTTCTCGGCGTGTCGTCCGAAGTGGGCATCTATGTCGGCATGGGCATCGTGTTCCTGTACGCCGTGTTCGGCGGCATGAAGGGCATCACCTACACCCAGGTCGCACAGTACATCGTGCTGATCCTGGCCTACACGGTGCCGGCCATCTTCATTTCGCTGCAACTCACCGGCATGCCGATCCCGCAACTGGGCCTGGGTTCGAACATGGTGGGCACCGACGTGTCGCTGCTGAGCAAGCTCGACATGGTCGTGACCGATCTGGGCTTCGGCCAATACACCACGACCACGGCGGGCTCCACGCTCAACATGTTCGTCTACACGCTGTCGCTGATGATCGGCACCGCCGGTCTGCCGCACGTGATCATGCGATTCTTCACCGTTCCGACGGTCAAGGACGCACGCAGCTCAGCCGGCTGGGCGCTGGTGTTCATCGCCATCCTCTACACGACCGCTCCGGCCGTGGCAGCCATGGCGAAGCTGAACCTGCACGGCACGGTGAATACCGCTGTCGTCACGGGCGGCGACCTGTACGCCGAAGAGTCCAGCATCAAGGCCGAAGATCGTCCGGACTGGATGAAGCGCTGGGAAAAGACCGGTCTGCTGAAGTTCGAGGACAAGAACGGCGACGGTCGCATCCAGTACTACAACGACAAGACGAAGAGCGAAGAAGCTGCGGCGAAGGCCGAAGCGGCCGGATGGAAGGGCAACGAGCTGACGGTGAACGCCGACATCATCGTGCTGGCCAACCCGGAAATCGCGCTGCTGCCCAACTGGGTGATCGCGCTGGTGGCTGCGGGTGGTCTGGCTGCGGCGCTGTCGACCGCTGCCGGTCTGCTGATGGCCATCTCGTCCGCCGTGTCGCACGACCTGATCAAGAACATCTTCGTTCCGGACATCAGCGAGAAGAACGAACTGCTGGCAGGCAAGATTTCGATGGCGGTAGCCATCGTGATCGCCGGCTGGCTGGGTCTGAACCCACCGGGCTTCGCGGCCGGTACGGTGGCACTGGCGTTCGGTATCGCGGCATCGTCGCTGTTCCCGGCCATCATGATGGGCATCTTCTCCAAGAAGATGAACAAGGAAGGCGCCATCGCCGGCATGCTTTCCGGTCTGGCCGTCACGCTGTTCTACGTGTTTGCGCACAAGGGCATCTTCTTCGTGAAGGGTACCGAGTTCGTCGACATGATCGGCGGCGCCAACAGCTTCTTCGGCATCACGCCGGAAGCCTTCGGTGCCATCGGCGCGCTGGTCAACTTCATCGTTGCCTTCGCGGTGGACAAGGTGACCAAGGAGCCGCCGGAGCACATCCAGCACATGGTCGAAGCCGTGCGCATCCCGCGCGGTTCCAAGGCGGTGGACGGCGCGCACTGAGCACGCGGTTCATGCTGACCGGACCATCGGCCCGCCGCGCGGACTGATGGTTTAATGTGAGGCCTCGCCGGTCCTGCCGGCGGGGCCTTTTTTCTCCCGCATCCGCCGCGCAGGCCTGCCGGCGGAGCAGGTCAGGAGCCCGACATGGTTTTCGACATCAGCGTCGCAATGACGTGGATATTGTTTCTCGCGCTGTTCCCGATGGCCTTTTTCTGGCTGCGCCGCGCCTGGCGCATCATGGTCAAGCGCGATTTCTCGGAAGTGGCGATCAAGCGCGGCGAGCCGCCGGCCGACGCCGCGCGCTGGGCACCGTATGAAATGACGATCAATCTGGTGGCCGGCATCGTCGTGGTGTTCGTCATCCTCGGCGTGGTCAGCGGTTCGCTCGAGTACGAAGTCTGGTCGGCCATCGCCGGCTCAACCATCTGGTGCAAGTTCTTCGCCAGCTTTGCGCTGAGCCGGCACGCCCACCTGCAGACCGGCAAGAAGACGGCCTGAGGCGGAGACGTCCGTGACGGTCGCGCTTCGCACCCAGCGCCTTCTGGCCTTGTTCGCAGCGGCGCTGCTGCTGTTCAACTTCCCGCTGCTCGCGCTGTGGGACCGTGACGCGACGCTGCTCGGCCTGCCGTTGTTCCCGGCCGCGCTGTTCGTCGTGTGGGGCACGCTGATCGCGCTGCTCGGCTGGATCATCGAACGCCCGGAGCGCTGACCATGCTGTCCGCCCCGCTGCTCGTCGGTACCTCATTCGCCTACCTGCTGCTGCTGTTCGCCGTCGCCTGGTACGGCGACCATCGGGCTCGGCAGGGGCGCTCGGTGATCGGCAACGCCTGGGTGTATGCACTGTCGATGGCCGTGTATTGCACCGCCTGGACCTACTTCGGCAGCGTCGGGCGCGCCTCGACCTCGGGCGTGTGGTTCCTTCCGATATACCTCGGGCCGACGCTGGCGATGGTGCTGGCGTGGATGGTGGTGCGCAAGATGATCCGCATCGCCCGCACCTACCGCATCACCTCGATCGCCGACTTCGTTGCCAGCCGCTACGGCAAGAGCCCGTTGCTGGCCGGGCTGGTGACACTGATCACCGTGGTCGGCATCGTTCCCTACATCGCACTGCAGTTGAAGGCGGTCTCCAGTGGCTACGCCGTCCTTACCGCGCTTCCGGGAGAGAGCGCCGCCGGGGCGGCGCAATGGTGGCGCGACAGCACGCTGTACGTCGCCCTCGCGCTGGCCGGCTTCACCATGGTGTTCGGCACGCGCCACCTCGACACCACCGAGCGGCACGAAGGCATGGTGGCGGCCATCGCCTTCGAGTCGGTGGTGAAGCTGCTCGCCTTCGTCGCCGTCGGCCTGTTCGTCAGCTACTCGGTGTTCGACGGCCTGGGCGACCTGTTCGGCCGCGCCCTCGCCCACCCCGACCTGCGCCCGCTGCTCGGCCTCGAACAGGGCCGCCCGTTCGCCTACGAACAATGGTTCGCGATGACCGTGCTGTCGATGCTGTCGGTCATCTTCCTGCCGCGCCAGTTCCAGGTGATGGTGGTCGAGAACGTGGACGAGCGCCATCTGCGGCGCGCCGTCTGGGTATTCCCGCTGTACCTGCTGCTGATCAACCTGTTCGTGCTGCCGATCGCGCTCGGCGGCCTGCTGTACTTCGGCCCCGGCGTGCGCGACGCGGAAACCTTCGTGCTGTCGATCCCGCTCGCTCACGGCCAGCACACGCTGGCGCTGGTGGCCTTCATCGGCGGGCTGTCTGCAGCGACCGGCATGGTGATCGTCGAAACCATCGCGGTATCGACCATGGTGTGCAACGACCTGGTCATGCCGCTGCTGCTGCGTACCCGTCGCTACGGCGCGCGCGCCGCCGGCGATCTGACGGGCCTGCTGCTGCGCATCCGCCGGGCCGCCATCCTCAGCGTGATGCTGCTGGGTTACGTCTATTTCCACGTCGCTGGCGAGGCCTACGCGCTGGTGAGCATCGGCCTCATCAGCTTCGCCGCCGTCGCGCAGTTCGCGCCGGCCGTGCTCGGCGGCATGTACTGGAAGGGCGGCACGCAGGGCGGTGCGATGGCCGGGCTGAGCGCCGGCTTTGCTGCCTGGGCGTGGACGCTGATGCTGCCGTCGATCGCCAAATCGGGCTGGTTGGACGCCAGCTTCCTCGAACACGGCCCATGGGGCATCGCGCTGCTCAAGCCCGAACAGTTGCTCGGCCTGGCCGGGCTCGACAACCTGACGCATTCGTTGTTCTGGAGCCTGCTGCTCAATATCGGCGCCTACGTGGGGGTGTCGCTGTGGCGTATCCCGTCGGCCGGCGAAACCAGCCAGGCGCTGCTGTTCGTCGACGTGTTCGAGCGCACCGCCAGCAGCGGGCCGGTGTTCTGGCGCGGCCGCGCCGAAGTGGCCGAACTGCAGCCGCTGGTCGCCCGCTTTCTTGGCGCCGCCCGCGCGCAGCAACTGTTCGAGGACTACGCGGCACGCGTCGGCGCGACCCGGGTCGACCAGATCAAGCCGGACGCCCGGCTGGTGCAGTTCGTCGAAACCCAGCTCGCCGGCGCCATCGGCAGCGCCTCGGCGCGGGTGATGGTGGCCTCGGTGGTCGAGGAAGAAGCGCTCGGGCTCGACGACGTGATGCGCATCCTCGACGAAGCTTCGCAGCTGCGCGCCTATTCGCACGCGCTGGAAGACAAGTCGCGCTCGCTCGAACGCGCCACCGCCGAACTGCGCGCCGCCAACGACCAGTTGAAGAGCCTGGACCGGCTGAAGGACGACTTCATGTCCTCGGTCACGCACGAACTGCGTACGCCGCTGACCTCGATCCGCGCGCTGTCGGAACTGATGGTCGACGACCCGGCGATGGACGTCGAACAACGCCAGCATTTCCTCGGCATCATCGTCGCCGAGACCGAGCGCCTGACCCGCCTGGTCAACCAGGTGCTCGACATGGCGAAGATCGAGTCGGGCCATGCCGAATGGCACAACACCGACGTCGACCTGCGCGCGCTGGTCGAACAGGCCATCGAAACAACGCACGAGGTGTTCCGCGAACGCGGGTCGACGGTCGTGCTGCACGCCCCGCCGCACCTGCGCACGCTGCGCGCCGACCCGGACCGGCTGACCCAGGTCGTGCTCAACCTGCTGTCGAACGCCGCCAAGTTCGTGCCGCGCGGCAGCGGGCGGGTCGACGTGCGCATGCACTCCGACGGTCGCGGCATCACGGTCGACGTGCATGACAACGGGCCGGGCGTTCCGCCCGACCAGCAGAAGCTGGTATTCGAGAAATTCCATCAGGGCGGCGACGGCATCACGCGGCCCCAGGGCACCGGCCTGGGACTGCCGATCAGCCGGCAGATCGTCGAACATTTCGGCGGACACATGTGGCTGGAAGCTGATCCAGGGCAAGGCACCTGTGTCAGCTTCCATCTACCTTGGAATACACAGGAAAGTCCGCCGGCATGATGGACCGACGCGGATCAGGAGGAGGAAGACTGCCGTGACACACAAGATTCTGATTGCCGATGACGAGCCGAACATACTGATTTCGCTCGAGTTCCTGATGAAGCGCGAAGGCTACGAGGTGAGCGTCGCACGCGACGGCGTCGAAGCGCTGGCCGCCATCGTCGCCACCCGGCCCGATCTGGTGCTGCTCGACGTGATGATGCCCGGCAAGACCGGCTTCGAGGTCTGCCAGGAAGTGCGCGCGCAGGACGCGCTCAAGGACATCCGCATCCTGATGCTCACCGCGAAGGGGCGCGACACCGACGTCGCGAAAGGGCTGGCGCTGGGCGCCGACGCCTACGTGACCAAGCCGTTCTCGACGCGCGAACTGGTACAGAAGGTGCGCTCGATGCTGGAGCCGGCGACGTGAACCCGCGGCTGCGCCCGGACCGCCGCGTGCTGCTGGCACTGGCAGCACTGGCGCTGGTCATGATCGGCTGGGCGCTGGTCAGCGGTGCGCTGCTCTGGCTCACGCTCGAACCGGCCGAGCGCGACACGGTGGGCGTGCTCATCGGCAGCCGGCTGCCGCTGGCCGGCATGACTTTGGTGTTCGTGCTGCTGATTGCCGCCGCGGGGTTGAACGCCCTGTACCGGCATTACATCGTCGCACCCGCTCGGCTGCTCGACGAGGCACGCATCCTGCTCGGCGCCGACGTACAGCGCACCCTGACGCCGCAGGGTGCGGCGGAAAACCGGGCGCTGGCCGACGTCATTTCCGGTTTCGCCGAACAGCGTGCCCTGCTGCGCGCCGACATCGCGCAACAAGTGCGCGAAGCCAGTCGCAGCGTCGAACAGGAGCGCAGCCGGCTGGCCGCGCTGATGTCCGAGCTGACGCAGAGCGTTGTCGTGTGCAATCTCGACGGCCGCATCCTGCTCTACAACAACCGCGCCCGCCTGCAGTTCCGCGCGCTGTCCGACGCGCCGGCGGTCGCCTCGGGTGCCGAACTGATCGGTCTCGGCCGCTCGATCTACACCGTGTTCGACCGCAAGCTGGTGGCGCATGCGCTGGAGAACATCCAGCAGCGCATGCTGCGCGGCGTGGCCAGCCCGTCGGCGCAGTTCGTCACCACCACGCGCGCCGGCCAGCTGCTGCGCGCGCAGATGACGCCGGTGCGGGCGGGCGGCGAGAGCGACGACATGAGCATCGGCGGCTTCGTGCTGATGCTCGACAACATCACGCGCGACTTCGAAGAAGAATCGGCGCGCGACCGGCTGCTGCTCGGCCTGACCGAAGGCAGCCGCGCCTCGCTCGCCAACATGCAGGCGGCCATCGACATGCTCGACTTCCCCGATCTCGACACAGCGATGCGCGAGCGCTTCCACGGCGTCATCCGCGACGAGGTCGGCGCCATGAGCGCGCGGGTGGGCAAGCTCGCCGATGAATCCACGCGCGGCATCAAGGCGCGCTGGCCGCTGGAAGACATGCTCGGCGCCGACCTGGTGTCGGCCGCGCTGCGGCGCATCGAATCGCTGGGCGCGCCACGCGCCGCGGCCGACGAGGTTGACGGTTCGCTGTGGCTCAAGGTGGACAGCTTTTCGCTGCTGCAGGCGCTCGCCTGTCTGGCTTACCGGCTGGCCGACGAGTACGACATCCGTACCGTGCAGCTGCGGCTCGGCGCGGCGCCGCAGGGCGCGCGCGCGCACCTCGACCTGATCTGGCAAGGCCAGACCATGAGCACCGAAACGGTGATGAACTGGCAGGTGGACGGCATGACCACAGGCAGCGAACGATCGCCGCTGTCGGTGCGCGACGTGGTCGAGCGCCACGGCGGCGAATTCTGGCTCGAGCGCGAACGCGTGCGCCACCGCGCCTTCTTCCGCTTCCTGCTGCCGCTGGCCAGCGAACGCGAACAGCTCGACACCGCCACCTTCGTGCCGCAGGGCAGCCGCCCCGAGTATTACGACTTCGACCTGTTCCGCTCGACCGAGTCGAGTCGCACGCTGGCCGACCGCCCGTTGACCGAGCTGACCTACACGGTATTCGACACCGAAACCACCGGACTGAATCCGGGCGAGGGCGACGAAATCATCCAGATCGGCGCCGCGCGCATCGTCAATGGCAAGCTGCTGAGGCAGGAAAGTTTCGAACAACTGGTGGACCCACAGCGGAAGATTCCTGCCGCCTCGATCCCGATCCACGGCATCACGCAGGTCCAGGTGGACGGTCAGCCGACCATTGCCGCCGTGCTGCCGGCCTTCCATGCGTTCGCGCAGGACACCGTGCTGGTGGCCCACAACGCGGCCTTCGACATGCGCTTCCTGCAACTGAAGGAGACCGCCACCGGCCTGCGCTTCGAACAGCCGGTGCTGGACACGCTGCTGCTGTCGGCGCTGGTGCACCCGAATCAGGAATCGCACCGGCTGGAAGCCATTGCCGAGCGCTTCGACATCACCGTCATCGGCCGCCACACGGCGCTCGGCGACGCCATCGTCACCGCCGAGGTGTTCCTGCGGCTGATTCCGCTGCTCGCCGAAAAGGGCATCCACACGCTGGGCGAAGCGCGCGAGGCGGCGCAGCAGACGTATTACGCGCGGTTGAAGTACTAGAACCGTCCCGCCTGGTAACGCTGCCCCAGGACGCTCTGCAGGGTATGCACCACACCGAAGGCATCCTTGAGCTGGCTGCGTTCGAAGTTCGACAGTTCGTCCGGTTTGACGAAGTTGTCGGCCGTCAGCCCGGCCGCAATCTGACTGACCTGATGCCGGATGCGTATCCGGGCAATGAATTCCAGCGTTTCGCGCAGGTCGCGCGCGCTTTGCCCGCTGATTTCGCCACTCGTCGCCGCCACATCCAGCCGGTCGTACGTATTGATGGCTTCGTGCCCGCCGGCCAGCGCATAGACGCGGGCGAGATCGACCACCGGAACGATGCCGCTGTGCTTGAAGTCGATGGTGCCGCGGTGCTCGCCGGCGCGTATCGTCGAAATCGCACGGAACAGGCCCAGCGGGGGCGTGTGGGTGAGCGCATTGCCGACCATATGGGCGAGGAACATGCGCCTGCCCTGCGTCATCGACAGCATGTCGCGCCGCAGTTCATCGAGCAGGGACGCCTTGCCGTAGATCGCCCTGAGGTCGAAGAACACACAGGTGAGCATCAGCGCCTTGGGGTCGGGTTCGTCCGTCCACTTGCGGAAATACTGCAGCCAGCGCGACGTCGGCTGCCGCCACAGATCCGTCCTCGCCATCATTTCGCCCGGGCAGTGAATGTATCCGCAGGCAGCCAGGCCGTCGCACGCGAATACGGACAGCGCGTTGAAATATTCGCCGTGACGCGCGGGATCGAAGGCATCGTCGATGACCATGCAGTTGTCCTGGTCAGACCTGGCGGTCTGCTCGCTGCGTGCCTGCGATCCGGCTGCCACCCAGACGTACTCGACCGGGGGCGGCCCCAGTTTTGCCTCGGCCAGCTGCAGCAGCCGGCAGGTAATGGCGTCGGTGATGGCCGTGATCATGCGCCCGCTGCTGTATGCCGAAGCGCCGGATGCGGCCAGATTCTGCTGCAGCAGTCCGACGCGTGCAGCGGCAGCGGCGAGGCCTTCGAGCGTGTCCTGCTTGTAGATTTCGCCCGCCAGAAAGACTGGAGACGTGCTGTGATGCGCGTTCAGGTCAGTCGCCGTGATCACGCCAATCAGTGCATCGCCGTCCGTTACCGGCACGTGATGAATGTTGTGGCGCGTCATCAGCAACAGGGCCTCGAAAGCCGGATTCCGTACGTCTATCGTCAGCGGCCGCGGCGTGGCAATGTCGCTGAGCGGGCGCGACGTGTCGGTGCCCTGTGCAATCACGCGGCTGCGCAGGTCGCGATCCGTCACCACGCCCGACAGGCGCCCATGCGACACGATCAGTACGGACGACACGCGTTGCTCGGTCATCAGCGTCGCGGCATCGCGGATCGAGGTATCGGGCGGCAGCGTGACGGGGCCGCGCTTGAGCAGCGCGCGCACCGACGTCGGCAGCAGATTCATGCCCGGCGGGGCCGGATGCGCGTCCGCGACCACGTTCGCCTCCGGTGCGATGAAGCATCGCAGCGACGGCTGCGCCGAGCACAGCGCATCGACATCGGTGCTCGCAACCCGTGCCAGCAGTGCGTCGTCGGACACCCTGGCCGACCAGGCACCCACAGCGTTCGCCGGCGTGCCGTAACCGAACAGCTCACCCGGCCGCAGCGCAACCTCGGTTCGACTGTCAGCATCGATCAGGCGCACCTCCCCGCTGACGATGAAGTAGAGCCCTTCAAAATCGTCCTGCAGGTCATCCGCGGAGAAGGCCTTTACGTGCATGACCGCAGCGACGCCGGCAAGCACCGCTGGATCAAGCGTCCCGAACGCACGTTGCGTGCGCAACGCTTCGAGCAATGCTTCACCGGTAATGCCTTGCCGGCTCATGCCACCTCCAGCGGTAGAGAAAAATCGAACGGCAGGCGAAAGAACGGCGCTGCCGCCAATGATCCGATGGCGACAGTCTCCGCCCGCGCGGTGGTTCCTGACAATGTGTCGTGCGGATCGCGCGCGCGGCAGCCCGCGCCGTACGCGCGGTCGATCGTCAAGGCGCAACGGGGGCAACGCCCGCTTGTGCGCATGCAGACGCCGGCGCCTCGGCCACCTGATAACCCCGGCTCAGCGCGTCGACCAGCCCGCGTACCGCCGGCAGCAGGCCGCGGCGCGACGGAAACACCACGTGCGCAATGCCGCTGCGCGGTGCCCAGCGCGGCAGCACATCGATCAGGCGACCCGCATCGATGTCGTCGCGCACCATCATGGTCGGCAACTGCGCGACCCCGACGCCGTGCAATGCGGCGCTGCGCAGTGCCGAAAGGTCGTCGGTGACCAGCCGCGGTGCATGCACCACCTGGGCGCTGGCACCGTCCGGCCCCTGCAGATTCCAGCGGTGTTCGCGCTGCGCCGGCCCCCAGGCGACGCTGGGCAGCGCCGACAGGTCGGCCGGCACGCACGGGCCGCCCAGCGGCTCGACCAGCTGCGGGTGCGCGACCAGCCTCTGGTGGCTGTCGCCAAGCACCTTCATCACAAGATCGGTGTCTTCCAGCGGCGGAAAGCGCACCCGGATCGCCAGGTCGAACCCTTCGCGGATCACATCCACGCGGCGGTTGGTACTTTCGACGTGGATCTGCACGCGCGGGCACTCGGCCATGTAGCGCGACAGCATGTCGGCCACCTGGTATTCGAGCAGCGCGGTCGGACAGGCCAGGCGGACGATGCCCTGCGGCTCGGCACGCGTGCGCTCGACCGCCTCCTGCGCCGCTTCGGCTTCGACGCGCATCGCCACGCAATGCCCGTAATAGGCCTGACCGATCTCGGTCACGGCGAAGCGCCGGGTCGAGCGCTGGATCAGGCGCACGCCGAGGCGCTCTTCGAGCAGCGCGATGCGTCGGCTCAGTTTCGACTTGTGCGTGTCGAGTGCGCGCGCGGCCGGCGCAAAGCCGCCGTGCTCGACCACCCGGGTGAAGAAGTACAGATCGTTCAGATCCTGCATTGCAGTGGCCATCGCACCCTCCATCGTTCCACCCATGGAACGCTGAAGTGCCATTTTGCCGTCTGGTGCATTGATTGTCCTGAATCTAGTATTCACCTCAACGCAGCACGCTTCCGACGGAACGCTGCCAACGAACGGGAGAAACACCATGAAGAAGATTTCAGGTCTGTACAGCGCACCGAACGGTCACTGGGTCGGCGACGGCTTTCCGGTGCGTTCGCTGTTCTCGTATGACTCGATGGGCCGCCACGTCAGCCCCTTCCTGTTGCTCGACTACGCCGGTCCGGCCGAATTCGAGCCGTCGGACACGCCGCGCGGCGTCGGCCGCCACCCGCACCGCGGCTTCGAAACCGTCACCATCGTATATGCCGGCGAGGTGGCGCATCAGGACTCGACCGGCGCCGGCGGCGTCATCGGCCCGGGCGACGTGCAGTGGATGACCGCCGGTGCCGGCATCATCCACGAGGAATTCCACTCGCCCGAATTCACGCGCACCGGCGGTCCGCTGGAAATGGTGCAGCTCTGGGTGAACCTGCCGGCCCGCGACAAGCGCGCCACGCCGGGCTACCAGCATCTGGCGAAGACCGACATTCCGGTGGTCGAACTGCCCGGGGGCACGGGACATCTGCGCGTCATCGCCGGCGATTATCTTGGCCATCGCGGCCCGGCCAGCACCTTCACGCCCGTCGATGTGTGGGACGTGAAGCTGAAGGCCGGTGCGAACGTCGAGCTGACGGTGCCGGACGGCCACACGCTGGCGCTGGTGGTGCTGCACGGCCTGATCCGCGCCAACGGCAGCCAGCCGGTGCGCGAGGCGCAGATGGCGCTGTACCACCGCGAGGGCAGCACCTTCTCGATCGCCGCAGACAGCGACGCCAGCGTGCTGCTGCTGGCCGGCGAACCCATCGACGAACCGATCGCCGGCTACGGCCCCTTCGTGAGTCGCAGGCTGGGGTGAGCCGCAGGCGATGCCCAACGTCGTCCTTCAGCCGGAGGTGGCGATGGATCGACGGGTTGTTGTTGGGCATCGCCGTTGGCTCACCCCAACCTACCGGTGTCCTTGGCGATTGCGCGGTCGGGTGAATCCGTACGGCCGTAGGTTGGGGTGAGCCGCAGGCGATGCCCAACGCCGACCTTCAGCCGGAGGTGGGGCGTGATCGACGGGTGCTTGTTGGGCATCGCCGTTGGCTCACCCCAACCTACGGGTGTCCGTGGCGATTGCACGGTCGGGTGTATCCGTCGTGATGAACACGAAGGAGGAAATCCGCGAGGCGATCGAGGACTTCAACAGCGGGCGCTTCGAGACTGCCGTGGCCTGAGTCTTCACCCCTGCGCGCACCGGGCGCGCAGGGCGCGCAGGGCTCACACCGCCCGACGCCTTGCAGGCTGACGGCCCTCAACCGCAAGGAGAACGACATGAACAAGCCCTACAAAAAGCTGGACAAGGACAACGCCGTGATGCTGCTGGTGGACCATCAGGCAGGACTGCTGTCGCTGGTGCGCGACATCGATCCGGACAAGTTCCGCAACAACGTGCTGGCCACCGCCGACCTGGCGAAGTACTTCCAGTTGCCGACCATCCTGACCACCAGCTTCGAACAGGGCCCGAACGGCCCGCTGATGCCGGAACTGAAAAGCCTGTTCCCCGATGCGCCCTACATCGCCCGCCCGGGCCAGATCAACGCCTGGGACAACGAGGACTTCGTCAAGGCGATCAAGGCGACGGGCCGCAAGCAGCTCCTCATCGCCGGCGTGGTCACCGAAGTGTGCGTCGCCTTCCCGGCGCTGTCGGCGATCGAAGAGGGGTTCGACGTATTCGTCGTCACCGACGCCTCCGGCACCTTCAACGACATTGCCCGCCATTCCGCCTGGGACCGCATGTCGCAGGCTGGCGCGCAACTGATCAACTGGTTCGGCGTGGCCTGCGAACTGCACCGCGACTGGCGCAACGACGTCGAAGGACTGGCGACGCTGCTGTCCAACCACATCCCCGACTACCGCAACCTGATGACCAGCTACGCGGCGCTGAAGAGCTGAAGCATCGGTTTATCATGGGATTCGGCGAGCGGTGCGGGGGGGGGGGGGGGGGGGGGGGGGGGGGGGGGGGGGGGGGGGGGGGGGGGGGGGGGGGGGGGGGGGG
>JAUYNR010000007.1 GCA_030698225.1 Oxalobacteraceae bacterium | reverse complement strand
GCTCAATTTGCTGCAACAGGACACCTCCAACAAGTGGAGCATCCGGCGCCGTAAGATGCGCTCGCTTTCCGATTTGCCATATCGGGAAGCGCTACTCTTCAGGACACGGGAAGTAAAGATGCCATAGCGCGATTGCCCTGCAGATATTCCGGCCCGCTCCGGCCGCTCCGCACGCAGCAAACCGGATTGATGCTCAGGGGGAATATACCAGCTGCAATCGGACGAAGCTTTGTGCGCCGGCATCAGCCGGCAAATCACGGATTTCGTTGCTGCGTCGCACGATAGCGGCCTGCAAGGCAAACGGCGGCCTGACCCACTGCAGGCCGGCTTCGGCCTGCGCCACCAGGCGCTGCGGGCGCACCGTGTGCGGATTGCCGCTGGAGAAATAACCGCCTTGCAGCGACGCATCGCGGCCGACTGCGCGCGCGCCGAGCGTCAGATACAGAAGCTGCGCAGGCGCAGCCGGCAAGTCGCCCAGTATCCCGGCGCGCAACGTCAGCGTGGCTGTTGCATCGGTAAAAATATTCCCAAAGCGGCCCTGCACGCTGGGCTGCAGATCCAGCCAGGGCTGCAAAGTCCAGCGCGCCGGCGCCACATCTGCATACAGCACCGCGCCGAACTCGTTTTTCACCTGCCGGCTCCAGCCTTGCGGTAACGGTTGATTGATCAAGCGGTGCAGTTTGGTTTGCGCCCACTCGCCCCCTGCGCACGGCCCCAGGCAGCCGAGATCGAAACCCAGCTTCGAATAAGCGCCATCGATCCGGCGCACCTCCCTGAACACGCCGCCATATAACCATGCGGCGTACGGGTGATCCGGCGCCCTGACTTGCGCCGGCGGCAGCTTGATGTCGGACGCGGTATACATTGCGTGTCCGATGCTCCAGCCGTACGTCACCAGCCCGTTGCCCAATGTACCCAACGCATATTGCTGTGTCAGGCGCGCGCCGCTGCTGTAAAGGCCGTCATTGCGGTTCATCAGCAGGCTGTCGTTGTCGATGTCCAGCACGATGCTGGATGCGCCTTGCGCTATCGCGGTCCGGAAATCCGGCTGTCCCTGCGGTACGACATCGGCGCGCACCAGGATCGCAGGCACCAGCAGCAGACCGCCAGCCAACAGTTTCAAAGAGAATCGCGGCATGGCCTACCCCTGCGCCGGCACAAGCGACCGGATCATGTCGTGCAGCGCGCCGGCGGCCAGCGCCGGCGACTCCATCGGAAACAGATGGCCGCCCGGAATTTGCCGGTAATGCCGGCCGACCAGGCGCCGGGTTGCTTTCAAGCCGGCCTGCCGGCACTCGACCGAATCGGTGCCGCCGACAAACCCGACCGGGACCGGAAATGCGCTGCGCACCAGGCAGCCGATATGGTGCGGCAGGCTGCGATAGACCGCAGTTTCCGCTTCCCGGGTGAAGCGCAGGGTCACCCCTTGAGGATGCGGCACCATCCCGCTCTCGACATAATCGTGCAGAACGGCGGGCGACCAGGCGACAAACGGCTTCTTCGAGGCAAAATGCCGATGGACCGCCTGCAGGTCGGGCCAGATGTTGCGGCGCCGCTCGGATAGCAGGGATGGCGGGAATTTCTTGTCCAGCCCGGTCGATTTTGCGACCCGCACCAGCAGCGCGCGCCAGCCGGCGACCACCGGCGAATCGAGCAAGACCACGCAACGCACCAGATCCGGCCGCGCTTTGGCCGCCATCAGGCTGAGCATCCCGCCCATCGAATGCCCGACCAGAATCACCGGCTCGCTATAGCGCGCGGCCAGCTCATCGATCAATTCCTGGCGCAACGCACGCCAGCCGTTGCGCACCGGATATTTCGGGTTATGCGCATGCAAGTCGAGCGCCCGCACGTCGTAATGCTTGCGCAAATCATCGAAAAACACGCGATAAGTCCCCGCCGGAAAACTGTTGGCGTGGGCGAAATGGAGGATGGGCTTGTTCGTGGGCATAATCTCACTCGGTTCACAGGGTCAGCGACCATACCAGTAACGGGCATGGTCTTGTCGATACTCGGAAATCTGCAATGCCTGACCGAATTGTAATGTGATTGCGCCGGATGCATCGTTGCGCAGGCGCCGGATCCCCATCGCGCGATAGCGTTCGAATACTTCCGGCTTCGGGTGCCGGTAACGGTTGCGGTAGCCGACCTGAAACAGCGCCAGATCCGGCCGGACCGCATCGAGGAAGGCGACGGTCGACGAAGTGCCGCTGCCGTGATGCGGCGCCAGCAGCACATCGGCACGCAGTGTCTCGCGTTTACTGCCAAGCAACTCGGATTCCTGCGCCGCCCCGATGTCGCCCGGCAGCAGGATCGAAAGGCTGCCGGCGCTGATCTTCAGCGTGCAACTGAGCGCATTCGGCTTCTGTTTCGGGTCGTTCAGGCTTGCTGCCTGCGGGTGCAGCATCTCGAACCGGACCCCGTCCCACTGCCACGACTGCCCGGCGATGCAACGCTGATGGCGCGGCGCGGCAGCGACGATCCGGCTGGTTGGCGCCAGCGACGACCAGACCCGGCCGACTTCGATCTGCTCCAGAATCGACAGTGCGCCGCCGGAATGATCGCCATCGTTGTGGCTGACTATCATCGCATCGAGTGCCTCTATGCCGCGCGCCTTCAGGTACGGCAGGATCACGCGGTTGCCGCCATTCGATTGCGGCGAATAATACGGGCCGGTGTCGTACAGCAGCCGGTGTTGGCTGGTTTCAATTAGCAGGGCCATGCCCTGGCCGACATCGAAAGCGGTCACCCACATCTGCTCCGGCTGCGGCCGGGTCGGGCTATTCAGCAGCAGCGGCAGCCAGCCTGCCAGCCCCAGCCAGCGCAGCGGCCAGCCGCGCGGCGCCAGCAGCCACAAGGCTCCCAGCAACGCGAACAGGAAAATCCACCACGATGGCAGCGGCGCCGACCAGACCGCCCCCGGCAAGCCGGCCAGCCACTGCAAGCCGCTTGCCAGCCACGCCACCAGCACATGCGCGGCGCCCAGGATCCAGCCCGACAGCGGCGCCGGCAGCACGCTGCCCATCAGTGCCAGCGGCGTCACCAGCAAACTGACCAGCGGAATCGCGATCGCATTGGCCACCGGGCTGACCAGCGACACCTGGCCGAACAGCAGCATCGTCAGCGGCACCAGTCCCAGCGTCACCGCGTACTGGGTCCGGGCGGCGGCTGTCAGTGCCTGCCGCCAGCGCGTCTTCCGGTCGGGCACCTCCGTCAGATGGCGCTGCGGCCGGGCCCGTCCGACGGTCGCGTACAGGATGATCGCCACCGCGCCGAACGACAGCCAGTATCCGGGCCACAGCACCGCCCACGGGTCGAGCACCAGCACCGCCAGCAAGGCGGTGCACAGCACGTGCGAAACGCTGGTCAGGCGGCCGCACCAGAGCGCCACCGCCACCACCGTCAGCATGTACAAGGTGCGCTGCGCCGGCACTCCGAATCCGGCCAGCAGCACGTACAGCAGCGCAACCACGACCCCGCTCAACGCCGCGACTTTTTGCGCCGGCAGCAGCAACGGCAACTCGGCACCGGTAAAAAATGAGCGCCGCCACAGCGCATGCGCGAATGCGGCAAACAAGCCGGCCACCATCGTGATGTGCAGGCCGGAAATCGAAATCAGGTGCCCGATGCCGCTGCGGTTGAACACCTGCCAGTCGCTTTGATTAATCCCGCGCTGGTCGCCGACCACCAGCGCGACGATCACGCCCGCATATTCATGCTCGGGCAGCGCCGCATGAATGCGCTCGCGCAGCCGGGCCCGGCAGTGTTCGACCAGATTGCCGAAGCTGAACACGAAGCTCGACAGGCGCCGGTTTTTCAGCGTCGCCTGCGCATCCGGCCGCACATAACCGGTGGCGCGCAGATTCTGCTCCAGCAGCCAGGCTTCATAGTCGAAGCCGTCCGGATTGGCATTGCCGTGCGGCTTCTGCAGCCGCACCGTGAATTGCCAGCGCTCTCCGGGTTCGACCGCCGGCAACCCACCCGCCGCCTGCAACCCGTCCGCTACCGGTGCCAAATACCATGACAACGCGATTTTGGGCGGCAAGCCGGGCGGCAAATCGGCTGCCGCCGACACGCGGCCGTCCGCTTGCAGCACCTGCTCCAGCGCCAGATTGAAGCGCACGCCCCGGTCGAAACGGTAAGGCAGGCTGTCGATGGTGCCGACCAGCGTCACATCGCGCCCTTCCCAATCATCCGGCAGCGCATGCGCCAGTCGTTGCTGCGCCAGCAGCCCGGCCCAGACGAAACCCAGCGCGGCGCCGCAGGCCAGCAGCAGGGCCGGTTGCAAGACCGGTCGCGGCCAGCGGCGCGCCGCCGTGCCGAGCATCGCGGCGGCCGCCAGCAACAGCAATGCCAGCGTCAGAGTCGGCAACACCGGCTGGTTTTGCAGCCAGACGATACCGATCACAAAACCGAGAATGGCGCTGCGCATGGCAAGTTGGAATTAATTGATATACTGAACAGTGTATTTTTAATGCCGCAATGAATACATGCGTAAAATATGCTATTTATCTGCATACTCTGCCATTTCTATAATTTTATAAGGCGTTTGGAGAGTCGCCGGCGGCCAGTGCTGCCAGTCGCGGCAGCACCGCTTTGACGTTGGCGCAGGTAATGCGGGCGACATCGCCAGCCGCCTGTGCGCGCAGATCGGCCAAATGCAAACCGATCCGCGGCAACTGCTCCGGGCTGTTGCGCGCCGGATGCAGCCATACCGGCGATATGTCCGGCGCATCGGTTTCCAGCACGATCGCGTCCAGCGGCAGCGCCGCGGCCAAACGCCGTATCTGCAATGCGCGCGGGAAGGTCATCGCGCCGCCGAAACCCAGCTTGAAGCCGAGAGCAATGAAGGCTTGCGCCTGCTGCAGGCTGCCGTTGAATGCATGCGCGATGCCGCCAGGGACGACAATTGCACGCAACTGCTTGAGGATCAGATCCTGCGCGCGCCGCACATGCAGCAGCACCGGCAAGCCGAAGTCGCGCGCGATTTTCAATTGTTCGCGGTAAAAATAGGTCTGTTTTTCCGTCATCGCCGCGGTTTTCAGTTCGGGCACGAAAAAATCGAGTCCGATCTCGCCGATGGCGACAAAGCGCGGGTCATCCATTGCAGCCGCCACGCTGCGGCGCAAAGCATCCAAATCGGCCTGTTGCGCCTGCGGCACGAAGATCGGATGAATGCCGAGCGCATACGCGCAGTTGATTTGTCTGTGCGCCAGCGCGACAACCGTCGCGAAATTGGCCGGCGCCACTGCCGGAATCACGATCCAGTCGACCCCCAGTTGCGCCGCCCGCTGCGCGACCTGTTCGGCCGCCAAGCCACCATCGGCGCCGAATTCGCACGCGTCCAGGTGGCAATGGCTGTCAATCCACATGCCCGGCATGCACGACTGGCTCAACTTGTTCAACATACGGCTGCAAGCCGTCGTCCGCCAGGCGCAGCACGCGGTCGCAATGGCGCGCCAGTTCGATATCGTGCGTCACGATGATGAAGGCGGTGCCGAGCGTGCGTGAGAGTTCCAGCATCAGGTCGAAAATCTGATGCGCGGTCTTGCGGTCGAGATTGCCGGTGGGCTCGTCGGCCAGCACGCAGGCCGGCTGCGTCACCAGCGCGCGCGCTAAGGCGACCCGCTGCCGCTCGCCGCCGGAGAGTTCGCCCGGCACGTGCGTGACCCGGTGTCCCAGCCCGACCCGCGCCAGGATCGCCTGCGCCTGTTGCTGCGCATCGCTGCGCCTGAGGCGGCGAATCATCAGCGGCATCGCGACATTGTCGAGCGCCGAGAATTCCGGCAGCAGATGGTGGAACTGGTACACGAAACCGAGTGCGGTATTGCGCAAATCGCCGCGGGTCTTTTCGTTCAGGCCGGCAAAGTCGCGCCCCTGCAGCGACACGCTGCCCGAGGTCGGCGTATCGAGCCCGCCCAGCAAGTGCAGCAAGGTCGATTTGCCGGAGCCGGAGGCGCCGACGATCGCCACCCGCTCGCCCTTGCGCACATCGAGATCGATGCCGGACAGCACATCGACCGCATAAGCGCCCTGGACGAATCTTTTGGACAAGCCACGGCACGACAATACGACGGGTTGCGAAAGCGGCACGGCGTGTTCTCCTAAATGGCGGTTCAGATCATTCATAGCGCAACGCCTCCGCCGGGCGCACGCGGGCGGCGCGCCAGCTCGGATACAGGGTGGCGAGGAAGGCCAGCACCACCGCCACGCCGCCTATCGTATAGACATCCGGCCAGCGCAAATCGGACGGCAGCGACGAAATCAGGTAAATGTCCTTGGGCAGGAACTGCACCCCCAGCAGATGCTCGATGACCGGTACGATCACATCGACATTCAGCGCCACCAGCACCCCCAGGCCGACGCCGATTGCAGTGCCGAGCAAACCGACCAGCGCGCCCTGGATCATGAATATCTTCATGACCGAACCGGGCGACGCGCCCAGCGTGCGCAGGATCGCAATGTCGGCCTGCTTGTCGGTCACCGTCATCACCAGCGTCGAGACCAGATTGAATGCCGCCACCGCGATGATCAGGGTCAGGATGATGAACATCATCTTTTTTTCAGTCTGCACCGCGGCAAACCAGTTGCGATTCTGCTTCGACCAGTCGCTGATGATCATGTCGCCGGACAGTATCTTCGACAGATCCTGCGCCACTTGGGGCGCGCGCTGCATGTCGGTGATTTTCAGGCGCAGGCCGGACGGCGCCGCCAGCCGGAACATCTTTTGCGCGTCTTCCAGATGGATGAAAGCCAGCGTCGAATCGTACTCGTAATGGCCGGCCTCGAAGATGCCGGCCACGGTGAATTGCTTCAGCCGCGGCAGCACGCCGGCCGGCGTCACCTGCCCTTGCGGCGCCAGCATCGTCACCTTGTCGCCGAGGTCAGCATGCAGCGCACGGGCCAGCTCGCCGCCCAGCACGACCTTGAATTCGCCCGCTTTCAGATCGTCGAAACGGCCCTGTCGCACCTGATTGGCCACATCCGACACCGCCCGCTCCTGCTGCGGCAGCACGCCGCGAATCACCACCCCACGCAGGATCTCGTCGCGCGTGAGCATCGCCTGCGTGGCCACATACGGCGCGGCCCCGATGACTTCCTTGTCCTGCATCGCTTGCCGGGCGGTGCCCTGCCAGTCGGTCATCGCGCCGCTGGCATCAAACACTTCGATGTGCGCCAGCACCGACAGCATGCGGTCGCGCACATCCTTCTGGAACCCGTTCATCACCGACAGCACCACGATCAGCGCAGCCACCCCGAGCGCGATGCCGGCCATCGAAATCAGTGAAATGAAGGAAATAAAACTATTACGGCCGCTGCGTCGTCCGGCGCGGGTATAGCGCAGGCCGACCAGCCATTCAAACGGCAGGTTTTTTAAGATACTCAATATGCAACTCCCAAGGCGAGCCCGCAGTTTGCCATACAATCGGTTTCGAAAAGAAATATTGGTCGCGGATTCGACAAGCATCCGCCTGCGACCAGACTTTGCCAGACCTACTTTGCAAGCCGTTACCCGGCGCGCGGCCTATTCCGTTGCCGTCCTTGGCTGCGCGCGGTGCCGTTCGCGTTTGCCTTGAGCGACCTGCGCGTCCTTCTGCTGGCAGCGCGGTCCGGAAAACTCCGCCAGCATCGCATCCAGAAACACCCGGGTGCGGGTCGGCATCAGGCGCCGCCCGGGAAATACCGCCCAGGCCGTGACTGCCGGCAAGCTCCAGTCCGCCAGCACCTGGACCAATTCGCCGCTGCGCACATACGGCTCGGCAAAGTGGTCGGACAGCATCGTGATGCCGGCTCCCGAGCGCGCCAGTCGCACCAGCAATTCGGGCGAATTTGCGCTGGCCCGGCCGAGAGGCGTGCCCTCCCAGCGCATTGCAGCCCGACTCAGCAGCCAGCGCGCCGGTTCGCCGTTGCGCGCCAGCAGGCGCAACGCATCATGCTCCATCAACGCCTCGGGCTCAGAGGGTACGCCGCGGCGCGCAATGTAATCGGGCGACGCATACAGACCGACCGAAAACACCGCCAGGCGGCGCGCGGCCAGCGAGGCATCGTCGGGCAGATCGCCGATCCGGACCGCCAGGTCGAAATTTTCACCGATCAGGTCGACCCGCCGCGGCGACAGATCCAGCTCCAGCGAGATGGCCGGGTACTTGGCGACGAATTCCGCCAGCAGCGGCCCCAGCACCTCGTTGGCAAAGTCGGCCGGCATCGACACCCGCAAACGCCCGCTCGGCTCGAGCTGACGGTGCTGCGCCAGCGCCAGCGCAGCCTCAACCTCGGACGTCACCTGCTGGGCGTGCAGCAGCACGCTATGGCCGAAATCGGTGACGGTGAGCTTGCGGGTGGTGCGCAACAGCAGCCGCTCGCCCAGTTGCGACTCGAGCCCGGTGAGGCGGCGCGACAGCGTCGATTTCGGCATTTCCATGCGCTCGGCCGCGCGGCTGAAACTGCCCTCCTCCACCACGCGGGCGAACAGCAAGAGATCATTCGGGTCCAGATGCATTTCGACTCCTTCGTTCCATCAATGGAACAATGATATCCATTTTATGGTCTTCCGGTTCGATTTCGGAATGGTTAAAGTGACTCTGACGGTCACGGCCGCCCTCTCTCCCGACCTCTCTCCCGCAGGCGAATCGCATGGCGATTCGGGCACCAGGAAAAGCCATGCCGGGAGAGAGGAGCAAAGTGAGCCGCTACCCGGCTTTCACGTAAAAGCAATCAACCACACAAAGGATGTCGCCATGAAAATTCTGCAAATCAACTCCAGCGCCCGCGCTGAAAATTCCCACTCCACCCGTCTGGCCACCACCCTGGTCGAGCGCCTGCGCGCCGCCCAGCCGCAAGCCACGCTGACCGTGCGCGATCTGGGCCGCACGCCGCATCCGATGCTCGATGAAGCCGCGCTGCAGGCACTGTTCAGCCCGGCCGAACAGCGCACCCCGGAGCAAGCGGCGCGCGTTGCGCAGGACGATGCGCTGATCGCCGAAATCCAGGCCGCAGACGTGCTGGTGCTCGGCGTGCCGATGTACAACTTTGGGGTGCCGGCGCAACTGAAAAATTGGATCGACGCGATCTCGCGCGCTCAGGTCACCTTCCGCTACACTGCAAATGGACCCGAAGGTCTGCTGACCGGCAAGAAGGTATATATCGCGCTGACCCGCGGCGGCCTGTACCGCAATACGCCAAATGACAGCCAAACGCCGTATTTGAAAACCTTCTTCGGCTTCCTCGGCATGACGGACGTGCAATTCGTATACGCCGAAGGCTTGGCGATGGGACCGGAAGCCGAACAAGACGCGCTGGCCTCGGCCCTGAGCCAGATCGAGCAAGCGCTACTGGCCTGAGCAATTCGGACATTGACAAGGAGTTCATCATGACACTGAACACGACTACCGCAAATTACCGGCCCGAAATCGTCGCGCACTCGCGCAGCGTCGAGCAACTGGTGGCCGGCAAGGCCACTTCCGACGGTGCCGGGGTCAAGCTGACGCGGGTACTGACGCAGCCGCTGCAACACCGGCTCGACCCGTTCCTGATGCTCGATGCGTTCGGCACCGACCAGCCGGAAGACTACATCGGCGGCTTCCCCGACCACCCGCACCGCGGCTTCGAAACCGTGACCTACATGCTGGCCGGCCGCATGCGCCACCGCGACAGCGCAGGCCACGAAGGCTTGCTGCAAAACGGCGGCGTGCAATGGATGACCGCCGGGCGCGGCGTAATCCATTCCGAACTGCCCGAGCAGGAAGAAGGACGCATGGAAGGCTTTCAACTGTGGCTGAATCTGGCCGCGAAAGACAAGATGTCCGCACCGTGGTACCGCGATATTCAAAGCGCAGATATCCCGGAGTTCACCACACCCGAAGGTGTGACGGTGCGCGCGATCGCCGGAACCAGCCATGGCATCGCCGGCGCGATGCAGCGCGATACCACGCAGCCTCTGTATCTCGATCTGCACCTGCCGGCCGGCGCCAGCTTTGCGCAAACGCTGCCGCCGGGATTCAACGCCTTCGTCTTCGTCTACCGCGGCCAGTTGCAGATCGGCGACAAGCTGGTGCCGCAACAGCGGATGGCGATCCTGAAAAACGACGCCGGCAGCGACGGCGTGATCCTGCACGCCGAAGCCCCGGCGCGCGCCTTGCTGATTGCCGGCCAGCCGCTGGGTGAACCGATTGCGCAATACGGCCCGTTCGTGATGAACACCCAGGAACAGATTTTCCAGGCCATCAACGACTTTAACGCAGGGCGCCTGGTCAGCGTGGAGTGAAGCTACGCGACCCTATTTACAACCACCACCAAGGAAAAACAACATGAACGCACTGAATCGTTTCGGCCCGCTGGTGGCACGCACCCTGATCGCACTGATCTTCGTATTTTCCGGCTTTGGAAAAATTACCGGTTTCGAAGGAACGATGGCTTACATCGCAAGCAAGGGTCTGCCGCTGCCGGAACTGGCCGCCATCGGTGCGATCATCGTCGAACTGGGCGGCGGCATTTTATTGATCCTCGGCTGGAAAGCGCGCTGGGCTGCGGCGGCAATTCTGGTGTTCACCGCACTCGCCGCCTTCCTGTTCCATAATTTCTGGGCCATGCCGCCGGAGCAGGCGCAAAGCCAGATGATCCACTTCATGAAGAATATTTCGATGATGGGCGGCCTGCTGTTCGTTGTGATCCACGGCAGCGGTGCCTTGAGCGCGGATGGCAGCGACCGGAAGTGATTTGAACCGAAACAAGGATTGTTAGCACCGCTGACATCCTGCCTATCAATGCGCGCAGTTCATCAGGTGCGGCATGCCATGTAGTAGGGGCACGGCATGCCGTGCCCCTACGGAGCTTCCCCGATGGTGCCGAATTCAACCGCGGTCCTGGCGTAAAAAAGCTGCAAGCCGGGCTCCGCATTCAGACGCTCGAACAGTTTTGCCGATTCTTCTTCGGTAACCACCATGGTGACCTCGACCGGCTGGTCGGCCAGTTCGAAAAAATGGGCTGAATGGAGCTTGTGATGGCGGCCGATGCCTTCCTGCGCGGTGCTCAGGGTTGCACCGCGAATCTGCAGCGACTGCACCAGCGCCATCAGCCATTCGGCCAGCGGCTGATGGCCGTGGCGGCGGTCTTGCTGGGTAAAGAATGTCAGTTGATAACCGTTCATGAAATTCTCCTTGAATCAGGTTGAATCAGGCGCGCAGCACTTGCTGCGCAATGACGATGCCGACGATGGTCAGCAGCACCGAACCCAGCACATGGGCGGTGATTTCAATCGCAGCGTTGGCGATTCTGCCTTGCTGCAGCTGGCTGCTGACTTCCAGCGAAAAGGTCGAAAACGTGGTCAGGCCGCCCAGAAAACCGGTAATGATGGCCAGTCGCCACTCGGGCGGAATGGCTGAGCGGCTGATGAATACTTCGCTGGCAATCCCGATCAGCAGGCCGCCGATCAGGTTTGCCGCCAGCGTGCCCAGTGGCAGGGTCGGCCAGATCGCATTCAATGCCAGCCCCAGCCGCCAGCGCAGCAAGGCGCCCAGCGATGCGCCCAAACCGATGACCGCGACTGAACTCATCATGACTGAACTAAACATGGCATTTCATTGGCTTTCGTAAGATCGTGCAAGCATTTTGCCGGCATGGTCGCGGCAATCGACATCGCGCCGGCTAGTGCTGAAAACGGCAACGGTAGCACAATGCTTCTGCATTGGTCATGTATTTCCGGCATGGAATGCGCACCTTTTGACCTACAATCGCTCCCTTATGAGCCAAATCGACATCCTGCTGCCTTTCGGCCTGCCCCCGCCTGAACTGGCGCCTGACCTGATCAGGCAATTGAAAACCCCGGCGCTGGCCACCCTGCTCGGACGCGCCCGACCCGAGCCGCAAGCGCCCGAGTGGCAGAGCTTCGACGGCTTTGCCAGCGCCTTGCCGCACGAAGCCTGGCTGGCGCAGCAATTCGGGCTGGCCGGGCGCCTGGCGCAGGGCGGCAGCCCGCCGGTGGCGCAAGCGGCGATGGCAATGTTCGACCTGGAGCCGGACGACGGCACCTGGTTCATGCTACAGCCGATCCACATCCATGTCGCGCGCGACCATCTGGTGCTGACCGACCAGCGGCAGTTGCCGATTTCCGGACAGGAAGCGCGCGCCCTGTTCGCGCTGGCCGAACCGCTGTTTGCAGAAGCCGGCATGGCGCTGCGCTATGGCGATGCGCACACCTGGTTCATGCGCGCCGATGGCTGGGGCGATCTGCGCACCTCGACGCCGGACGCGGCCTGCGGCCACAACATCGATATCTGGATGCCCAAGGGCCCGTTTGCGCGCGACTGGCGCAAGCTGCAAAACGAAGTCCAGATGCACTGGCACGATCACGCCATCAATCAGGCGCGTGAAATGCGCGGCCAGAAGCCGGTCAATTCGCTCTGGCTGTGGGGCGGCACGTCAGCCGTGATGCGGTCGGAACAAGCCGCCGCGCAAACCCGTTACACGGCTGCATTCAACCTGCCGCGCTGGATGGGCGCGCTCGGACAAGTCCGCGACATGACAGCCGAACAGCTGATTGCGGCAGCGCCGCAACAGGGCTTGCTGGTACTCGATGCGCTGCTGGAAGCGGCGCTGGCCGGCGACTGGGGCCGCTGGCTGGAGCAGATGCAGGAGTTGGAATTGCACTGGTTCGCGCCGCTGTTGGCTGCCTTGAAGGTCGGCAAAATCGACAGCATTGCGCTGATCCTGAGCCACAACAAGGAATTGCGCAGCTGCCGCAGCAGCCGGATGGCGCTGCGGCAGTTCTGGCTGCAGCCGTCGCTGAACAAGCTTCTGTAAGAATGATGGTTCATGAACCGCTTCCAGGGCGCCGGCAAGGATTCGACGCCGTTCCATTACTGGAATGGGTATATTTCATAGTCGCAGTGAACATATGCGGTAAATGCCATGAAAATGACGGTACTCTTTATATTTTAGAAATTTTTATGACTGTGCAATTGACATCGATATCAACAGCGCAGCGTTGTGACTTGGTAGGAGCGCACCCGGGCGCGACCGGCTTGCGCATCGCTACCGGTGATCGCGCCCGGGTGCGCTCCTACAGAAACCTGCTTCGGCTTTGAAGTCTCCTATCGGGGCTAAGTAATTATAAAAACCCGCCGCATTTTGATCCCTGTTCGTGCCTTTCGTGGACAATGCCTAACATCCGTTAAAAAAAGACACCACCATGACCCGAATCACCACCCGTCCCTATTCGTTCCGCGCCGCCGAGATGCTGCGCCAGAGCGGCGTCCATCCGGTTTTGGCGCGCGTGTACGCGGCGCGCGGACTCACCGAGATGCATGAATTGTCCAGCGAACTGCATGCATTGATTGCGCCTGGCGGCTTGCTGCACATTAATGAAGCGGCGGCATTCCTGGCCGATGCGATTGCCGCCGGCAAGAAAATGGTGATCGTCGCCGATTACGACTGCGACGGCGCCACTGCTTGCGCGGTCGGCTTGCGCGGCTTGCGTGCTTTGGGCGCGCAGGTCGATTTCATCGTGCCGAACCGGTTCGAATACGGCTACGGGCTGACGCCCGAAATCGTCGATTTGACCATCCGCGAAAAGGCGCCCGACATCATCGTCACCGTCGACAACGGCATCGCCAGCATCGACGGCGTGGCGGAAGCCAACCGGCGCGGCGTCGAAGTGGTGGTCACCGACCACCACTTGCCGGGCGATGCGCTGCCCGACGCGCGCGTGATCGTCAACCCGAACCAGCCGGAATGCGGTTTCCCCAGCAAGAACCTGGCCGGCGTGGGCGTGATGTTTTACGTGCTGCTGGCGCTGCGGGCCGAAATGCGCCGGCGCGGCGTCTTCGATGCCCAGACCCAGCCCAAGCTCGATGCGCTGCTGGATCTGGTGGCGCTGGGCACGGTGGCCGACGTGGTCAAGCTCGACGCGAATAACCGGATTCTGGTCGCGCAGGGCTTGAAGCGGATGCGCGCCGGCCGCATGCACGCCGGCGTGGCGGCGCTGTTTCGCGCCGCCAGCCGCGAAGCCCGGCGCGCCACGCCGTTCGACCTCGGCTTCGCGCTGGGACCGCGCCTGAACGCGGCCGGACGGCTGGCCGACATGGCGCTCGGGATCGAATGCCTGACCACCGACGACGAAGGGCGGGCCTGGGCGATTGCGCAACAGCTCAATGAAATCAATATCGAGCGGCGCGCGATCGAAGCCGACATGCAGGACGCCGCACTGTTGCATCTGGACGACTTCGCGCCGCAGGAAAGCAGCACCATCACGGTGTTCGACGACAGCTGGCACCAGGGCGTGATCGGCATCGTCGCCTCGCGCCTGAAAGACAAGTTCTACCGTCCGACCATCACCTTCGCGCCCGGCGGCGCGGGCCTGATCAAGGGTTCCGGGCGCTCGATCCCGGGCTTCCATTTGCGTGACGCGCTCGACCTGGTGTCCAAGCAGGCGCCGACCCTTATCGAGAAATTCGGCGGCCATGCAATGGCGGCCGGGCTGACGATCCGCGCCGATGCGTTGCCGGCATTTGCAAAGGCGTTCGAGGCGGTCGGTCAAAGCTGGCTCGGCGCGCACCAGCTGGAGCGCATCATCGAGACCGATGGCGCGCTGGAAGATGCGTATTTCACCACCCAGTTCATCGAAGTCATGGATGGCCAGGTGTGGGGCCAGGGTTTCGCGCCGCCGCTGTTCTGCGACGAATTTCGCATCGTCAGCCAGCGCGTGTTGAAGGAGCGGCACTTGAAGCTGCAGCTGGAAAAAAACGGCCAGCGCTTCGATGCGATCTGGTTCGGCCACGCCGATGCGCTGCCGGAACGCACCCGGATTGCGTTCCGGCTCGACGCCAACGAATACAACGGCGTAACACGGGTGCAACTAATGGTCGAGCATGCGGAAGCGGCTTGAGTACGCAAAGCCGCCTTTTTTCGCGCCGACTTGATTTTTCTCAGACAGCCTGCGGTCTCATGCATTAGGCTGGAAATGCGGCGACTTGGGCCAGGCACGGCATTGCGCCTCCCGATGTGCGTCATTCTTGCTGCACGGCGTTCCATATTTTTCACTCTTCCCTGTGAGGTCCAAGATGAAACGAAGCCGATTACCTGTGATTGCAATCGCCCTGGCGACCAGCCTGAGCTTGCTGGCCGGGTGTGAAAAGGCTGAAATGCCGCTGCCGAAAGCGGATACAACAGAACCCCCTGCACCGCAGACCGAGGCCGCGCAAGGCGGTGCAAACGGTGCAGCGACGGTTCCCCAGAGCGAGCGCGAATCCACGTTGAAAATGGCGCGCCAGGAAATCGACCAGTTGAAAACCAAGATCGATGAACTGGGGGTCAAGGCGAAAGACGCCAGCGCCGCCCTGAAAGAAAAGCTGACAGCGGAGACTCGGGTCCTCGAACAGGGCCTCAAGGAACTGGAGACGAAATTCAACGCACTCAAGGATGCCAGCGCAGGCGCCTGGGCCGACATGAAGGCATCCTTCAACGCATCGCTCGACAAACTCAAGCAATCGGTAGGGAAATCCGGCCAGCAATCGAAGCCGACTGGCAGTTCATATTAAAACATACTGATAGTTGTATTTTTAATGTCGCAATGTTTTATTGCGTGAAAGGCATTGAAAATACGCATACTCCAGCAAGAAATCTATTGCCTGACAACCATTGAAACACCATAACCGTTCCCTCCACCGTTCTTGTCAGCATGAATGAGTCCGTAGTGATCGGCTTGTCGGTTGCGCTGGGTTGCGGTTTGCTGATCGGCATCGATCGCGAGCGCCGCAAAGGCAGCGGGCCGCATCGCGCGTATGCCGGGGTGCGCAGTTTTGCGCTGGCGTCGGTCGCCGGCGCGCTGGCGCAAATGCTGGATCCGGCGCTGGTGGTTGCCGGCGCACTGCTGATCCTGAGCCTCACCACGATTCAATACTGGCGCGATCGCTCGGACGACCCCGGCATCACCACCGAACTGGCGTTGTTTGTGACTTTTCTGCTGGGCATCAATGCGATGGAAGACCCGGCAGTGTCGGCTGCCGCAGCGGTGGTGGTAACCGGCTTGCTGGCTTTTCGCAGCCCGCTGCACCATTTCTTCAGGGAATCCCTAACCGAATCGGAGTTGCGCGACGGCTTGCTGCTGGCGGGCGCCGCGCTGGTGGTGCTGCCGCTGATGCCGAACCTGCCGACTCCCTGGCTGGCGGGAGCCAACCCGCGCCGCCTGTGGAGCCTGGTAATTCTGATCATGACGCTGCAGGCAGGCGGTTACATTGCCTTGCGCCTGGGCGGCGCCAGGCTGGGGTTGGCGCTGTCCGGGCTGGCATCGGGTTTTGTTTCCAGCACCGCGACGATTGCCGCCATGGGAACCCGCTGCCGACAACAGGCGGACCTGCTCGGTGCCTGCGTCACGGGCGCGCTGCTGTCGAACATCGCCACCTTTCTGTTGTTGCTCATCGTCAGCGCGACGCTCTACCCGGCCGCACTGGCAAGCTTGTGGCCGAGCCTGCTGTCGGGTCTGGCGGCGGCGGTCGCGGTGTCGGCGATCAGCCTGTTCGGCCAGCACGCCAGCGCCGACTTTGCCACCCCCAAAGGCCATGCCTTCAACCTGATGCAGGCATTACTGTTCGCGCTGGTCTTGACCGGCGTGACTGCAGCAGTTGCTTTCGCCCGCACCCATCTGGGACAGGCCGCGGTTACCGTGGGTGCGGCGGTAGCGGGTTTGGTCGATGTGCATGCGGCGGCCGGGTCGGTGCTGTCGCTGGGCGCCGGCGGCATGCTGGAAAATTCCGAACTGGTGCTGGCCATTCTGATAGCATTTTCGACCAATACCTGCAGCAAGTTCGCGGCCGCCTACCTGGCCGGCGGAACGCAATTCGCCGCGCGCATCGGGCTGGGCCTGATCGTCATCACACTGGCCACCTGGTTGCCGTATTTTTTATTCCATTTCTAAATCAACCGTGCACTTTGCCTTCCCGTTCACGATTGATTTGGAGACGGAATTAGCCTGGCGAGTCCGGCGGCGCAACGGCCAATGCCGGATGCGCGGCGAACGCCTTGACTTCGTCCTCGTTGAGGGTTTCCTTGTCCAGCAGTTTCTTGGCGCCGGCCTCCAGTCCGGCCCGGTTTTCCCGCAGGATGGCGCTGGCCCGAAGGAAGGCTGCATCGACAATTTCTCGCACCGCACAATCGATCTCGCGCGCGGTGGTCTCGGAATAGGTCCTGATTTCGGGTTGGTATTCGGCTGCCGGAGCCGGCAGGAAAGCATTCCGGTTGCCCTCATAGGAAAGCTGCCCCAGCTTCTGGCTCATGCCGTAGCGCGTGACCATGCTGCGGGCGATTTCGGTCACTTTTACCAGATCATCTGCGGCGCCGGTGGTGACGCGCGCGAAAATCAATTGCTCGGCCGCGCGCCCGCCCAGCAATACCGCCATCTTGTTCTCCAGTTCCTGCTGCGTCATCAGGAAACGGTCTTCGGTCGGGCGTTGGATCGTGTAACCCAATGAGCCGATGCCGCGCGGAATAATCGACACCTTGTGCACCGAGTCGCTGCCCGGCAGCGCTATCGCCACCAGCGCATGGCCCATTTCGTGATAGGCGACCACTTCCCGCTCGAGCGGATTGATCAAGCGATTCTTCTTCTCCAGCCCGGCCACGATCCGTTCGATCGCCGCGGTGAAATCCTCCAGCGCCACCGCGTCGCGGCCGCGGCGGGTCGCCAGCAGCGCGGCTTCATTGACCAGATTGGCCAGGTCGGCGCCGGAAAAGCCGGGAGTCAGTGCGGCAATCTGTTCGCGGTCGACGCCGCCGGCCAGCTTGACCTTGCGCAAATGGACTTCGAGGATTTGTATCCGGCCCTTCTTGTCGGGCCGGTCGACCAGTATCTGGCGGTCGAAGCGCCCGGCCCGCAGCAAGGCCGGATCGAGGATTTCCGGCCGATTGGTCGCCGCCAGCAGCACCAGCCCCGATGCGGTGTCGAAGCCGTCCAGTTCGGCCAGCAACTGGTTCAGCGTCTGCTCTTTTTCATCGTGCCCACCCAAGCCATAGGCGCCGCGCGCACGGCCCAGTGCATCGATCTCGTCAATGAAGATGATGGCCGGCGATTTCTGGCGGGCCTGCTCGAACATGTCGCGCACCCGTGCCGCGCCGACGCCGACGAACATTTCGACAAATTCGGAACCGTTGATCGAAAAGAACGGCACGCTGGCCTCGCCGGCCACCGCCCGCGCCAGCAGGGTTTTGCCAGTGCCGGGCGGGCCGACCAGCAGGATGCCGCGCGGCACCCGCGCCCCGAGGCGGCCGTAGGAGCCCGGGTCGCGCAGGAAACCGATGACTTCCTGCAGCTCTTCCTTGGCTTCATCGACCCCCGCCACATCGTCGAAAGTGACCCGGGTGTCCTGCTCGACATAGACTTTCGCATGGCTTTTGCCGATCGACATGAAACCGCTGCCCAAGCCACCCTTTTCCATCATGCGCCGGATCACGAACATCCATATCCCGACAAACAACAGGACCGGAAGGACCCAGCCCAGGATGTCCCGGATCAGAGTGCTCTGGATCACACCGGAAAATTTTACCTTGTGCTGCGTTAGCTCCTCAGCCAAGTCCCGATCGACACGGGTGGTGACGAATACGGTCCGGCCATCGGCGCGCGGGCGGTTCAATACGCCCTGGATCTGGCTATCGTAGATCGCCACTTCCTTGACGTTGTCCGACCTTAATTCCTGCAAAAATTCGCTGTACGGCAAGGGCTCGCCCAACTGCAACTGCATGAAAATGAGCCGCAGGAAAAGCACCCCCAGCACCGCAGAGACCAGGTACCAGAGATTCCATTGGCGCTCGCGGTCGGTCTTATCCACTTTCGGCTTCTCCTGCATTGAGAAAAACGGCCATGCTCATCCCTCATGCCATCCCTGCCAGCCGGGAAGTCAGCCGAGCAGGTGTTTCGGCAGAAACTGGACCTGGCTTTTTGCGAGCCGGTAGCAATCGAGTTGCTCCGGCACTGCACACGGCCAGCCCAGTTCGCGTTCGATCCTGATGCGCATCGCATCGGCCGCGGCCGGCTCGCCATGGGTCACGAAGGTCATCACCGGCGCGCTGCGGAAATGCTTCAGCCAGGCGCTGATTTCAGTGCAATCGGCATGCGCCGACAGCGTATCCATCTGGATCACGCGGGCCCGGATCGGCACATCCTGGGCGTGGATGCGCACCGTCTGCGCGCCGCTGACGATTTTCTCGCCGCGCGTGCCGCCGGCCTGGAAGCCGCAGAACAGCACCGTATTGCGCGCGTCGGGCAGCATCTGCTTGAGGTGATGCACCACCCGTCCGCCGGTTGCCATGCCGCTGGCGGAAATCACGACCTTCGGCCATTTGTCGGCATTGATCCGCTGCGACTCCTCGGCGGTGCGGGTGGTACGCGTCATCGCAGTCATTTCTTCACAATCCTGCGCGCTGAGCTGGAGCGCCTCGTGAAACCGGTGATAAATTCCGGTCACGTTTTGCGACATCGGGCTGTCGAGATAAATCGGCAGATTCGGGATCCGCTTATCCCGGCGCAGGCGCAGCAGCAGATACAGCAGCGTCTGCGCGCGGCCGACTGCAAACGCCGGTATCAGCACCGAGCCGCCGCGCTGCACGGTGGACAGGATGATGTCCGTCAGTTGCTGCTCTGCATCGATGTTGTCGTGGACGCGATTGCCGTAGGTCGATTCAACCACCAGATAATCCGTCCGCCCGGGAATTTCAGGCGGTTTCATCAGAACATCGTGCGGTCGGCCGAGATCGCCCGAAAACAGGATATCCACGCCATCGACGGTACAGGCGATGCACATCGAACCGAGGATATGACCGTTCGGGATCCACTTTGCCGAAAAAGTCGGCGCAATCTGGCAAGCCCGATGCGTGCGCACCACATGAAAACGCTTTAAAACCGCCTCGACTTCCGATATCCCGTACAGCGGCAGCGCCGGCTTATGCTTGGAGATCTGATGCCGGTTGGCGTAAGCGGCTTCCTCCTCGAACAGGTGCGCAGCGTCCCTGAGCAAGACCTCGCACAAGGCCTGCGTGGCTTCGGTGCAAAAGACCTGTCCCTTGAAGCCATGCTGCATCAGCACCGGCAAATAGCCCGAATGATCCAGATGGGCATGCGTGAGCAATACCGCCTCCAGTGTGGCCGGATCGAAAAGCGGCGGCTGCCAGTTGTGCAAGCGCAGATACTTGTAGCCCTGGAACAGGCCGCAATCGACCAGCACGCGCAACTTGGCCGTCTCCAGCAGATAGCGCGACCCGGTCACGGTACCGGCGGCGCCCAAAAAATGCATTCTGAGCAAAATCGTTCTCCGATCGGGAGCGCCGCCAAAACATGCTGCCGGCCGCTCCGACTGCAACATGTTTTGAATGTAAATCCAGCCATTCGATAAACGCTTGATTTGACGCAATAAGCGGCGCTCCCGGCGCCAGCGCTGCGGTAAATCGCACCACCATCGCCCCAGTCGCCTATACTGACATTACCGGTGTGCAATTGTCATTATTCCAGTTTGATCATTCGCAAGGCATCATCACAAGCAGCCTGCCAAGCTCAGCACTTCGGAATATACTTTTCAAGGGAGGTCATATGTATCAAAAGATTCTGATTCCAACCGACGGTTCCGACTTTTCCAATACTGCCGCACAGGCAGGGGTGGAATTTGCGCGGCAATTGAATGCCGAGGTGATGGGCATTTACGTCGCCCCCGAATACCAGTACCCAATCTATGTGGAAATCATCCCTCCCAGCTATCCTTCCGAAGAAGAGTACATGGCATCGATGCGCCAGGCGGGGGAAAAATACCTGCAAACGATACAGACGGCGGCTGATGCCGCCGGCCTGCAGTTCACCGGACTGATCGAGTTTGCGGATACTCCGGCAAAAAATATCGCCCAAGCAGCACAGAAAAATCATTGCGACCTGATCTTCATGGGATCCCATGGTCGCGGCGGGTGGGGGCAACTGATTCTGGGCAGCGTCACCGCGAAGGTTCTTTCCTTATGCCGGATTCCGGTGCTGGTATACCGCGTGGAAAAATCCAGCACCCCGTAACCGGGATGTCCGGTCGCTGGATCGCAGCATAGCCGTACACACCATTAATGCGGCACGATCAGTCGAGACTGCATCGTGCCGGGCCGATATTGCAGTGAGGAGTAATGAGCCCGCATCCAGAACAAGAAGCGCCCAGCCTGGCCGGTGTATTGACGGCAATCAGGCGGAGCCCGTGCGACCGCGTGGAGGCTGGTTTGGCTAAAATAATCCGATCCGAAACGGATGCGGTGGTTATTCTGGACCAAGCCCACAAGATCGCGGTCCTGAACCGGCAAGCCGAGCGCATCTTCGGCTGCAAGCAGGAACAATTGCTGGGCCGACCCTGGCAGGCGGCGTTTCCGGAACGCCTGAACCTGGCCGCCTCGACTTCCTGCGAAGACGTGTTTACCACCATGCGCCGGACTGCGCAGAGTTCCTCGCCGGGGCCCGCTTGTGCGCCCGGCGGCAATAGCGCGCGCGGAACCCCGGTGCATGTATCGATTTCCCGCTACCAGGCGCGGGGAACGCGCTTCACGGTTCTGACGCTGCGGGAATGGGAGGAACATAAGAAAATCGACAACCGCGGCGAGAATCACAAAATCGATCGACGCAAACTGGCCGCATCCTACCAGCGGGTGTGCGAAGATGAAAAAAAGCACCTGTTCGGAAAGCTGTATGACGATCTCGCGCAACGTTTAAGCGTACTGAAACTGGATCTGCACTGGCTGGAAGGAAGTTTCGGGGCAAACCCGGAATTGATACCGAAACGGCTGCAACAAATGCAGCTTTTGCTGGACGACAGCATCGCGGCCACCAAACGCATCGCCTCGGACTTGCGCCCGCCGCTGCTGGACGATTTCGGCCTGAAGCCAGCGATCGAGTGGGCAGCAGGGGCATTCCAGAAAAAAACCGCTATCCAATGCCAACTCGAATGCCAGAACTTGAGAACCGATATCCAGAGCCACATCGCATTCACCGTTTTCAGGGTGGTTCAGGAGTGTTTGCTGAACGTCGAAAAACATGCGCAGGCGACCAAGGTCAGCATCGTCCTGGGTTGCATGGATCCCGATCTCAAGCTCTCGATACAGGACAATGGCGTCGGGATACCGGCGTGGCCGAGAAACAATCACGATTCCCATGGCTTAAATGCAATGCAGGAACGTATTTATAGTCTGGGAGGTGCAATCAACATTTACAATATCGTTCCACACGGCCTTGCGATCGATGCCTCTGTTCCGCTTTGGAACTCGCCCCATTTTTCATCATGAACGGTTAACCAATGGTACGTTTAGTCATTGCAGACGATCACACAATTATGCGTGAAGGACTCAAACGCATTTTGAGCGGCGCAGAAAACATCGAAGTTGTCGGCGAAGCCGTCAACGGCTTTGAAGTTCTGGCAAAAGTAAGGGAAGGCGGATTTGACCTGCTGCTGCTGGATCTTTCGATGCCGGGGCGCAGCGGCATCGAGTTGATCCGGCAAATCAAGAGCGAAGCGCCGAAATTGCCGATCCTGGTACTTACCATGCACGAAGAAGAACAATATGCAGTGCGCACGATACGGGCCGGGGCGCGCGGCTACCTGACCAAGGAAAGCGCGGGAACGCAATTGCTCAGCGCGATTGCCAGAGTGGCGTCCGGGCGTCCCTACATCAGCGCCGAAGTCGCCGAGCAACTGGCACTGGAAATCATGGAGCCGCACGACAGCCTGCCGCACGAGCGGCTATCGAACCGCGAACTCGAAGTTTTCAAGCTTCTGGTGCACGGCAAATCGGTTACCGAAATTGCCGACTCCCTGCATCTGAGCGTAAAAACCATCAGCACCCACAAAACCCGCGTACAACAAAAAATGCACATGCATTCGCTCGCGGAACTGGTCCAGTATGCAGTCGCGCAAAACATGATCAGCACCCCGCATCGCTGACGCCGGCCGATATCAGGCCCGCACCAAGGGACGATCCGGCACTATCGGTCACCCCGGCCGCAAACACATACTGATCCATGTATTTTTTATGTCGCAATCAATATATGCGGCAACATAGCATTATTGCCATATACCCATAATAATATTGATCAGGATTGGGCTGAAAAGCCCAACATTCGGAGCGTCGGATAGCACTGACGAATGCTGGTCTCAGCAAGCTCAACGCCAATCAATCTCTGGTAGCCGCTGCAAAAAAACAACTGCATGCAAGATGCGGCTACTTCTGCTTTTCACGGATTGTGGCTTTCTTTTCTTCCACAATGGTGCTGTTGATTTTTTCAAAATTATTGCGGGCGGTCTCGAGATTCTGGGTGGCAAGAGTCGACGCTTCCCTGAATGCGGTACTCCAGACATTGAACATATCGGTCATCGGTCCCATCAAGTCGCCATCAACCTTTTTTCCCGGCATTGTCATGGGCATCATGGGAATCGGCATCAGCGGCACGTTACTGGCATGTTCGAAGTATTGCTCTATCGTTTTTCCGACCTTGTTTTGCGTTTCCTGACATATTTGCAACATGTCTTTCTGGCATTTGGCAACATAATCGGGCGTATGCGACAGAAAACTCGATTGCAGCAAGGCAATCTGTTTCATGTCGCGACTGGTCACCAGCGCCTGCGCAAACTGCAATTGCTCGTTGAACAGCGCATGCGCTGCGCTCAGAACCACCTGGTCGATTTTTTCGGTGCAGGTCAATACTGTTTCTGCCAACTGCCGAGTTGCGTGCAACTGGTTTTTATAGGAATCGGTCACAGCGCTTTCGGGGTTTTGCATAATGATGCTCCTGGAGGGAAATCAGAATCGACGCGCGGCATTCTCCAATCCACGAAGAATCCGGCCATAAAAACAAATTCCAGTTTGGCACTTGCACCGCAATGCGGTTTGCGCGATATCAAAAAATTGATGTGCAAACTGGCGCTAAAAATATGCACCCGGAAACGGCACAAGCGTCCGCTATGCTTGATATTAATCAACCAGGCCGGGAGCGGACCACGTTACTGTTTTTTTATGCTTGTGCACACCAACCAAGGAGTACGCTATGTCGTTCAAGACCATTCTCGTGCATGTCGACGAGTCAAAACACGCAGAAGATTGCATCCGGATTGCAAGTGAAATTGCACTGGCTGAAAATGCCCACCTGATAGGCGCTGCAATGACCGGCGTATCACGTTATCTGTACCGCGATCAGACCATCACCGACAACGATCCGGGCTTGATCACGCACATGGCGTTTCTCAGGGAGCGCGCTGACAACGCGCTGCAGAAATTCGAGCCGCTGGTTCGAAAAATCGGCGTCACTTCGTTCGAGCAGCGGGTAATCGATGACGAGGCCGCCGGCGGCATCTGCCTGCAGGCCCGTTACAGCGATCTGGTGGTGGTTGGGCAAATCGACCCGGACGAACCATCGCCCACCATACTGTCGGATTTTCCGGAATATGTGCTGCTCAATGCCGGCCGCCCGGTGCTGGTGATTCCGTATGCAGGACACTTTGAAAATATCGGAAAACGCATCCTGATCGCGTGGGACGGCAGCAGGGAAGCCACGCGCGCAGTGACCGATGCGATCCCGCTACTGAAACGGGCCGAGATCGTCTACGTCGTGATATTCAACAGCAATGCCAAGGAGGGAGTCCACGGCGCTCAACCCGGTGCCGATATCGCACTGTACCTGGCGCGCCACGGCATCAAGGTTGAAATATCGCTGCAAGCTACCGGCACCAACCTGAGCAAGCAAAAGGTGGATAGCCAGACCGGCGAGGCACAACAATTTTCCGGCATGGATATCGGCAACAGCCTGTTATCACTGGCCAGCGACATGACTGTGGATATGATCGTCATGGGCGGTTACGGTCATTCACGCTTCCGTGAAACCATGCTGGGTGGTGTCACCCGCACCATGATGCTATCGATGACAGTGCCGGTGCTGATGTCACATTGACTTCTGCCGCCGAACGATCGGAGCCGGGCTTTTTTGGCAGATTTTACGGCCGACTCAGATCTGGTAGTCGATTCGCAAGCGCGCCTGCAACAGCTTTACCTGTCGCAATGCCTCGATCAGGACCCGCTGGTCGATTTCGTTCAGCGCATAGGGATTGATCCGGTTCGGATCGTCGTGACTGCCTGCGGCACGGTTGAGCTGGCCCCGTATGCGGATGGTCTGAACGAAATGAAAGGCTGCGACATCGGCATCGATTGCCTCCGGCTTTCGCTTCGCCCTGGCGCCGCCCAGCAGCAGACGCTGGGCGGTATTGGTGGCGCGCACACCGTGCGCCAGCGAAAAGATGCGGCCGATATCGACAAACAGCCGGGCCGCACGTTTTTTCAGGTCGATAGTCCCACCGAACTTGCCGCCGTCGGTGGAAAAACGCGAGAGCACCCCCAGCGGGACCGTGGTTTCCAGCGCATTCTTGGCCATCAGATGCAGGAACAGCGGGCTGTCCCGACACAGCGCAAACAGATGGTCGCGCAGGGTTTCCGCCAGCGCTGCTTCCCCGTATAGCGGGCGCAGATCGAAGAAGATACTTGCATGCAATAACGCTTGCGGGTCGGGTTCGCAAATCCAGGTGGCAAAACGGCTCTTCCATTCATCCAGGGTAAGGCACCACTTGGGGTTGCGCGCCATGATGTCGCCCTCGCACAGTGGAAAGCCGCAGGCATCGAGTCCGAGATTGACTGTGGATGCGAACTGCAGCAGTACATTGCGCAATGCCTCGACCGCGGCCGCATCGGCGCCCGGCGACGGTACGAAAATGATGCCGTTGTCCTGATCGGTGGAGAATGTCTGCTCCTGCCGCCCTTCCGAGCCAAAGGCAAGCCAGCAATAGCGCACTTCTTGTCCATCATGCAGTTTTGGTGCACCGACGATGTGTATCAGTTGCACCAGCACCCGGTCGTTGAGCGCGGAAACCAGGGTCGTGATCTGTTCGGCGCTCATGCCGTAACGAAACAGGCCGCCGCAGGTGGTGCGGATGCTATCGACCGCATTGCGCAGCGCTGCAATCGAGCTTGCGCGCTCGATCGGCGCTTCCAGATGACCGAAACCGGTACGCTGCAGTACGAACAGATCACGCTCCGAAATCACGCCGACCAGCGCGCCCTCCTCCGAGACAATCGGCATGTGGCGAATCGAGCGACTGGTCATCTCCAGCGCCGCCTCAGCCACCGAACTGGTCATCGGCAGGCAGACCGGCGCCGGCGTCATTACCGTGCTGACCGCTTGCGCCGGATCCAGGCCGGGTGCCAGGACCCGCCGCAGCGTATCGGACTCGGTTAGTATGCCGGCCACGCGTCCGGCCTCGGTCACGATCACCGATCCGATTTTGTGCTGTGTCATCAGCGCAATCGCCTGGTTGACGCTATCGGAAACGTCGACTGTCAACGGGCTCTGCTTGATCAGGCTGCTCAAGGGCTGGAACTTGATCTGTACGGCGATCCGGTTCGATTCGATATCGCTGGCGATGTTTTGCATGATCCGCTCGTGCAGGCGCCAGCACTGGGCGATCGCCCAGCGCAGCACCGCCGGTTCAGCCAGCAAGGCGGCAATGCCAGCTGGCGCCAGCGACCAGCACACGCAATCCTCGGCTGCGGTGTATATCTCGACCGACTCGCGCACCGGCAGTGCGAGATCGAGCGGCAACAGCATGCCGGGGCCGAGCAGCTCGCCGACACCATGCTCCATCGATGGCTTGCGCACCGACACCCGCCCCTGCCGGATAACCAGGATGGCGCGTTGTCCGTCCTGGAACTGCAGGTCGAAAATCGGCGCGCCGGCGGCAAAGGGAACCGGCCGGGCCGCCTCGAACATCCCTCGCAAACGCTCCGGCGGCACCGCGGAAAATGGTTCGAAGTCGGCCAGACTGGCAAGCTGCTGATCTGTCGGTGAAGATTCGGTCTGACGCATAGGGTTGTCCCGCACGTGAATAATCGAAAGCTAAAACAGCGCTTATCAAACAATGGAAATACGCAGGAGTATAGTCAGAAACAGTACATTTTGCGCAAGTAATCAATGAAAAAAAATAATTACACAGTACAGTATAAATTAAGATCGATTTGCCGGCCAGCGGTTGCATGCAGAGTAAGTGTGAAGTAAGCATTTGAAGATAGCCTGAGCACCTAGATGATATTGCGATGACGAGGTCCGAGGCCTTTGTACATCCAATAGTATCAAGCGAGCAAAAAACTCTCCTTGATCAACGTTCCTGTTACTTCAATCTCGCTGGCTAATAACATAACTATAGGATATTTCAAAAATGGAAGATGATCTTGTTCAAAAGATAAAATCCAACCGCAACTATCAAAAACTTGTCTCAACCCGCTCAAGTTACGGCTGGACCCTGACCTGGATCATGATGATCGTGTATTACGGCTTCATCATGCTGATCGCGTTCAACAAGGAATTGCTCGCCGCCAAAATGGGAGCCGGCGTCATGACATGGGGCATGCCGATCGGGCTTTTCGTAATTGTATTTACCGTCATCATCACAGGCATTTATGTTCGACGCGCCAATGGCGAGTTCGATGATCTGACCGCCCAAATCCGCAAAGAGGTGCTTTAATGACGAATTTGAAACGTATATTCGGTGCGTTGGCACTGTTTTCGCTGGCGGGTGCAACTTATGCTGCCGGCGCCGATCTCGGCCAGGCTGTCAAGCAGCCGACCAACTGGACCGCAATTTCGATGTTTGGCGCGTTCGTTATCCTGACCTTGTTTATTACCAAATGGGCCGCGTCGAAAACCAAATCTGCAGCTGACTTCTACACCGCTGGCGGCGGCATCACCGGCTTCCAGAACGGCCTGGCGATTGCCGGCGACTATATGTCGGCAGCGTCCTTCCTGGGTATTTCGGCTGCTGTATATCTGAATGGCTATGACGGCCTGATCTACTCGATCGGCTTCCTGGTCGGCTGGCCGGTGATCACCTTCCTGATGGCGGAACGGCTGCGTAACCTCGGCCGCTTCACCTTTGCCGACGTTGCCGCTTATCGCTTTCAGCAGACCCCGATCCGCGTATTTGCGGCATCCGGCACGCTGGTAGTGGTAGCGTTTTACCTGATCGCCCAGATGGTCGGTGCCGGTCAGTTGATCAAGCTGCTGTTCGGTCTGGAATACTGGATCGCAGTCGTCATCGTCGGTAGCCTGATGATGGTGTACGTGTTGTTCGGCGGCATGACCGCAACTACCTGGGTACAGATCATCAAGGCAATCATGTTGCTGTCAGGCGCCACCTTCATGGCCTATGTCGTGATGTCGCAATTCAATTTCAGCCCTGAAGCACTGTTTGCCAAGTCGGTTGAAATTCATGAAAAGGGTCAATCCATCATGGGACCGGGGACTTTCATCAAGGATCCCATATCAGCCATCTCTTTCGGTATGGCGCTGATGTTCGGTACTGCCGGCTTGCCGCACATCCTGATGCGCTTCTTCACTGTGCCAAGCGCCAAGGAAGCACGTAAATCGGTATTCTGGGCCACTACCTGGATCGCTTACTTTTATATCCTGACTTTCATCATCGGCTTTGGCGCGATTGTCCTGGTGAGCACCAATCAGGAATTCAAGGATCTTGCCGGCAATCTGCTGGGCGGCAATAACATGGCCGCCATCCATTTGGCCAAAGCAGTCGGCGGCAACGTGTTCCTCGGCTTTATCTCGGCAGTGGCGTTCGCAACCATCCTGGCTGTGGTGGCAGGCTTGACGCTGTCCGGCGCATCGGCGGTATCGCATGACCTGTATGCAACCGTGTTCAAGAAAGGCAACGCGACCAGCGCCAACGAGCTACGGGTGTCGCGCATCACGACCGTAGTCCTGGGCATCATTGCGGTGGTGTTGGGTATCGTGTTCGAGAAGCAGAACATTGCCTTCATGGTGTCACTGGCGTTCGCGATTGCCGCTTCGGCCAACTTCCCGGTATTGTTCATGTCTGTCTTGTGGAAAGATTGCACCACGCGCGGCGCCACCATCGGCGGCTTTCTCGGCCTGATTACCGCGGTTGGCTTGACGGTGGTATCGAAGTCGGTATGGGTTGACGTGCTGGGTTACGAAAATGCGATCTTCCCGTACACCTCGCCGGCATTATTCTCGATGACTGCCGGCTTCGTCGGCATCTGGCTATTTTCGATTCTCGACACCAGCGATCGGGCCCGTCTGGACCGTGCAGGTTACGAGGCGCAGAGAATGCGTTCAGAAACCGGCATCGGCGCTGTCGGAGCTTCCGGTCACTAACACCCTGATGTGAAGTACACGGCCCCGGAAAGCGATTTCCGGGGCTTTTTTAATGATGCGGCAAGTTTGACGATAGCGGTGCATTTAGGGCAATATTAGTCACATCCCATACAGGTAGCCGCAAAGGATATCCGATGTTCCAACGCAACCTTACCGGTCAGCGCTTTGCCGCCGTATTCATCCTAGGCTGGCTCCTGTTCAATTACCCGCTGCTGGCGCTGTTCAACGATGCCAGCACCTGGTTCGGCGTCCCCGTTTTATATGCGTATCTGTTTGTTGCCTGGGCACTTATTATCGGCTTGCTGGCATATATCGCGGAAAAATCGTCGCTCTCCGAGAGCCCTGCGGACGGCGACGCCGCAACGCTGACTGCGAAGGACTGAGATGCTGCAGGGCTGGGTCATCGTACTGGCGTCGTTCGCCTACCTGGGCCTGCTGTTTGCGATCGCCTATTACGGCGACAAGCGCGCCGACGCCGGCGCCAGCATTATCAACAACCCGACGATTTATTCGCTGTCGCTGGCGGTATATGCGACTTCGTGGACCTTCTTCGGCAGCGTCGGGCGCGCCGCCGCAAACGGCATCGGATTTCTGCCGATCTATCTGGGCCCGACACTGATGATTGCGCTGTGGTGGATGGTGTTGCGCAAGATCATCCGCATCAGCAAAGCCAACCGGATCACATCGATTGCCGACTTCATCGCATCGCGCTATGGCAAGAGCGCGCTGCTGGGAGGTCTGGTGACGATCATTGCGGTGGTCGGCATCGTACCCTACATCGCGCTCCAGTTGAAGGCGGTCTCGGCCAGCTTTACCGTGCTGCTGCATTATCCGGACATCATGACCGGACGCATCGAGGCGGGGCCGATATGGAGCGACACCACGCTGTATATCGCGCTGCTGCTGGCAACCTTCACCATCCTGTTCGGCACCCGCCATCTGGATGTGGCAGAACGCCACGAAGGCATGGTGGCCGCCATCGCATTCGAATCCATCGTCAAGCTGGTGGCCTTCCTGGCGGTCGGGATCTTCGTTACCTTCAGCATGTACGACGGCTTTGGCGACCTGTTCAGGCAGGCCCAGCTGGTGCCGCAATTGCAGAAATTGCTCACCCTCGGCAGCGATATCGGCGGCAGCGGCAGCATCGCGTTTGGCAGCTGGGCTTCGCTGATCCTGCTATCGATGCTGTCGTTGTTGTTTCTGCCGCGCCAGTTCCAGATTGCGGTGATTGAAAACATCAATGAAAGCCACCTCAATCGCGCCATCTGGCTGCTGCCGCTGTATCTGCTGATCATCAACATCTTTGTGCTGCCGATTGCATTTGGCGGCATCATGCACTTCCCCGATGGCAGCGTCGATGCCGACATGTTCGTGCTGGCGCTGCCGATGCTGACACAGCAGCAAAGCTTGACGCTGCTGGTATTCATCGGCGGCCTGTCCGCAGCGACCGGCATGATCATCGTCGAAAGCATCGCCCTGAGCACCATGGTCTGCAACGACCTGGTGATGCCGCTGCTGTTGCGCACCGCCTCATTTCGGCGCAACCGGCATGCCGACCTGAGCCAGTTCCTGCTCAACATCCGGCGCGGTGCGATCGTGCTGCTGATGATGCTGGGCTATGCGTATTTCCGCCTGGCCGGCGAAGCCTATGCACTGGTCTCGATCGGCCTGATTTCATTTGCCGCGGTGGCCCAGTTCGCACCGGCGATGCTGGGCGGCATCTACTGGAAAAACGGCACCCTGGCTGGCGCGCTGAGCGGCTTGTGTGCCGGTTTTCTGCTCTGGCTGTACACGCTGCTGCTGCCGTCGTTTGCACAATCCGGCTGGCTGCCCGAAAGTTTTATCGCGCTCGGGCCGTTTGGCATCGAATGGCTGAAGCCGCGCCAGCTGTTCGGGCTAACCGGGCTGGATCAGGTTACGCACGCGCTGTTCTGGAGCATGCTGGCCAATATCGGCGCGTATGTCGGAGTCTCGCTTACCGGTCGCCAGAATGCTGCCGAAAAAGCCCAGGCGATACTGTTTGTCGATGCCCGCGCCCATGGCACGCGCCTGTGGCGTGGCAGCGCCCCGGTCGAGGTACTGTCGGATTTGTTGCGGCGTTTCCTGGGGGCTGCCCGTGCCGAGGAATTGCTGACGCAATACAGCCGCCAGCGCGGCGTCAAGAAACTGAAGATGGCCGACGCCGAACTGGTGCATTTCGCTGAAATCCAACTGGCCGGCGCAATTGGCGCGGCTTCGGCGCGCGCAATGATCGCATCGGTGGTAGACGAGGAGCAGCTCGGGCTGGAGGAGGTCATGGCGATATTGAATGAAACTTCGCAAGTCATCGCATACAGCCGTCAACTGGAGCAGAAATCGCACGAACTTGAGCAAGCATCGGCTGAACTCAAGGCCGCCAATGCGAGGCTGACCGAACTGGATCATTTGAAGGATAATTTCATCTCGACCATAACCCATGAACTGCGCACGCCGCTGACATCGATCCGCGCGTTCTCGGAGATACTGCGCGACAATCCCGACCTGGCAGCAGCCCGCCGCAGCGAGTATCTAGATATCGTGATCAAGGAAAGCGAACGCCTGACCCGGCTGATCAACGACGTGCTCGATCTTGCCAAGATCGGCTCCGGCAGCGCAGAATGGAATGCGGTGCCGCTCGACCTGAGGCAGGTGATTGGCGATTCGCTCAGCACCATTAGCCAATTGCTGCAGGAAAAAGGCATAGTCCTGACGCTTGAATTACCGTCGCAGCAGGCACCGATCGTGGCCGACCACGACCGCCTGATGCAAGTGATGCTCAATCTATTGTCCAATGCAGTCAAGTTCTGCGATCAAACCCAGGGCCGCATCCGTGTCAGCCTGGCGGCGCTGGGCGATCAGTGGCAAGTGACTGTCAGCGACAATGGCCCCGGCGTGCGGGAGCAGGACCAGGAATTGATTTTCGACCGATTCCGCCAGGGCGGCGACACCTTGACCGGCAAGCCGCAAGGAACCGGGCTCGGTTTGCCGATCAGCCGTGAAATCATTCATCATTTCGGTGGCCGGTTATGGGTACAATCCCGGCCGGGCGAAGGCGCAAACTTTGCGTTTACGCTACCACTTGCAGCAACGCTGGAGACACAACATGCCGCATAAAATCCTGATTGTCGATGACGAACCGAACATCGTCATCTCGCTTGAATTCCTGATGCAGCAAAGCGGCTATGAAGTCGCGACCGCGCGCGACGGTGCAGATGCGATGCAAAAAATAGCCACGTTCCAGCCCGATCTGGTGCTGCTTGACATCATGCTGCCGCAACTCAACGGCTTCGAGATTTGCCAGAGAATCCGCGAAAACAGCCGGTGGAACCGGATCAAGGTCATCATGCTGTCGGCCAAGGGACGCGAAATTGAAGTCAGCAAAGGGATCGCACTGGGCGCCGATGCGTATGTGACCAAACCGTTTTCCACCAAGGATCTGATCGCGCAGGTGCAACGTTTGCTGGCTGACGGCGCATGAAGGCTCGATTTTGGCTGGTACTGGCGCTGCTGTACGCGGTCCTGCTGGGCATTTTCTGTTTGGCGTTTCTGATCCTGGCATCAAGCCTGGAGCCGGCGCAACAGCTACTGCTGACCGAGATGCTGGGTTCGCGCATCCAGATTTTAATGGTGCTGGCGCTGTTGCTGCTGCTGGGACTGGGCGCCGGGCTTAAGGCGCTGCAGGCCCATTACGTACGTCCGCTGGAACTGCTGTCTGAAGATGTGGTGATCATGCTGAGCACCAATCCGGAACATCGGGCAGCATCACGGGGAGCGGCCGAAGTACGCGTGCTGGCAGGCAAGATCAATACTTTGGCGACCACTTTTCAGGAGCTGCAACGCGACGTTCAGGCCAAAATTGCACAGGCAAATCGTGCGCTGCTAGAAGAAAAGAACCGGCTGGCAGCGCTGATGTCGGAGTTGGCCCAAAGCGTGCTGGTTTGCAATATCGAAGGTCGCATCCTGCTCTACAACACCCACGCAACCGAATTGCTGGAGGCGCACGATGCGACCGGTACCACGATCGGGCTGGGGCGTTCCATTTTCGGCGTGATCGAACGCGATCTGATCGTGCATGCACTGGAACAAATCCAGCACCAGCGCCAACAGGGTGCCGATCCTTCGGCGCGACCTGTCTCCGAGTTTGTTGCCACCCTGGCCAATGGCCAGTTGGTGCGCGCGCACATGGCTCCGGTGCTGGACGGTAGCAATGCACTCGACGGTTTCGTGCTGACGCTGGAAGACATCACCCGCAACGTCGCCGCAGAAAGCCAGCGCGACGCATTGCTGCAGTCGCTCACCCAGGACACGCGCGCGACGCTGGCCAACATCCGCGCAGCGCTGGAAACGATGCAGCAATTCCCTGACATGAGCAGCCAAAAAAGAAGCCAGTTCACCGCCATCATCGACGATGAATCGCAACGCCTGGCACGCCAGATCGACCAGACTGAACAAGGCCAGGCCGATTATCATGGCGAAGGCTGGCAGCTTGAGCAGATGCGCGGCGTCGACCTGATTGCGCTGCTGCAGCGGCGCATAGAAACGCCGGACCTGCGCATCGACAGCAGCAATACCATCGATCCGGCGCTGTGGCTGAAGGTGGATAGCTATGCACTGACGCAAGCACTGGCGTATCTGGCGCAGCGCCTGGCCACCCAATGCAATGTCAGCACGCTGCATTTGGACCTGCAGCGTACCGAACGTCTGGCCCACCTGGACCTGGCTTGGCGCGGTGCGCCGGTAGCGGCAGAAACCTTGCGATTATGGGAGAGCACGCCGCTCCAGATGGGCGCCGCCAACCCCTTGCTCACTCTGAATGCAGTGATCACCGGCCAGGGCGGCGAAGCGGTTTACCTGTTCGACCTGGCACGACAGACATCGTGCTACCGCTTGTTGTTGCCGCTGGCGGCAGCACGGGCAGCACTCGATATCCGCATCAAGAAATCCGCGCGGCCGGAATTTTACGACTTTAACCTGTTCCAGCAATCGGGCCAGACCGCAGAACTTGACCAGCAATTGCTGTCGCAACTCAGTTACACGGTATTCGATACTGAAACCACCGGTCTGCAACCGGCGGCCGGCGACGAAATCATCTCGCTCGGCGCGCTGCATATCGTCAACGGCCGTCTGCTGTCGCATGAAAATTTGGATCAGCTGATACTGCCAGGCCGCAAGCTCAGCGCAGAATCAATCGCGATCCACGGCATCAGCGATGCGATGCTGATCGGCCAGCCGCCAATAGAAAAAGTGCTGCCGCAATTCCATCGTTTCGCCCAGGACACCATCCTGGTGGCACACAATGCAGCGTTCGACATGCGATTTTTGCAGATGCTGGAGGCAAGGACCGGGATCAGCTTCACCCAACCGGTACTCGACACCCTGTTGCTGTCACAAGTGATACATCCACACCAGGAACTGCACTCGCTGGAAGCAATCGCAAACCGCCTGGGGGTCGATATTGTCGGTCGCCACACCGCTTTGGGCGACGCCATAGTCACTGCCGAGGTGCTGCTCAAGATGCTCCCATTACTGGCCGAAAAAGGCATCTTCACTCTCAAGGAAGCACGCGATGCAGCACAGCTTACGCCTTATGCACGGATCCACTACTAGGAATATACTTACATCTGTATTTTAAAACTCGCACTGAATATATGCGGTAGATACTATATATATGCATATACTCCGCATATTATTGATTGATGCGCGAGCTTCAGGCAATCGGTACTGCAGAATCAATGCAGCGGCGTGACGCAGAACAGGGCCGGCATGCCGCTCATGTCGTAATGCCACAAGCCAAACAGGCCGATGCCGATCAGCAGCGCCGCCCCGCCGCCCCGCAAGATGACAGGAAAAAGCCGCCGATTGAGCCATTGCCCCATTCCCTGCGCGAACAGCAGGTAGGGCAATGCGCCCAGGCCAAAAATCAGCATCAGCAGCGCGCCGGAAAAGGCGCTGCCGGATAACAGCGCAAATGGCAGTACGCCATACACCAGACCGCAGGGCATGCAGCCCCATGTCATGCCGACCAGAAATGGATGTCGGCGCGTCTGCGCAGCCAATGAGAACCGGATCGGCAGTCTTACATGGGAAGCGATTGTTTGCCCCAGCCGATCAAGCAGCAGCAATCCCGGCGCATGACCGACCAGGCGCAGTCCGAGCCAGATCAAGGCCAGATTGCCGACAATGAACATCATCATCTGCACCGGCAGATACGGCTTGAAAAGCAAGCCGGCGGCACCCAGCGCACCGACGATGCCGCCCAGCACGCCATAGGTACAGATACGGCCGCCATGCAGCAACGCCGGCATGCGCCATGCAGCGGCCGGCGCATCCGGCTGCTGCAGTTTGATTGGTATGACTTTGCGCTCGGATGACCCTGCAGACCCGGCCGAGCCCAGCAGATTTGCGATACCGCCGCACATGCCGATGCAATGCGCACCGCCCAGCAAGCCGGCGGATAGTGCTGCAACAATTAATGGAACGGAAAGCATGTCGGATCAAGTCCCGGGCGACTGCGGATAAAGTGCGCGGCCCAATTTGGATTATTTCGCGCTATTTCGAATCGGTCGACAGCAGGACCGTCAGACTGCTGGAGATCGCACCCAATAACCAGAACACAAAAAAGCCTATGGTGTAGACACCCATATTGCTCAATTGAATTCGATTATCAAGCAAGATCAGCTGCTCCGGGTCGATCAGGCTGAACAGCACGCCGCTTGCCACGCATGCAGTCAGAAATGAAGGCCAAAGTATCACCATCAGCATACTGCGCACGGGAACCGCTGGATACGCCGCTTCGGTACTCTTCACATCACACTCCTTTTGCCATACTGGTTCAATTGATCGCCTTGATCTGTAATCGTGCGTGCAGCGGATCGGACCAGTCACCGGTCAGTCGCCAGTCGGAAGCCTCGATCTTGACATGCCAAAGCAGGTTGGCTTCCGCCATCTGTACAGATGGCGGCAAGTACGTCAGTTGGTAACTGCCCGCATCGGTTTGCACCAGAGTACCGCGACGAACGATTTCATTAACGGCAGAGCGCGGACTGGATTCTGCAATGCTCAACTGCAAGGAATCCGGCAGGGCAACATCACTTTTCACATCGATTGCAATGCGCCCGCTGGTCCGGTCGAAACTCATATCGGCAGACATGTTTCTGTCGCGGGCATTGGCATCGCGCATGATATTCGTATTGACCATCAAACCCTGCTTGTAATAATCCTGCGCAACCACTTTGTCGGCGCCCTGATAGGCCAGATAAGCGGTATAAAAACCGGCAACGATGACAATTGCCGGCCCGGCAATCACCAGCCAGACCCAGGGTTCCGTGTACCAGCGCACGGCCTTGGCTTTGCCTGGCTGAAGTTCGGGATGAAGACGTGCTTGCATAATATTTCCTTAACGCGGAATCAGGAATACCGCTTTTTCCGTCACCGATACGCTCTCGTCATCACGATCGTGCACGGTAAAGTAGATTTTATTGGAGCCAGGTTCAGCGTGTTCCAGCTCAACCCGAACCCTGACCGGTACTGCTGTCGTGGATGCAGCCGGAACTGCAAAGCTGTCATCGGAAACGATCTCTGCATCGTGAATGCCGCCAACTTTTATTTTGTATCGATGTGGAGTCTCTTCGGTATTCATCACCTGCAAGCGATACACGTTATGCACCGATCCATCCTCCATCACGCGCGGCATGCCGCGGTCGCGAATCACATCCACTTTCAGCGGCAGGCGCAAGGCTAGCGACAGCGCGGTAACCAATACGATCAAGCCCAGAATCGCCGTATAAATCAGGGTGCGCGGACGCAGGACACGGGCCCAGATGCCGCGCTTGCTCAGATTTTCTTCCAGCGCATGCTCGGTAGTGTACCGAATCAAGCCTCTTGGATAATGCATCTTGTCCATGACCTGATCGCAGACGTCAATACAGGCGGCGCAACCGATGCACTCGTATTGCAAGCCGTTGCGGATATCGATCCCGGTCGGACATACCTGCACGCATAGCGTGCAATTGATGCAGGAACCCAGGTTCAGTGTCGAGAGGTCGGCTTTAACGCTGCGCGAGCCGCGCGGCTCGCCGCGCTTCTCGTCGTAGGTCACGGTCAGCGTGTCTTTATCGAACATCGCGCTTTGAAAGCGCGCATAAGGGCACATGTACTTGCACACCTGCTCGCGCATCCAGCCGGCATTGCCGTAGGTGGCGAAGCCGTAAAAAAATATCCAGAATATTTGCCACGGGCCGAGATCAAAGTTGACAACTTCCGCTGCCAGCGTGCGAATCGGCGTGAAATAGCCGACAAAGGTGAAGCCGGTCCAGAGCGCAACTGCGATCCAGACCAGATGCTTGGTGGTTTTAAGGGTAAATTTGCGTAGCGACAGCGGCGCATTATCGAGACGCATGCGCTTCGCACGGTCGCCCTCGATCTTGCGCTCGATCCACATGAAAATTTCTGAATAGACAGTTTGCGGGCAAGCGTAGCCGCAGAAAAGCCGGCCCGCCACGGCCGTAAACAAGAATAGAGACAAAGCCGCAATGACCAGTAGAACGGCCAGATAAATAAAATCCTGCGGCCAGAAAACCATGCCGAAGATATAAAATTTACGCGCCGCCAAGTCAAAAAGAACTGCCTGACGGTCATTCCAGTTGAGCCAGGCAGTTCCGTAAAAAAGGATTTGGGTGAACCAAACCATGATCCAGCGCCAGGACGAGAACCAGCCGGTCAGCGCGCGCGGATAAATTTTCTTGCTGACCTCGAAAAGCGACTGGTCAATTTCCTGCACGCTGTACCGCTTGAGTGGCTTGATTTCCATTTAAATCGTTACTGCCTGTCCAATGGTGTGATGCTTTTGTTTTCGGAATTTGCCAATAGCCCAACCGTGCTGGCATCCGCGGCAGAGACCTGTCCGTCGGAGGATGGATTATTCGAAAGCCCCCATACATACGCCGCCAGCAGATGTATCTTTGCCTCACTCAGCAAACCCTTGTGAGCCGGCATCTGGTTGGCACGTCCTTTATTGATGGTTTCCATCACGGCATTGATGCCGCCGCCGTATAACCAGATTTTGTCAGTCAGATTGGGCGCTCCCAACGCCTGGTTACCCTTGCCGTCTGCGCCATGGCAGGCCGCGCAGACCATGAACTTGGGCTTCCCCAATACCGCCTTGATCGGATCGTGGGTTGAGTTTGACAAGCTCAGTACGTAGTTGGCAACATTGCGCACATCCTCGTCGCCCCCCACTGCCGCGCCCATCGGCGGCATCTGTCCATGACGCCCTCCAAGTACGGTGGCTTTAATGGTTTCCGGATCTCCACCGTACAACCAATCCTTGTCGGTCAGATTCGGGAAGCTCTTGCTGCCGTACGCGTCGGATCCGTGACATTGGGCGCAGGAATTGAGGAAAAGCCGCTGGCCGATTTCTTTGGCTTGCGGATCTTTCGCCACCGTTGGAATATCCATTGCAAGATACTTGTTGAATAATGGGCCGTATTGCTTCTCGCCGGCGTCCACCTCTTCATTATATTCACCCACCTGACTCCAGCCGAATGCGCCCTGCATGCTTCCCATACCGGGATATAGCACCAGGTATACGACACCGAATACAATCGTCAGATAAAACAGGCCCATCCACCAGCGCGGCAACGGATTGTTGTTTTCACGCAGATTGCCATCCCATACATGCCCGGTAGTTTCTGTCGGCAAAGGTTTGCCGTCCTGACCCAGCTTGACCCGAACCTTCGATTGCGACCACAACAGCAATCCGCACGCGAAGATACTGATCGCCACCACGATGGCGATCCCGATACTCCATCCCTCATTAAAAAAATCTGCCATGATCAGTTTCCTGTCGTTTCATTATCGTTATCAATGGGTAACTTGCCGAGCGCATCGAAGCGCTCCTTATTATTCCGGCTATAAGCCCAAAACAAAATTCCGACAAAAACCACAAAGCTCAATACCGTAAAAATGCTGCTCAACCATGTGAAATTCATACATCCCTCGCTATTCCAGCTTGCCAGGGCGCCATTCACACCCCGACCAGCGCTTAATCCTTGTTCTTGATTGCAGTCCCGAGTATCTGCAAAAAGGCAATCAGTGCATCCTCTTCTGTCTTGCCGTCGATTGCTGCTGTTGCAGCCGCAATTTCGACATCGGTGTATGGAACGCCGACCTTGCGCAGGGCACGCATTTTGGGCGCGACATCATTCGCATCGAGCTTGTTTTGCGACAGCCACGGATAAGCCGGCATATTCGATTCCGGCACCACATCGCGTGGATTGTTCAGGTGAATGCGGTGCCACTCGTCACTGTAGCGCGCGCCGACCCGGGCCAGATCCGGCCCGGTGCGTTTGCTGCCCCACTGAAATGGATGGTCATACACCGATTCTCCGGCGACCGAATAATGCCCGTAACGCTCGGTCTCGGCCCGAAACGGGCGAATCATCTGCGAATGGCAGTTATAACAACCCTCGCGCAGGTAAACATCCCGGCCCGACAATTGCAGTGCCGAATACGGCTTCCAGCCAGCCACCGGCTGCGTGGTGGATTTTTGAAAAAACAACGGAACAATTTCCACCAGGCCGCCGACACTCACCACCAGAATGATCAGCACCAGTAACAAGCCGACATTCTTCTCAATCAATTCATGGGTAAACTTGCGCATTAATTTCTCCTAAAAGCGTCTGTGGATTCAGGCTTTGACAGTTGAATGCCCTGCCACTGGTGTCAGTACCGGAATCTTCGCTTCCGAAGGCGCTACTCCTGCAATGGTTTTGAATACGTTGTAAGCCATCACGCACATGCCGGAAAGATAGAGCACTCCGCCGGCCAATCGAATCACGTAATACGGATAAGTAGCCTTTACCGACTCGACGAAAGTGTAAGTCAGGGTGCCGTCGGCATTGACAGCGCGCCACATCAGGCCCTGCATCACGCCGGCAATCCACATCGCGGCGATGTACAGCACCACGCCGATCGTGGCGACCCAGAAATGCACCTCGATCAGTGATTTGCTATACATAGAGGTGCGCCCGAACAGACGCGGAATCATGTAATACAGACTGCCGATGGTAATGAAGCCAACCCATCCGAGTGCGCCCGAATGTACGTGCCCGATAGTCCAGTCGGTGTAGTGCGAAAGTGCATTGACTGTCTTGATGGCCATCATCGGACCTTCAAAGGTGGACATGCCATAAAACGACAGGGACACGATCAGGAAACGCAGAATCGGGTCGCTACGCAACTTGTCCCAGGCACCGGACAAGGTCATCACACCGTTAATCATGCCGCCCCACGAAGGTGCCAGCAAAATCAGCGAGAACACCATACCGACCGATTGGGTCCAGTCAGGCAGCGCGGTGTAATGCAAATGGTGCGGACCGGCCCACATGTAAGTGAAAATCAACGCCCAAAAATGGACGATCGACAGACGGTACGAGTAAATCGGGCGCTCCACGACTTTCGGAATGAAGTAATACATCATCCCCAGGAAGCCCGCCGTCAGGAAGAAGCCGACCGCGTTATGGCCATACCACCATTGCACCATTGCATCCTGCACGCCGGCATAAGCCGAGTACGATTTGGTAAAGGACACTGGAATGGCAGCCGCATTTACGATATGCAGCAAGGCGACCGCCAGAATGAAGCCGCCAAAAAACCAGTTGGCCACATAGATATGCGCAACCTTGCGCTTGGCCAGGGTGCCGAAAAACACCACCGCATATGCGACCCAGACCAAGGCAATCAGGATATCGATCGGCCACTCCAGTTCCGCGTATTCCTTGCCCTGCGTATAGCCCAGCGGCAGCGAAATGGCTGCCAGCAGAATCACCAGTTGCCAGCCCCAGAAGGTGAATGCCGCCAGCTTGTCGGAGAATAAACGTACGTTCGAGGTGCGCTGCACCACATAGTATGAAGTGGCGAACAGGCCGCAACCGCCAAACGCAAAAATCACCGCATTGGTGTGCAATGGTCGCAGTCTGCCAAAGCTCAGCCAGGGAATGCCGAAATTCAGCTCTGGCCAAGCCAGTTGCGCGGCAATCAGCACGCCCACAGTCATGCCCACTATGCCCCACACTACCGCCATAATGGAGAACTGGCGCACCACACGATAATTGTAGGTATCTACTTTGGATTGGCTCATGTTTTAGCTCGGTTGTTAAATTCTTGCGACACTTTAAGTGCTAAGTGAAAATCAAAAGTTGATGTAAATCAAATTTGCCAGGACACTGCAGATCGGCAAGTTGCCCGGGTCGGGCAACGCAGTTAGATAAGATGGCTTACGGCCGGTTTTCGTGTTAGTGGCGAATACGCAAACAAACAGCCAAAAATGATGCATTAGCAAGTACTGCGGTATTTTGTATCGCCTTTGCTTGCGCAACTAGCAGCACCGTCATTTCCCTGCATTTACCACCTGGGAAAATTTTCAATCAATCGGGATCATCGTTCAGGATGCGCTCGGATACTGCATCGAGGTCATCGAATTGGCGATGGTTTACCGCCCACCAAAAAACTGCCCCGATGGCAAATACCAGCACGACGCTCATCGGAATCAGTAAATAGAGAATATCCATAGTAGAAATTGCCGATATCGGCAAAAAAGTCCTTCAGCCGATCAAAAAATCACGCGCGAAACTTGAGACACTTTTCAATACCTCATCCTGCATGTCGCGCAACAGCGCTTATTGTGCCACCCAAATTGCCCTGCGATTGCGTATTTCGAGACGATATGCGCAGAGAATTGAGCACCACCACCAGGGAGCTCAGGGACATCCCGATTGCAGCATGCCACGGCGCCAGTACACCCGACATTGCGGCGGGAATCGCGATCACGTTATACAGCAGGGCCCAGCCCAGGTTTTGCCGGATCAGCAGCATGGCCTTGACCGTGGTCTGGAATGCGTGCCGCAAATCGCCCAGACGGTTTGAAATCAGAATCACATCGCTTCTGGCCTGTGAAATCGGTGCGCCCTGCCCCATCGCAATCGACACGTCGGCCAGCGACAGCCCCGGCCCGTCGTTCATGCCGTCGCCGACCATCGCGACCACCCCGCCCTGCTGTTGAATTTTTTTAATCGCCGCATATTTCTGCGCCGGATCCAGCGCCCCGAACGCATCTGCAATGCCGAGTTCCTGCCCGACTTGCGCCACCACATCCGTCCTGTCACCCGACAGCAGCATGACTTTCTTGCCTTGCTGCAGCAGAAAATCGATCAAATCCCTGGCGTCTTGACGCAATCCGTCCTGCATCACGAACAGCGCGATCCAGCCGCCTTCGTCGCCGAACGCGGCCAGGGTCTTGCCGGCATATTGCGGCGGGATTTCCAGCGGCTGGCGGTGCAGTTGCTGCACGAAATGCACACTGCCCAAGCGGTAGCTATGGCCGCTGCCGGCGCTGGCTTGCAAACCCTGACCGGCAATTTCCCTGATGGTGTCGAACTCCGGGACGCCGTGCGCGCGCCGCGCGTCCTGCGTTGCGAACGCCGCCAGCGCCTGCGACACCGGGTGCAGCGAGCCGGCAGCCAGCCTGGCCGCCGCAGCCTGCGCGGAAGAAGCTTGCCAGACTGCATCCTGACGCAGCAACAGCGTGTCGAGCAGGTGCAGCTTGCCTTGGGTAAGCGTGCCGGTCTTGTCGAACACCACATGGGTGGTGCGTGCCAGCGATTCGATCGCCCGGCCGCGCGCGACCAGCACACCATTCCTGGCCAGACGTCCGACTGCCGCCGACATCACGCCGGGAGTGGCCAGCGACAATGCGCAGGGGCAAGTGACGATGACGATGGAGACGGCAATCCACAGTGCGCGCGCCGGATCGATTTGCCACCAGACGATACCGGACGCGATAGCCAGCAGCATGATGGCAAACAGGAAACGGCTGGCATGACGGTCCGCCAACGCCACCAGCAGCGGCTTCTCATTGGCCGCGGCTTCCATCATCTTCACCAGCGATGAGAGCCGGGTCTGCTCGCCGACCTGTTCGGCCTGCATCACCAGCGGCCCGATCAGGTTGAGTGCGCCGCCGACCAGCTTGCTGCCGCGGCACTTGAGCACAGGATGCGATTCGCCGGTCATCAAGGCCTCGTCGCACTCGCTCTCGCCTTCGATGACCACGCCATCGACCGGAATATGCGCGCCGGCCGGCACCAGGATGGTGTCGCCGGCCACCAGCGACTCTGCGGCAACATGGATTGTCTGGCGCGAGTTCGGATAATCGCTGAGTTTTTCGGCGTGCGCCGGCACCAGCTGAATCAGCGCGCGCAAGGCGGAGGTGCTTTTCCGGTGCACCTTGGCTTCGATGGTGCGCGCTGCCAGCAGCAGAAATACGAACATGATCAGCGAATCGAAATACACCGGACCGCCGGCAAAGGTAGCCCAGATGCTGGCGAAAAAGGTCACCAGCACGCCGACCGATACCGGCACATCCATGCCGACATGCCGATTGCGCAGATCGCGCCAGGCGGCCCGGAAGAATGGCCAGGCAGAGAACACCACCACCGGTATCGTGATCGCCAGGCTCGCCAGTTTCAGCAAGCGGTCGATATCAGGCGTCAGATCGCCATCCACCGCGGCCACCGGATACAGATACGCGGGAAATGCATACATCATCACCTGCATCATCGCAAACCCGGCCACGAACAGGCGCCACAGGGCCATTTTCTTTTCCCGCTCTTCCAGCGAGCCTTGCGAGCCGGCCGGCAGCGCGCTGTAGCCCAGGTCCGAGATGGCCGCGACGATGCGCGGCAACGACGTTGCGCGGCAATCCCAGGCAATCTCGGCGCGATGGCTGGCACTGTTGACCTTGAACGCAGTCACTCCAGCCAGTTGTTGCAGGCGGAACTCGATCAATTGCACGCAAGCGGCGCAACGGATGCCGCCAATCGCCAATTTTTCGTGTTTTACTGACACCGCGCCAGCTGCCGGCGCAGGACTGGCGGGTACGGCGGATTGTGAATTATGCATCGGGCATCTCTAATTGCTGTTTCCGGGCCAGATATTGCTCAGACTGGCCCAACTGTTCGACCGTGGACAGGATTGCGGCGCAGCCATGGCAGCAGACGTCGCGGCAAATACCGTCAAATACGATCGACACCACGCGTTTCTTGCGCACCAGTTCGCCGCAATGGAAGCACGCGATCTTCGGATTGGCTGCAGCATTTCCGACAAGCATCGCGGCTAGCGCCGATGACAGTCTTGGCAACATTATCCGGGCAACGAGCGTTGCGCGCTGGCGTGTTTAATCAAGGGCTTGCAAGAATTACACATGTTCATGATCCTGCCTCGTTGTCACCTAGCCGCTATTGTGCCTGATTCGAAGACACAGTGAGCACAACACAGCGCTGGCGAGTTCCCGATGCGATCTTGGACAGCATTTTTCGATGAAGCAATACATACCGCCGTATTTTAAGAATTCCAATCAATCATTGCGGAAAGTAACTTGTTTTTTGGCATACCCCATATAAATCAGGAATCTGGCAAATCCTCAAGTGCCGCCCATCCACAGGTCAGCCTGCCGCCGCACCACTTCGTTCAGGGAACCGGTTTCGGCATAGGCTGCGCGCAACCAGTCCGCGTCGGAGTTGCCATTGATGGCGCTTTCCCGGATTGCCGCGATCACATCGGCGGTGCCGAGTTCGTGCGCAGTGTCGGCCAGCATATCGATCGTCTGCAGGATATCGTCCTTGATCGGGATCTGGGTATTTAGAATCGGGTCGATCACCATACCGGCCAGACCGAAACGGCAGGACTGGAAGCGGTTATACGAATACGTCAGATAAGTATCCTGGGTCGGGCACAGAGCACGATGATCGAGGAAATATTTGCACAGGGTTTGCGCGTAGGCAGCCAGCCGCACCGCCATTTCGATCCCGAGCGGGGTATCGCAGACCCGGATTTCCACCGTGCCGTATTCCGGCTTGGGCCGGATATCCCAATAAAAGTCCTTCATGCTGGCAACGATATTCAAGCTCTCCATCTTTTGGTAATACGCATTGAACTCTGCCCAGTCGTGGACGAACGGCATGCAGCCGCTGAGGGGAAACGCGTTGATGCTGGTCAGGCGCGAGGACTGGAAAGCGGTATCGACGCCCTGATAAAACGGCGAGGAAGCCGACAGCGCGATAAAGTGCGGAATATAACGCGCCAGCAGGTGCACCAGCCGCACCGCCTCATCGCCATTGGCGCAGCCGATATGGATATGCTGGCCGTACACGGTAAATTGCTTGGCAAGATAACCATACAACTCCGACACCAGATGGTAGCGCGCAACCGGCGTGATGCGCTGCTCTTCCCAGTGCTGGAACGGATGCGCACCACCGCCTGCGAGACCAAGATTGACCTTGTCTGCGGCAGCAACCAGCAGCGTGCGCATGGCAGTAAGCTCGGTTAGCATATCGCGATGATTGACATGCACCGAAGTGGCAATTTCGATCATGCTTTCGGTAATTTCTGGCTTGATGTCATAGCCATGCGCGGTCTTGTTGAGTAGCGCCAGCAAATCCGGGCAGCCGCGGGTCAAGTTGTAATCGCGCCGATTGACGATTTGCAACTCCAGTTCGACGCCCATCGTCAGCGGCTTGGAAGTTGTGAATTCCAGCATAAAGTTTTCCTCTGCTATCAGGGTTTATGTATATTTGCTTCGCCCGACGCCAGCAGTGCGTAATGAGTCGAAATCGGGCCTATGATTTCCAGCACCACCACCACCGACAATACCAGTGCCGAGAGTTGCGCGCCAAAATCAGGATGAATGCCTGAAACGTACTGCGCGGTCAGGATCGCTACCCCGGACATCGGCAACAAGCCCAGGCCGAGCAGTGCACCCTGACGCGCATGCAAGCCGTTCCACGGTGCCAACAGAGTACCCAACCCGGTCATGACAGCCAGCCGCACAACAATATACGCCAGGCCGGTCAGCCAGAATTGCCCCAGATGTGCCAGTTCCAGACGGGCGCCGGCAAACACGAACAGAATCACGCATAGCAGGCTGTTGATCTGGCTGAATTCAGATTCGACCACCACTTGTTGACGGTCACGGTAGCGACTGCTGACGGCAAATACCAGCAACGACACCAGCGCCGGGAATTTGAACATGTCAGCAATTCCAATGGTGGCGGCAACCAGCGCAAACACCACGATCCGCTGCGCGTGACTCTGTGGCCCCAAATAGCGGCTGGCAAATACCAGCAATCTGCCGGCCAGCAGTCCGAACACGATGGAGCCAAAAATCAGATACAACGGATGCAGCAGAGCGACGCTCCAACTGGCGCCGTATTGCCAATGCAACACCGACAGACATACGATAAACAACAGAAAAGCCAGCGAATTGTTGATCGCGACGATGTTGAGCATGCGCGCGCTGACCTGGCCTTCGGCCCGAACTTCCTGCACCACATTAAGCGTCACTGCCGGCGATGTCGCCATGCCGATGGCCGCAGCCAGCGCGGCAGTCAAGGTATCGAGTCCGAGACTGAGCAGCAATATGAATAAGGCCACAAACACGCTGAAACTAATGGCTACGCCGGTGATCAGCAGACACCGTTCTTTCAGCAGCCAGCGGTAATCCAGTCGCCGCCCCAGTTCAAATACGAATAAGCCAAGCGCCAGTTCGACAATCAGGTCCAGTTCATTGAGCGCGTTGGCGCTGATCAGGTTCAGGCCAACGGGGCCGATCAACAAGCCGGTGAGCACATAACCGGTAATCGCCGGAACCGGAGCAAAATGCTTGACCAGACGCGCACCAAAGATCCCTGCGATCAGTATCAAGCCCAAAGCGGTCAAAACATTAAGGTTGCCGGGCAGGTCTGGAAAAAAACTGAATGACGACATATGGATTTCCTATGACAGGTAAGGTAGTAAAAATGCATGCCTGTAATTATCGTAGGCAAAAAAACAGCAATTGAACCTATTGAAAACCACGAGAGATACGACAACTGCCTGGAAAATTCTTGTCTGACAGCGATTATTTGCCCCACATCGCCAAAGAAATTGGCCGGCCAATATTATTGTTAAAGGCCTGCGCAGCCACATTCTAACGGATAATGCATTTACCAAAATGCATGTTTTCCCAGTACAAAAAGTGCAGATAGTTCCCACAATAAAAAAAATAATATTGAAAATTGCCATGAACAAGCATATGGCCGCCTGAATGCGCGGACTAAATTCAGGGCGGTGATGCGCGCGTCACAATGTCATTTCGCATGGATCGGCAGGCAATCCGGCGTCAATGGCACACAGCTCCGGATAACGCAGGAACGAACGCGCATACGAATGCTTGCCGCACGCTCGGGTATAATTTCTGGTTTTATTGCAGACAATTACACCATGGAAGCCGAACGCTTAAACGCCCTCTCCGCCTTGCTTGCCGACCTGGCCAGCCGTGAAACCGAACTTCGGGGGTATCTTTGACTTCGATCTGAAGTCCGAGAAACTCGAATCCGTCAACGCGGAACTGGAAGACCCGAACGTCTGGAACGACCCGAAGCGGGCGCAGGACCTGGGCAAGGAAAAAAAATCACTGGAAAACATCGTCAATTCGCTGATCAAGATCGAAGCCGATCTACGCGATACCCGCGACCTGTTCGACATGGCGCGCGAAGAACAGGATGAAGATACGCTGCTGGCGGTCGAAGCCGACACAAAAGATATCGAAACCCGTGTTGCCGCGATGGAATTCCGGCGCATGTTCAACAATCCGATGGACCCGAACAACTGCTTCATCGATATTCAATCCGGCGCCGGCGGCACCGAAGCGCAGGATTGGGCCTCGATGATACTGCGCCAATACTTGCGCTATTGCGAACGCAAGGGTTTCAAGGTTGAAATCCTGGAACAATCGGATGGCGAGGTCGCCGGCATCAAGACCGCTACGCTGAAGGTCGAAGGCGACTACGCCTATGGATTCCTGCGCACGGAAACCGGCGTACACCGACTGGTGCGCAAGTCTCCGTTCGATTCCGCCAACGGTCGCCACACCTCGTTTTGCAGCTTGTTCGTATATCCGGAAGTCGATGATTCGATCGATATCGACATCAACCCGTCCGACGTGCGGGTCGACACCTATCGCGCGTCTGGCGCCGGCGGCCAGCACATCAACAAGACCGATTCCGCGGTGCGCCTGACCCACGGGCCAACCGGTATCGTGGTGCAATGCCAGAACGACCGCAGCCAGCATCGCAACCGCGCCGAAGCGTGGGACATGCTCAAAGCCAAACTGTTTGAACTGGAAATGCGCAACCGCATGAGCGAACAGCAAAAGCTGGAAGACTCCAAGACCGATGTCGGCTGGGGCCATCAGATCCGCTCCTACGTGCTGGACCAGTCCCGCATCAAGGACCTGCGCACCGGCTTCGAGACCGGCAACACCAAAGCGGTACTGGACGGCGATATCGACGATTTCATCGCCGCCTCACTCAAGCAAGGCGTTTAATTGGACATCATCATGAAACTGAAACGCGCGCTCCTGTTCGACATGGACGGTACGATAGTCGACAACATGGCGTACCACACTGCTGCCTGGACCGAATTCTTCAAGCGACGCGGCACCAGCATCGAGCACGATGATTTTTTTGCGCGCACCGCCGGTCGCCACAGTCGCGAAATCATGCGTGACTTCATCAGTGCCGATTTGTCCGATGCGGAAATCGAGTCGCTGAACACGGAAAAAGAAGCGATCTACCGTGCGTTATATGGCCCGCACCGCAAAGTGATCGCCGGCTTTGAAGCGTTGATTGCGCAAGCGAAAGCCAATAGCATGGCGCTCGCGGTCGCTACCGCCGCCTCTGACGCGAACATCACGTTCATGCTCGACGGTCTCGACATCCGCAAGCATTTCGACACCGTAGTCGGCGCTGGCGATGTCAAGCGTGGCAAACCGTCACCCGATGTTTTCCTGAAAGCAGCGCAACAATGCGGCGTCGCACCGGAACACTGCATCGTGTTTGAAGATGCTCCGCTCGGAGTAGAAGCGGCGCGCAACGCGGGCATGCGTGCCGTGGTGCTGACCACCACCATGCCGGCGGCGGCCTTTGCCGGCTATGACAACGTAATTGCAATCGCCAGCGACTTCAGCACGCTTACGCTGGACACCTTGTTCACACATCAACCTTCCTGAATCTGCACCTACAACACCATGATGACGACAGAAAATCCAGCACAAGCTATCCAACAGGACGAAAATTCGATCATCGCCGAACGGCGCAGCAAACTCGCGGCTATACGCACCCAGGGAATTGCTTTTCCGAACGATTTTCGCCCGCAACACAAGGCCGCCGCACTGCAGGAGCAATACGGCACAGTAGAACGCGAAACACTATTGGCAGAACAGGTAACTGTGGTGGTCGCCGGCCGCATGATGTTGAAGCGCGTAATGGGCAAGGCCTCCTTCGCCACCATCCAGGATGCCTCCGGCCTCAAAGCCGACGGCCGCATTCAGCTCTACATCAGCAATGAGCTGACCGGCGAAGCGGCGCATGAAGCATTCAAGCATTACGATCTGGGCGACATCCTCGGCGCCGAAGGCACGCTGTTCCAGACCAAGACCGGCGAACTATCGATTAAAGTGGCCAAACTGCGCCTGCTGACCAAATCGCTGCGCCCGCTGCCTGACAAGTTCCATGGCCTTTCCGACCAGGAAACCAAATACCGGCAACGCTACGTCGACCTGATCATGAACGAGGAAACGCGCCGCACTTTCAAGGCACGTACCGCTGCAATGTCGTCGATCCGCCGCTTCATGGAAGAAAACGACTTCATGGAAGTCGAAACACCGATGCTGCACACCATTCCCGGCGGCGCGGCAGCCAAACCCTTCACCACCCACCACAATGCGCTGGACATGCAGATGTTCCTGCGTATCGCGCCCGAGCTATACCTGAAGCGGCTGGTGGTCGGCGGCTTTGACCGTGTATTCGAAGTCAATCGCAATTTCCGCAATGAAGGCGTATCGCCGCGCCACAATCCGGAATTCACGATGATGGAATTCTATGCGGCATATGTCGATTACCTGTGGCTGATGGATTTCACTGAGGCGGTAATTCGCCAGGCCGCCATCGATGCACACGGCACCGCCCTGCTGACATACCAGGGCCGCGAACTGGATCTGTCCAAGCCGTTCCATCGCCTCACCATCATCGGCGCGATCAATAAATATGCGCCGCATTACACCGACCACCAATTGCACGATGCCGTCTTTCTCAAGAAAGAACTGGCGAAGTTTGGCGTGAAGCCACACGTGATCTCCGGCCTGGGTGCGCTGCAACTTGCCCTGTTCGAGGAAACCGCCGAAGCACAGCTGTGGGAGCCAACCTATATCGTCGATTACCCGGTCGAAGTATCGCCGCTGGCGCGTGCCTCAGACACCCAGCCTGACATCACCGAACGCTTCGAACTATTCATCGTCGGACGTGAAATCGCCAACGGCTTTTCCGAATTGAACGATGCGGAAGATCAGGCCGCCCGCTTCCAGGCGCAAGTCGCGGCCAAGGATGCCGGCGATGAGGAAGCAATGTATTACGACGCCGACTTCATTCGAGCGCTCGAATACGGACTGCCGCCGACCGGCGGCTGCGGTATCGGTATCGACCGTTTGATAATGCTGATCACCGATTCGCCCAACATCCGCGACGTCATCCTATTCCCGCATCTGCGTCGCGAAGACTGATTTTTCCATTTGCATGCAAGTTCCGTGGGGCCGCGTGATGCGGCCCCATTGCATTTGCGCCCGGCCGATTCGAGTTACATCGCCTTACAACTGACACACAATCGAGCTTCTTCGATAGCCTCTTAGCATCGATAATTATCAAAAATGATCAATGACATAAGGGGCCAATAATGGAAAATCAAAAAACATCCAGCAAGATCCACCCGCTCGTCGCCGGTGCCGCAGTCTCGGTCATGGTGCTCAGTCTGGCCGGCGTGGCTGCCATAACCGGCCTGCTGCCAAATTCGAATAGCAGCACCGCGCCGGTAGCAGTACTGGCGTCATCGGCACCAACACCGGCAGCCGACAAAATAACGACGCTGGCGCCGACCACCGAAGTCAAACAGTTCGCAGCAACGACCAAAACCAAATCCGCTGTTCCCGCACAGAGTCAGCCAAAGCACAAGCCGGAACAAAAGTCGGTTCCAAGCTACAGCGAGAACGCCTACACGCCGCCAGTGCAGGCAGCGAGCTGCGGCAATTGCGGCACGATTGAGTCGGTTCATGCGATCCAGCAAGCGGCGCAACCAAACGGTATCGGCGCTGTCGCCGGCGCGCTTCTCGGCGGCATACTGGGCAATCAGGTCGGTGGCGGTAACGGCAAAAAACTGGCAACCGTGGCGGGTGCGGTCGGCGGAGGATTTGCCGGCAATGAAGTTGAAAAACGCACGCGCACCACCAGCAGTTATGAAATCCGGGTCCGCATGGAAGACGGCAGCATGCGCAATTTTGCCGATTCCGGGCAATCCGGCTGGCAAAGCGGTGATCGGGTCAGAGTGGTCAACGGCAGCCTGACTTCCCAAGGATAAACAACCCGGTCCTGTTTGAGTAAAAAAGCGGTGCGGTCAAAATTTCTTAAAAATGGGTTGACAATTTTTTACGTTGCATTGGGCGAACATGTCAGTTGGATTCATGAAGGGCTTCTTCGGAAGCCCTTCATGCCAGATGCTTCAAATGACTAGTGGGAATAAATCAATATCTCTCCGAGGTATTTCTCATGAAGCGCTGCGCAAAGTGGACGACCCTGATGATTTCCAGAAATATCACGATCATCGACAACTTTATATCTGGATTTTTCATACCGCAGATTCCCGGCAAAGAACGGTTGAGGTCGCCATGCCTATACCCGAACATGACGCCTGGATTCATCTGGCCCCGACCCGGCCGATCTGGTTCTTCGCTGTCACAAGCACGTCAGGCTTCACCTGTTGCACTTTTCGTGACGAGCCCCGTATCCGGGCATCTGAAGCATATCCATCTCAGATGGTCAGGCAAACTCACCCTCCCGCTCCTTTGGCCCTTCGTCGGGTCGCCCCAACTACTATGGCCGCTGCTGACTTCTCGTTCCGGCTTGCGCCGTCGCCCTTTCAGGAACAAGACGAGATCTCCCCAGGTAAGAACGCAATCCTTCCCTGCACAACCGCCGGATTTACGTCGCCTGATCCTTGACCACAAGAGCTTCGCGGTTCATTGCCCGCTCGCCCTGATCGGCGCCGCCTTCTATCCGATTCTTGTCCATCGGCTCGCAGTTTCGATCCACGCTTCCTCCC
>JAUYNR010000121.1 GCA_030698225.1 Oxalobacteraceae bacterium | reverse complement strand
TCCGTGGGCGTGGTAGAGCGGCAGGCTGATGCCGAGCTGCTTGTAGTTCTTGGTGACGATGGCCGGACCCTGCCCCAGGCCGAAGACAAACACCGCCTGGATGCCGGCCGTGTTTTTGATTTTGGTCAGCTGCGGGCTCATATCGGTATCTTTCGGGCCGTAGGTTTCGCTGGCGACCAAGGTGATGCCGTACTTGGCGACGACCCCCTCGGTTTCCTTCTTGCCGGACTGACCGAATCCGCTGGTTTCAGAGAGCAGCGCCACCTTGCTGATGCCGCGTTTCTTCATGTCTTCGAACACCTTTTCCGCCGCCATGCGGTCGGTGTGCGGGGTCTTGAACACCCATTTCTTGACCGGCTCGACGATCACCACGGCGCCCGCAAGGGAAATGAAGGGTACATTCGCTTTTTCTGCCAGCGGCACCATCGACATGGTGGAACCGGTCGTCGTACCGCCCACCAGAACATCCACCTTGTCATCATCGATCAGGCGCTTGGCAAAGCCATTGGCCTTGCCCGCATCGCTGCCGTCATCGTAGTGCACCAGCTGCAATTGGCGACCCAGCACGCCACCCTTCTTGTTGATTTCCGCGACATGCAACTGCATGGTTTTCAGTTCCGGGTCGCCGAGGAAGGCGGCCGGGCCGGTGACGGAAAGCACCGAACCAATCTTGATCGGGTCCGCAGCAAAAGCACCGCATGCACCCAGCGTTAGCGCGACACCGGCAACCAGTTTTTTCATCTTGCACTGCATGGTTTTGTCTCCTCTGTGGTTAAGTCTTAGATACGTTCAATAATCAGGGCGATGCCCTGTCCAACCCCGATACACATCGTGCATAGCGCGTACCGGCCGCCGCGGCGGGCGAGTTCGTAACTGGCGGTCGTGACCAGACGGGCGCCACTCATGCCGAGCGGGTGGCCCATGGCGATCGCACCGCCATTCGGATTAACCCGAGATTCATCATCGGCCAGGCCGAGGTCGCGCAGCACTGCCAGACCCTGGGCCGCAAACGCTTCATTGAGCTCGATGACGTCCATCTGATCCAGCGTCAGTCCGGCCCTGGCCAGCACCTTGCGCACCGCGGGGGACGGGCCGAAACCCATGATGCGCGGCGGCACGCCGGCGGTGGCCATGGCGACGACGCGGGCGCGCGGCGTCAGCCCGTGCTGGCGCGCTGCGCTATCGGAGGCAATCAACAGCGCACAGGCACCGTCATTGACACCGGAAGCGTTGCCGGCGGTGACGGAAAATTCCGCTCCGTTCACGCCTTTCAGCTTGGCCAGCATTTCCAGCGTGGTTTCCGGACGCGGATGCTCATCGGTATCGACGACAAGCGGATCGCCCTTCTTGCGCGGAATAAGCACCGGCACGATTTCGTCGGCGAAGCGGCCGGCGGCATGGGCGGCGGCCCAGCGCTGTTGCGAACGGAAGGCAAAGGCGTCCTGATCGGCGCGCGAGATATTGAAATCTTGCGCTACGTTATCGGCCGTTTGCGGCATCGAATGGGTGTCGTAGAGCTTCTTCATCTGCGCATTGGGAAAGCGCCAGCCGATGGTGGTGTCGTAGATGGCGGCACTGCGCGAGTAGGCGGACTCCGCCTTGCCCATCACGAAAGGGGCGCGCGACATGCTTTCGACGCCGCCGGCGATCATCAGCTCGGTGTCGCCGGCCTTGATCGAACGGGCCGCCAGGCCAATCGCATCCATTCCCGAACCGCACAGGCGATTGATCGTGGTACCCGGTACTTCGATCGGCAGGCCTGCCAGCAAGCCCGACATACGGGCGACATTGCGGTTGTCTTCGCCAGCCTGGTTGGCACAGCCGTAGATGATGTCATCGACGGCTGTCCAGTCGAGCTGCGGATTGCGCTCCATCAAGGCCTTGAGCGGGATCGCACCGAGGTCGTCGGCGCGCACGCCTGCCAGGGCGCCGCCATAACGGCCGATCGGAGTACGAATGGCATCACAGATAAAAGCTTCGATCATCTCAGTTCTTTCAGTTCTCTAGTTCTGCGTAGGACGTTCGTCGATCACCCGACGGGCCTTGCCGGTCAGCGTGCGCGGGATCGAGTCGTGCTCCATGACCGTCACCCGTGTCGAGATGCCGGCGATGGTCTTGATGTGATGCTGCATCTCCTTGCTGATCGCCTGGACTTCCGAGACCGAAAACTTGCCGGAAAATTCACGCTGCAGTTCGCAACGCACCTCGACGTTGTCGAGGTGGCCGTCGCGGGTGAGCAATATCTGGTAGGTGCCGGCCAGACGATGGTCGCGCAGGATCTGTTCTTCGATCACGCTCGGGAAGACGTTGACGCCGCGCACGATCAGCATATCGTCGGTACGGCCGGTAATCCGGTCCATGCGCCGGAAGCTGCGTGAAGTCGGTGCCAGCAAACGGGTCAGGTCGCGCGTGCGGTAACGAATCACCGGCATCGCTTGCTTGGAAAGCGAGGTAAAAACCAGCTCGCCTTCCTCGCCATCGGCCACCACTTCACCCGTTTCAGGGTCGATGATTTCCGGATAAAAATGATCTTCCCAAATCACCGGGCCATCTTTGGATTCGATGCATTCACAGGCGACGCCTGGCCCCATCACTTCAGTCAAACCGTAGATGTCGATGGCGTCGATGCCCAGCTTGCGCTCGATCTCGACCCGCATGCCCTGGCCCCACGGCTCGGCACCGAAGATGCCGATTTTCAGCGAGATATCTTCAGGGCTGATGCCCTGGCGTTCGAATTCCTCGGCGATCACCAGCGAATAGGACGGGGTGACCATGATGATTTCGGGCTGAAAGTCCTGAATCAACTGCACCTGCTTCTCCGTCTGGCCGCCGGACATCGGCACCACCATGCAGCCGGCGCGCTCGGCACCGTAGTGGGCACCCATGCCGCCAGTAAACAAGCCATAGCCGTAAGCGATGTGGCAGGTGTCTCCGGCCCGGCCGCCGGCGGCGCGAATCGAACGGGCCACCAGATCGGCCCAGGTATCGATATCCTGCAGCGTGTACCCGACAACGATCGGTTTGCCGGTCGTGCCGGAGGAGGCGTGTACCCGCGCCACCTTATTGCGCGGCACCGCAAACAGGCCAAACGGGTAATTGTCGCGCAGGTCGATTTTGGTAGTAAAAGGAAACTTGGCAAGGTCGGCCAAGGTTTTCAGGTCGTCCGGATGCACGCCTTTTTCATCGAATTTCTGTTTGTAGTGCGGCACGTTTTCGTATGCGTGCTGCAACGTCCACTTCATGCGCTCCAGTTGCAGGGCGCCGATTTCGTCACGGCTTGCGGTTTCGATATGCTCGAGGTCTCCGGGCATCGGCTGTTTGACGGGCATGATTGTCTCCTCTCGGTAGATTATTTATTGGCGTGCTGCAGTCCGGCGATTACTTCACCGCTGATGCGATAACTCTTGCCCCGGAACAGGGCTATGGTTTTTCCGCCGCGGGTACGCACGGTGACGTCATAGACGCCGGTGCGACCGGACAGCGACTGCTCGACGGCTTCTGCCTCCAGGACGTCGCCTTCCCTGGCGGGTGCCAGGAAATCGATGTGACAGGCTGAAGCCACCGTATTCAGGTTGTAGCTGTTGCAGGAGTAGGCAAAAGTGCTGTCGGCTAGAGTAAAGATGTAGCCGCCGTGGCAGATAGCGAGGCCGTTGAGCATGTCTGCACGCACCGGCATCGACATCATCGCATAGCCGGGTTTGACCTTTAGTATCTGCATATCCAGCGCATTGGATGCGCGGTCGCGCGACCACATGGCGCTGGAAACCTGTTCGGCCAGTGCCTGCGGATCGGTATGCTGCTCAGTCATGGATATTCTTTCCCGAAAAAACTTTTTGTTGGATTAGCGGCGAGATGCGGTAGCGATCTTCACCGTAGGCTTGGCCCAGATTGGCGAGTACCTCGCTAATTTTTGACAAGCCGACGCTGTCGGCCCAGGCGAGCGGCCCACAGGGGTAATTCACGCCCAGGCGCATCGCGGAATCGGCCCCTCTGGCATCGCATACGCGTTGATTAACGGCATCGGCCGCTTCATTGGCCAGCATGGCGACGCTGCGCATGACTGCCAGACCAGGCACATCGGTAAAGCGGGAAACCGCGATGCCGGCGGCTTGCAGCAAGCCGATGGCCGACGCCGCACTTGGTATGGCGCATTGCGCGGCAACGCTGACGGCAAGTCGCGTCGCCTTGCTGTAGTCGAGCGCCAGGTCGATCAGCACGGTATTGGCGATGCCGGATTCAGCGGCCCGACGCGTCGCCGTGCGGCCATCGGTGACATACAGCGCCGCGCCATCTGCAGCGGCAACCAATTCACCGTTGGCTGCGCACCGGGTGAAACTGACGTCTTGGGCACGCAAGCGCTCCGCCAGTGCTTTGGCGGCGGCGGACTCGCCGTAAATGACAATACCGTCCGGTACCGCCTGCGCGGTTTCGGTGTCGGGCGCTGGGCGCACTGCACCTGCGCGATAATCATAAAAGCCGCGACCGGATTTTTTGCCGAGGAAGCCGGCATCGACCAGTTCTTGCTGGATCAGGGAAGGCAGGAAACGCTGGTCGTTGTAGAAGGCATTCCAGACCGAGCGGGTCACCGCAAAATTGACGTCGTGGCCGATCATGTCCATCAACTCGAACGGCCCCATGCGGAAGCCGCCGGCTTCGCGGCAGCAGGCGTCGATGGTGGCCGCATCGGCCCCGCCTTCATTGAGCACGCGCATTGCTTCGGCGTAGTACGGCCGCGCGACACGATTGACGATGAAACCCGGTGTCGATTTGGCGTACACCGGCGTCTTGCCCCAGGCGACGGCGGTGGCGAACAGCGTTTCCGCCACCGCACGGTCGGTGGCCAGTCCGGAGACGATTTCCACTAGTGCCATCAACGGCGCCGGGTTGAAGAAATGCAGGCCGGCCAGGCGCTCGGGGCGCTTCAGGGCCGCACCGATTGCCGTCACCGAAATCGAGGATGTATTGGTGCCAAAAATGCAGTCGCCACCGACCACAGCTTCGAGGTCGCTGTACAGCTTTTGCTTGGCTTCCAGATTTTCGACAATCGCCTCGACCACCAGGCTGGCGTCGGCCAGTTCGGACAATTGATGAACGGCAGTGAGTCGCTCGCCCGCTGCAGCTGCGGCTTCTTTGGTCAACTTGTTTTTTTCAGCCATCTTCGCGAACTGGGCGCGAATGCCGGCGACCGCACGCTCAGCAGCTTCAGGACGGTTATCCAGCAATTTCACCGGATGGCCGGCGGCAGCCGCAACCTGGGCAATACCAGCGCCCATCGCGCCGGCACCGACCACCGCGATCACCGCCTGCTTTGAAAGAGGGATATTCATCCGTTTATTCCCCGGTGAAATTCGGTGCGCGCTTGCCGATGAAGGCGGCGACGCCCTCGTTGAAATCGGCGCTCCAGCCCAACTCGCGCATGAAGCCGCCTTCCAGCGAAAGTTGCTGTTCCAGAGTGTGACCGGGGGCCGCATGCATCGCTTGCCGGGTGCGCACCAGCGCTTTGGTGGGGGCTGCAGCAAGTTGCCTGGCCAAGGAGTCAACCGTAGCGGCGAACTCTGCATCATCGACGGCGGCCCAGATCAGCCCCCAATCGGCAGCCTTCTCGGCGGACAGCTTGTCGGCCAACAGCGCCAGCCCCATCGCCCGCGCCATGCCGACCCGTTGCGGCAGGAACCAGGTACCACCGGTATCGGGGATCAAGCCGACCTTGGAGAATGCCTGCAGGAAGGAGGCGGATTTGCAGGCGATGACCAGATCGCAGGCCAGCGCCAGACTGGCTCCGGCTCCGGCCGCCATGCCATTGACGGCGGCGATAGTCGGCACGCGCAGATTTTGCAGACGCAGGATCAGCGGCTTGTAGTTTTTTTCCACCAGCTGGCCCAGATCCGGTGCTGCCGCGCCCGGCACGAACTGCACTTCCTTGTCGGACAAATCCTGGCCGGCACAAAAACTGCGGCCGCTGCCGGTCAGTATCAGCACGCGGATCGCCTGGTCTTCCTGTACCCGGTCGAGTGCCACCCGCAACTCGGCGTGCATGACCGCATTGAAGCTGTTCATCTTGTCCGGACGATTGAGCATCAGGCGGGCAATGCTGCCTTGCACTTCGAAGCAAATGTTTTCAAAAGTCATGGCAGAGCCTCAAACGTGGTAACGACGCTGGACCACCCGGAACCGGTTGGCCACGAACGCCGAATCGGAGTAGGAAGCGTTGGCCGCCGGATTGCCGCCGGTGCCGTGGTAATCGGAGAAGGCGGAGGACTGGTTGACAAACACGCCGCCGGTCAGGTTGATTGACAGGGCAACCTTGGAGCGCCAGGTAGCTGCGGTCATCGCATCGATGACTTCCGGCTTGGTAGAGTAGATGCCTGCGGTCAAAGCGCCGTGAGTGGCAATAATGCGTTCGGACAGCGCAATCGCTGCTGCCGTATCGGCGACCTTGACGATGAAGCTGATCGGGCCAAAACGCTCTTCCATATAGGCTTCTTCATCCGCGGCATCGCAAGCCAGCAGGACCGGCGTGCGGACTTCCGCTTGCGGGAATTCGGGGTTGTCGAGCTTCCTGGAGGCGAGAACCACCCTGCCCAGCGCACCGCTATCGGCCTCGCCGATGCGGCCCAGCGTGTCGGCGGATTGAATCGCACCGAGGACTGCGTGCGCGACTTCCGGCTTGGACAGGAAACCATCAACGGCCCGGGCCAGGTCGGCACAGAAGTCATCGTAGGACTTGTGACCATCTTCCGTCTCGATGCCGGCTGCCGGCACGAACAGCACCTGCGAAGTAGTGCACATCTGGCCGGAATACAGCGATAGCGTGAACGCCAGATTGCGCAGCATCGGCTTGTAAGCATCGGTCGAATCGATGACGATGTTGTTCACACCGGCCAGTTCGGCATACACCTGCGCCTGGCGGCAATTGTCGATAAGCCACTGGCCGAAAACATTGCCGCCGGTGAAGTCGATCGACTTCACCGCAGGGTTGCGCACCAACTGTTGCGTGGTTTCGCGCTTGGCAGCGACACACAGCGTGACCAGGTCGGGGTCGATTCCGTTTTCAGCCAGGACGGTGCGAATGATGCGCACGGTAATGGCAGCCGGCAGAATCGCGTTGCCATGCGGCTTGACGATAACCGCATTGCCGGTCGCCAGTGCGGCAAACAGACCCGGATAGGTATTCCAGGTCGGGAAAGTGCCACAACCAACCACCACGCCGACACCGCGCCCGACCAATTCAAAGTGTTTTTTCATCACCAGCGGCGGATTCTTGCCCTGCGGCTTTTCCCAAGTTGTTTCAGCCGGCACGAAACTCTGTTCGCGATAGGCATAAGTCACTGCCTCCAGACCGCGATCCTGCGCATGCGGTGCGCCGGCCTGAAAAGCCATCATCCAGCCCTGGCCGGTGGTCATCATCACCGCGTGCGCCAATTCAAAGCTCTGCTTGTTCAAACGATCAAGAATCTCGATACAAATCCCGGTACGCCCCTCGCAGCCCGCCGCCTGCCAGCCCGGCATGGCCTTCTGACCGGCATCGATCAGCGCCTGCACATCGGATACCGGATACTGGACATTCAGCGCAATCCCGAACGGTGACTGCTCGCCGCCCTGCCACCCAGTCTGCCCAGGCTGGGTGATATCGAATTTCTGCCCCAGATGCGCCTCGAAAGCGCGCTTGCCATCCTCGGCCGCGGTCTCACCGTAGGTTTTCGGACTAGGCATTTCATTGTAGGCAGCCCAGTAACCACGGGTCTGGATCGCCTTCAGCGCGCCTTCCAGCGTGGCGCGATGCTTTTCGAACAGGGGGTGAGACATTGACTTCTCCTGGAAATGAGACGTGGCCGGCTGGAAAAAATCCGTCCAAGCAACGATTAAATATAAATTACATAAAATTTCATTGATCTAGAATATGTGTATCGCAATGAAGAGTCAAGATGCTTAATTACATTTAGCGTAATTTATTCCTTGGAATTGTAAATTACCCAGTTAAAACAATGAAATTTGATAAATAAATTATGTAATGATTGTATTTATAGCAATAAAATTTTGCAAACTATCATATTTTTATATTTATTAAGATACTTAAATATTAAATTAAAATTTAATTTTGTATCTCAATTAGCTTGCCGCCAATAGCCAAACAACGAACGTTTCGCAGATACGATGGAATTTCCACTGGAGACCGCGCAACCGAACATCTCTCCGCAGTCCCGGGATACGTTGGATCAGGGAGTGGCGAGGAGGCTCGGTCCAAACGCCGGATCGCCCGGCAACTAGCGGTCGCCGCGAATACAGATCGCTTACTCCCGCTCTGCCTTTTTCTGTTCAGGACTCTGGTCAGAACAGGGCGGAATCGCTACCATGCAATACTTTAGCCTTGCAGACTGCCTCCATCCCCGTGATTCCTCCCATTCAGAAACACCTCGACAACTTTCGGCAACAGAGCCGCATGCAGGCCGGCTCGCTGATCATTTCGGTTTTTGGCGATGCCGTGTTGCCGCGTGGCGGACGCATCTGGCTAGGCAGCCTGATAGGCCTGCTCGAACCGCTGCAACTGAATGAGCGGCTCATCCGCACTTCTGTTTTCCGTCTCGCCAAAGAAGAGTGGTTGCGCACGGAAGCCCTCGGGAGGCGCGCAGACTACATGCTGACGCCCGCAGGGAAGCGTCGTTTTGAAGAAGCGTCACGGCATATTTACGCGTCCAATGCCCCGCTCTGGGACCGCCGCTGGCGTCTGATTCTGACGGTCGGCGAACTCGATCCAAAACAGCGCGAGCGTCTGCGTCGCGCGCTGTTCTGGCAAGGCTTTGGCGTCATCGGTTCGGATTGTTTTGTGCACCCAAGCGCCGACTTGACCGCCGCTTTCGATGCCCTGATGACGGACGGCATGACCGACCTGCTCAGCCATCTGATGCCCTTGCTGGCCGCAGACTCGCGTTTAGGTCAGTCCGCCAGCGATGTCGATATGGTGCAATCTGCGTGGAATCTGGAACAGCTTGCCACCGCCTACACAGACTTCGTCACCCGCTACCAGCCGATCCTGAAGACGCTGCGTCAGGACGTGCGCGGCGAAGTCGACGACGAAAGTGCTTTTTTGCTGCGCACACTGCTGATCCACGACTATCGCAGACTGCTGCTGCGCGACCCGGAGCTTCCCGATGTGCTGCTGCCTGCCAACTGGCCAGGGCAGAAAGCCCGCCTGCTGTGCAAGGAACTTTACCGGCGCCTGCTGGCGCCCTCCGAGCGCCATCTCGACCTGCACCTGAAACTGGCCAACGGCACTACGCCGCAAGCCTCGTCGATGCTGGCCCAGCGTTTCCAGAACGAAGACCCGCTGGGCCCGGTCCCGGTTTAAGCACCGCGTTTTTTCAGTTCCACCAGCGGGATGACTCCGGGCACCTGGATGCGCTTGCGATCCGCCTCAACTGACGTCAGTGGCGCGGTTTCATACATGCTCTCCAGGCTACGGCGCGCGAGGTCGTGATACGTTCGCGTTCCGTCGCCTTTCCAGGCAATTTCCTGTTCGCTGAGTTGCCGAACCACCTTGGCCGGCATCCCGGCAACCAGACTGCGCGCTGGCATCTCCGCCCCTGCCTTCACAAAGGCGCAGGCCGCGACTATCGTCGATTCACCAATCACCGCGTTATCCATGATTACTGCATTCATGCCGACCAGGGTGCGTATTCCGGTGAACGTGACCGCTCATTCCGGGGCAACGTGACCGTTGCGCATGAGATGGTGTTACGCGATTAGATTGTAATGTCAGCGGTCACGATGGATCCGTATTTTTCTCCTTTTTTGATGATTTTCAATATTTT
>JAUYNR010000120.1 GCA_030698225.1 Oxalobacteraceae bacterium | reverse complement strand
TCCGTGGGCGTGGTAGAGCGGCAGGCTGATGCCGAGCTGCTTGTAGTTCTTGGTGACGATGGCCGGACCCTGCCCCAGGCCGAAGACAAACACCGCCTGGATGCCGGCCGTGTTTTTGATTTTGGTCAGCTGCGGGCTCATGTCGGTATCTTTCGGGCCGTAGGTTTCGCTGGCGACCAGAGTGATGCCGTACTTGGCGACGACGCCCTCGGTTTCCTTCTTGCCGGACTGACCGAATCCGCTGGTTTCAGAGAGCAGTGCCACCTTGCTGATGCCGCGCTTCTTCATGTCCTCGAATACCTTTTCCGCCGCCATGCGGTCGGTGTGCGGGGTCTTGAACACCCATTTCTTGACCGGCTCGACGATCACCACGGCACCCGCCAGGGAAATGAAGGGCACGTTCGCTTTTTCTGCCAGCGGCACCATCGACATGGTGGAACCGGTCGTCGTGCCGCCCACCAGGACGTCCACCTTGTCATCATCGATCAGGCGCTTGGCAAAGCCATTGGCCTTGCCCGCATCGCTGCCATCGTCGTAGTGCACCAGTTGCAATTGGCGGCCCAGCACGCCACCCTTCTTGTTGATTTCCGCGACGTGCAACTGCATGGTTTTCAGTTCCGGGTCGCCCAGGAACGCGGCCGGGCCGGTGACGGAAAGCACCGCACCGATCTTGATCGGCTCGGCCGCCTGGACTGCTGCACCGATCGTCAATCCGAACACGGCAGCTGCAGAAATTTTTCCAAGTAATAATTTTTTCATTGTCTACTCCATCAATCGATTAAAAAAAACCACGCGCTCTCTGGTGCTGGTGGAACCACAACTTCCGTGCAACTTCCATACAAATAGGGATCCAACGGCCATGGCCGCCCTCCCTTGCAGGGCGCACATTCGCTTGCAAGCGAATGTCGTTCAGCAGGCTGGCAGCATGCTGCCAGAAACCCCTGCTTCACCCCCCAACCCCTCTCTCCCGCCCGCGGGCGAGGGGAGCGAAGTGAGTCGCTGCGCGACTTCCACGCTAAATCAAACGCGCTCGATGATGAGCGCGATGCCCTGCCCTACGCCGATGCACATCGTGCACAGCGCATAACGGCCTTGCATACGTTCCAGCTGGTTGAGCGCCGCTATCACCAGCCGCGCGCCGGAAGCGCCCAGCGGATGGCCAATCGCGATCGCGCCACCGTTCGGATTGACATGCTGCGCATCGTCTGGCAGACCGAGGTCGCGCGTGACTGCCAGCGCCTGCGCTGCGAATGCCTCGTTCAATTCGATCACATCCATCTGTCCGAGCTTCAGACCGGTTTGCGCCAGCACCTTTTTGGTTGCCGGCGATGGCCCGAACCCCATGATGCGCGGCGCCAACCCGGCAGTGGCCATGCCCAGCACGCGGGCGCGCGGCTGCAAGCCGTACTTGTCCGCCGCCGCGCCGGATGCCAGCAGGATCGCGCAAGCGCCATCATTCACGCCCGACGCATTGCCGGCGGTGACGCTGCCGTCCGGCCGCACCACGCCTTTCAGCCGCGCCAGCATCTCTATCGTCATCTCGGGTCGCGGATGCTCATCGGTCGCAAATACCGTCGGCTCGCCCTTCTTTTGCGGCAGCATCACCGGCACGATTTCATCGTTGAAGTAGCCGGCCGCATGCGCGTTGGCCCAACGCTGCTGGCTGCGCAGTGCCAGCGCATCCTGGTCGGCACGGCTGACATGAAATTCCTGCGCGACGTTCTCGGCGGTCTCCGGCATCGAGTCGATCCCGTATTTCTGTTTCATCAGCGCATTCACGAAGCGCCAGCCGATGGTGCTGTCCTCGATCTTGGCGCTGCGCGAAAACGCCGCATCTGCCTTGGCCAGCACGAACGGCGCGCGGGTCATGCTCTCGACGCCACCGGCGATGATCAGGCCCACTTCGCTGGCCCGAATGCCGCGGGCGCCGATGCCGATCGCATCCAGGCTGGAGCCGCACAGCCGGTTGACGGTATTGGCCGGCACCTCGACCGGCAGCCCGGCCAGCAGCGCCGCCATGCGGCCAACGTTGCGGTTGTCCTCGCCGGCCTGGTTCGCGCAACCGTAAATCACGTCATCGACGGCCGCCCAGTCGACGCCCGGATGGCGCTCGATCAGCGCCCGGATCGGGATCGCACCGAGGTCGTCAGTCCGGACCCCGGCCAGCGCGCCGCCATAGCGGCCGAACGGAGTACGGATCGCATCGCAGATAAAGGCATCATTCATGGTTCAATCCCAGTCCTTGTTGATCGGCACGATGAAGTCTCGACCGCATCGTGCGCTGTAGCCCGCCCCCACGGGGGAGAGGTTTGATGTGAGGAAATGCGGCGCTGCATCCCGTATCCATAAGCGGACAGCTTCAGGCCGCTTGCGCAGCGTCACAGCACGCCTGCCGCAAGCTCATGAGCGATTTTCGGGCGCTTGTCGATCACGCGCTTGGCCTTGCCGACTGCGGAACGCTCGATACTGTTGGCGTCCAGAATGCGCACCTTGGTGGTGACGCCTATCGTGGCCTTGATGTGGTGCTGCAGCGCAGCGCCAATCGCGTCCATTTCCAGTTCTGATAGCCTGCCACTGACTTCGGGGCGCAATTCGACGATCACATCGAGCCGGTCGAGATGGCTTTCGCGCGACACCAGCAACTGGTACTGCGGCGCCAGCTGCGGCTGCTTGAGGATCACTTCCTCGATCTGCGACGGAAACACGTTGACGCCGCGGATGATCAGCATGTCGTCGGAGCGACCGGTGATCTTGCCGATGCGGCGCATCGAACGCGAGGTCGGCGGCAGCAACCGGGTCAGGTCGCGCGTGCGGTAGCGGATGATCGGCAGCGCTTCCTTGGAGAGCGAGGTAAACACCAGCTCGCCTTCGACGCCGTCCGGCAGCACTTCGCCGGTGTCGGGGTCGATGATTTCCGGATAAAAATGGTCTTCCCATATCACCGGGCCATCCTTGCTTTCGATGCACTCGGCCGCCACCCCCGGCCCCATCACTTCGGACAGCCCGTACAGGTCGACCGCATCGATGCCGGCGCGCACCTCGATCTCGGCGCGCATCGCATTGGTCCACGGTTCGGCGCCGAAAATGCCGATTTTCAGCGAACTGGCGGCCGCATCAAGCCCCTGACGCGAAAATTCCTCGATGATGTTGAGCATGTACGACGGCGTCACCATGATGATCGACGGCTTGAAATCATTGATCAGCTGTACCTGCTTTTCAGTCTGCCCGCCCGACATCGGGATCACCGTGCAGCCCAGTCGTTCGGCACCGTAATGGGCGCCGAGGCCGCCTGTAAACAAGCCGTAACCGTAAGCGATATGGATCAGGTCGCCGGCGCGGCCGCCGGCGGCGCGGATCGAGCGCGCCACCACATTGGCCCAGGTGTCGATATCGTTCTTGGTATATCCGACCACGGTCGGCTGACCGGTAGTCCCGCTCGATGCATGGATGCGCGCCACCTGCTCGCGCGGCACCGCGAACATGCCGAATGGGTAGTTGTCGCGCAGATCTTTCTTGCCGGTGAACGGAAATTTGGCGAGGTCGGCCAGCGTCTTCAGGTCCTGCGGATGCACGCCTGCCGCATCGAATGAAGCGCGATAATGCGGCACATTGTCATATGCATGTTGCAGCGACCATTGTATGCGTTGCAATTGCAGCGCTTGCAGCTCATCCTTGCTGGCTTTCTCGATCGGCTCAAGATCGTTGATTCTGTTGGTGCTCTGCGGCATTACTGTCTCCTTCTTATATAGTTTTCGATCTATTGAACGTGCCGCCTGACGCCGCGGTGAAGCGATTGCGCTCATCGGGCGCCACTGCGGCCAGTCGCGCATTGCCTTGCCGGACCGCGAGCAGAATGTTTTGCGTCATCTTTGCCCTCTTGGGCTGCCGTTTCGCACATTGAGGGGCAGATGAAGCAGGACGGCAGCGCCGGCTTCTCTCTGTACTCCCGATTGCGAAACATGAATTATTATTCATATCGTAGGCGGTTATATGGGAAAACACCAGCATTTAATTTTATATCAACCAATTTAAATGCATGATAATGCAATTTTATGCGTTCACCGCAGGCTCGACCAAATCTGCACCACGCGGAAGCGGTCAGCGCGGCATTAGTGGCCGGATTGGCGCAAGGGGGCCAACCAAGCTCGATGATTGATGGGTAGCGGTAGGGACAGGAGTTACCTCCCGCCCCCCGCACAGATCCCTGCGAGCGGAATTACCGCACAAGGCTCCTGCCTTGGGTGATTAACGTGAAACCGTTGATCGGGGTACGGATGACTATTACGATAAGCTGGAA